>JBFMFB010000027.1:0-29694 GCA_040752115.1 Pseudomonadota bacterium | reverse complement strand
GGCCGCCATCGCCACTTGCGCCTTGAATTCCGCGCTGTGTTGCTTGCGTTTCGCTCCCATGCTTCACGTTCCTTTCAACCGGTCGGCTTTAGCTTATCCGACTGTCCGAAAAAACGTGACCGCCGCAGTTGATTGGTGCTAACATATTCAACTTTATGAAATAAACTCTTGCTCCTTGAGGTTCTCCGATTTTTGCTCAACCAAGGGACGCTGGTAAAAAAACAGAATTCTGGAGAGGACATGAAGCGCAACCTTCCCGTCACGGACGTAGAGCACCATTACCCCAGGGACAAGATTCTCGTTTCCAAGACCGACCTGAAGGGAATCATCACCTACGCCAACGATGCGTTCGTCGAAGTATCCGGATTCACGGAGCAAGAGCTGATCGGGAAAAATCACAACATCGTGCGGCACCCGGATATGCCGCAGGAGGCCTTCGAAATACTGTGGAGCACCATCGAGCAAGGACGCCCTTGGCGAGGGGTGGTGAAAAATCGCTGCAAAAGCGGCAATCACTACTGGGTCGATGCACTGGTAGTGCCGATCCGCAAGAACAACCAAACCAATGGCTACATGTCCGTCCGGCGGCAACCCACACGCGAGCAGATCGAAGCGGCAGAGGCATTGTACCGAAACGTTCGCGAAAAGCATGCAAAACTCCGGGCTACCTCTGTCGTAGATTTGCTGTACAAGCTGTCATTTAATGCCCGCTACGCGCTGTTCATGTTAACGATGGCGCTGTTGGCGGTGGCTGCCGCCTTTATGGGAAGCATGGGCATGTCCGTCATGGCGTTCGCCGCCTCCGGTTTGGCTGTTGTTTTGGGTGGCGCGTCGTGTTTTTTTATAACGACCACCGTTACTCGTCCCCTCAAGGAAGCCCTCGGCTACTTCGATCAAATTGCCCAGGGTAACCTGGACAACGATATTGATGTTTACCGCCGGGACGAAGCGGGGCACGTCCTCGCCTTTCTCGCCTACACACAGGCTCACCTGCGCGTCATCACCGACGAAATTCGGGCCGCCACGCATCGCCTCCATAAACATGGTGCGGAGCTTACGGCGGAGGTAAACCGTCTGGTATCGCAATCACACGACCAACAGGACCGCGTAGCCCAGGTGGCCGCTGCCATGGAGGAAGTCAGCGTCTCCGCCACGGAAGTGGCGAGTGGTGCCGATAGCACTGCGAAATCGGCGAACGCCACATTGGCCACGGTCCAGCAGGGGAGCCAGCATATAGCCTGCAGCACCGAGTCGGCCATCCGGGTTGTCGAGGCCGTGCAGGTATCGGGCAAAACCATCGATGGGCTTGCCCTGGCAACGGAGAAAATCGGCGACATTACCAAATCGATCAAGGAAATCGCGGAACAGACCAACTTGTTGGCGTTGAATGCCGCGATCGAGGCGGCCAGGGCTGGGGAGCAAGGGCGCGGATTCGCAGTGGTGGCGGACGAAGTGCGTAAACTTGCCGAGCGCACTGCGTCCAGCACCGTAGACATTACCCGGATTGTCGACGAGATCCAGGCTTCAGCCAAGGAAGCCGTGGCCGCGATGGAGAAAGCCGGGCAAGAAGTTGAGCAGGAGCTGGGGTTGATCCGTGAAAGCAGCCAGAGTCTCGAGGAAATCTCCCGTGCCAGCGGCGAAGTCACGTCGATGGCGGAACAGATTGCCGGGGCCGCAGCAGAGCAATCCCGTGCCAGCGAAGATGTCGCAAAAAACATGGAGCAAATGTCGGCGCTGATCGAACAAAATGGCACCAGCATCAGCCAAGTGGAGCACGCCGTGAGCGAACTCAACAACGTCGGCCTGGAAATGGCCAAGCTCGCCGCTCATTTCGATACGCTCCGATAGGAGCCTGTCGGACTCAGGATGAATCGCACCAAGCCGCTTTGCGCGGGATTATCGTCCTATTCCTGATTTCCGATTTTCCCGCCAACCCTCACCCGCGTAGAAGGCAGGTTCGCTGAAATTTTCTGGCAAAGCAACGGCGTGCGGGACAAAAACCCCGGGGCAGCGCAATTGCCGGAGTGGGGAAGGCATTACTGCGTAGAATGCAACATCTCGAATCGATCAAGGATATACAAACGTGAAAAGGACCGACCTGGAAAAAAACCAGGGCTTGAAAATCAACAGCAAAATGAACCAGTCCGGCTTGCCCGAGCGTTTCGGCAAGGAGGCTGCCGCTGCCGTAGACCGGCGCGAACAGCGCAAGCGCGATCAGGCACTCGGTTTGGTGCCGTTCGCGGTCAAGCTCAACGGCGATCTGGTGAAACGGATCCAGGCGCTGGCGCAGGAACGCCAGACCGGGGTGAACGAGGTGGTGGCCGAGCTGCTGAAAAAAGGCCTGGATAGCTGAGCGATCGTGCCATTTGATTTCGATACCCCCGTCGAGCGGCGCGGTACGGACAGCGTGAAGTGGAGCAAGTACGTCGGCCGCGACATTCTGCCGATGTGGGTGGCGGACATGGATTTCCGTTCGCCGCCGTGCGTTATCGACGCGCTGCAACAGCGGGTTGGGCATGGCGTGTTCGGCTATTCTCAGGCGCCCGGCGATCTGCCTGAAGTCATCTGCGGCCATTTGCAGGAAGCCTATCGGTGGCAGGTCGATCCGGGTTGGCTGGTATGGCTGCCTGGGCTGGTGGCAGGCCTCAACATCGCGAGCCGGGCGGTGGGTTCGAGCGGCGACGAAGTCCTGACCCTGACGCCGGTTTATCCTCCTTTCCTGACTGCGCCGCTGCTCTCCGACCGAAAGCTTGTCCCGGTCCTCATGGCGCAAACGGAGCGTTGCTGGGCGCCAGACTGGGATCGGCTGGAAAGCGCCGTCACCAAACAATCCCGGCTGCTGTTGCTGTGCAATCCCCACAACCCGGTGGGCCGCGTCTATACCCGCGAAGAGTTGGAGCGGTTTGCCGCGTTCAGCGAACGGCACGATCTCGTCATCTGCAGCGACGAAATCCACTGCGGCCTGGTGCTGGACGAAGGCAAACGGCATATTCCCATTGCCGCCCTGAATCCGGACATCGCACAACGGACCGTTACTTTGCTGGCCCCGAGCAAGACGTTCAACATTCCGGGACTGGGGTTTTCCTTTGCGGTGATTCCCGACGCCGATTTGAGGAAGCGCTTCCGCGGCGCCATGGCGGGCATCGTGCCGGAATGCAACATTTTCGCCTATGTTGCCGCGCTTGCGGCTTACCAGAACGGCGAACCATGGCGGCGGGAATTGATCGAATATTTGCGCGCCAACCGGGATTCGGTGGAGCGCTTCATCGGCGGCATCGATGGCCTTGAAATGGCCCATGTAGAAGCCACTTACCTTGCCTGGATAGACGCGCGGGGGCTCGGAGAAGTCCATCCGGCGCAATATTTCGAGCAGGCCGGGGTGGGGCTGATGGATGGGGAGGCATTCGGGTTGCCGGGTTTCGTGCGGTTGAATTTCGGCTGCCCACGGTCGGCTCTTAAGGAAGCGCTGGAGCGGATCGCGGCGGCGGTGCAAGAAGGAGGTGCATGATGTCTGACAAGAGAATCGCCATCGTCACGGGCGCGAATCGGGGTCTGGGGCTCGGCACTGCGCGGGCTTTGGCGAAAAAGGGCTACAGGGTTCTGATGGTCGGACGCAGCCTGGAAAAGCTGGAAGCAGCTGCCGCGCCCTTGAAGAACACCGGTCTCGAGGTGGAATGCTTTCAGGCCGATGTGACCCGCCAGGAACAGATTGATGCATTCGCCGCCATCGTCCGGGCGCGCTTCAAGCGGGCGGATGTCCTGGTAAATAACGCCGGCGTGCTGCTGGAGCCGAGGGACTGGGATCGCCCCGAGCTGGCGAGCGTGTTCGCGATGACGCCGGAGATCGTCCGTCAGACTTACGAAGTCAACACGCTCGGTCCGTTCCGCATGTGCCAGGCGTTCTTGCCGCTGATGAAGGAAAACGGTTACGGACGGGTGGCCAATCTCTCTTCCGGCCTGGGGCAGTTGTCGGAAATGGGCGGCTACTGGCCCGGCTACCGGATGTCGAAGACGGCGCTCAACGCGCTCACCCGGATTTTTGCGGCCGAGCTGAACGGCACCAACGTCAAGGTCAATTCCGTCTGTCCGGGCTGGGTGAGAACCGACATGGGCGGCCCGAACGCCGAGCGCTCGATCGAACAGGGAATCAAGGGCATCGTCTGGGCGGCGACGTTGCCGGATGACGGCCCATCCGGCCTGTTTTTCAGGGATGGCAAGCCGATCGATTGGTAGCCCGGCCGGCTTCGGCGGTAGAAAAATTTTTCAGGAAGCTATGGACAGCCAGAAAATTCTTTGGTAAAAAAGCAACCGTAGTCATTCGTTAAAGGCAAACCCAACTGAAAAGTGGGGGCGCAAAGTTACCGGTCTAAGGGCTTCGGCCTACGATAGCGGGATTGCCACATGTTCCAGGAGCATGTGTTTCGGAATGGCGATAGCGGACATTTTCCCTCCAGTCTGCTTGTCACAGATTCCCTTTCCGCTGATTTTCCCGCGTAACTCGCTATCCCCGCTTGATATTGACGAGCCTCTGGCCCTATTTCAAGTTCGACGCGGAGGATGCTATGAAAAAAACTGCTTTCTGCCTTCTTGTCACGATGGGATTGTCCCTCCCTGCCTTGGCAAATCCCGGCGAGAAGGAGGAAACGCTTGCCGCCCAAAGTCCCATGCCTGGAAATTGCTGTAGTGCAGCCGCGCAAGGTGATTACGATGCGCAATTCCGGATGGGGTGGATGCACCAGACCGGTCATGGAGCTGCACGCGATCTGGCGATGGCGGCCGAGTGGTATCGCAAGGCGGCGGAAGCAGGGGATCCCCGCGCCCAGATCAAGCTGGGCATGATGTATTACACCGGAAGCGGTGTTGCCAAGGATCTGGCGATGGCCATTGCCTGGCACCGCAAGGCTGCCGAGCAGGGGGACGTTATCGCCCAAACCAATCTCGCGACCTTGTACCTTGACGGCGATGCTCCCAGCTACGGAGAAGCGATGCGCTGGTTCCGGGTGGCGGCGAAGCGGGGCGATGTGCGCGCGTTGTACGGTTTGAGCCAGATGTACTACAAGGGCCTGGGTACGGCAAAAAGTTACCGTACCGCGTTGGTGCTGTCTACGGTGGCATCGCAGCTCGGTTATGCCGATGCCAGAAATTTTCTTGCTACCGTTTATAGTCAGGGTCAGGGTGGGGCAGACCGGCCGAAATCCGCAGAATCTCTCCTGAAAGTGGCAAATCAGGACGGCTCGCAAGCCGATTTCGCCGGCGTGGATTACAACGCGCTGCAAGGGATATGGAACAGCGAAACATACTGACCCCTCGCCTCGTTACCGCAGCGTTATCCGGCGTTCTGCGGTAGCGGCGGCACCGCTTCCAGTTTCCAGATGTCCGCATTGTATTCTCCGATGGTGCGGTCGCTGGAGAATCTGCCGCTGGCTGCCGTGTTGAGGATGCTCATCCGCGTCCACCGCTCCGCATCCCGGTAGGCTTCCGCCGCTTGCTGTTGCGCCTCGACGTAGCTGCGGAAGTCCGCCGCCACCATCCAGTAGTCGCCGTGGCGGGTGAGGGAATCGATGACCGGGTCAAAAATTCCCGGCTCGGAAAGGTTGAAATACCCGCTTTCCAGCAGCGCCAACACCCGCTGCAGGTCTTCGTCGGCTGCGATCACTGCGAGCGGGTCATAGCGGTCGCGGCGCGCTTCCACTTCCTCGGCGGTAAGGCCGAACAGGAAGAAATTGTCGGTTCCCGCCTCCTCGCGGATCTCGATGTTGGCGCCGTCGAGCGTGCCGATGGTGAGCGCGCCGTTCATCATGAATTTCATATTGCCGGTGCCGGAGGCTTCCTTGCCGGCAGTGGATATCTGCTCCGATAGATCGGTGCCGGGGCAGATCACCTCCATCGCCGAAACGCGGTAATCCGGCAGGAAAGCCGCCTGCAGCAATCCCTTGCTGGCCGGGTCGCCGTTGACCGCTGCCGCCACGCTGGAGGCCAGTTTGATGATGTGCTTCGCCACCGCGTAGCCCGGCGCGGCCTTGCCGCCGATCAGCACGCAGCGCGGTACCCAGCCCGCGGTGTCGCCCCGCTTGATGCGGTCGTAGAGGTGGATTACATGCAGGATGTTGAGCAGCTGGCGCTTGTATTCGTGGATACGCTTGACCTGCACATCAAATAGCGCGTCCGGGTCGAAGCGGATGCCGCAGGCGCTTTCCACCATTGCTGCCAGGCGCAGCTTGTTGGCCCGCTTTACCTCGCGCCAGTCGGCGCGGAAAGCGGCGTTCTCGGCGTGGGGGGCCAGTTCGCGCAGCTGATCGAGGTCCCGTATCCAGCCATCGCCGATGGTTGCGGAAATCAGCCGGCTCAATCCTGGGTTGCTGTGATCGAGCCAGCGGCGGGGCGTGACGCCGTTGGTCTTGTTGTTGAATTTCTCCGGCCACAACTCGTGGAAATCCTGGAACAGCGACCGCCGCAGCAGATCGGAGTGCAATGCCGCCACGCCGTTGACGGAGAAACTGCCGACCACGGCGAGGTAAGCCATGCGCACCTGCGGCTCGGGCCCTTCCTCGATGAGGGACATGCGCCGCAGCCGCTCGGTATCTCCGGGCCAGCGGCGCGCTACCTCGACCAGAAAGTCGGCATTGATCTCGTAGATGATTTCCAGCAGCCGCGGCAGCAGCGCGCGGAACATGCGCACCGGCCATTTTTCCAATGCCTCCGGCAGTAGAGTGTGATTGGTGTAGGCCATGGTGCGGCGGGTGATGCCCCAGGCCGACTCCCAGTCTAGCCCGTGCTCGTCCATCAGGAGCCGCATCAGCTCGGGCACGGCACAGGTGGGGTGGGTGTCGTTGAGCTGGAAGCAGTTTTTTTCCGCAAACCGGCTGAAATCGTTGCCGTGGTCGCGCATCCAGCGCCATATCACGTCCTGCAGGCTGGCGGAAGCCAGGAAATACTGCTGGCGCAGGCGCAGCTCCTTGCCGTTTTCGCTCGCATCGTTGGGATACAGCACCATGGTGATGTGTTCCGCAGCATTCTTGGCGGCGACGGATTCCGGGTAGCTGCCGGCGTTGAATTCGCCCAGGTCGAATTCGTCCGTGGCAGCGGCCTTCCACAGGCGCAGGGTGTTGACGGTGCCGTTGCGGTAGCCGGGGACCGGGATGTCGTAGGGCACCGCCAGCACGTCGTGGGTATCCGTCCAGCGCACCCGCTGTTTCCCCGCAGCGTCGAGGTAGCGTTCGCTGCGGCCGCCGAAATGGACGCGACGGGTGAACTCCGGCCGCTCCAGTTCCCACGGATTGCCTTCACGCAGCCAGTGATCGGGTTCTTCCACTTGCCAGCCGTTTTCGATCAACTGGCGGAACATGCCGTATTCGTAGCGGATGCCGTAGCCCATTACCGGCAACTGCAACGTGGCGCAACTGTCGAGAAAACAGGCCGCCAGCCGCCCCAAGCCGCCGTTGCCCAGGCCCGCGTCGTGCTCCCGCTGGGCGATCTCCTCCAGCGCCAGCCCGAGACTGTTCAGCGCGCGGCCGGCGGTATCGGTTACACCCAGATTGAGCATCGCATTGCTCAGGGCCCGCCCCATCAGGAATTCGAGGGACAGGTAATAGGCGCGCTTGCAATCGCAGCCGTCGTAGGCGTAGTTGGTGTTTTTCCAGCGTTCTACCAGCCGGTCACGCAGGGTGAGCGCCAGGGAGGTGTAGGCGTAATAGGCGGAAACGCCGTGCTTGTCCCGCCCCAGGGTGTGGCCAAAATAGCGCCGGAAGTCGGAGGCGAGGTTGGCCGCATCCATGCCGAGCGGGGGGAGTTCCGTCAGCAAAGGGCTGGGCGAGCTGGTGAGCAAGGGCGTGTTGGGCATGGTCAAGCACTTTCCGGATTATTCCTTTTCCGCCGGGCGTCCGGCAGTGCGGGCTGAGATTTTGACAATTCGCAACTTGATTTTACGCTGCCTGCGGCCGGGAGCAAGCGCCATGGCATGCAACCTCTTGCGCGAACATTCGGCGCTGTTTCAAAATAGCGCCGGCCGGCAGGCGCAGTGGTTTTTAGCGCCCTGCTAAAACCTTTTGCCGGCCCGGCTGTCCATCTGGCATGGCGCCGGAGTCGTAATGTTTCGTTCAGGCAAATTGTAAGGAAATCAAGGATGCCCAATAATTTGTTGCTGGAAAAAATTTTTACGTCCCTTGCGTTGTCACTGTTGCTGATCGCCTGCTCGCCTTCCAACCAGGCGCAAACCCGGCAGGAGGCCGCACCTGCGGCGCCTTCCGCGCCCTCCGCCCCTTCTGCCGCAATGCTGCTGCCCGACTTTACCACGCTGGTGGAGAAGGAAGGGCCGGCGGTGGTGAACATTAGCACCACCCAGACAGTGCGCGGCGAGGACTTCATGCCGCAGTTTCCGGGATTGTCTCCGGACGATCCGTTTTACGAATTCTTCCACCGCTTCATGCCGCCCCGCGAAGGGCCGCGCGAGTACCAGACGCGCTCGCTCGGCTCGGGTTTCATCATCAGCGAGGACGGCTATATTCTTACCAATACCCACGTGATCGACGATGCCGACGAAGTGACGGTGAAGCTGACCGACAAACGGGAATTCAAGGCCAAGGTCGTCGGCACCGACCGCCGCACCGACGTCGCGCTGATCAAGATCGACGCCAAAGGACTGCCCAAGGTCCCGATCGGGGATCCGAACAAGCTCAGGGTCGGCGAATGGGTGGCGGCGATCGGCTCGCCCTTCGGTTTCGAGAACAGCGTGACAGTGGGCATCGTCAGCGCCAAAGGGCGCTCGCTGCCGGATGAAAGCTATGTCCCCTTCATCCAGACCGATGCCGCCGTCAACCCCGGCAATTCCGGCGGCCCCCTGTTCAACCTGAAGGGGGAGGTGGTCGGCATCAATTCGCAGATATACAGCCGCACCGGCGGTTACATGGGGCTGGCCTTCGCCATTCCGATTGACGTCGCCTCGAATGTGGCCGATCAGCTGCGCAAGCACGGCAAGGTGACCCGCGGCCGGCTGGGCATCGGCATCCAGGAGCTCACGCCGGATCTCGCCGCCTCGTTCGGCCTGAAGGGCGCCAACGGCGTGCTGGTGTCCGCGGTGGAGAAAGGCGGGCCGGCGGAAAAGGCCGGATTGCAGCCGGGCGACGTGATCCTCAAGTACGACGGCAAGAGCCTGCAGAGCGCCAGCGAGCTGCCGCGGCTGGTGGGTGGCACCAGGCCGGGCACCGCGGTCAGGCTTCAGATCTGGCGGAAAAAGGCCGCCCAGGAAGTGACGGTGGTGGTGGGCGAGCTGCCGGCCGAAAAAACCGCGGAGCGCCGCGGGCCGGACCGGCCGGGGGCAAGCCGCTTCGGGCTGGTGGTGAGCGAGCTTACCGCCGAACGGCAGCGGCAGCTCAACGTAGACCATGGCCTGCTGGTCGAGAACGTGCGCGGCTCCGCGGCAAAGGCCGGAATCCGGCGCGGCGACGTGATTCTGGCGGTGGGCAACACGGAAATCGCGACGGTGGAGCAATTCGTCCGGCTGCTCAATCAGGTTCCGGCCGGCCAGACCGTAGCCCTGCTCGTCCGGCGCGGCGACAATGCGCTCTATATCCCGTTGAAGATCAGCCCGTGAAATTGGAAACGGCAATTCACCACGAATGACACGAATATTCACGAATTACGACGAATAATGCCGAGAGCATTTAGCAATAATCGATGGATTAGCAATTTTCGCGTGGCTTGCCCGTTTGGCAAGGCCAAATCATGCCCTGCCCATTTGTGCTTGTTCGCGAACATTCGTGGCTAAAAATGAATAAACTGCGCGCGCTCCTGCTGCTGCTCGTTTTCCCCCTCCAGGGCGCCCTCGCGCAGGAATATGCCGAGCTGTCCATCGTCCGCCCCGCCCCCGAAGAGGTCGTTCACGACAATGCCGGGCGCGTGGAGGTCGAGCTCAGGCTGGTGCCCCCTCTGGACGTCAAGGCGGGACACCGTATCCGGGCAAGCCTGGATGGCGTTGCGGCCGGGGAGCCATACCAAGGCGCGCAGTTCGCGCTCGAGGGCGTGGAGCGCGGCGCCCATACTCTCCGGGTGGAAGTGGTGGACGAAGGCGGGGCGGCGCTGATTGGCTCGGCGCCCGTCGTGTTCCAGATGTGGCGGGCATCCGTCCTCTTTCCCGGTCGGCGGCCCCAACAATAGAGGCGCACGAGCATCTTTTTCCGGCCTAGCGGCGGAAAATCCACAGGATCAGGGTGACGACGAGTGAAATGATGATGCTGGTGGTGATGGGGAAGTAGAAAAACATCCCCTTGCGTTCAATGCGGATATCGCCGGGCAGGTTGCCCAGCCCGAGTTTGCTGGCGAGCGGCCAGGCCAGTCCCAGCAGGATGAGAATGATCCCCAGGGTGATGAGCCATTTGGACATTTGGCAGCGCTCCTTCTCAGAAGCTGTTCAGAAAATTACTGCGCGTGCGTGATGCAGGGTCGGGCGGTGCTCGGAATCCTCATGTACTTCCTTGTACATTCCGGTTCCTGTGCTCCGTCCTCCCCTGCCTGACGCACGCTCGCAACATTTTTTAAACAGCTTCTCAGAGCCGCGTGAAAGTGAAGTCGCCGCGTTCCGCCGTCACTTCCTCCAGCAGCGCCGCGAGCTTGACGAAATCCTCGCCCATGGCTGCATGCGACTGGCTCGCCCCTTCCCATACCACTTCGACCGGCCCTTCGATATCCGTGGTGAGGACGTCCCACAGTGCATCCAGGTTGCGGCCGAAATGGGGCGGGAAATCGAGCTGGCGCGCCAGCTCATCGTAGAACCGCTCCACGGTACGGATGTCGGCCAGGCGGCAGCGCTTCATTGGCAGGGGGGAATCTCGACGAACGTCCGGTAGTGATCCACCGTCACGCGGCGATCCCCGTCGGCGGAAAACACCAGGCGCTTGCCGCCGCGGTGGCCGCCCTTGTAATCCAGGTCCGCTTCGCGCCATTCGCCGGCCGGCAGCTTTCCTTCGCGATTGCTGAATTTGTCCCCGCCGATGCTCTTGCCCTTGAGCGCTGGCACGGCCCACAAGTCCGTGCCGGGCTTCCAGCCTGCCCGCTGCGCATCGCGCTTGGTGATGAATTTTTCCGGGAGCCGCGCATTGCGGCTCTTGTTCAGCGTTTCCAGAATTTCCGTCAGCTCCGCTTCGTCCGTGCGCGGATGCAGGAGGTGGCTCAGCAGATGGACGGTGTCTTCGCAGCTTGCGGCGCGCGCCGCGGTGCCTGTCCAGAGCGATGCCGCCAGGATGGCAGCCGATGCAATCAATCCCCATTTGCGGTAGAACATTGCGGCTCCTCTTTGTTTTTTTGATGAAATGCCAAGATTTTACACCCGTCTGGCGGTCTCCGGCTCATCCAGCCAGGTGTGCGCCCATTCCAGAACGGGCTGGAGCCTCTGCGGCAGGATGCGGCGCGCCTCCTCATAACCGGCCCAGCGGAATTCATGATGCTCGGGCCGCCCCAGTTCGGGCGAAACGGGAAGCCGAGCTTCCCCGGCACCGGATTCCGCCAGATAATAGCGCGCCACCTTGCCCTTGCCGTAGGGTGCGGTTTCGCGGTAATCCTCGCCCCAGCCGAACCTCAGGTCAACCAGCCCGGTTTCCTCCCGCACCTCGCGAATCGCGGCCTCGAGCGGCGTTTCCCCGGCCTCGACCAGCCCTTTGGGGAAATCCCAGTTGCGGTAGGCGCGCAGCAGAAGATAGCGCCAATCGTCCCCCCGGCGGCGCACCACCACCACTCCGGCGGAATACTGGGCGGTTTGCGGCATGCTTTCTTCCTCCTGGGGGAGCCTCCGCCGGGAAATCAAGCCCAGCGGTCGACGGATCGGATAATATAGCAATACGACAGTGAACATTCCGGGAAGGTTTTCAGCCTGCGGGGGAGGCAGGGAAAATAAACGATGAGCGCTATTTTGCGTCTGCACGCGATCGTGTTGGTATTGTCTGTATTCGTACTCGGCTTGGGGCCTTGTTCGGCGGCCAGGGCCGCACCGCCCGGGCCATGCCCGCAAGTGCCGATCCTGGACTATCACCGCTTCGGCCCGACGGTGGCAGACAGCATGACCGTCACCACGGCGGTATTTGAATCCCAACTGAAATACCTCGCGGACAACGGCTTCACGGTCATTCCCCTGCGCTCGCTGGTGGATTGCCTGCTGGGCAAGGCGCTGCCACCCCCGCCGCGGTCGGTCGTAGTCACCGCCGACGACGGTCACCGGTCGGTTTATACCGACATGTTCCCGCTGGTGCGGCGCTACCGCATCCCAGTCACCCTGTTCATCTACCCTTCCGCCATTTCCAATGCCTCGTATGCCATGACCTGGCAACAGCTCGGGGAGCTGAACGAATCGCGCCTGTTCGACATCCAGTCCCATACCTACTGGCATCCCAATTTCAAGCAGGACAAGAAGCGTCTCTCCCCCGAGGAATACGAGAAATCCGTCGTCTTCCAGCTCACCCGGTCGAAGGCAAAACTTGAACAAAATCTCGGCGTCAAAGTAGATATGCTGGCCTGGCCGTTCGGCGTGTACGACGACGAACTGATGCAAAAGGCGGGGGAACTCGGCTATATTGCGGCATTGGGTCTGGAAAGGCGGCCTGCTGGTCCCGGCGACAAAATGATGGCGCTTCCCCGTTATTTGATGACGGATCGGGATGCGGGCAAGGTATTCGAGCAGATCGTGGCCGGCAAGCGGGTGCGCGGAAAAGCGGGTTATTGACTACGAAAAGCGGAGGCGAATAAAACAGTGGAAAACTACAAACAGTTTACGGCGGCGATCATTTCCGTGCTCCTTCTCGCAGTAACCGGCAATGCGGCGGCCTACGAAGGGAGGGTGGTGGATTCGTCGACCGGAAAACCCATCGAGGGCGCGTTCGTCACGGCGCAGAACCAGGTGGCGAGAACCGGCAAGGACGGAGGATTCCGCATCGAAGCGGAGGGCGGCAGGATCGGCGCGCGAGCTCCCGGTTATCTTCGCCAGGAGGTCGATACCGCCGGCCGGGCAGACGGCGAGGCGAAGGAGATCCGCCTTACGCCGTTCGCGCCCAAGGCGCTCTACTTGTCGTTCTATGGAGCGGGCAGCTCGACCCTGCGGCAGTCGGCACTGAAACTGATCGAAGAAACCGATCTCAATGCGCTGGTGATCGACGTCAAGGGCGATCTCGGCATGATCCCGTATAAGAGCGCCATCCCACTCGTTGCCGAAGTGGGCGGGCAGAAAATCACCACTATCCGGGACATCAGGAGTCTGATCGCCTCCCTGAGGGAAAAGGGCATCTATACCATCGCCCGGATCGTGACCTTCAAGGACGATCCGCTCGCCACGGCAAAGCCGGAATGGGCGGTGAAAACCCGCGACGGGGCTGTTTGGCGGGATCGGGAAAACCTCGCCTGGGTCGATCCCTTCCGCAAGGAAGTGTGGGAATACAATATCGAGATCGCGGTGGAAGCCGCCAAAAACGGCTTCGACGAAATCCAGTTCGATTACGTGCGCTTCCCGGACGCGCGCGGGCCGGAGTTCTCCCAGCCGAATACGGAAGCGAATCGGGTCCGTGCTATTACCGGGTTTCTCACCGAGGCGCGGGCCAGGCTGGCGCCATACAACGTTTTCCTTGCCGCCGATCTTTTCGGCTATGTGAGCTGGAACACCAACGATACCGACATCGGGCAAAAGCTGGAGGAGCTCGCCCCGGTGCTCGACTATTTCTCGCCGATGCTCTACCCCTCCGGCTTCCAGTATGGCATCCCCAACTACCGGCAGCCGGTCGAGAACCCCTATGAAATCGTGTTCCTGTCGCTCAAGCGCGCGAAGGAAAGGACCGGACTTCCGGGCTTGCGCTTCCGCCCCTGGCTGCAGGCATTCAAGGATTACGCCTTCGATCACCGGCCGTTCGGCCCCAAGGAAATCGGCGATCAGATCAGGGCGGCGGAGGATTTCGGCGCCAACGGCTGGATGCTGTGGAACCCCCGCAACGTGTATTCTGACGAGGCGCTGAAGAAGGGGGACACCCAGGTCGCGGCGAAGCGGAATCCCCGAGGGGACAGGCTGTGAGGGGACTGGCCGGACTGGCGCTGTTGTTCGCGCTCGCCCCGGCCGCCGTTTCGGCCGCGGAGCCGGGGCGGCCTGCCGATCCGGGCGCGCAGGCTGCGCCGCAGGCGGCGGGATTCGAGCCGCTTGCCGGCATCGTCGAGGGGCAAATCCGGGCGGGGAAAATACCGGGGGCCGTGGTGCTGGTCGGCAACCGGGACGGCATCCTTTTCCGGCGCGCCTTCGGCCATGCTGCGCTCCAGCCCGAAAAACGGGCGATGGCGGAAGATACGGTATTCGACCTTGCTTCGCTCACCAAGGTCGTCGCCACCACCACGGCGGTGATGCAGCTGGTGGAGCGGGGCAAGCTGCGCCTCGAAGACCCGGCGGCCAAGTACTGGCCTGGATTTGGCCAGAACGGCAAGGAGCGCATCACCGTTCAGGCCCTGTTGACGCACTATTCCGGCCTGCGCCCCGATCTCGATCTGAAAGGGAAGTGGCAGGGCCGCAGCGCCGCGCTCAGGCTGATCGCCGCCGAAAAGCCGGTGCGGGCACCCGGCACCGCCTTCATTTACAGCGACATCAATTTCGCGGCGCTGGGCGAGATCGTGCGGCGGGTGTCGGGGCTGCCGCTGGATGTTTACTGCGACCGCCACATCTTCAAGCCGCTGGGCATGAAAGACACCGGCTTCGTGCCGCAGCCGGCGCAGCGCAGGCGCATCGCGCCCACGGTCTACCGCCGCGGGGAAATGCTGCAAGGCGAGGTGCACGATCCCACCGCCGCAAGGATGGGCGGCATTGCGGGCCATGCCGGCGTGTTCTCGACCGCCGACGATCTCGCCGTCTTCGCGCGGATGCTGCTCAACGGCGGCAGCGCCGGTGGCGTGCAAATCCTTCAGCCGGCCACGGTGGAAAAAATGACCATGCCCCAGTCGCCGCCCGGCGCCACCCGGCTGCGCGGCCTGGGCTGGGATATCGGCGCGCCGTTCGCCGCCAACCGGGACGCGCTGCCGCCGGTAGGCGCCTACGGGCATACCGGATATACCGGCACCTCCCTGTGGATCGATCCGATCTCCCAAGCCTGGGGCGTCATCCTGACCAACCGGGTGCACCCTGACGGAAAGGGCGATGTCGCGCCGCTGCGGGCGGAAGTCGCAGCGGCGGTGGCGGCGGCGCTCGGGCCGGTCTCGGCCGACGACGCGGCTGCACGCCGGCCTTCGCTGGCCGCCTATTTTGAAGCCGCCAGGGATGCCGCCGCCCGCAAGGACAGGGTGGAAACCGGCATCGGCGTGCTTGCCGCGGAAGGCTTCGCGCCGCTTTCCGGCCTGCGCGTCGGACTCATCACCAACCACACCGGCCGCGATGCCGCCGGATACCGCACGCTCGACCTGCTCTACCGGGCCCGGGGCGTGAAGCTTGCGGCCGTCTTCAGCCCCGAGCATGGCCTGTACGGCAACCTGGACGAGAAAATCGCTTCCGGCGCGGAGCCGGCCACCAGCCTGCCGGTCCATAGCCTGTACGGGGATGCAAGGCGTCCGACGGATGCCATGCTGGAAGGGCTGGATGCCCTGGTATTCGACATCCAGGATGCCGGCGCGCGTTTCTACACCTACATCACCACCATGGCCTACGCGATGGAGGCGGCGGCGGGGAAAGGGCTCGATTTCTACGTCCTCGACCGTCCCAATCCGATCGGTGGCGAGGCGGTGCAGGGGCCGGTGCTGGACGAGGACCTGAAATCCTTTACCGGCTATTTTCCGCTGCCGGTGCGGCACGGCATGACGGTGGGCGAGCTGGCGCAGATGTTCAACGCCGAGAACAGGATCGGCGCGAAGCTGCACGTGATCGAGATGCGCGGCTGGCGGCGCGGCGCCTGGTACGACGAGACCGGCCTGCAGTGGGTTCCGCCCTCGCCCAATCTGCGCACGCTGACCAAGGCCGCCCTCTACCCCGGCGTTGCCCTGGTCGAAGGAGCGAACGTCAGCGTCGGCCGCGGCACCGACGCGCCGTTCGAACTGGTCGGCGCCCCCTGGGTCAACGGGGCCGAGCTCGCCGCCTATCTCAACGGGCGCAACATTGCGGGGGTGCGCTTCATGCCGGCGGATTTCACCCCGGGCGAAAACCGCTACAAGAATCGGCTCTGCCACGGCGTCCGGATCGCCCTGACGGACCGCCAGGCACTCGACGCCCCGGCTCTCGGCGTGGAAATCGCCGGCGCGCTTTACCGGCTCCATCCGCAGGATTTCCAGCTCGACCGAACCCTGTCGCTGATCGGCTCTCGCCAGGTTTTAGCCGCGCTCAGGAACGGCGAAGATCCCGCGGCGATCGCCGCGCAATGGCAGGGGAAGGTGGAGGAATTCCGCGCGCTGCGGGCGAAGTATCTGCTTTATCCTTAAAACGGCAGTTAACCACGAATGACACGAATTTTAACGAATGAACACAAATAGTTAGAACATAATTTCGCCTCACCCAACGGGTGAGCCGGACAGGAATGGTTAATTCATTGATTATTCGTGAACATTCGTGGTTAATCGCTTCTTCCAGGTTTATTAGACGATCTCTTCCGCCTCCACCCGATACACAAACTTGAGCGGATTCAACCCCTCGTGCGGCTTGCCGCCGATCTCGGCATAGGGGTACATGAAGTAATTCTGCGGGCCGGCTGCGGCCTCCGGCTCGAGCGCGAAATCCCGCGCATGGTTGAAGGCGACCCAGTTCATTTCCCAGTTGCCGAACAGCCTCTCCCGCAGCGCGATGATTTTTGGATCGGCCAGATCGAGCTTTTCCTCCAGCACCGCCTTGCGCACATCGGCGGGGTCCACCGGCACCCAGCCGGCCCCGGCCAGATAGAATTCGGCGCGGCAGTGCTGGGCCCCGCTCACGTCCCCGCTTCGCCCCAGGCTCTTGAACACTCCGGATTCGGCCACCCGGATGCCGAACGCCTCGCGCGCCGGGATCCCCGCCGCTCGCGCCAAGCCGACGAACAGCGAATTGATGTCGGCGCATTTGCCCCCCAGGTTGCCGCTTTCCAGCATGAACTTGATGTCCCCGGTGCCGCAGGCCTGTACTTTGGGGTCGCGGAAAGTGTTGTCCACCACCCAGTCGTAGATGGCGCGCGCTTTCTCCAGCGGTGCGGTTTTGCCGCGCGTGATGGAGCGGGCCTTTTCACGCACGATCCCGTCATTCGGCATGTGCGGGGTGGGCCGGAGAAATTGCCGGACCTCGGCGGGGATGGGCGCGGGTGGCAAAGCCTTGTCCAGCGGGACGGAGCGGTCGGCGGTGCGTACCTGTGCAACGACCTCGACCTTGCGCGGCCCGCCTTCATTCCACTCCGCATAGAAAATTGGTGCGCCGTAGCGCCGATCCGCAGTAAATGCAGCTTTTTCGGCAGTACCGCTCCATACGCTGCCCATCGCCATCTGGTAAGGGGTCGGCCCGACGGCGGGCAGCGGCAGCCACATCCTGGCCGGCAACCCCTCCTCGGGCAGCTGCACCCGATAGGTCAGACGGAAGGTGCGCCAGCGGGATGGGGCGGCGAAAGCGCCGGGGGAAAGGGAAAACAGCGCAGGAGCCAGGCAGGCAAGCTTGACGAAGTCGCGGCGGTTCACAGACGATCCTTTCTTGAATTTAAAAACGATGGACAGGCATCCTGCGCCGCAGTTTCCGCCGGCGTAACTAAACCGGAATCTCTCTGTCCAACGGGTATTCCCTCAACCTTCATTTCCAGCCAAGAGGAGAAAACCCATGAAAATCCAGGTGGTATTTTACAGCATGTACGGCCACATCTACCGGATGGCAGAGGCCGTGGCGGAGGGCGCGCGCGCCGTAGCAGGCGCCGACGTGAGTCTGTGGCGGGTGGCGGAACTGGTGCCCGAGGAAAAACTCGCTGCCAGCGGCGCCAAGGCCGCGCAGGCGGCATTTTCTCACCTGCCGGTCATCGCTCCCGCGCAGCTCGCCGAAGCCGATGCCGTCCTGTTCGGCACGCCGACACGCTTCGGCAACATGGCGGCGCAGATGCGCAACCTTCTCGACCAGACTACCAAGCTCTGGATGGAAGGGTCGCTCATCGGCAAGGTGGGCAGCGTTTTCACCAGCAGCGCCACCCAGCACGGCGGGCAGGAAAGCACCATCCTCAGCTTTCATACTACTTTGCTCCACCAGGGGATGATCATTGTCGGCATGCCGTACAGCGAGCAGCGCCAGATGACCATGGCGGAAATCTCCGGCGGCTCCCCCTACGGCGCCAGCACCATCACAGGCGGCGACGGCAGCCGCATGCCGAGCGACAACGAGCTGGCGATGGCCCGCTTCCAGGGGCGCCATGTGGCCGAAATCACCGCCGCGCTGGTGCGTGGCCGCGCGGCCGGTTGCTGATGCCAGGAATTCCAAATTCAACCACGAATAAACCTGGAAAAAGCGTTTTAGCCACGAATGACACGAATGTTCACGAACAACCATGATGTTGCATACGGGGTCGTGCTTACCCAGATGGGGTGCTGCAAATCGGCCGCATTTCATTGTTCTTAATTCGTGTTCATTCGTGCCATTCGTGGCCAAGTGCTGTTTTTAGCAACTAAATGGAGGCCACCATGCGCCGTTATCTTTTCGCCTCGCTGGCGCTGCTTTTGCTGAGCGCCTGCGCCACCGTGCCGGCACCCATCGCCGGCGGACCATTCCTCCCCATCACAGCCAAACTCGCGCAGGAACAGAACGTCGTCGGCGAGCGCGTGCGCTGGGGCGGGATCATCCTCAGCACCACCACCGGCAAGCAGGAAACCTGCTTCGAAGTGCTGAGCCGCCCGCTGGACAGCATCGGCCAGCCTTGGCGCACCGACAAGACGGACGGGCGCTTCGTCGGCTGCACGCCGGAATTCCACGATCCGGCCATATATGCGCCGGGCCGGGAAATCACGATGGTCGGCACCCTGCAGGCGCCGCTGGTTTGCAAGGTCGGCGAGTACGAATACCGCTGTGCCAGCCTGCGGGTGGAATCACTCTACCTCTGGCCGCTGCGGGACAACTACGGCGTGCCGTATTACTACGACCCGTTCTGGGATCCGTACCGCTATCCCTATTACCGCTATCGCTGACAGCCTGCCTGGCTGGACTTTTTCCCCTGGGGCACCTAGCATATAAGAACTTTCTAATGCTCAAGGTTGGGCCATGGCGGTGCCGGAAAATGGGATTATCGATCTGCGCGACGAAGTGCCAAGCAGGGTGCAGACCGCGGCGTTCTACCAGGTAAGGGCACTTTGCCGCGGCGAGCGGATGGTGCTGCTGACCGCTCAGGAACCCGTGCTCATGATGCAGAGCCTGAACCTGCAGTTGCGCGACAGCCTGAGCTGGACGATCGCTCCGGATAGCGAAGGAGGATGGCGGACCGAGGTGCGGCACCGCGACGACGTCGCCGCCGGCGGCATTGTGGACGCGCTGACACGCGACCACAAGCGGCTGGACGAGCTCTTCGGACGGGCGCTGAATTTCGCGAACGCCGGCAATGCAAGCGAGGCCGCGCCCCTGCTGATGGAATTCGCCGCTGGGTTGCGGCGGCACATCCAGGTGGAAAACGAGATCCTGGCGCCTGTCTTCAATGCGCCGCGCGCTCCCTTCGGCGACGACCCGACTTCCACCATGCTGCGCGAACACGAGGAAATCCTCGCCCAGCTCGCATTGATCGAAGCTTGTTTCGAGGGCAGCGACACGCCGTCGCTTGCCGAGGCATCGCCGTTCCTCGCCATCCTGTCCGGCACGCTGGCCAAGCACGAATACCGGGAAGAGAACAACCTGTTCCCCGGCTGGAACATGGCCTTTCTCAAAACGCCGGAGGATGCAATGGATGAGCTGTTCGACCGGGTGCAGCGGCTTCTGGCGGGTCAAGAGCCCGCTAAACCGCCAGATCGATCTGCTGCACCGAGCCGGCCGAGCCGTCTTCGTTGAGATAGACCCCGGAGGAGCGGATCTGCCCCAGCAGGTCGTTTTGCGGGTTTTTCAGGCTGAATTCGGTGGCGATGCGGGCCAGCGAAATCGCGCCGACGCCCTTTTCCTTGAGTCCCGCCAGCACATCGTTGCCTTTGACGTCCTTGGTCCAGATGCGCAATTCGGCGTAGATCGGGTCGTTCTCGTCGATCCAGCCGTTGCGGTCGGCATCGTGGTCCGCCAGCTCGGAAAAACCGTCGCCACTCAAGGGGCCGAACAGCTCGCCGCCGTCGTTGATCTTGCCGTCCTGATTGCGGTCCAGCGCCAGGAAGCCGCTGCCGGCGCCGACAAACGAGACCTGCTCCGCCGTGCCGTCGGCATCGAGATCGAAGCTGAATTTCCGCTCGGTCAATTGCGCCGCGGTGCCGTTGAAGTTGAGTACCAGTGGATCCTTCTTCTGCCGGGCGGCGTCGCCGAGCCGGACGTTCACATCAACTTCCTGCGAAAACTCCCGCCGCATCTCGAGTCGGAGCGAGAAGCGGATTTCCTGGCCGTCGGCGGTTCTGACCACGCCTTCGGCGGCAAAAGTGGTCTGCTCGGCCTCGTAATGCGATTCGTGATAGTCGTACTCAATACCGTATCCTGCGGCGGGGGGCTGCGGCTGAGCCTGAGCTGCCTTGGGGTCTTTGATTTCGGGCGGCGGGGTGTCGGGAGCAATATCCTTCAGCTTCACGACCTTGATTTTCTTGCCGGTCAACATTTCGACCGCGGCGATCAGCAACTGCATCTGCGGATCGTTTTCCGCCGCATCTTCCGCTTCCGCTGCTTCCGGCTTTGCGGCAGCCTGGACGGCCGCTTCGGACAGGGTGACTTTGTCTGCGCGCTGCGCGGGGGGCGGCGTTTCGCCGCGCTCGAAATCGGGGCGCCGTTCGCCCACCCACATCCGCAGGGATTCGTGCACTTTATGCTGTTCCACCGCGCTATGGCTGCCGGAGAGGAGAAGATTTGAGCTTTCGATTTTCATGGCAAACTCCGCTCTGCCGGGGAAGAGGGCGGATGTGCCGACATCCGCCCGATGACGCTTTGCTTATTCTGCCGGGACCGCCCGGCAGGCAATAAATTTAGCGGCAGGATCGGGAAGAACTTTAAATTTTTAAAAATCCGGTGGCGGGCATGGCCCGCCCTATGGGCGCTGCAGCTCTGCGGCGGGTTTGTGGTTTAGAGAAGGGAGACTACGCCGACGCGCCCATGGCGACGGCACGGGCGCGGCGTTCGTCCGCCGCCTCGCCGGATGGGCACTCGAGCCAGCCCTGCAGGTTTTCCAGCACGATGGCGCACATCGCCTGAATCCAGTCGGCGCGGTCGTTGAGGGCGGGAATGTAGTGGTACTCCTTGCCGCCGGCGGAGAGAAACGCGGCCTTGCATTCCATGGCAATCTCTTCCAGGGTTTCGAGGCAATCGGCGGCAAAGCCGGGGCATGCCACGTCCACCCGCTTCACCCCCTCCTTGCCGAGCCGCTCCAGGGTCTGCTGGGTGTAGGGCTGGAGCCATTTGTCGCGGCCGAAGCGCGACTGGAAGCTGATGACGTACTGCCCGGCCGACAACCCCAGCGCTTCGGCCAGGAGGCGGCCGGTCTTCTGGCATTCGCAGTGGTACGGGTCGCCCTGGTCGAGGCTCACGCGCGGCGTGCCGTGGAAACTCATCAGCAGCTTGTCCGGCCGCCCGTTCTGCATCCAGTAATCGCGGACGCTTTGCGCCAGCGCCGCGATATAGCCGGGATGGTCGTGATAATGCCGGATGGTGCGGATCTCCGGCACGTTGCGGATCTGCCCGAGCGCCTGGAACAGCCCGTCGAACGCCGATCCCGTGCTGCTGGCGGCATACTGGGGATAGAGCGGGAACGCCAGGATGCGGTCGCAGCCTTTTTCCTTCAGCTTCGCGATGCCTTCCGCGATGCCCGGCTTGCCGTAGCGCATCGCGAACTCCACCGCCAGCGGCGCGCGGGTGCGCTCTCCCAGATAACCCTGCAGAAGCTTCGCCTGGCGCCGGGTATGCACCAGCAGCGGCGAACCTTCTCGGGTCCAGATCTGTGCGTATTTCTCCGCCGACCTGGCGGGCCGGGTGTTGAGAATGATGCCGTTCAGGATCAGCCACCACAGGGCGCGGGGCATCTCCACCACGCGCGGGTCGCTCAGGAATTGCCTGAGATAGGGCCGCAGCGCCTCTTTCGTAGGCGCTTCGGGCGTGCCGAGATTGATCAGCAGAATGCCGACCCGGCTTGGGTCGTCGTGCCGGTGGGGAGGTTCGGGCAGGTACATTGCTAGTGGTAGGACAGTGCGCTGGAAAGCAGCTTGGCGGTAATGTCCACGATCGGGATGACCCGCTCGTAAGCCATGCGGGTGGGGCCGATTACGCCTACCGTGCCCACCACCTGCCCGTCCACCTCGTAGGGCGCCGTTACCACACTGCATTCGTCCAGCGGGACATGGCCGGATTCCCCGCCGATGAAGATTTGCACCCCCTGGGCATGCATGCTGCTGTCGAGCAGCTGCAGCAGGGTGGTTTTCTGCTCGAAGACGTCGAACAGCCTGCGCAGGCCTGCCATGTTGGAGGAAAGATCCTGGACGTGCAGCAGATTGCGCTCGCCGGACAGCACGTAGTCCTCGCCGGTTTCGCTCATCGCCTGGCTGCCCGCTTCCAGCGCCGCCGTCATGAGCGCGGTCATGTCATGGTGAAGCTGCTTCAGCTCGGCCTGCATCTTGGTGCGGACTTCCTCGAAGGTGCAACCGGCATAGTTCTGGTTGAAGAAATTGGTGGCTTGGGCAAGTTCCGCGGGCGTGCAGGGTTTGTCGGTCAGGATGATGCGGTTCTGCACGTTGCCGTCGGTGCTGACGATGATCAGCAGGATGCGCTTCTCCGACAGCCGGAGGAATTCGATATGGCGGAACGCCGCGCTGCGCTTGGGTGTCATCACTACCCCGGCGAAATGGGTGAGATCGGAGAGCAGCCTGGACGCAGAGGTGATCAGCTTGTGGGGATCGCTCGGGTGGAGCTGCGTTTCCAGCTGGTGAATCTGCAGTTCCGCCAGCGGCTGGATAGTCAGCAGCGTGTCCACGAAGAGCCGGTAGCCACGTTGCGTCGGAACCCGGCCGGCGGAGGTATGCGGACTGGAGACGAAGCCCATTTCCTCCAGGTCGGCCATCACGTTGCGAATGGTGGCGGGACTCAGATCCAGCCCGGAATGCTTGGACAAGGTGCGCGAACCCACCGGCTGGCCATCGCTGATGTAGCGTTCCACCAGGGTTTTGAGCAGAATCTGGGCGCGTTGATCGAGCATGGCCGCATTTTACTACAACTTGCGGGCAAGGCTATAATCCCGGCCATGGCTTTCCCCTTCAAAACCATTGCCCTGATTGGCAAATACAACAGCCCAGAGAGCGGCGAATCGCTGTTGCGGTTGGCGGCGTTCCTGGAGAGCCGGCAATGCACGGTCCTGCTGGAACGAAAGACTGCCGCCTGCATCGGCGCGGTTTCCCACCCCGTCGCCACCCTGGACGAAATCGGGCAACGGGCGGACTTGGCTGTGGTGTTGGCCGGTGATGGCACCATGTTGAACATCGCCCGCGCCTTGCATACTTACCGCGTGCCTCTGGTGGGCATCAACCAGGGGCGGCTGGGTTTTCTTACCGACGTCTCGATGGACACCATGCTGGAAACCATGGACGAGATGCTGAAGGGGGAATACGACAGCGAAGACCGTTTTCTGCTCGATGTCACCGTCCGGCGAGGGGAACAGACGGTATTCGAAACCTGTGCCTTCAACGACGCGGTCGTGAGCAAAGGGATCACGGCGCGCCTGATCGAGCTGGAAGTGTTCGTGGACGGCCAGTTCGTCTACAGCCAGCGCTCCGACGGGCTGATCGTCGCCACCCCCACCGGTTCCACCGCCTATGCACTTTCCGCCGCCGGCCCGATCCTGCACCCCACGCTGGAGGCGCTGGCGCTGGTGCCGATCTGCCCCCATACCCTGAGCAACCGCCCGATCGCGGTCAACAGCGGCAGCACGGTGGAAATCCTGGTGATCCACGCCGCCGACGCCCGCGTACATTTCGACGGCCAGTGCCACTACGATTTGCAGGTAAACGACTGGGTGGCCGTGCGCCGTTCCAGCCAGTCCATTCGGCTGCTGCACCCGGTTGGGCACAGCTACTACGACATGCTGCGGCAGAAGCTGCACTGGGGCGAGAAACTCTGATGCTGCTGACCCTGAGCATTCGCGACTTCGTCATCGTTGACCGGCTGGAACTGGAGTTCCGCCCAGGCTTTACCGTGCTCACCGGCGAGACCGGCGCCGGCAAGTCCATCCTGATCGACGCGCTGGCGCTGGTGCTGGGCGAGCGCGGCGACGCCGGGGTGGTGCGCCAGGGATGCGAGCGGGCCGAGCTTGCGGCCGAGTTCGACATCTCCCGTCTGCCGGCATTGCAGGCGTGGCTGGCGGAAAACGATCTGGCCGGCGATGACGGTACCTGCCTGATGCGCCGGGTGATCGATGCGGGCGGCCGTTCGCGCGCCTTCGTCAATGGCGTTTCGGCCACCCTGCAGCAGTTGCGCGATGCCGGCGAATGGCTGGTGGACATCCACGGCCAGCATGCCCACCAGTCGCTGCTCAAGGCCCAGGCGCAGCGGGATCTGCTGGACGCCTTCGCAGGCCAGGAAAGCCTGGCGAACGAGATCGCGCAGGCCTTCCGCGAATGGAAAACGCTTTCCGGCCGCAGACAGGAGTGGGAGCGGGATTCCGCGGCGGTGGCCGCCGAGCTCGAGCAGCTGGAATGGCGCGTGCGCGAGCTTTCCGAACTCAACCTCACCGCCGAGGAATGGCCCGAGCTCCAGGCCGAGCATTCCCGGCTCGCCCATGCCGCCAGCCTGCTGGAAGGGGTGCAGTACGGCGTGGAACTGCTGTCGGAAAGCGAGCTGTCGCTGCAGTCCCAGCTCAATGGCCTGACTTCGCGCCTGAGCGCCCTGGCGGAGTTCGACCCCGCCCTGCGGGAGCCTCTCGACATTCTGACATCGGCGGAAGTCCAGATCCAGGAGGCGGTATACAGCTTGCGCCACTATGCCCAGCGCGTGGATCTCGACCCGGCCCGCCTGCGCGAATGCGAACAGCGTATGGAGCAGGTTCACGACCTGGCGCGCAAATACCGCACTCCCCCCGAAGAACTTCCCGCGCTGCTCGCCCACTCGCAGGCGCGACTCGAATCGCTGCGCCAGACCGGCTCGGCGGAGGCGCTGCGGGAACAGGAAGAAGCGGCCATGACGCGCTACCTTGCTCTCGCCGGGAAATTGAGCGCCGGCAGAAAGCGGGCGGCGGGCGAACTGGAAGAAAAGGTCAGCGCCGCCATGCAGGAATTGGCGATGGCCGGCGGGCGATTCGAGATCGCGCTCAACCCGCTGCCAGAGGGCAGTGCCCACGGCCTGGAGCAGATCGAATTCCTGGTGTCCTCCCACGCCGGCTTGCCGCCGAAGCCGCTGGCCAAAGTGGCTTCGGGCGGCGAGCTGTCGCGCATCAGCCTGGCGATCCAGGTCGTCACCAGCAAGGTGGCGGCGGTGCCCACGCTGATTTTTGACGAGGTGGACGTGGGCATCGGCGGCGGCGTGGCGGAGATCGTCGGCAAGCTGCTCAGGCAACTGGGCGCCGAGCGCCAAGTGCTGTGCATCACCCACCTGCCGCAGGTGGCGGCGCTGGGCGATCACCACTGGCGTGTGGCCAAGGCCGCGGCGGGCGGCTCGGTGCGGAGTTCCATCACGGTGCTGGACCGGCCTGCGCGGATCGAGGAAGTCGCGCGCATGCTCGGCGGAGTGGAGATCACCGACACCACCCGCGCGCACGCCGCGGAAATGCTGGGGCGGTGATATTCCATTTTCCGCGGAACAAACCTAAAAACGGCATTTGGCCACGAATGACACGAATAAGCACGAATAAGAACAACGAATTTGCAGCATACCATCCAGGCGAGCACGGCCCCATGAGTAACGTCATGATTATTCGTGAACATTCGTGTCATTCGTGGCCAAACCGCTTTTTCTAGGATAAGCATGAACCAGCCGGACATCGAGCAAAGCCTCACCAGATATCTTCCCTCCAGGCGGCAGGCTGCCCGCCACATGATCGTGCTGACCGTCGTCGCCTGCTTGCTGGGGCCGCTGCTCGGCCCGGTCGTGGTGAGCTGGTTCAACCCTTCCCAGGCATGGGGCGCGGCTCAGCCGGGTTATCACTCCGCAGTCGAAGTGATGTTGTGGGGGCTCGCCTTGCTGATGTTCGAGGCGTTTTTCTACGCCGGCTGGCTGATCTTCCGCGCGCGCAAGGGCTGGCGGGAGCACAAGGCTTCTTCCTGGGAGTTGCGGTAAGCCCGGCTTGGGGGCTCCTGCTGTTGCGGTTTCAGAGATTTCCCGGCGGTTTCTCCGCCATTCCGTCTCCAGCATGGCCCTGCGTGCATCTTAAAACGGCTTCACGCTTCGGTCTCTTCCCATACCGAGGTTTCGTCCCAGGCCTGGATGTTGGTCTGACGGGCGATCTTGCCGTCGCGCAGCTCGCACATCTCCGCGGCGAGCACACGGGTTCCATCCGTATATTGGCAGGCTTCGGTGAGCCCCAGCCGGTTATCGCCGACGATTTCCTGCTGCACGACGTGCTTCATCCCCCGGCTGCAGATATCTCTGTAATAATCGGCGATGGCTTTCTTTCCATGCAGCATCAGCGGCGAACTCGGCGGATTGTTGCGGTCGATGATTTGGATTTCTGCATCGTCGCTGTAGCAGCTAAGCAGCATGTCAACGTCGCACTGTTCCAACGCCTGGTGCATGGTACTGGCGACTTGGGCAGAAGAAAAAGTTGCCATGGCGATCTCCTTATGGAAAAGGTCTACAAGGGGCGGCGGAGAGGGCTCCGCCAGGGTTTCTGAAAAATATGTCCATCCATGTAAAAAGAATCTACGACGAAGCGGCGGACGAAGACGGTTTCCGGGTGCTGGTGGACCGTCTGTGGCCGCGCGGTGTCACCAAGCAGGGCGCGAAAATCGATGCATGGTTCAAAGATCTCGCGCCCAGCAACGAGCTGCGGAAATGGTACGGCCACGATACCGAAAAATGGGATGAATTCCGGAACCGTTATTTCAGCGAGCTCGACCGGAAGCCGGAGCAGGTGGCCGAGCTGGCCGCAAAGGCGCGCGCGGGAAGGACAACCCTGCTGTATGCCGCGGCTGACACGCGCTTCAACAACGCGGTGGCGCTGCGGGAATACCTTGACAGGGTGCTGTCCCCGCCCCGCGCCCGCCCTTAACGGATGTAAGCCCGGCAGTTGGAGTCGTTGAAACTCCAGTCGTCGCACCCCAGCCCTTCTTTCATTTCCAGCCCGCCCGACGGCTCGCCGAAGGCGGGTTTGCCCGCCATCGCCGTCCGGTCGATGTAGGCGCTGCAACCAGGGGTGTTAAAGCTCCAGTCCTCGCAACCCAGTCCTTCTTTCATTTCCAGCCCGCCAGACGGGGCACCGAAAGCCGGTTTGCCCTCCGTCGTCAAACTCGGCGCGATGTAGGCCGGACAGTTGGAGTCGTTGAAACTCCAGTCTTCGCAAGCTCTGCCCGACATTTCCTCGCCCATGGCGGCATAAGCCGCGTTGCCGCCGATCATTGCCGCGATCAGCACGGTCCATGCCAACAAGGATGTCAATTTGCTTTTCATGATGTTCTCCTTAACCGAATTTATCGGAAGATACTTGTTTGGTGTTGTTTTTATGCAAATGTTTACGCATATTTCGTGCCAACAAAAATTAATAAAGTTAAAACAGTTGATTAGGTGAAATATTGGGGTGGGATGAAAAAAAGTTGAGAAATATCTGTAAAGATTCATTTACAGATTTTCCCGGATTTGCGGAAAACGGAAATAAGAAGCCGGTTTCCCGCCCTTTTGAAACTGTCTCTTGCTGAAACAGGCTTTAAAGGCGGCCGTTTAGGCAGTCGAGATACTTCGCGCCGTCCGGCGGGGTGCCGTGGCGCTGTGCCTGCCAGATCATTTCCGCCAGGCATTCCATGATGGTGTGCTGGGCGTCGTGGGGGGTGCCGCATTTAGCCAGCAGTGTCTGGTAGCGTGCCTTGATGCCGGGAGGCTGGTCGATCGAGAGCTGCTCGGCGATCGCGAGGTGCATGCTGAGGTGCAGAAAGGGGTTGGTTTCGCCGGCGTCGGGTGAATAATCGCGGTCGAGGTAGCGCTCGGCATCTTCCAGCAGCGCGTGGTATTCGGGGTGCTGCAGCAGGATTTCCAGCGCGGTTCCTTCCAGCGCGGAGAGGGGCTGCCGCTGCCGGTATTTGCGCCAGGTATCGAAAAAGAATCGGCGCGCCTGGTCGCGGTTGGGGTTAAACATGGCGAAACAATCCCATGACAGCAGCATACTGGAACAGTTGACTGGTTCCGTCGAGGGGGGCGATTTCGCCGTTGCCGTAGAAGCCGATCAGCGGCATGCTGGGAAAGCGCCGCCGGATCAGCTCCAGATCCCGGTCCACTCCGCCATAGAAATAGGGGCCCCGCCCCATGCAGGGGAAAAACAGTCCGAAGTCCGGCGCTGCCTTGATGCGGTTTTCCAGCCGATCCAGGGTGAGGCGCATGTCGCGTTCCGCCGCGAGCGGCTGGCGCAGTGCCCAGAACAGCCTCTCACCTGCCGCCAGCCGCGAGGAGAGTGTGACCGAATGGTCGTCGGTGTTGGTCGAAATGACCGATGCCAGGTGGTATCTGCCTTCATCGATGGCCGTGGCGGGGTCGCCGAAGACGATGCCGGCCATGATGAGGTGCAACGGCAGCCGGTCCAGCTCGCGCACTTCCAGCGGCAGGTCGCGTGCCAGCACGTTGAGCGACGGCTGCTCTCCCAGGGCCTGCACGTCGAAGCCGCTTGCCCGGGTGATCTCCAGCGGACGGGAAAGAGGGCGCACTCCCTGGGACACGCCGACCGCGCCTGTCACCCCCCGCAGCGCGACTTGGCACCGTCCGTTGCCGGCAACCTTGCCGCTGGACCAGACCTTGAAAGGGCCCTGCCCGGTCGCATCACCCGAAACGCCGCCGAAGCGCGTTCCCGGCTCCCTGAGCCATGCATTGTGGATGGCGTTGGGCGCGGCCAGGGCGAGCAGCAGCTCGTCCGGCCGCGGATCCGGCGCCGGCGCCAGGCTGGCGCCGCCCCCGAACACCATTGCCGCCGCGGCCGGGCCGTCCAGAACCCACTCCTCTTCAGTCAGGATGCCGGCTGCCGAGCAGCCGACGATCTGGGCGCAATTGGCCACTTTCGAGGCCGCGAGCAAGGCCGGCTGCGGATCGCGCGCGAATTCTGGCGTGAGGAACAGCAGCACGCTGTTGGCGATGCCGATCCCAGCCTTTTCCATGGCCGCAGCGACGGCCTGTCGCGCGAGTTCCTCGCTGGCTTGGGGGGCGGTGGCTAATCCGGTGGCGATGGTCATTGGGGGCGCTGGAAATGGACAGGATTCACAGGATTATGCAGGATTTACAGGATTAAACCCGAAAAGGCGGTTTCCATTGCTTGAAAAAATCCTGTCACTCCTGCGAAATCCTGTTAATCCTGTCTAATCAACTGTCTTGTCGGGGTACTCGCACAAATCGTTGATTAGGCACTGCGGGCACAGAGGCCGGCGCGCCTTGCACACGTAGCGCCCGTGCAGGACGAGCCAGTGGTGCGCATCGTGGCGGTATTCCTGCGGCACCGATTTTAG
>JBFMFB010000026.1:0-30679 GCA_040752115.1 Pseudomonadota bacterium | reverse complement strand
CGCCAGCAGCTTCCACCCGCCTGCTTGGCGCGGTACATGGCTTCATCCGCCCTTTTGAGCAGCATTTCCGGCTGATCGCCGTCTTTGGGGAACATGCTGATGCCGATGCTGGTTTTGAGCGGGAGCCGATGTTTCCCGATCCGTACCGGAGGCCGGAAAGCATCCAGTATCTTTTGCGCCAGCGCTACTGCGCCGTCCACCTGCTTGATTTTCGGCAGCAGCAGAACGAACTCGTCGCCGCCAAAACGGGAGACGGTGTCTCCTTCGCGCACGCAATTGTGTAGCCGCGTGGCAACTTCCTGCAGCAACTGATCGCCGACATCGTGGCCGAGGGTATCGTTCACTTCTTTGAAGCGATCGAGATCCAGGAACATCACGGCCAGCATTTCGCTGTTTCGCCGGGCGTACAGGAGCGCCTGGTGAAGCCGGTCGTTGAACAGGTGGCGGTTGGGCAGATCGGTCAAGGCATCGTGGTAGGCGCGGTAGCGGATGTAGTCCTCCCGCTGCTTGCGTTCGGTGATGTCGAAGAATACCGAGACATAATGGGTGGTCTGCCCTTCCGCATTTTTGACGGCGGAGATGGTTTGCCAGATGAGGAAGGTGTCGCCCGACTTGCGCCGGTTCCAGATTTCGCCTTTCCACTGGCCGGTTTTCAGCAGGACACCCCAGAGATTCTGGTAGAACGCCGAGTCGTGCAGGCCTGAACTGATGATGCGGGGATTCTTTCCCAGCGCCTCTTCCGCGCTGTAGCCGGTAATCGCAGTAAATGCCGGATTGACGGCCAGGATGTTGGGCACCGTGTCGGTGACCACCATCGCTTCCTGCACGTGGTCGAACATCTTGGCGGCCAGGCGCGCCCTCTCTTCGGCCGCCGCCGCCTGCCTTTCCAGCTCATCGATGCGCATTGCGCTGCGCAGAACCCGTTCGAGATTTTCCGGCGAAAGGCGCGCCTTGCTCAGATAATCCGTCGCGCCGGCCTTCATCAGCTCCACTGCCAGATGCTCGTCCCCCTGGCCGGTCAGCATGATGACCGGCGTCCGGTTTCCCGTCGCCCGCAGCCGGCGCAGTATCTCCATGCCGGTGGTTTCCCCCAGCATGTAGTCCAGGAAAATGACGTCCGCGCTATTCTGCGGTAGCCGGCTGAACAACGCCTCCTGGTCGACCGAGCGCAGCAGCTCGATTTCATAGCCCGGAAGCACCTCCAGGCAACGGCTCAACAGCTCGAGATCGGCTTCGTCGTCATCAATCGCAGCAACGCGCAGAGGGGTGCGGGGCATGGTCACTCCTTTGCCATTGTCGGTAGTTTTGCAACTTCGAACCAGTAATCCTCGATGGCACGAACCGCTTTTACGAAATGCTCGGTGCTGGCCGGCTTGACGATGCAGGAATTAGCGCCGGCTTCGTAGCACATCCGGATATCCTTTTCCTGCCGCGAGGTCGTGAACACCAATACCGGGATGGCGCGCAGATCCGGGGCGCCTTTTATTTTCTCCAACACCTGCCTGCCATCGAGCCCCGGCAGGTTCAGATCAAGCAGCACCAAATCCGGCTGCGGGAAGCTGGCCAAATCGGCATAGCGCCCACGGCGGTACAGATAGTCAAGCGCCTCCTCCCCGTCATCCACCACCTTGAGGGAAAGGCCGAGCATTCCTTCCCCGAACGCTCGGCGGGCCAGCTCCTGATCGCCCAGATCGTCTTCCACCAGCAGGATGGTTGCCGCCGTTTTTTTGTCTTTCATTCTCTCCTCGCTCGGGATCAGCAATCATCCCGCGGTTGATGCTTTGTTATTGCCCAGAACAAACTTGAAATGTGCGCCTTGCCCCGGTTCGGATTCGACCCAGATGCGCCCGTGGTGACGTTCCACCACTTTGCGGCAGATCGCGAGTCCGATCCCCGACCCCTCGTATTTTCCGCGACCATGGAGCCGCTTGAACGGCTGAAAAATCAGCTCGGCATATTCCGGCTTGATGCCGATGCCCCGGTCGCGCACGCCGAATATCCAATCTCCCGCCGAACGCTGCTCCGCCGTTATGCGGATCTCGGGCGCACTTCCCGCCGAAAATTTCAATGCGTTGGCGATCAGGTTCTGGTAGAGCTGGGTCAGCATGGTGGGGTCGCCCGATACCGCGGGCAGCGGGTCGCGGGAAATCACCGCACCGCTTTCGCGAATGCGCAGCGAAAGCGCCGCCAGTGCCTGATCGACGACCTCGTCCAAAGGGACATTTTCGCGCGACATGGAGGCTTTCCCGGCGCGCGACAGGGCCAGCAGATCCTGCACCAGACGCTGCATCCGGCTGGCCGCATCGGCAATGAATTCCAGGTCCTCCGCGGCACGCTGCGGCAATTCGTCGCCCAGATCTCTGCGCAGCCAATCGCTGAAAGCGAGCAGCTTGCGCGTCGGCTCCTGCAGGTCGTGGCTGGCGACATAGCTGAACTCGTCCAGTTCCGCGTTCATGCGGGCCAGCTCGTTGATGTGATGCGTCAGCGTCGCCTCCGCCTGCTTGCGCAAGGTAATATCCTGGAACGACAATGCGGCGCCGCAAACGATGCCATTTTCAAGAATCGGCGCCGCAATGAAGGAAACCGGGAAATCGCTCCCGCTCTTGTGGGCAAACCGCGTGTCCTCGACATGAACCATCTTGCCTTCGGCAATCACTGCCGCAACCGGGCATCCATCGGGATGCACCGGATCCTGGTCTTTGCGCCCCCCATATACGATATCGCATACGATTTTGCCGCGCAGCTCCGCTTCGCTGTAGCCGAGAAATTGCTCGGCCTGGGGGTTGGCAAAGGTGATTCCGAGCTGGCGGTCCACGCCGATTACCCCCTCTCCCAAGGCGTTGATGACGGAGCGGGACAGTTCGTTCGCGCGCGCATTCGCGGCTTCCCGCTCCAGATAAAGGCGCTCGGTGATGTCGGTGGAAATGCCGCAAACCGCGTAAGGCATGCCGGTGGCATCGCGCAGCGGAAACTTGACCGTAAAAAAAACACGCGCCCCGTTAGCGAATTCCAGCCTGTCTTCAAATTCCGCCACCTTGCCGCTTGCCAGCACGCGCCGATCGTTTTCCCATAAAACATCGGCGATTTCCTTCGGAAACAGGTCGTAATCGTTCTTGCCAAGAACTTGCTCCCGGCTCTGGCCAACCAGAACGGCAAACTGGCGGTTGACCAGCAGATAACGGCCTTCCAGGTCTTTGAGAAAGATCACGGCCGTGGTGTTGTCAATAATACTTCTGAGCCGTTCCTCGCTTTCCTGCAGCGCCTTTTCCGCGAGCTTGCGTTCGGTGATGTCCATGGCGATGCCCAGCACATGCACCGCGCCGTCGGGCTGAACCAGCGGCCTCTTGACCGTCAGATACCAGCGCACTTCCCCGCTCGGCAGCGTAAACGGCTCATCCAGCGTAATCTCCTTGCGGCCGCTGATCACCTCGCGATCAACCCGCAGATAGGCGTCCGTTTCCTGTTGGTTGTGATGAAGGTCCGCGTTGTTCTGCCCGACCATCTCCTCCGCGGTCATGCCGAACGTGCTGGCCGTGGCCCGGTTGACCAGCACGAAATTGCCATCGTAATCCTTGACGAAGATCAGATTGGGATCGGTGTCGAGCACGTTCCGGATAAATTTCTGCTGGCGCCGCAACTCGTCCTCGGCCCGCTTCTGTTCGGTAATGTCGAGGGAAAATCCAAGCAGCAGCTCTCCGCCGCCGGCCGGAGCAATCATGGTCTTGCCGGACAGCATGAAGCGCTCTTGCCCTTCGCTGATCAGCCGCTCCTCGCGCTTCACCACGCCGACGGTGGTGCGCACGTCGTCGTCGAATTTGCGCAGCTTGGCCGCAACTTCCAGCGGCTGGACATCGAATTCCGTCTTGCCGACCACTTTCTCCTTGGGAAGGCCGAACGTCCTTGCGGTCTCTTCGTTGATCAACACGAAGCGGCCGTTGCGATCTTTCAGGAATATATTGACCGGAAGCGCGTCGAGCACCTGGTCGATGAGGGATTTCTGCCTTTTGACTTCCGCCGCCACCCGCCTGCGTCCGACAGAAAGGGTCAGAACAATGATGAATAACGTCAGGGTGAGGAGCAGCCCGGCGACCAGGAGCAGCAGGGGAATATTGTCCCCGGCTCCGCCGCGAAAGCCGGGGCGGCTGGCGAAATAAAAAATCCATTCGCGCCCGGCGATCCGAACTCTGGAGGTGCCGCCGAAACGCGGCTTGAAATTGGGATTCAGGGCATGAAATATTTCTTCCTCCCCTTCCGGGTCGTACAGCAGAGTTGCCGCCGAAGGCTTCAATATCGCGCGCCCGGGCGGTCCGCCGTCGAACACCTCGAAATAGATTTCCTGCACGACGCTCGCACCGATGGAACGGCTCAGCAATTCCGCCACGTTGATTCTGGCATAGACAAAGCCAAACAATGCGTTGCGTCGTTCCGCGATTGTGGAATACGGCATACCGTTGCGGTAAACCGGCAGCAGGATCAGAACGCGGGCGGAATCCCCTTTGTTTTCGGTATAGCCCAGGCGGCCGGAAATGACGGCGGAACCCGAGTCCCGCGCCTGCATCAGCGCGTCTCGGCCAACCGGGTAGGCGCCGTGGTCCAGGCCAAGCGGGTTGAAATTGGCCAACGGCGGCTCGAAGTATTCGACCGGATAATAATCCTGGCGCGCTCCCGCAGGGCGAATGGCGAAATCGGGGTTGCCTTTCGTATCCGAGCCAAGATCGCGCCTGGCGCGGTTTTCGAACTGCTCCTTTTCCGCGGCGGGCAGGTAGCGAATGAAGCCGATGCCCTGGATGGCGGCATAGCGCTCCGGCAAGCGCAATTGATCGGCATAGCTTTTCCATTCGGCACGGGTCACCGTTTCCGAAGCGGCAAAAAGGCCGCGCGCGCCCCGCAGGATTTCGGTATAAAGGTTAAAGCGCTGGCGAACCGATTCCTCGGCGTCGTTGGTGTGTAAATCAAAATAGCCCCGGGCCTTTTCTTCCGCCTTGCTGTCGGCGAACCGCCATACCAGCAGCGAAAGGACGATCCCAGCCAGAAGCACAAGAACAGGCAGCGGGCTCTGGCGGAGGGCGCGGATCGTTTTCGTCACCATTTCTCGTCGCTCACTGCGCGGCTCCTGGCGCTCCAGGCTGCTCGTTGCGGTTTTCAGGGATTCCTCGTATCGCCGGCTTCCAAGGGAAGCTCTGAAAAAGTGAGCGAGCGGGATGAAGCGCAAGGCGCCCGGCGCACAGCAACCGAGACATATCAATGAGATAGGCGAGGGAGCGCGCACCGCGCAACGCAGCGATTCGCCCGCGCAGCCACTTTTTCAGAGCTTCCCAAGACGGACGACAATTCATGACGCGAGTATTGACAAATTTAAATGAAAAGTCAAAAACAAAGCTCACATTTTACTCAAGATTCCGGATTGGCCAGACAGGCACGAAATGCTACACTTCGCCGTGCACTGACCCAGATGCCTTCCCTCGCTTATCCCATGCATTGCCACCTGCTCGTTCCCGGCCTGTTCTTTCCGTTTCAACCCGGCGAGGAAAATCCCCTGGCCCGAACGTCATCATCCGCTCTATGCACGCTGCTTGCGCGCGGCCGGCAGGAGCGGGGGTTGGCAAGGGGTATGGAAGAATGGCTGTGCCGGGCATTCGGCGTCGAGAAACAGATGGACTGGCCGGTTGCCAGCCTGGCCTTGCTGGCGGATGGCGGGCCACGGGGCAACGGCAATTGGCTGCGAGCCGACCCGGTTCACCTTTCCCTGCAGCGCGATCGGCTGATTCTCGCCGACAGCGACAGTTTTTCCCTTTCCGGACCGGAAGCCCGGACGCTCGCAGACACGCTGAACCACCATTTTTCGGCCGAGGGGCTCGAATTCCTCCCCCTCCACCCGTTGCGCTGGTACTTGCGGCTGCAGACAGTCTCCGATATGCAAACCGTTCCCCTGCCCGAGGCTAGGGGACGAGATGTACGCACCATGCTGCCGCGCGGAAAGGATGCGCTGCGCTGGTCCGGCATTCTTACCGAAATCCAGATGCTCTTTCACGACCATCCGGTCAACGAAGCACGCGAAGCCCGGGGCGAGTTGCCGATCAACAGCGTCTGGCTGTGGGGCGGCGGCAGATTGCCGGAGCGCCTCGGCAGACCATTCGATAAAGTGTGGGCGGATGATCCGCTGGCGCTGGGACTCGCATCGGCGGCCGGAAGCATACGCGCCACGCTGCCACCTTCCGCCGAAGACTGGCTTGCCGCGGCTTCCGCCGGCAGCCATCTCGTCGTACTAGACAGCCTGCGCCCCGCGGCGCAACGGGGCGACGTGTCCGCCTGGAACGAAGGCGTGAAATCGCTGGAAGCGCGGTGGTTCGGACCGCTGAAACGGGCGGTGCAGGCCGGAAAGCTGGCAGTGACATTGCACATCCCCGCCGCCACCGGCTCCTTAAGCGTTACTGCAAGCCGCACCGATTTATGGAAAATCTGGCGCCGCCCCCGGCCATTGGCGGGGCATTTCCAGCCATGACCCGCGTCTCGCGCCGCACCTACCGCCAAGTAGATTTCGATTCCCTGCTCGCAAGCGGCCTGCCCCCGGTGCTCGCCCGCATTTATGCCGCGCGCGGCATCCGCTCGCCGCGGCAGCTCGAATACGGGCTCGCCGGCCTGGCGCCGTTCGAGCAGCTCAAAAACGCCACTCGGATGGCGCAACTGCTGGCCGATGCGATCGCCGCCGGCAAGCGCCTCCTGATCGTCGCCGATTACGACTCCGACGGCGCCACGGCGTGCGCGGTAGCGATCCGGGCGCTGCGCAGCTTCGGCGCAACGGTGGATTATCTGGTGCCCAACCGCTTCGAATACGGTTACGGCCTGACCCCTGAAATCGTGCACCTGGCGGCTGCGCGCCGCCCCGACATCCTGGTCACGGTGGACAACGGCATCGCCAGCGTGGCAGGAGTCGCCGAAGCCAAACGCTTGGGCATCGAAGTACTGGTCACCGACCACCACCTCCCCGGCGACGAACTGCCGGACGCCGCCTGCATCGTGAATCCCAACCAGGACGCGGGAAAGCAGCAAGAAAGGATGAAGGCGGAAGGCGGAAGGATGAATATTCCTTGCGAAGCAGACAACATTCAGCCTTCATCCTTCCGCCTTCATCCTTCCCAAAACCCCTGCGAAGCAGACAAACTTCCGCCTTCCGCCTTCATCCTTCCGCCTTCCCAAACCCCCTGCGAAGCAGACAACGTTCATCCTTCATCCTTCCGCCTTCAGCCTTACCAAAACCTCGCCGGCGTGGGAGTGATTTTTTATGTCATGCTCGCATTACGCGCCGAACTCCGGGCGCGCGGCGCATTTGCGGAAAAAGACGAACCGAATCTCGGCCAACTGCTCGATCTGGTCGCATTGGGCACGGTCGCCGACGTGGTAGGACTGGACGACAACAACCGCATCCTGGTCAGCCAGGGTTTAAAGCGCATCCGCGCAGGGCGCGCCTGTCCCGGCATCCGGGCATTGATGCGGGTGGCGGGGAGAGAGCAGTCCAAGGCCTCGACCTGGGATCTCGGCTTCGCGCTGGGGCCGCGCCTCAACGCAGCCGGCCGCCTCGACGATATGGCGCTCGGCATCGAATGCCTGCTCGCCGACGACGAAAACCACGCCCTTGAACTGGCACAGCGCCTGGATGCGCTCAATCGCGAGCGACGTGCGATCGAGGCGGACATGCACGACGCGGCGCTCGCCGCGCTGGAAGAAATCGAGCCGGCGGAAAGCTACAGCCTATGCCTGTACGACCCGTTGTGGCACCAGGGGGTGATCGGCATTCTGGCCTCGCGCCTCAAGGACAGGTTCCACCGCCCAGTAATCGCCTTCGCCGGAAGCGGCGAAGGCGAACTGAAGGGCTCCGGCCGTTCGATTCCCGGCCTGCATCTGCGCGACGCATTGGATCGGGTAGCCAAACGGCACCCCGACATGCTGCAAAAGTTTGGCGGCCACGCCATGGCGGCGGGGCTGTCGCTGGCCAAAACGGATTTTCCGGCATTTGCCGCCGCCTTCGAGGAAATTGCCCGCGAACTGCTTGCTCCGGCGATGCTGGCGCGGGAAATCGAGACCGATGGTGCCCTGGCGCCGGAAGATATCACGCTCGAAACGGCGAGCCTGCTGCGCGACCAGGTGTGGGGCCAAGGCTTTCCCGAGCCCGGCTTCCACGGCGAGTTCGAGGTCGAGAGCCAGCGCATCGTGGGGGAAAAACACCTTCGGCTCAGGCTCGGCCAGGGGGGGCGCCGCTTCGACGCCATGCTGTTTTTCCGCTCCGAGCCGCTGCCCGAGCGGGTTAGCGCCGTGTACCGGCTGGACGTCAACGAATACAACGGCGCCCGGTCGCTGCAGCTCGTCATCGAGCACTGGGAATAACCCCAGCTCCTTCGCGGTCGTCAGCGGGCGGAAGCTGCCCCGAGTACAAAGACGCTGACCGAACCCGCAAGAATTTTGGCTTGCTCCGCCATGATTTCCGACGCGGTCGCCACCTCCTCGACCAGCCCGCCATTCTGCTGGGTAACCTGATCCAGTTGCGTGACGGCCTGGTTGATCTGGTCAATGCCCGCGCTTTGCTCTGCCGTGGCGGCCGAGATTTCGGCCATCAGATCGGTTACCCGCTGCACCGACCCGACGATCTCCTCCATGGTCTTCCCGGCTTTCCCTACCAGATCGGTGCCTGCTTCCACCGTCTGCACGGAATCGCTGATAAGCCCCTTGATTTCCTTGGCTGCTGCAGCGGAGCGCTGCGCCAGGGCGCGCACCTCGCCCGCCACGACGGCGAAGCCCCGCCCCTGTTCTCCCGCCCGGGCCGCCTCGACGGCGGCATTGAGCGCCAGGATGTTGGTCTGAAAAGCGATGCCGTCGATCACACTGATGATGTCCGCGATCTTGCGCGAGCTCTCGTTGATGCTCCCCATGGTTTCCACCACCTGCCTTACCGCCGTTCCGCCCTGTTTGGCAACGTCGCTCGCGCTCTTCGCCAGCTGGGTGGCCTGCTGCGCATTCTCTGCATTCTGCCGCACGGTGGAAGTGAGCTCCTCCATGCTGGAGGCGGTTTCCTCGAGGCTGGATGCCTGCGCCTCGGTGCGGCTGGAAAGATCGGCGTTGCCCGCGGCAATCTGGCCGGTGCCGGCTGTAATGGCTTCGGTGCTGGTGCGAACGCTGCCGACCAGCCCGACCAGGTTGCGGTTCATGTCCTCCAAGGCCTGCATCAGCTGCCCGATTTCGTCCTTGGACTCAACCTCGATATTGCTGCCCAGATCGCCCGACGCCACTGCATTGACCACCCCCACCGCATCCTGCAAAGGACGCACCACCGCCCGAATAAGCGCAACCGCGGCCAGAACGGCCAGCAATATGCCCGCCACGACGACAAACAGGGCGAGGTTGCGGACGAAGGCATAACCGCTCACTGCCGCGTTATACTCGTCGCGTGCGACCGCCACCTGCAGGGCGTTGAGGTCGTCAAGATCTTGCTGGACAGTTTTATACAGGGGCAGAATTTTTTCCGCATCGATCCCCTTCGCCTCCTCTACCTTGCCGCCTCGCAGAGCGGCAACCGCCGGCGTTAATCCTTGGCTGATTAGCTGGTCGCGGTCGTCGGAGAATTTTTTCGCCAGTTTTTTCTCATCTTCGGTCAGGTAGGTTGCCATATACTCCGCCCACGTTTTGTTCATGGCGGCAAGATTCTGCCCGACGCGCTCTGCGCCGGCCGTAATGTTTTCCTGCGTGGGGTGAAGAATCGCCTGCTCGATAGCCAAGCGGCTGCCGGCGGTCAGCCCGGAAATAGCGGCGAGCTGCTGGAGGGGAATCGTGCGGTCCTGGTACACGGTTTCAAGCCCCCCCACTGCTCTGTTCATGCCATAAAGCCCCAGCGCCCCCATAGCGGCCAGCAGCAGCGACAGAAACGCAATGACGAAGACAAGCCTGGCCTTGATGGTGGGATTGAACCTGCCGAACCGGTTGCGGGGAATTACCTTGCCCTGGCGGATCATCAGGTGGCCGGCTTTCCCCTCGCGGAACAGCCGGTAAACCCGGCCCGCCTCTTCCACCTGCTCCCGGCTCGGCTTGGTGCGCACCGAAAGATAACCAACCACTTGCCCATCCTTGCGAATGGGAGTCGCCGTTGCCAGCACCCAATAATAGTCGCCGCTCTTGCAGCGGTTTTTGACCAGGCCGGTCCAGGGGCGGTTGCTTTTTAGGGTTGCCCAGAAATCGGCAAACGCTTCCGGCGGCATGTCCGGGTGGCGCACGATATTCTGCGGTGCGCCGATCAACTCCTCTTCAGAGAAACCGCTTATTTCGATGAAATCCCGGTTGGCGCTTGTGATCCTCCCCTTGAGATCCGTCTCGGACACGATGGTCGTGCCGTCCTTTAGTTCTCGCTCGACGTTTGTCACCGGCATGTTGATGCGCATTTTCTCCCCCTGGTTACGCGACGATTCAGACAATGGACCCTATTTCTTTACCCAGCTTGCGACCACCTGCAGTCCTCGACTAAAAGCAGAATCAACCACATGACGCGCCATTGTTTCGGATGTCACACTCAAGTTCCACGATACGCAATCATGATAGACAATCCACTTTTTGGTTTCAATCAAATTTTTTGGATGCGAATACTTTTGTACTTCGATTAGGCATCCCAGCTATGTTTTAGCCGTGGGCGCAGCGGAGCGGGAAGCGAGTCTTACCCCAGCCGTGCCAATGGCTGTATAATTCGACCTTTTGTAAAGCTTTGGGACGCAAGCCGGAAACATGGAATCAGAACAACTCAATGCCATCGACAACCGCCTGACGGACATCGCAAGACGCTGCGACGACCTACGGGGGTATCTTTGACTATGCCCGCAAGCAGGAACGATTAACCGAAGTCGTACAACTGCTGGAAGACCCGGCGGTATGGAATGATGCCAAGCGCGCGCAGGAACTGGGGCGCGAGCGCCGCTCGCTGGAAGCGGTTGTGGATACGCTGACGCGGCTCGATCAGTCGCTGCGGGACGCGCGCGAGTTGTTCGAGATGGCGCGGGAAGAAAACGATGATGCAGCACTGGAAAGCGTCGGCGCGGATGCGGAAGGACTGGAACAGACCGTGGCGGAGATGGAATTCCGCCGCATGTTCTCCAATCCGATGGACCCCAACAACTGCTTCCTCGATATCCAGGCCGGCTCCGGCGGCACGGAAGCGCAGGACTGGGCCGCGATGCTGCTGCGGATGTACGTGCGCTACTGCGAACGGCGGGGCTTCAAGGTGGAGGTGCTGGAGGAATCCGAGGGCGAGGTGGCGGGCATCAAGAGCGCCACGCTGAAGATCAGCGGCGAATACGCCTACGGCTACCTGCGCACGGAAACCGGCGTGCACCGGCTGGTGCGCAAATCTCCCTTCGATTCCGGCAACCGGCGCCACACCTCATTTGCCAGCGTGTTCGTGTATCCGGAAGTGGACGAATCCATCGAGGTCGAGATCAATCCGGCCGATCTGCGCATCGACACCTTCCGCGCTTCCGGCGCCGGCGGGCAGCACATCAACAAGACCGATTCCGCGGTGCGCATCACCCATCTGCCGACCAACATCGTCGTACAATGCCAGAACGATCGCTCGCAGCACCGCAACCGCGCGGAAGCCATGGCGATGCTGAAATCGCGTCTGTTCGAACTGGAGCTACGCAAGCGCCAAGAAGAAAAACAGGCGATGGAGGAAGCCAAGACCGACATTGGCTGGGGCCACCAGATCCGCTCCTATGTGTTGGATCAGTCGCGCATCAAGGATTTGCGCACCAATTACGAGGTCGGCAACACCCAGGCAGTGCTCGACGGGGATCTGGACGATTTCATCAGCGCCAGCCTGAAGCAAGGAGTTTAACCCGGATTAACAAATGCGCCGCCGCTTTATCTGGTGCGCGGTGCGCTCCATACGTCAAGGATATTGAACCATGACCAACGAACAAAAACCTCCCCAGCAGGACGACAATCAGATCATCGCCGAGCGCCGCGAAAAACTGAAAAATCTGCGCAACGCCGGCGTTGCCTTCCCCAACGATTTTCGGCGCGAACACCTGGCAGCAGACCTGCACGACCGGCACGGCACGACCGAGAAGGAAACGCTCGAAGCCGATCCGGTCGGCGTCAACGTCGCCGGCCGCATCATGTTGAAGCGCGTCATGGGCAAGGCGAGCTTTGCCACCATCCAGGACATGAGCGGACGCATCCAGCTCTACATCAGCAGCGACGCGGCCGGCGAAGCGGCGCACGAGACGTTCAAGCACTACGATCTCGGCGACATCCTGGGTGCCGAAGGCACACTGTTCAAAACCAAGACCGGCGAGCTGTCGGTGCGCGTAACCAGGCTACGGCTGCTGACCAAGAGCCTGCGCCCCTTGCCGGAAAAATTTCACGGCCTGACCGACCAGGAGCAAAAATACCGGCAGCGCTACCTCGACCTGATCACCAACGAGGAGGCGCGCCGCGTGTTCACCATGCGCTCGAAGATCATCCAGGCCATCCGCCAGTTCCTGGTGGACCGCAGCTTCCTGGAAGTGGAAACGCCGATGATGCACCCCATTCCCGGCGGCGCCTCGGCGCGCCCGTTCGTCACCCACCACAACGCGCTGGACATGGAGCTGTATCTGCGCATCGCGCCCGAGCTGTATCTCAAGCGGCTGGTGGTCGGCGGCTTCGAAAAAGTGTTCGAGATCAACCGCAACTTCCGCAACGAGGGCCTGTCAACGCGCCACAACCCCGAGTTCACCATGATCGAGTTCTACGAAGCCTACAAGGATTATCGCGACCTCATGAACCTGACCGAGGAAATGTTCCGCGAAGTGGCACGCAAGGTGCTGGGCACCACGGTCGTGACGTACCAGGGCCGCCCCCTGGATCTGTCCAAGCCTTTCCACCGCCTCACCGTCGCTCAGGCGCTTCACCAATACCATCCCGAATACAGCGACGAACAGCTGCACGACCGCCGCTTCCTGGTGGAAAAGCTGAAGGAGCTGAACGCCTCCTATCACCCCACCGACGGCGTGGGCGGACTGCAGCTTTCCCTCTTCGAAGAAACCACCGAGCACCTGCTGTTCGAGCCGACCTTCATCATCGACTACCCGGCCGAGACATCGCCCTTGGCGCGGCGCAACGACGCCAATCCCGGCATCACCGACCGTTTCGAGCTCTACATCGTCGGGCGCGAAATCGCCAATGGCTTCTCCGAGCTAAACGATCCGGAAGACCAGGCGGAGCGCTTCATGGAGCAGGTACGGCAGAAAGAAGCGGGCGATGCCGAAGCGATGCACTACGATGCCGACTATATCCGGGCGCTGGAATTCGGCCTGCCACCCACCGCCGGCGAAGGCATCGGCATCGACCGCCTGGTCATGCTGCTCACCGACAGCCCGAGCATCCGCGATGTGATCCTGTTTCCACAGATGCGGCCGGAGGATTGACTCATACCCCCATGGGGTATAGGATGATTCCGGTTTTTCCTGGAATCACCCGCGATGACATTCCCTTCCGAACGAGTTGACCTTCCCATCGCAGGCATGACCTGCGCCGCCTGCGCAGCCCGGCTCGAGAAAGTCCTGAACAGGCTGGGCGGCGTGGCCGCCACCGTCAATTTCGCGGCAGAAAAAGCACAAATCGAGTATGACCCTGGCGCCGTCACCGTTACGGCGCTGATCTCCGCCATCCGCAAAGCCGGCTTCGACGCGCATGAACCTGCGGAAGCGGCACGCGCCGAAGAAAAGGCGCGGCGCGAATCCGCCTTTCGAGCAGAGCTGCGCCTGTTCTGGCTCTCCGCTGCACTCACCTTGCCGCTCCTGCTGCAGATGACGACGCTGCTTTCTGGCACTCACCATGATCTGCTGCCACGCTGGCTGCAGCTGCTCCTCGCCACACCGGTGCAATTCTGGGCTGGCCGGCGATTTTACACCGGCGCTTGGGGCGCGCTGCGCGGCGGCGGCGCCAACATGGATGTGCTGGTGGCGCTTGGCACCAGCATGGCCTGGCTGTTCAGCGCGGTCGTTACGCTGTTTTCGCTCGACCAGCACGTCTATTTCGAGGCCGGCGCGGCAGTCATCACCCTGGTGCTGCTGGGCAAGCTGCTGGAAGCACGCGCCAAGCACAAAACCTCCGCCGCCATCGAGGAACTGGTCAGGCTGCAACCCAAAACCGCCCGCATCGAGCGCAATGGAGAAATCATCGAAATCGCGGCGGACCGCCTTCGGCCGGGTGATGTGTTCATCGTGCGCGCCGGCGAAAGCGCGCCGGCAGACGGGGAGGTCATCGAGGGCCACTCCACCGTGGATGAGTCCATGCTGACCGGCGAAAGCATGCCGATAACGAAGGTCGCCGGCGCAAAAGTATTTGGTGCCACCCGCTGCCTAGACGGCATGCTGAAATGCCGCGCGACCGGAGTGGGCGCGCATACCGTGCTGGCGGGCATCATCCGGCTGGTGGAGCTGGCGCAGGGATCGAAAGCGCCGATCCAGCGGCTTGCGGATCGCATCTCCGCCGTTTTCGTGCCCGCCGTGGCAGCGAGCAGCGTCCTCACCTTCGCCCTGTGGTGGTGGCTTGGCGGCAATTTCGGCGCGGCGCTGGCCAACGCGGTGGCAGTACTGGTAATCGCCTGCCCATGCGCGCTGGGGCTCGCTACGCCTACGGCGATCATGGTCGGCGCGGGCTGTGGCGCCAAAGCCGGCGTGCTGGTGAAAAACGCCGCCGCGCTGGAACGCGCCGGAAAAATCCGGACATTGATCGTGGACAAAACGGGCACGTTGACGTTGGGCCGGCCGACTGTCACCGACGTGGTGCCCGCTGCCGATTTGAGCGAGGGCGAGCTGATCGGGCTCGCCGCAAGCATCGAGCAGGGCTCCGAGCACCCTCTGGCAAAAGCGGTGCGCGATCATGCCGATGGCATGAAACTTGTCCCTGCCCCCATCGCCAATTTCTTCAATTTCTCGGGCAAGGGAGTGCGCGCCGATATCGACGGCCAGCCCTTCTGGCTCGGTTCGCCCACCTTCCTGGAAGAACAGGGCCTGCAACCGGACGACAAGCTGGTTTCGGATCTGCAACGCGAGAGCAAGACCGTGATCGGACTCGCTTCGGCGCAGCGGGTGCTGGGATACATCGCCATCGCCGATGCGCTGCGCGAAAATTCCGCGCGCGCCGTGGCGGCGCTGCAAAGTATGGGGGTAGAGATCGTCATGCTGACCGGCGACAATCCGGCAACCGCTGCCGCCATCGCCCGGGAGGCCGGCATCTCCCGCTATCTCGCCGAGGTGCTGCCGCAACACAAGGCGGAGGAGGTGCAGAGAATCAGGGCGCAGGGGAAAACAGTCGGTATGGTAGGTGACGGCATCAACGATGCTCCGGCGCTCGCGGCGGCGGACGTAAGCTTCGCCATCGGCGCCGGTTCCGACGTCGCGATCGAGGCGGCGGATGTGACGCTCATGCGCAGCGATTTGCTGGGCGCAGTGGACGCGATCAGCCTGTCGCGCGCCACCCTGAAAAAAATCCGGCAGAACCTTTTCTTCGCCTTCGCCTATAACGTGCTGGGCATTCCGCTGGCGGCGCTGGGGATGCTCAACCCGGTCATCGCGGGCGCGGCGATGGCTGCAAGCTCGGTGTCGGTGGTGAGCAACTCGCTGCTACTCAGGCGCTGGGGTGGAATAGACAGGATTAACAGGATCTCGCAGGATTGACAGGATTTTCCAGCGCTGATAGGGCGGGCCGCGCCCGCCGCAAAGTGGCGACCACGGGCCGCCCTATGTCAGTCGCGCGTGCGCAGGCAGGTATTTTGGGGCCACCTCAATAATAGTTAACTTTCGAGGAGCAACAGATATGAAAACAGTTACCCTGAATGTCATCGGCATGACCTGCATGGGTTGTGCAAGGAGCGTAAGAAACGCCCTGGAGCAGATTCCCGGCGTTGCCGGCGTGGATATCGCATTGGATCAGGGCAAGGTCGCCGTCACCTTCGACCCGGCGAAGATTGAGGGCGCAGGACTCAGAGAAGCGATTGAAGATGCCGGCTATGAAGTCGTCGCCTAAAGACACCTGCCACCCGCCCGGAAAGCGCGTAGCGCAGCCGCACAAGGATGCGCTGCTAAAACGCCTGAAGCGGGTGGAGGGTCAGGTGCGAGGCGTGGCAAAGATGATCGAGGAAGATCGTTATTGCCCGGATATCCTGACCCAGGTGAGTGCCGCCAGATCCGCGCTCGATGCCGTCGCCATGCAGCTTCTCCAGGATCATACCCGCGGCTGCGTGCGAGATGCGCTCAAATCCGGCGGCGGAGAGGAAGCGATCGGCGAACTGATGACAGTCCTCGCCAAACTCATCCGTTGACGCGGCAGGACATGGCGGCATGCATTTTTTCGGCAAATTGCGCCAAATCAAGGAAAAGCACGGCGACACGCCTCATGCTGTTCGGATAAAATAATGCCTTGTTTCGCCCTGTATCCGATCATGAATCTGCCTGATTTCAAAATGCTGTACGACGCATCCGGCGGCCTTTTGCACGTAGCCTTCGCCGGCTCCCTCTTTGCGTTTTTTTCCAGACCGAAAACGGAGATTTTCAGCAATCAAAAGCTGCAGGAAATCAGCCACGCCGTGCAAAAGTTTCTGGAAAGCAAAGAAGTGACGAACTTCAAGGTTTACACCATTCTTTGCGAAGACAACCCCGTCGTGCTGGTTCAAGCCGAGCCGCAGAAGAAGCTGCGCTTTTCCAATATTCTGGAAGCCCAGGTCAGGAACTTCCTCAGCGAAGAACTCGCGGTCGAAGTGCCAGCGGTGTTCTGGCGCTTCAAGAGCAACGCGCAAAACGAAGCGGAACCGGAACAGGCAAGCTACGTTTTCGAGGAATCGCCCCAGTACCCCGCGGACCAGGCACCTGCGCTGGCCGCCGCAGCATCAGAAGTAAAATCGGCCGCGAAAGAAGAGCCGCGGAAAGAAACGGAAAAAAGGCCAGTGGCGGAATCCCGCGACCAAGACCTCTACGACCTCCAAAGCACGACGCGGCGTATGCATGTGGAGGAAATCTCCATGAGCGAATTCGATGCCTTTTTGAAAGGCGACGGCGGCAAAAATAGCCCATAGCCTCGCAGGCGTCTCCCCAGCCCTCCGCAAAGCCGCACACTGGGCCCGGAAGAAGCATCCGGCCCGAAAAAAACGCCGCAACGGGAATACGCGGCGTTTTTTGGAGGAAGAATTACTTACCGGCCTTCTTCAGCATCAAATCAATTTCGGCTTCCGCTTCCAGCCAATCCTGGGCCGGATTGCCGCCGACGAAACCGCGGCGCTCTGCGCGGAAATATGCGGCATCGCAGATCATGCGATAGCGCTGTTCCGGGCTGACGGTGGTGTGGCCGTTGCCTTTCTTCGCCGAAGCGGATTTTTTGGGAGCGGCGGTAGATTTCGATGCTGTCACCTTGGCCGCCGCCGGTGCGGCGGTTTTCTTGGGCGCAGCGGCTTTCTTCGCCGGCGCTTTCGCAGCTACAGCCGCTTTGCTGGTAGAAGCTTTTTTGGTGGCGGATGCAGTTTTTGATACTGGCATGACATTTTCTCCTTGTCGTAGGACCATCAAAACTTAGGATCCCCCAGCAACGCAGGGATTCGCCGATATTAAATCATCTTATGGAAATATAAAACCACTATATGAAAACAGATTAAGCAGTTCCGCCCACCGTCAGTCCGTCAATGCGCAAGGTAGGCTGCCCCACCCCCACCGGCACGCTCTGGCCCTCCTTGCCGCAAGTGCCAACGCCCGGATCGAGCGCCATGTCGTTGCCGATCATCGAAACGCGGGTGAGAACGTCCGGGCCGTTGCCGATCAGGGTGGCGCCCTTCACCGGGTAGGCAATCTTGCCGTCTTCGATCATGTAGGCTTCCGCGGCGGAAAACACGAATTTCCCGCTGGTGATGTCCACCTGGCCGCCGCCGAAATTTACCGCATACAAGCCATGCTTGACCGAGGCGATGATCTCCTGCGGATCCTTGTCGCCGTTGAGCATGTAGGTGTTGGTCATGCGCGGCAGCGGGATGTGCGCGAACGATTCGCGGCGCGCATTGCCGGTGACACCCATTCCCATCAACCGGGCGTTGAGCGTGTCCTGCAGATAGCCCTTGAGGATGCCGTTTTCGATCAGCATGGTGCACTGCGTCGGATTGCCCTCGTCGTCCACGTTGAGCGAGCCGCGCCGCCGCGCCAGGGTGCCGTCGTCCACCACCGTCACGCCGGCTGCAGCAACCCGCTCGCCGATACGCCCGCTGAAGGCGGAACTGCCCTTGCGGTTGAAGTCCCCTTCCAGCCCGTGGCCGATCGCCTCATGCAGCAGGATGCCCGGCCAGCCAGAGCCGAGCACCACCGTCATGGTGCCCGCCGGAGCGGGCCGCGCATCGAGATTCACAAGCGCCTGGTGCACCGCCTTCCCGGCATAGTCGCGCAGCACCTCATCGGTAAAATAGGCGTAATCGAACCGTCCGCCGCCGCCGGCACTGCCCTGCTCGCGACGGCCGCCATCCTCGGCGATGACCTGCAGCGACAGCCGAACCAGCGGCCGCACGTCTGCGGCCAGCACGCCGTCGCTGCGGGCCACCAGCACCACCTCGTATTCTCCCGCCAGCGTCGCCATCACCTGGGTAATGCGCGGATCCGCAGCGCGCGCGAAGCGCTCGAGCCGCTCCAGCAACTGCACTTTCTTGAGATCCTTGAGGCTGGCAATGGGATCGTGAGGCAGGTAAAGCGCCCGCGCCGCCGCTTGCCGCAGTGCCGGCACAGGTTGATCGCCGCCCCGCTGCGCGATGGCGCGGGTCGTTTCCGCGGCCTGCGCAAGCGCCGGCAGGCTGATGTCGTCGGAATAGGCGAAAGCGGTTTTCTCACCGCTCACCACGCGCACGCCTACGCCCTGGTCGATATCGAAGCTGCCGGACTTGACCTGCCCTTCCTCCAGGCTCCAGCTTTCCGCGCGGCTGTACTGGAAGAACAGGTCGGCATAATCGGCCTTGTGCGTCATGATCCTGGCAAACACTTGCTCCAGGTCGCGGCTTGCCAGCCCATGGGGGGTAAGAAGGGTATCAGTGGCGGCGGTGAACAAGGTTCCCGGCTCGGCTACGCCGGCGATGGGCTCGGGAGTGGCGATTTTGGCTTTCATCATGGCATGGGTGTTTTACAAATATTGATTAGACCGGAGCAGCCGGCATTCATTCCCCGCGCGACGTAACATCAGCACTGATGAATCGTGCGGTGGTTCAGCGCCGGCAGACTCTTGCGCAGGCTAGCCTGATAGGCCGGGTTGACTCCGGCGATGACGACTCCGGAGCCGCGCGGCAGGCGGTCAAGAATCACCCCCCACGGATCCACGATCATGCTATTACCATGGGTTTCACGGCCCGAAAGGTGGTAGCCGCCCTGGGCCGGCGCGATCACATAAGCCAGGTTCTCGATGGCCCGGGCGCGCACCAGTATCTCCCAGTGCGCTTTTCCGGTGGTTTCGGTAAAAGCGGAGGGCACGACGATGATATCCACCTCCTTCATCGCGCGATAGAGCTCGGGGAAGCGCAGGTCGTAACAGACCGAAAGGCCCAGCCGGCCGAAGGGCGTCTCCACCACCACGACCTGGTCGCCGGCCTCGATGGTTTTTTCTTCACGGTAGCGCTCGTTGCCGAGATCCAGCCCGAACAGGTGGATTTTGTCGTAGCGCGCCGCCAGCTTGCCCTTGTCGTCGTACACTAGGCAGCTGTTTCGCACCTTGCCGGGAACCGACGCTTCCAGCGGAACGGTGCCGCCCACCAGCCAGACTTTGTATTTTTTTGCCATCGTGCTCAGAAATTTCTGGATCGGTCCTTTCCCTTCCGCCTCGCGCACCGCCACCTTGTCGGTGTCCTTCAGCCCCATGATGGCGAAATATTCCGGCAGGACGACCATCCTGGCCCCCTGCGCCACCGCCGTTTCGATCAGCCGTCCAGCCTCGCTCAAGTTCGCCGAAACATTGGGGCCCGAGGCCATCTGAATCGCCGCTACGCGGCACACGCCGGGCTGCGGCTTGGTTTTAAGCATGGTGGTGCGCGCTTTGGTTTTTGCAAAGCTTGAACGTGGTCTGGCTGGCATTATTGTTCTCCCCTTTCAACATGTGTTTCCGCACCTTCAGGCAAGGCAACCCCGTGCTTGTCTTCGGGCAACCCAGCCTGGGGAGCGACGATTTCGAGAGCAAGCGGCTCTTTGCCGCGCATATCGTTCTTCAGCTCGATGCGGCCGCTTTCCACCGCCAAGGCAATCAGCCAGGCGTGCAGCTCCTCCGCCTGCAGCAGCGACTCCTCGCTGCCGCCGTGATGGATCAGCAGCCGGCTGCCCGAGCGGGCCAGGAGCGCGTCAGCGGTCTGCCGCAGCACGGGTTGAGCAAGCATCACTGTGCCCGTTCTCGGGTGCTCCCACAATTCCTGTGGCACCTCCAGGACCTGTCCCGCCGCAGCAAGGCTGCTGGCATAGCTGGCGGCTACCAGCCAGGCTGCAGCGATTCCCCTTATTCCCATCGTTATCGGTCACTCCTCCCGTCGGCCCGGTTTCTCGATCTTCGCCACGACCGGATTATCCCATGTTCCGGTTATGCTGTATTCATATGCGGCAATCTGGCCGAAGGGATCCTTCAGCGCTTTCTGCAGCAGCAGCGCGGTCAGCCCCACCACCGGGCCGCCCAGCAGCGCCCCCGCCATGGAGACGCTCTCGCCGAGGGAAGGAACCACACGCACGCGCAGGTTCTGGGTTTCGTGCGCGAGATCGGTCTCCCCGCTCATGGTCACCTTCGCCGCCGGCCCATCCATTTTGAAATCCTCGCTCTTCACCACACCGCGGCTGATGCGCATGCTGGCGGAAATTTCGTCGAAAGCGAATCCCTGGCTGAACACATCGCGAAAATCCAGCGTGATGCGGCGCGGCAGGGCCTGCAGGCTAAGAATCCCCAACAGCTTTCCGATGCCGGGTTCGACCTGCAGAAACTGGCCTTTCTTGGCTTCGAGCGACGCCTCTCCGGAGAGCAAGGCGGGCTTGAATTCCTGCGGCCCGCCCGGCCACGCCAGTTGACCACGGAGTTTGGCGCTCCCGCCTTTGACGCTGTCCGGATAGCCAAAGCGCGCCAACAACTTGCCGATATCGTTCACCTCCAGCCGCAGGTTGGCGCGGGTCACCGGCTGCCTCAACCAATCCTGCCACACCCCGTCCATAACCAGCGTGCTCTCCGGGCTGGAAAGCTGCAGCTTCTGGATGTTCCAGTCCCTGCCGCTCTGGGCGGCCAGCAATTCCAGCCGGCCCAACTTCTTCTGCTTCACCCAGAAGTTCTCGGCGATGATATCCAGTGCCGGCAAGTCCAGCTTTTCCTCCTGGGTCGCCGGGGGAATTTCGGCCGGCACCGGCACGCCGGGAGGAATGACGAATGATTTGAGCCGGGCCGTTACCTTTCCCTTTTCCTTCCCCTCCGGTTTTTTCCAGTAGACCTCTCCGCTCAGCTCCCGCCCTTGGAGGACGGCTTTCCAGCCGTCGCTTTGCGCCGAGGCGGTGAGATGGAGATCGTTGAAACGTTTGTCGAAGGCGTCCAGCGTGCCGAAATTCAGGTTCATGCCAGCCAGGCCGAGCGGCGCTTCCGACTTCGGCGGCCGGCTCAGGATCGCGCGCCACTGGTCGAGATTCAGATAGCGTACCCCTCCGGTCAGCCAGACACCGCTGGGCGGCAGCTTCGCCGGCGCACTGCCCAAAGCGATGACGCCGCGCGCGATCTTCATCGAACCTCCTTCGCGGCGCCGCTCAAGCCGTGCCGCAAGCAGCCTGCCATAACTGAGGTTGATCGCATCCTGCCCCTCCCCGGCGCTCTTCCTTTCCAGCCGGAGCGGCACGATTTCCGCCGCCTTTTTGGCGAAGGGTGCCGGCAGGTCCAGCCCGAGCCCCTGCAGGGAAGAAAAGACGGTCATGTCGGCCGCCTTTTTGCGCACCGCAACCTGGCCGCGCCACGCCGCCGCCCCCTGCATCTGCCGCGTCACCGGATGGTCGAACGCTTTTCGCAACCCCGCCGCCGTCGCCTTTCCCTGCACGTTCACCTGCACCTCGCCCTGCCGGGTGGCGACATCGATGGTGGTCGCCCCCCCCAGGAACTGGGCGGTGCCATTGGGCAGCGAAACCGTGGATTCGGTGAAGCGCAGCGTACCGTTCACCTGCTCCAGCGGTGGCCCGCCGGGAGCAAACACGATGCGGTTGGCGACGAACTGATAGCTGCCCGTTACGCGGGAATCCTGCCGGTGGCGCAGCGGGATCCGCAACTGGAGTGCAAACTTGCCGTTGCCCGTCGCCTGCATCCCTTGCGCAAAGCTGTCGATCATGCCGTTCACCGGGCTTTGTGCGATGAACTTCAGCATGTCGTCGGTCGGCCCCTGCGCCTCGCCGTCGACCTCCAGCATCTCGTCGTGGGTAAGCAGATCCGGGATGACGACGCGCACCTTGCTGAGCTTGACGCCGTAGGTGTTGCCCCGCTGGGCGAAGATTTCCATGCGCTTGCCGCGGAACAGCAGATCGACCCCGATGTTTTCGATTCTCGGCCAGCCCGATGCATACTCCAGCACGCCGCCGCTCGCCTTGGCCGACACCTCGAACACGCCGGATTTGCCGTCGGCGAAGGGAAAATCGGCGAGATTGCCCTTTAGACGCAGCCGGACGTCGCCGGACTGGCCGGCGAGCAGCGAGCGCGCCAGCCAGTCGCGCGTTTCCTGCCCGACCGAAAGCGGCATGTAGCGGGCGACATGGCGCGCGTCCGCCCGCGTCAGCTGGCCGGACAGATCGATTTCACCCGGACCGCCGGGCACCGAACGATAGCGCCCGTAAGCCGTTCCGGCCGCATGGTCATTGGCGAATGCGGCGTTAGTCAGTTTCACTTCCACCTGGCCGTCCTGGGTCGTCTTCCAGCTCGCCTGGGAAGTCAGCACGTCGAGCGCCAGCGGCTGGCGGAACAGGCCGGGAAACTCGAGCGCTGCGGCGCGCGCGTTCAGCGCCAGCGCGCCGCCTTTTTCATTGACATCGAGATTGCCGCTCAGCCCGGAAACGCCGGGCAGTTTTCCGTAAGGCTTGAAGCCCAGGCCTTCGAACCTGCCCTTGGCGGCATAACGCTGCGGCGCCTGCCAATCTCCGCTCCAATTCGCCGCGAAATCCTGGAACGTGCCGCGCGGGGCGATCTCTTCCAGCTTCTGCCGCGACTCCTGCGGCAGCGGGAAATAACGGGCCATCGCCAGCAACGGCTCGAGCGCCAGCCCGTCCGCGCGGATTTCGCCCTGCGCCGGTTTTTTTCCCTGGGCCGGAACAAAGCGCACCGATGCATCGGCGGGGGCCAACACCGGTCCCCCGCCCGCTTCGAAACTCAGTTTCTTGCCGCTCACCTCATAGCCCGGATTCAGGTCGCGCCATCCCAGGCGCCCCTTCAAGGCGGAGAGTTCCAGCTCCGGCAGGTCGGGGGCGAAGCGCATCCTGACCCCGCTCAGGTAGACATCGGCGGTCACCCCGGTCCATTTCTTGTCGGCAAAGCCTGCCCATATTTGCACCCCGCCCGCCCCCTGCCGCAAGTCGAAAGGCAGCGTAAGCCAATTGCGCCAAGCGGCGATGTCGGTGTAATCCAGACGGCTATAGAGCGTGCCTTGCCAGCCGGAAAAATCCTGCAGCGAGCCACCCTTGAAATCGCCACGGACGTCCACAGGCTGCGCTAGCGTTTCGGGCGGAACGGCGCGCAGGCCGAAGCGGTGGCGGCGGCCGAAGTTTTCCAGCCGCAGATTGGCATCGCGCAGAATCAGCGGCGGCGCCTGCCGCAGATCGTCCTGCCAGGAAATGGCGGCATTGCGGACAACGATCCGGTATTGCCTCAGCACCCAATCGGCAAAGCCGGTGCCGCTCTCGGCCTGGTTGAGTTCGATGCCGGCGACGAAAATTCGGCCGTCGGCCAAGCGCCGGATGTCGAAACTGGGCTGATCGATGAGGAGGGAGCTCAGGCGAATCTCGCCGAGCGCGAGACTCCACCAGGACAGGGTGCCTTCGATGTGGTTGAAGTGGAGCGCCGGGCGGGCTTGCCGGTCATAGACCTGGATTTGCTCCAGCACGAGATGCGGCCGCAGCCCCTGCCAGTCGGCCGCAATGCTGCCGATCGTAACGCGCTGGCCGGCGGCCCGGCTGATGGAAGCGGCGATCTCCTCGCGATACTGCGCGATCTCCGGCAGCAGCCAGTAACGCAGGCTGGTAATGAGAACGGCAAACGCCACCACCCCCACCGCGGCAGCGACATACAAAAACCGCCCCAGCCGGGGAGCAAGCTTCAGAACAACAGGCGGAACGCGACCCCCCGTCTTCTGCTTTGGTGCCGCGATTTCTTCCCCATCCTTCATCCTTGCGATTTCACTGCTTTCTTCGAGTGTTCAGATTTTGTAAGCTATTTCGGTGAGGTGCGCTGCGCCCACCCACCGGCTGGTGCGTGGGACGCACCCTACATCCGCTCCGGTGCTGGGGTGAGGAAACCGAACCCCAGCGATTCGACTTGCTGTTTTTGCTGGGGTGCGCTGCGCTTACCCCAACCTACCAAACTGCGCAGGTTAGCCTGCGCTGAAATCCAGCCATCACGGCCAAAATTCAAGCCGACGATATTGGTTATTTCACCGCCTCTTTTAGCTGCTTCCGAATGGCGAGGTTTTAGCTCCGGCTAACCTGCCCTGCAGGTTACCCTGCGCTGAAACCCGGCCACTTCTCCTCTCGATCTGGATAAGTAAATTTCCTACTTCACCGCCTCTTTCAGTTGTTCGAGAATGGCCGGGTTTTCCAACGTCGAGATGTCGGAGGTGATTTCCTCGCCTTTTGCAATGGCCCGCAGCAGGCGGCGCATGATCTTGCCGGAGCGGGTCTTGGGAAGGTTGTCGCCGAAGCGGATCTCGTCCGGCTTGGCGATCGCGCCGATTTCCTGGCCGACCCAGTTGCGCAGGGTGGCGGCGATTTCCTGCGCGGCTGCACCCTGCGGGCGCGAACCTTTCAGCACCACATAGGCCACCACCGCCTCGCCCTTGATTTCGTGCGGCTTGCCCACCACCGCCGCTTCGGCGACCAGGGGATTCGCCACCAGCGCCGATTCGATTTCCATCGTCCCGAGGCGGTGGCCGGAGACGTTGAGCACGTCGTCGATCCGCCCCATGATCCAGAAGTAGCCGTCCTGGTCGCGGTGGGCGGAGTCGCCGGCGAGATAGTATTTGCCGCCCATCTCCTCGGGAAAGTAAGCTTTTTTGTAGCGCTCCGGATCGCCCCACAGCGTCCTGAGCTGCGATGGAAACGGCCGCTTGATGACCAGAAAGCCGCCCTGCCCCAGCGGCACCGGCCCGCCGTGCTCGTCCACGATATCCGCCATGATGCCGGGCAAAGGCAAGGTGCAGGAGCCCGGTTTGGTCGGAATCGCGCCGGGCAGCGGGCTGATCATGTGGCAGCCGGTCTCGGTCTGCCACCAGGTATCCACGATGGGACAGCGGCTCCGGCCCACGGTTTCGTAGTACCACATCCAGGCCTCGGGATTGATCGGCTCGCCCACCGTGCCCAGCAACCGCAGCGAGGAAAGGTCGTAATTCTTCGGCAGGTCGGCGCCCAGCTTGATCAGCGAGCGGATCGCCGTGGGCGCGGTGTAGAATACCGTGACCCGGTGCTCCTGGATCAGCTTCCAGAAGCGCCCGGCGTCGGGCCAGGTGGGCACGCCCTCGAAAATCACCTCGGTCGCGCCGACAGCGAGCGGCCCGTAGGCGACGTAGGAATGCCCCGTCACCCAGCCGACGTCGGCGGTGCACCAGAACACGTCGTCGGGCTTGTAGTCGAACACCCACTCCATGGTCGTGATCGCACCTAGCAGGAAGCCGCCGGTGCTGTGCTGCACGCCCTTTGGCTTGCCGGTGGAGCCCGAGGTGTAGAGGATGAACAGGGGATGCTCGGCGCTCACCCATGCCGGCTCGCAATCCTCCGCCATGCCGTTGACGAGATCGTGCCACCACACGTCGCGCGCGGCCTCCCAGGAAACGTTGCCGCCGGTGCGCCGGTACACCACCACGCTTTCCACCGTCCTGCATTCCCCCATCTTCAGCGCATCGTCCACTGCTGCCTTGAGCGCGACCGCCTTGCCGCCGCGCATGCCCTCGTCGGCGGTGATCACCGCCTTGGCGCCGGCATCCACGATGCGCTCGTAGAGGCTCTTGGCGGAGAAACCGCCGAACACCACGGAATGGATCGCGCCGATGCGGGCGCAGGCCTGCATCGCCACCACCGCCTCGATGCTCATCGGCAGGTAGATGACGACCCGGTCGCCCCTGGCGATCTTCAGGCTCTTCAGGCCGTTGGCGAACTGGCACACACGCCGGTAAAGTTCGCGGTACGTCACCTTCGTCACCTTGCCGTCGTCGGCCTCGAAAATCAGCGCGGTCTTGTCGGGCTGGGTGGCGAGATGGCGGTCCAGACAGTTATAGGAAGCGTTCAGCTCGCCGTCGTCGAACCAGCGGTAGAAGGGCGGCTGGCTCTCGTCCAGCACGCGGATGAACGGTTTGTGCCAGGTGATGTGTTCGCGCGCGAGATTGCCCCAAAACCCGGCATAGTCCTGCTCCGCCTGCACGCATAGCGCGCGGTACGCCTCCATGCCGGAGACGTTGGCCCGAGCGCGAAAAGCATCCGACGGCGGGAACACCCGCGTTTCGTTCAGCACCGATTCGATGGTCGCCATTTATTTTTCTCCCGATGGCAGATTTTGAGATAGGATACCGCCTCGACAGGCAGGTTCAGCCATTATTTCAAAAAATTCATCATAGCCCGATGACCAACCCGCCGCAATCCCTCGCCCCCGGCCAGACAACGCTTTCCGACGCCGACCTGGCGGAACGGGCGCTGCGTTTTTCCCGCTACGCCCAGCGCCTGGTGCAAAACGAACCCGCCCAGCTCGCAACGCTCCGTGCCGGCCTGCGCACACCGTGGGACGCGGTGCAGATGCAGGCCTTGCTGGCGGAATTCGAAATCGCCGACGAAGCGGCGCTCAAGACCGCGCTGCGCGTGCTGCGCAAGCGAGTGATGCTGCGCCTGATCGCGCGCGATCTGGCGGGGCTGGCCGATCTCGGCGAGGTGATGGCGACCGCGACGCTGCTTGCAGAAACAACCGTTTGCTTCGCGCTCGATCGTCTCTCGCGCTGGCTGGTGCAGCAGCACGGCGAGCCGGTCAGCGCCGACAGCGGCGAACCGCAGGATCTGATCGTGATCGGCATGGGCAAGCTGGGCGGCGGCGAGCTCAACGTTTCTTCCGATATCGACCTGATCTTCGCCTACCCGGAAGACGGCGAAACGACCGGCCCGCGCCGCATCAGCAACCACGAATACTTCACCCTGCTGGGCCGCAAGCTGATCGGTGCGCTGAACGAGCTCACCGCCGACGGCTACGTGTTCCGCGTGGACATGCGGCTGCGCCCCTACGGCGACAGCGGGCCGCTGGCTGGAAGCTTCGCCATGCTGGAGGACTACTACCAGTCGCAGGGGCGGGAATGGGAGCGCTATGCCTGGATCAAGGGGCGCGCAATCTGCGGCCAGCGCGGCGAAGAGCTGGTACGGATGCTGCGGCCGTTCGTGTTCCGCAAATACCTCGACTTCGGCGCCTTCGCCTCGATGCGCGAACTGCACGCGCAGATCCGCCAGGAAGTCCGGCGGCGCGAACTGTCCGACAACATCAAGCTCGGTCCCGGCGGCATCCGCGAAATCGAGTTCACCGCTCAGGTGTTCCAGCTGATCCGCGGCGGGCGCGACGCCTTGCTGCAAATCCGCCCCACCCTCGCGGTGCTCGACGTGCTGGGCCGGCAAAACCGGCTCTTGCCCCAGACCGTGGAAGAATTGCGCCAGGCTTACGTGTTTCTGCGCAACCTGGAACACCGGCTGCAATATCTGGAGGACGCCCAGACCCAAACCCTGCCGGCCAACCCGGAAGACCGCGAGCTGATTGCCGCCGCCATGGGGTTCGCCGATCACGCGGCGTTCCGCGAAGCACTCGATGCCCACCGGGCCAGGGTGGAACGCCACTTCGAGCAGGCGTTCGCCGCGCCGCAAAGCGAGCAGGAAATTCACCCGCTCGCTCCCCTCTGGCTGGGCACGCCGGAGGAAGCGGAAGCCGCCCCGGTCCTGGAAGCGCTTGGCTACAGGCAGCCCGCAGCCAGCTGGCGGCGGCTGCTGGAGATCAGGCAGAGCAGCCGCTACGGCCAGATGCCGGACACCAGCCGGCGGCGCTTCGATGCCCTGCTGCCGCCGCTGATCGAAGTGGCGGGCGGCTCCCCCAACCCGGATGAAACGCTGGAGCGCATCCTGAATCTGCTGGAAGCGGTGAGCCGGCGCGAATCCTATCTCGCCCTGCTGCTGGAGTACCCGCAGACCCTGAACCAAGTGGCGAAGCTGTGCAGCGCGAGCCCGTGGGCGGCGGAGTACCTGGCACAGCGTCCCATCCTGCTGGACGAGCTGCTGGATACGCGCGCCCTCTACGCGCCGCCCGACTGGGCACAAATGAAAACCGCACTGGAGCAGCAACTCGATGCCGCCGACGGCGACACGGAACGGCAAATGGACGAGTTGCGACACTTCAAGCACGCCCAGGTATTCCGCCTGCTCGCCCAGGACCTCGCCGGCCTGCTGCCGGTGGAAATCCTGAGCGACCACCTCTCCGCGCTCGCCGACCTGATCCTGGAACAGACGCTGCGCCTCGCCTGGGCTGGACTGCGCGCCAGGCACCGCGAAACGCCGCGGTTCGCCGTCATCGGCTACGGCAAGCTGGGCGGCAAGGAACTGGGCTACGCCTCCGATCTCGACATCATTTTCCTCTACGCCGACGACGCCGACGAAGCGCCCGAGGTCTACGCCCGCCTGGCGCAGCGCATCAATACCTGGCTCGGCAGCCTGACTTCCGCCGGCACGCTGTACGAAACCGACCTGCGGCTGCGGCCGAACGGCGCCAGCGGCCTCTTGGTCAGCTCGGTCGAAGCATTCGCCGAATACCAGAAAAAACAGGCCTGGGTATGGGAACACCAGGCCCTCACCCGCGCCCGCTTCTGCGCCGGCGATGCCGCCGTGGGCGAAGCCTTCGAAGCAATCCGCCGCGACGTGCTAACGCAGCAGCGCGACCCCGCCGCTCTGCGCCAGGAAGTGCTCGCCATGCGGCAGAAAATGCTCGACGCCCACCCCAACGCCAGCGGCCTGTTCGACATCAAGCACGACCGCGGCGGCATCGTGGACGTCGAATTCGCCGTGCAATACCTGGTGCTCGCCCATGCCCATCACCACCCCGAGCTCACCCGCAACATCGGCAACCTCGCCCTGCTCAAGCTCGCCGGCGAACTCGGCCTGATCCCGCCCGACCTCGCCGAAAACGCCCGCGCCGCCTACCGCCAGTTCCGCCGCTGGCAGCACGAACTGCGGCTACAGGGTGCGCAATATGCGCGCATCGAGGAAGGACAGTCGAGAAGCCATGTCGCGGCGGTGAAGGCGTTGTGGGAAGCGGTGTTCGGGCGGCAAGAAGTTTGATTTTGGGCTGGGCGGTCCATGCTTTTTTGGGGCGCGTGCTGTTGTCCGGCTTCCTGCCTCTATGCGATCGATCTGCCGGGCCTACCCCGGACGTTCACCAAGATTCGGGACCACCTGGCATCGCCTCAGGCCGCCCTCAGCGGCGGTTCGTCCATCAGGGCAATCTGTTCGCGCAGTTCCAGGATGCGGTCCTGCCAATAGCGTTGGGTATTGAACCAAGGGAAGGCCGCCGGGAACGCCGGGTCGTGCCAGCGCCGGGCGAGCCAGGCGGAATAGTGGATCAGGCGGAGCGTGCGCAGCGCTTCGATGAGGTGCAGTTCCCTGGGATCGAATTCGCAGAAATCCTCGTAGCCTGCGAGCACGTCCGCCAGTTGCCGCGCCATGTCCGCGCGTTCGCCGGACAGCAGCATCCACAGGTCCTGCACCGCCGGCCCCATGCGGGCGTCGTCGAAATCGACGAAATGCGGGCCGCCGTCCGTCCATAATACGTTTCCCGCGTGGCAGTCGCCGTGCAGACGCAAGTTGCGCACATCGCCTGCACGGGCATAGCAGCGCCGTACCCCCTCCAGCGCCTGCGCGGTCACGGCGCGGTAAGCCTCGTCCAGGTCGGCCGGGATGAAGCCGTGCGCCAGCAGGTAATGGGACGGCTCCTCGCCAAAGCTTCCGATGTCCAGCACCGGCCGTTCCCGGAAAGGCTTCAGGGCGCCGACTGCGTGGATACGGCCGATGAAGCGCCCCATCCACTCCAGCGTCGCCGGGTCGTCCAGTTCTGGCGCGCGGCCGCCGTGCTTCGGGAACACGGCAAAGCGGAAGCCGCCGAATTCGTGCAGCGTCCTGCCTTCGACAAGAGGGAGCGCAGGCACCACCGGGATTTCGCGCTCGGCCAGCTCGCGCACGAAGGCGTGTTCTTCGAGAATGGCGGCGTTTGTCCAGCGCCCGGGGCGATAGAATTTCGCCACCACCGGCGGGCCGCTCTCCATTCCAACCTGATAGACGCGATTTTCGTAGCTGTTGAGCGCCAGCAGGCGCCCGTCGCCGCGCAGGCCGACGCTGTCGAGCGCATCCAGGATGAAGTCGGGAACGAGGGCGGAAAAGGGGGCTGCGCAGTC
>JBFMFB010000025.1:0-31451 GCA_040752115.1 Pseudomonadota bacterium | reverse complement strand
AGCAACCGCGGCGGCTTCTTCGCTGGGTGGGCAAACCGGTCGCGACCGGTTTGCCCTCCCTGGTTCTCTTGAACCATCTCCTTTTCCTCATCCTCGAATTCGGCTTGCGGCATGGCGTATGCCGCCCTTTTGTTATGCAAATGGCATATATAAAACTGTAAAATATCAAAATATTGCAAATGTGTAACAAAAAGTTGACCGGAGAAATTTTAGGTATATCATGATCTCCATATCTGTTTGTATGTGATGGAAAAGCGCAAAAAGTTAATGCACATCAAGAAAGGCGGGTGGGCATTCCGCTAGAATCGCGGGCATTTGGTCCGGGGGCCGGGGAGCATCCGGGATGAACGATTTCATGGTGGCTGTTTTTCATGCAGGGGGTGGTCAAAATGTGGAACCTCAACAACATCAAGATAAGGCACAAGTTGCTCTTTCTGGTAACGATCCCCGTGCTGGCACTCCTCTATTTTGCGATTCAAGGGGCCACGGAGAAGATTGCCGTTTCCAGGGAAATGGCAAAACTGGAATCGCTGATCGACCTGGCGGCGAGTGCCGGGAATGTCGTGCATGAAACCCAGAAAGAACGCGGCATGACGGCCACTTTTCTGGGTACGAAAGGGGAGAAATTTGCCGCCGAGCTGCCCAAGCAGCGGGCCGAGACCGACAAAGTAATCAACGAATTCAGGGAGTCCCTCAAAAAGCTTGATATCAGCAAGCTCGATGCGCTGAAAACCGCGGTGGAAGGGGTGGCGCGGAATCTCGATACCCTTCCCGCCAAAAGGAATGCGGTGAACGCTCTCGGCATTACGGGCGGCGAGGCAATCGATTACTACACCAAGACGATCATGCAGGTGCTTCTCGTCACCAAGGAAGTCTCCATGCTCAGCACCAACAGCGAGATTTCCGAGGTGGCCGAGGCTTATATCAGCCTGCTGGAGGCCAAGGAGCGGGTGGGCAGGGAGCGGGCCATTCTGTCCAATGTTTTTGCCATGGACAAATTCACGCCCGATCTGTATCGCCGGTTCATCGCCAATTCTTCCGCTCAGGATGTTTATCTGGACATGTTCCAGTTCTTCGCTACGGACAAGGAACGCGAGTTTTATCGAAGCAAGATGACCGGCCAGTTCGTGGATGAAGTGGAGAAAATGAAAAAGATCGCCATCGAGAAATACGATGCGCCGAGCCTGGGGGTGGATGCCGCCCACTGGTTCGCGATGGCGACCGGAAAGATCAATCTGTTGAAAGAGGTGGAAGGGAAGCTGGCGGAAGTCATGGTCGAAACCACCAGCCGCATCGGCAAGGAGGCAAGGGATTCGATGATGGTTTTCATCCCGATCGCGGTGCTGTCCATCCTGTTCACGCTGGGATTTTCGTACATCGTGGTAAACAACATCCTGAAGCGGCTGGCCGAGGCCATGCAGGTCGCGGAGCGCGTCGCCAGGGGCGATCTCAGCGGCGAAATCAACGCGAATTCGAGTGACGAGGCGGGGCAGTTGCTGGCATCGCTGAAAACCATGCAGGACGTGCTCTGCCGGATGATCTCGGATATCCAGGAAGCGGTGGAATCCATGAACACCGCAGCCCAGGAAATCGCGGCCGGCAACGCGGATCTGTCGCAGCGCACCGAAGCGCAGGCTTCCAGCCTCGAGGAAACCGCCTCCAGCATGGAAGAACTCACCTCCACTGTCAAGCAGAACGCCGAAAACGCCAAGCAGGCCAACCAGCTTGCAGTTAGCGCTTCCGACGTCGCCGGTAAGGGCGGGCGGGCGGTGGGTCAGGTTGTCGACACCATGAGCTCGATCAACGAAAGCTCGCGCAAGATCGTGGACATCATCAGCGTGATCGACGGCATCGCCTTCCAGACCAACATCCTGGCGCTCAACGCCGCAGTGGAAGCCGCCCGTGCCGGCGAACAGGGGCGCGGCTTCGCGGTGGTGGCGGCGGAAGTGAGGAACCTCGCCCAGCGCTCCGCCGCGGCGGCCAAGGAAATCAAGGTGCTGATCGGCGATTCGGTGAGCAAGGTGGAGGATGGCTCGAAGCAAGTGGAACAAGCGGGCCAGACCATGGAGGAAATCGTCGCCTCGATCAAACGGGTAACAGACATCATGGCCGAAATCTCCGCTGCCTCGGTGGAACAGAGCGCGGGCATCGACCAGGTCAACCAGGCGATCACCCTGATGGACGATGCGACCCAGCAGAACGCCGCGTTGGTGGAACAGGCTGCGGCCTCCGCCGAGGCGCTGGAAGAGCAGGCGCAGAACATGGCCCGGACGGTCAGCGTGTTCAAGCTGACGGAAACGACCCACGACCCTTTCCAGACCGCTTCCCCCTACTCCGGCGCAGGCTCCGCGAAAAAAGCTGCTGTGCTGGCCTTGGTCAGGAGCGATGCGGCTCATCCCGCAGGCGAGGAGGCGCCGGAGGGTGCCGCGGCCCGTGTGGGCACGCCCCGCCGGCTGGCCCGGCTCCCATGAGCGGGGCGAAACGCGCGGCCTGAATTGTGGAGGATGCCTGCAGCGTGAGGCTGCCGGCATCCTCATCGTTCCCGTTCTATCCCAACCCCGGCATGGCGCGGTATAATCCGCAATTTTTACCGTGTTATGCTGATTTCCCGCGGAATTCCCGGCAAGGCCGATACTCCGGTTGCGCTGACCATCGGCAATTTCGATGGCGTGCATCTCGGCCATCAGGCCATGCTCGAACGGCTGGCGCAAGCTGCGCGCCGCCTGGGACTGCCTTCCTGCGTCCTGACCTTCGAGCCGCACCCCCGGGAATTCTTCGCGCCCGAGCAGGCGCCGACGCGCCTGACCAGCCTGCGCGAGAAACTGGAGCTGTTTTCCCGCTACGGCGTGGATCGGGTGCATGTCTGCCGCTTCAACCGGAACTTTGCGCAGATCGGCGCGGAAGATTTCATCGCCCGCATCCTGAATCAAGGGCTGCAGGCGCGCTGGATCCTGGTGGGCGACGATTTCCGCTTCGGCGCAAAGCGGGCGGGAGATTTCGCCATGCTACGGGAGGCCGGAAAAGCGTACGATTTTCAGGTCGAAGCTATGCCCAGCGTCACGGTCGGCGGCACGCGCGTTTCCAGCACCGCCATCCGCGAAGCGCTGGTTCGCGGCGATCTCGACCTGGCGCGGCAATTCCTGGGACGCCCCTACAGCATCAGCGGGCGCGTGGTGCACGGTGACAAGACCGGCCGCAAGCTCGGCTTTCCCACCGCCAACATCCAGATGAAGCACAACCGCCCGCCGGTGGCCGGCATCTTTGCCGTCGAGGTTTACGGGGTCGGCGAGGGGGCGCTGCAGGGCGCGGCCAGCCTGGGTGTGCGCCCGACGGTGAAGCAGGATGGCAAGCCGACGCTGGAAGTGCATCTGTTCGACTTCGACGGCGATCTCTACAACAGCCATCTGCACGTGGACTTTCTGCTGAAGCTGCGCGACGAAATGAAGTTCTCAAGCGTTGAGGCGCTGACTGCGCAGATTGCGGCGGATGTGGCGAACGCGAAACAATATTTCTTGACGGCAAAGGCGCCGAGGCGCTGAGAATACATGGGAAACTCCGCGCCTTCGCGGGAATCCGCTCCGGAAAGCAAAAACAATGGCTGATTACAAAGACACCCTCAACCTGCCCGATACCCCTTTCCCGATGCGTGGCGATCTCGCCAAGCGCGAGCCAGGCTGGCTGAAAGGCTGGCAGGAAAAGAAGCTCTACCAGAAGATCCGCGAGGCCTGCCAAGGCCGCCCCAAGTTCATCCTGCACGACGGCCCGCCCTATGCCAATGGCGATATCCATATCGGCCACGCGGTCAACAAGATCCTCAAGGACATCATCGTCAAGAGCAAGACCCTGGCGGGGTTCGACGCGCCCTACGTGCCGGGCTGGGACTGCCACGGCCTGCCGATCGAGCTGCAGGTGGAGAAGCAGCACGGCAAGGACATCCCGCCGGCGAAATTCCGGGAGCTGTGCCGCGACTACGCCCGCTCGCAGATCGAGCGGCAGAAGGCCGACTTCATCCGCCTCGGCGTGCTGGGCGAATGGGACCGCCCCTACCTCACCATGGACTTCAAATTCGAAGCCGACATCATGCGCGTGCTGGGCGAGATTCTCGCCAACGGCTACCTCTACCAGGGACAGAAGCCGGTGCACTGGTGCGTGGATTGCGGCTCCGCGCTGGCCGAGGCCGAGGTGGAGTACGAGGACAAGACTTCGCCGGCGATCGACGTCGCCTTCCCGGTGAAAGACCTGGCCGCGCTGGCCAGAGTCCTCGGCATGAAGGAAGTCACCGAGCCCGCCTATGCGGTGATCTGGACCACTACGCCGTGGACGCTGCCGGCCAACCAGGCGGTGAGCGTGCATCCCGAGTTTACCTACGACATTATCCAGACCCCGACCGGGCTGCTGATCCTGGCGCGCGATCTGGCCGAAGCGGCGATAAAGCGCTATGGCTTCGACGCGGTGGAAGTGCTGGGCCAGGTCAAGGGCGCGGCGCTGGAGCATCTCGAATTGCGGCACCCTTTCTACGACCGTACCATGCCGATCATCTGCGGCGACCACGTCACGCTCGATGCGGGCACCGGCCTGGTGCATACCGCGCCGGCGCACGGCCTTGAGGATTACGCCATCGGCGCCAGATACCATTTGCCGGTGGACTGCCCGGTCGGCGACGACGGCAAGTTCTTCGACAAGGTGCCGCTGGTTGGCGGCCAGAGCGTCTGGCAAGCCAACAAGACGGTGCTGGAAACCCTGGAGCGAAGCGGCCTGCTGCTCGCCTCGGTCAAACTCCAGCACAGCTACCCGCACTGTTGGCGGCACAAGACGCCGATTATCTTCCGCGCCACCCATCAGTGGTTCATCGGCATGGATGAAAGGAAGGCGGAAGGCGGAAGGCGGAAGGATGAAAACGGCCCGGATGCGGACGATGATTCATCCTTCATCCTTCATCCTTCATCCTTGCGAAAAGCTGCGCTGAAGGCGGTGGAGAACACCGAATTTTTCCCCGCCTGGGGCCGCCCCCGGCTGGAGGCGATGATCCGAAACCGCCCCGACTGGTGCGTGTCGCGCCAGCGCAACTGGGGCGTGCCGATGCCGTTCTTCGTGCACAGGGAGACCGGCGAGCTGCACCCGCGCACGGCCGAACTGCTGGAGCAGGTGGCGCGGCGGGTGGAGGGGCAGGGCATCGAGGCCTGGTTCAGCCTGGATGCGAAGGAGCTGCTGGGCGAAGAAGCCGCTCGCTACAAGAAAGTGACGGATACACTCGACGTGTGGTTCGATTCGGGGTCCACCCACGCCTGCGTGCTGAAGCGGCGCGATTATTTGCGCCATCCCGCCGATCTCTATCTGGAAGGCTCCGACCAGCACCGCGGCTGGTTCCAGTCATCGCTGCTGACCGGCTGCGCCACCGACGGCCACGCACCCTACAAGGCGCTGCTGACCCACGGCTTCGTCGTCGACGGCCACGGCCACAAGATGAGCAAATCCAGGGGCAACGTGGTCGCGCCGCAGAAGGTGATGGACAGCCTGGGCGCGGACATCCTGCGCCTGTGGGTGGCGTCCACCGATTATTCCGGCGAGCTCACCATCTCCGACGAGATCCTCAAGCGCGTGACCGAAAGCTACCGCCGCATGCGCAACACCCTGCGCTTCCTGCTCGCCAATCTGGCCGATTTCGATCCGGCGCAGCACGCCCTGCCGGTGGAAAAATGGCTGGAGATCGACCGCTACGCGCTGGTGATGGCGGCGGATTTCCAGGCGTCCGCCTGCGCCCATTACGAGCGCTACGAATTCCACCACATTGCCCAGAAATTGCAGACATTCTGCTCGGAGGAGCTGGGCGGCTTCTATCTCGACATCCTGAAAGATCGGCTGTACACCGCCGGCGCCGACTCGCTGCCGCGCCGCTCGGCGCAGAACGCGCTCCATCACCTGACCCACAGCCTGGTGCGGATCATGGCACCGATCCTGAGCTTCACCGGGGAGGAAGTGTGGCGCGAGCTTTCCGGCAGCGACGTGGACAGCGTGTTCCTGCACCTCTGGCACGCGCTGCCCGTGCCGGAAAACGCGGCGGAGCTGCGCGACCGCTGGCAGGAGCTGCGCGAGCTGCGCGCCCGCGTCACCAAGGAGCTGGAAACCGTGCGCGTCTCCGGCGCCATCGGCTCCTCGCTCCAGGCCGAAGTGACCCTCGTGCTGCCGCAGCCGCTCTATGCCACGGCGGCCGCGCTGGGGGACGATCTGCGCTTCGTGCTGATCACTTCGCAGGCAAAAGTCGTGGAAGGTGCGGAAGAAAAAATCACGGTTGGCGCGAGCGCGCAGCAGAAATGCGAGCGCTGCTGGCATTACCGCGAGGACGTGGGCGCCGATGCCGCGCACCCGACCATTTGCGGCCGCTGCGTCTCCAACCTGTTCGGCCCCGGCGAAGCGCGCCGCCATGCGTAACTGGCTGGCGCTCAGCGCGGTGGTGATCGTGCTGGACCAGATCACCAAGATCTGGGTGACGCAGATTTTCAGTTACGGCGACAGCCGGCCGGTCACCTCGTTCTTCAACCTGGTGCTGGCCCACAACACCGGCGCCGCCTTCAGCCTGCTGGCCGAAGCGGGCGGCTGGCAGCGCGTTTTCTTTACCGCGATCGCGGTGATCGCATCGGTGGTCATCGTCTGGCTGCTTCGGAAGCACCGCGGCCAGTTTCTTTTCAGCCTGGCCCTGAGCCTGGTGCTGGGCGGCGCGCTCGGCAACCTGATCGACCGCGTGCGCTTCGGCTATGTAGTGGATTTCCTCGATTTCTACTACGGGAACTATCACTGGCCGGCGTTCAACGTGGCCGACATGGCGATCACCGGCGGCGTGATTTTGCTGGTGCTGGACAGTTTGAGGAAGCCTGCGGCCTGTCATTGATTTGGTCGGAACAAAAGCGGTTTAGCCACGAATGACACGAATGAACACGAATGGCTGGAACTGGTTCCGCCTCGCCAGAAAACGTAGGGCGCATTAGCCGCAGGCGTAATGCGCCGAATGACGTCGCCATGAGCGCCGGCAAACATCCGGCGCAATGCGCTTCGCTTATTGACGCCCTACTCAGTCGTTTGTTTTTTCAGATTCATTCGTGAACATTCGTGCCATTCGTGGTTAATTTTTTCTGTCGACACATTCGGAATACGCAATGGAAATTTTTCTCGCCAACCCCCGCGGCTTTTGTGCCGGCGTGGACCGCGCCATCGAAATCGTGGAGCGGGCGCTGGCGCTGTTCGGTGCGCCGATCTATGTGCGCCACGAGGTCGTCCACAACCGCTTCGTGGTGGACAACCTGAAGAAGAAGGGCGCGATCTTCATCGAGGATCTGGCCGAGGTGCCGCCGGGCAGCACGCTCATTTTCAGCGCCCACGGCGTTTCGCAGGCGGTGAGGCAGGAGGCCGATGCGCGTGGCCTCAAGGTGTTCGACGCCACCTGCCCGCTGGTGACCAAGGTGCATCTGGAAGTGGCGCGAATGCGGGCGCAGGGCAAGGAAGTCATCATGATCGGCCACCGCGGCCATCCCGAGGTAGAAGGCACAATGGGGCAGTCGCAGGGCGGGATGTATCTGGTGGAAAAGCCAGAAGACGTGGATGGCCTGCGGGTGGCGGACGAGAACAATCTCGCCTTCGTCACCCAGACCACCCTGTCGGTGGACGACGCCAGCCGGATCATCGAGGCGCTGAAGCGGCGCTTTCCCAACATCACCGGGCCGAAGAAGGACGACATCTGCTACGCCACCCAGAATCGCCAGGATGCGGTCAAGGCGCTGGCGCGGCAGTGCGATGCGGTGATCGTGGTCGGCTCGCCCAACAGCTCCAACTCCAACCGGCTGCGGGAAGTGGCGCGGAAGCATGGCGCCGAGGCCTACATGGTGGACAACGCCGGGGAGATCAAGCCGGAGTGGCTGGCAGGCAAACAAAAGATCGGCGTCACCGCGGGTGCGTCCGCGCCGGACGTGCTGGTGCAGGAAGTGATCGGGCGGCTGAAGGATCTGGGCGCGACCCGGATCGACGAACTCGCCGGCGCGGCGGAAAACATGGTGTTTCCGATTCCGAAGAGCCTGGCCGAGCGGACATAGCCCCAGACGGTTTATGGAAAAAAACGGGAGCGGCGTTGCGCCGCTCCCGTTTTTTTCAGTCGATCAGCTCGCGCCAGGAGACGCGCCTGGCGGTTCCGCCGCTGCCCCCGGACGAGGTCGGATCGGAACTGCCGGAAATTCCCCCTCCGGTGTCGGTCACAATGGTTACAGTTTTGCCGTTGGTCAGCTTGATGGTTTTGATGCCGGCGACCAGGGCGTTCGCTCCGAGCCTGCGGCCGGTCATGTTGTTGGAGGACCCGGGGACGTACTGGCCGGTCCTGTAGTCGAAGTAGTACAGCCAGGCGTAGCCGCCCAGGTTGCAGGCGTTGGCGTTGGGGACGTTGGCGGCGACGGTCAGCAGGCCGAGCTGCTGCTGCATGTCCACGTTGACGCGCTCGCCCGGGGATTCGTTGTTCGGGTTCAGGTCCACGTACCACCCCGATTGCGTGCTCCAGTCCACGGCGTTGGTGGAGGAAGTGCGCATCTGCTCGCCGTTGCTGGTGAAGGTGGTGAGGGTCTGCTCGACCAGCACGCCGGGCAGCCGCACCTTGCCCAGTCCGGTCTCGGTCAGGCTGTCCTTGATCGAATAGACCGACTGCTGGCTGGTGTCGGACAGGTCGCTTACGCCCAGGTAGCGTCCCGTGCCCACGCTGACCACGGTGTAATGAACCCCGCCGGCCGTGACTTCGGTCAGCTCCGGCTTGGTGGTGACGGGCTGGATGCCGGCGCCGCTCACCTGGCCCAATTCCGCCAGCAGCAGGGCTTCCTTGCCCGCGGGCGGGGTGGTGTTGTCGATGTCGAAGCGCCACACGTTGCCGAGCAGGTCGCCCGCGTAGAAGCGCTCGGCGGTGTTGTCCGTGGTGCTGTTGATCCAGGCGTTGATCTTGCCCAGGCCGCTGGGTGTGGTAGTGCTGCCGACATTGGTGCCGATCTTCTCCAGCAGGGCGCCGGTGTTGGCGTTCAGGACGTACAGGTAGCCCTTGCCGTCGCCGGGCGAAACATTGTTGTAGCCGGAGGTGAACACCACCACCCAGGTGCCGTCCTTGCGCTTGGTGATGACGGGATTGCCATAGGTATAGCCCAGATCGGCATCGTTGTCGACCGTGAAATTCCATAGAGCTTTCGGGCTGGAGGGATTGGTCACGTCCAGCGCGTAATATCCCCTGCCGCCGGAATTCAGCCCCCCTACCAGGATGGTTTTCCATTCGTTGCCGGAGCAAGTCGCGGCTGGCGCTCTGGAACAGATGTCGCCCACCACGGGCGAGCCGTCCACGTAGTACTGGTGGTTGGTGGCATAGTTCTTGTCGGCCAGCTTGTACAGGTTGGGCATGACCAGCGGCGGAACATAGGCCCAGCGTTCGGTGCCGGTGTCGCCGTCGAAGGCGTGCAGCATGCCGTCGTTGACCGCCACATACACGGTGGCGGCGCGGTTTTTCTGGGTGGTGTTCTTGAAGGTATCGTAATTCGCGTCCACGTAGCCGAAAGGCGGCTGCTTCACGTACACCGGCTGGGAGTTGACCATGTCGCCCAGCACGTGCTCCCGGTCGCGGTAGATGCGGTCGGTGTTGCCGGCCTGGTCTTCGTAGCCGTCCTGGCCGCGGAGGTAGTTCACCAGATTCTGGCCGGAAGCCATAGTCTGCTGCGCGGTGGTCAGCGTGGTGCATTGGGACAGCCTTGCCGTGGGGGAGCACATGCCGTTGAAGTATCCCTGTTCCGTGGCGCTGAGGCTCGCCCAGGCGAAGGATTTCAGCTTGTCCAGCGCGGTGCTGTCGAAGGTGTGGATGGTGCGCGTGTCGCTGGCGGCGGAAACTTTCGTGTCCAGCAGCGGCTGGGCCGACCACAGCGGGGTTGCCGAAAGCTCGCCGGTGTCCGGGTTTATCGTCTTGGCCTGAAGATCGCCGTCCCATTTGACCGTACGGTAGAGGGCAATGTAGATGAAGTTGTCTCCCGCCACCGGTTCCAAGTTACTGGTGGCGGCGGCGGCGGAAGATCCGGTGCGGGCGCTGACGCCGGCCAGCGCCTTGGAGATGCCGCTTACCAGGGAATCGGGGTTTTGCGCGCTGTAATAGATGCCCCGGCCGTTGACGGCGGCATGCCATAGGTCGTCGATCCGTTCCGCTCCGCTGTTGTTGATGGGGTCCGGCCAGTTTTTGGTGCCCTGCCTGATGGAAAAAAAATCTCCCGAGCTGGCGCTTTCGTAATCCTCGGTATAGGCCAGCGTGCCGTTTACTCCCAGCCCGAGGGTAAAGGTGGTCATGTGCTGATGCGAGGCAGTGTCGCTGCCGGATCCCGGCACGTTGTTCTCGCAGACGTCGGTGCCGAGCGCGCCGGTGCAGTTGCCAAGAGATGCGCTGCGCAGGTCGGTCTGGTAATAGTACATGGCGACATCGGCCAAGGTATTGCTTTTGTTGAGCGCGTCCTTCAGCGGTCTGTCCGCCGTTCCGTCCTGGTTGCCCACATTCGTGCTGCCATCCGCCTGGAAGGGGCCGTAGCTGCTGGATTCGTTGCCGGTGTTCCAGTAGCCGTCGGTGGAGAGGATGGAGAAATTCTGCTGGCAGGAATACTGCACGGGGTCATCGGCGCCCGTCAGCAATTTGCCCGCATAGATCCTTCCCGCCTTGGACAGCGCCGCGCGCAAAGGCGTGGAGCTGTTGGCCGACGCACCGTACAGCTTCGCATACCACGTGCCTTTTTGGGTTGCGTCGAAATCCGCGATTTTCAGGAAATCGCTGTTGGCCGAACTCGTTCCGGTGTAGCTGATGGTGGAAAACCCCACCCGGTATTTGTCGTCGATGTTCTTGAAGGCTCTGCCGGCGGCGGTTTTCATCGCCAGGATGCGGGTGCGGTAGTAGCTGTACCAGTTGGCGAAGTTCTGCGCCTCGGGGGAAGTGGAGGGAACGAGCACCTTGGTGTATTTGTTGTCGGTGTAGCAGGTGCCCTCCGAGGGCGTGCCCCCGCCGGTGTAATTGTAATAATAGGCCTGCTGGCCAGAGCCGTCGTTGCCGGCCTTGAAGGAGGTGTTCAGATTGGTCGTGGTGGATGACGAATCGAACCCGTCTCGCTTCGCGGCGGTAAAGGTTGCGTTCGGGTAGCTCGCGCCGGTTGAATCCACCGGCAGGGCATAGGTCACATTGGGATTGTAGTAAATGCGGTTGTACAGGTGATTCCGGTAACAGTTCTTGCTGTTGTTGGAGTTTACCGAATCCGGCAGATATTCCCACCCCATGCTGCCCGAATCGTCCAGGATGAACATGATATTCGGCTTTACGACCGTGGAGGACGAGGAAGCCATGGGGGCGCTGGCGATGTCGGTCAGCGCAGCGCAGGCGCCGGATGCCTGCCAGAGGAACGCTGCCGCCACCAGCGGCGCGAGCGGTTTGCTGGGGGTAAGGTATTTCATATGGCCTCCTGGACTGCTGGTCCCGGAGCGCGAGGGCTCCGGAAGGGGTTGTCGGGCGGCGGCTGTCCGGTCAGAAATGCAGGATTGTTTCGACATAGCTCACCGTGTTGCGCGGCCCCACGACTCGCGAGGTAATTCGGTAATACTCCACCGGCAGGGGTTCGAACCGTTTGTCGTCGCCGTACCTCAGCTCGCCTCTTTTGGGGCTGGTCGAACTGGATGCCTGATAATTGGCGCAACTGTTGCCCGCTGCGTTCGGGTCACCCGAGCTGAGGCACAGCCGGTGGATGATGTAGGTGACCGTGTTGCCGCCCGCCGCCGAAACCGGGGCAGCCGGCGCGATGCAGGCAGGAATCGAGGCGCCGCCGCAGTTGTCGAAATTCCAGTCCACCCAGGCCCTGGCCGGATCCCGGCTGGTCAGGTCGAGGTTGTCCTGGCTGGTGGCGTAATAGCCGGAGGCGGGCTGGTCGTTATACGAATTCGCCGTGCCCGCAACGCTGGTGAGCCAGGTGATCGCGGCTTCGATGCCGCTGTCGCCGGCCAGGGTGGCCCCCTGCTTGAATGCCAGGTTTCCCGCTACGAGATTGCCGGTGTCAACCGAGCGCACCATGGCAATGCCGGCCAGGGTCATGGCCACCAGCGCGATGAGGGCGATGATCAGCACCACGCCGCGCTCGCCGCGATGGGGCGCGCGGTGGAAAGTGGATGCGCTCATGCTTGTCTCCAGATCAGGTTGCGCAGCGGGATTACGGTTTCGAACACCTTGTAGCGGTGGCATTTCCAGTAAGGGTCGCCGCTTACGACGAATGCGCCACCGGTCCAGGCGGGCGCGACCGTGGTGATGTCGCAGTCCTTGTCGTCCATGGCGTTCACTCTGGCTTTTTCGCGCAGGGGACTGCGCGCCAGCACGGCCAGCCGCACTGCATAGATCCGGCTCAGGTCGCCGCTGCTGCCCGCCGTGCCGTTGCCGTCCGCATCGATCATCGTGTCGCTCCAGGTGTCCACCCTGGCGTCTGCCTGTGCTCCGGGCCGGGTGTCGAATCCGTATTGCGCCTGCAGGTTGGCGATGTCGGAAGCCAGCGCCTGGGTGTTGCTGGTGTTGGTGGTCGAGTTGAAATCCGCAAACTGCAGGTTGTTGCCGGCATCCACCGAATAGACGTGATCCGTCATGCTCCCCAGGTTGAACAGCGTGGCGCCCTTGCCGTAGCCGCCAGGGGGAAAGATGTTCAGCCCGCCGGGCGGATTCCAGGGGCTGGTGTTCTGGTGGTGGATCTGGATATTGCCGCTGGGGATGCCGGTGATTTGCAGCAGGGTGCAGTCCTTGCCGGGTTCGTAGGCGATGAGCAGGTCGCCTACGGCCATGCCGAGGGTGGAGCTGAGGAAGAAATTGGTGGCCGTTGCCGGATGATCGGTGGTGATCCTGGCCGGGATGCTCCAGCTTCCCTTGGAACTGGCGAGGATCTCGATGGTGTCCGGTGCGCCAGCGGCGCCGTTGACGATGGCGACCGGCGCCAGGGTGAGCGCGGGCAGGGTGGTGCCGTTGAAGGAGCGGTTGATGGTGCAGCCCAGCGCCTCGGGCATGGTGAAGCCGTATCCGGCCATGCGCACGTCCCGTTCGATGGTGTAGAGGGCCAGGGCGCCGATGGTCTGGACGTCGGAACCGGTGGTAGTGGTGCGCTTCTGCGCTTCGGAGACGGCGAATACCTGCATGACCACGAGAATGCCAAGCATGCCGATCACCATCCCGACCATGATTTCCACCAGGCTGAAACCTTTTTCGTGTGGGCGCGGGCGCATCATGGATTCTCCCGTTTCTTTCAGCCGTTGACCTGCGCGACGGCGACGTAGTTGTGCGGAGAGGTTTCTCCGGGGGATTGCCACTGCACGGTGATGGTCACCACGTTGTTGGCGCCTACCACCACGGTGGGCGGATTCGCCGCGGCGCCCGGCAGGCTTGCCTCCACGTTCGCCTTCCAGGCCAGATACCTTGCGCCGGCCGGGCTGTTGAAGTCGCCCTGGAGCGCCGCGGTGGATTTGTCGGCCGCCCACATCTGACCGATGAGCTGATTGGCCAGCAGGCTGGCGTCGGTGCGATATTTCGCATCCGTGGTGTTCTTGATCGAGACGGCCTGCATGCCGACGATGGCGAGGATGCCCATGGAAAATATCAGGATCGCGATCAGCGCTTCCAGCATCATCGAGCCTTGTTGTTGGCGAAGGGGGCGGATCATGGTCGGGCTCCTTACGAGCATCCCTGCGGATTGCTGGCCAGCGAAAGGGCAGGATCGCACATGCGGATCACGCCGCCGGAGCCGACCACTACGACCATGCGGCGGGCATTCGCGTTGACGGCGCTGGTCACGTCCACCCGCGTAATGTCGGCGCCGATGTTTGCGCCCGGCACTCGCCCCAGACCGTCGAAGGTGACGCCGGCAGGCAGCCCCGCGCCGGCGGCGAGGGCGGCGCCGTAGTAGCCGGCGGGAACGGGAGAGGGTGGCGTTGCCGTATCGACGCCCGCCCGTGCGTTGGTCGTGCCGTCCCCGGCGGAGTGGCTTTGAATCGTTGCCGGGCACTCTGCGGAGGCGGTGACGCATCCGACATTCCAGGCGATGGTTCCGCCGGCAGCGGTGAGGTCGAAACGCACCGGCGCGTTGCGCCGCACCGCTTCCGCCCGGGCCAATTGCACGCCGTTCTGGATGGAATCGGCCCCGGTGCGGATTTGCGTGCTCTGGATCCATTCCTGGAAGCTCGGAATGGCGACGCCCATCAGGATGGCGAGGATCACCAGCCCGATCGCTAGCTCGATCAGGGACAGGCCGGCCTGCAGGTGCCGCGGCGTCAGCACACGCCCCCCTTCCTGGTCACCCAGCAGCTGGCGTTGGTCGTCCAGCCGGCGGGAACGGCGGTGGTCGCTTTGGCGTTGTCCTGGTTGATGGTGTAGGTGAATCCTGCCATCGAACTCTTGCCGGCAGCCTGCAACGTATAGGTAGTCGCGGTTTGCGCCGTGCAGGAAAAATTGAAGTACTGGCTGGAGGTGGTGTCGTTGTTGCAGGCGGTCGCGCCGACATAGGTGCGGTTGTCCTGGAAGAACTGCTCCAGTTGCACCCGTTTGGCGGCGAGGTTCGAGGTCGCGTCGGGAATTCTTCCCCGCGTCACGTAGTCGTTGTAGGCCGGCAGCGCGACCGAAGCCAGGATGCCGACGATGACCACGACGATCATCAGTTCGATCAGGGTGAAGCCGCGCAGTTGCTGAGCCGGTGTCGGGATAAGTTTCGCGTTCATGCTTCGTCCTCTCCTTTTTTTACGGTTTGAATCCTAGAGAAAAAAAATCCATGCCGCCAGCATAAGCTGACAAACGGGTGATTTGCCGGAATGAGCGGCGGGCATTTCAAAACAGGGCGTCATGTGGCCGATTGGACCAGGGGGTGTCTCGCCGGCCGCATGAGGGTAGAATAATTTGCTGGAAAACAGAATCCCATGGCCGCTCCCACCATCGAAGCCCGCTTGCAGCGCAAATTCATCGTCATGACCCGCGATGCGGGGCTGCTTTCCGCATTGCGCGCGGCGCTGCCGGAGGGCTGGAAGATGGTAGAGGTGCTGGATCTGGGCGAAATCGGCGCGTTCCAGGACATTCTGCTCTACCGCTTCATCCTGCTCGATCTCGACGAGTCCGTGGCGTTCGATCCGGTGAAAACGATTCGCAAGGTACGGATGGAATACATGCTCAACGTGCCGGTTTTCTGTTTCGGCGGCACGGCGGAGGCGCGGGATGAGGCCCGGCTTGCCCGCGCCGACCGGTTTTTCGGGCGGGCGGAAATCGCGGAGAAGCTGCCGCTGTTCTGCGCCCAGCATGGCTGGTGAAAGGAGCGACATGAAGGATCGCAAGGCGCACTGGGAAGAGGTGTATTCCATCCGGAAGCCGGACGAGGTCGGCTGGTACCAGGCCGATCCGCGACCCTCGCTCGAACTGATCGAGGCGACCGGAGCGGGGCCGGATGCCGCCGTCATTGATGTGGGCGGGGGTGCTTCGACCCTGGTGGACAAGCTGCTGGAGCGCGGCTTCGGCCGGCTGACCGTGCTGGACATCTCGGCCGCCGCCCTCGAGGCGGTCAAGGCGCGCCTCGGGGCGCGGGCCGCCGAAGTCAGGTGGGTGGTGGCGGATATCACCCGGTTCGAGCCGCCGCAAAAATACGACATCTGGCACGACCGGGCGGTGTTCCATTTCCTGACCGATGCCGCGGACCGGCGGCGCTATCTGGATACGGCAGCCCGAGCGATCGATCCGGGCGGCCATCTGATCATCGCGACCTTCGCGCTGGACGGGCCCGAAGAGTGCAGCGGGCTGGAGGTGGTGCGCTACAGCCCGGAAAGCCTGCAGCAGGAAGTGGGCGGGAATTTTTCCCTGGCGGAGTCGTTTGCGCAGGCCCACATGACGCCGTCCGGGGGGGCGCAGCATTTCGTCTTCTGCCGCTTCGTGCGGCAGTGATTCAGCCGTTCAGTTTTGCGCGCTGCGCTTCGATCTTTTCCAGCGTCGCGCGGAAATTCGCCAGCCGTTCCTTTTCCTGTTCAACCACTGCTGCCGGGGCGCGGGCGACGAAGCCCTCATTGCCGAGCTTGGCCTGCGCCTTGCCGATCTCGCCCTGCAGCCGCGCGATTTCCTTCTCCAGGCGGGCGCGCTCGGCGTCCTTGTCTACTTCGATCTTCAGCATGAGGCGGAAATCGCCCACCACCGCCACCGGTGCGTCGGCGTGGGGCAGTTCGCCGGCGGCGACGGTTACTTCCGACAGCTTGGCCAGCGCTTTCAGGTAGGGTGCGAAGCCGTTCACGCTCGCTTCGTCGCCGAGCGCAACCAGCGGCACTTTTTGTGCCGGGGAGATGTTCATCTCGCCGCGCAGGGTGCGGCAGGCGTTGACCATTTCCTTGAGGGTGGCGATCTGGGCCATGGCGGCCTGGTCCACCCGGCCGAGATCGGCTGCGGGGTAGGGCTGGAGCATGATGGAAATCCCCCCCGGCCCCCCTTTATCAAGGGGGGAGTTTTGCGCACCCCCCGGCCCCGTCTTATCAAGGGGGGAGTCCTGCGCACTTCCCGGCCCCCCTTCGCCAAGAGGGGAGTCCTGCGCGCCGTTGATCCCTTCCCCCCTTGACAAAGGGGGGGTAGGGGGGATTTTGCCGGCCAGCGGCGCCACTTTCTGCCACAGTTCCTCGGTGATGAAGGGGATGATCGGGTGCGCCAGGCGCAGGGTGGTTTCCAGCACGCGCACCAGGGTGCGGCGGGTGGCGCGCTGTTGGGCCTCCAAAACGGCTCCCTCTCCTTCGGGGAGAGGGTTGGGGAGAGGGGCGAGCTGCACCTTGGCGAGTTCGACGTACCAGTCGCAGTATTCGTCCCAGACGAATTCGTACACGGCGCGCGCCGCCATGTCGAAGCGGTAGCTGTCGAGCGCCTCGCACACTTCTGCCTCGGCCTGCTGCAGGCGGCCGATGATCCAGCGGTCGGCGGCGGAATATTCCAGCGGCAGCGACTCGTCCAGCCCGCAATCGCGGCCCTCGGTGTTCATCAGCACGAAGCGGGTGGCGTTCCACAGCTTGTTGCAGAAGTTGCGGTAGCCTTCGCAGCGCTGCAGGTCGAACTTGATGTCGCGGCCGTGGGTGGCGAGGCTGGCGAAGGTGAACCGGATTGCATCCGTGCCGAAGGCGGGAAAGCCATCGGGGTAGTCCTTGCGCGTCTGTCTGGCGATGGCTTCTGCCTGCTTCGGGTTCATCAGGCCCTGGGTGCGCTTGGTGACCAGCGCTTCGAGCTCGATGCCGTCAATGAGATCAATAGGGTCGATCACGTTACCCTTGGATTTCGACATCTTGTTGCCGTGCATGTCGCGCACCAGGCCGTGGACGTACACCTCGCGGAATGGCACCTTGCCGGTGAAGTGGAGCGACATCATGATCATGCGCGCCACCCAGAAGAAGATGATGTCGAAGCCGGTGACCAGCACCGAGCCGGGCAGGAAGGTCTTGAGCTCGGGCGTCTCGTCCGGCCAGCCGAGGGTGGAGAACGGCCACAGCGCGGAGGAGAACCAGGTGTCGAGCACGTCTTCGTCCTGGGTCAGTTTCTTGTCCGCGCCGGCCTGCTTTTGCGCTTCTTCGGCGCTACGGGCGACATAGGCGTTGCCGTCCTCGTCATACCACGCCGGGATGCGGTGCCCCCACCACAACTGGCGCGAGATGCACCAGTCCTGGATGTTCTCCAGCCACTGGTTGTAGACGTGGGTCCAGTTGTCCGGCACGAACTTCACTTCGCCCTGCGCCACGGCGTCCAGCGCGCGCCTGGCGATGCCTTCCATGGCGACGTACCACTGGTCGGTGAGCATCGGCTCGATCACGGTGTGGGTGCGGTCGCCGCGGGGGACCATCAGCTTGTGCGGCTTGGTTTCGACCAGCAGCCCCTGGGCGTCGAGGTCGGCGACGATCTTCTTGCGCGCTTCGAAGCGGTCCATGCCCTGGTATTCCTCGGGGGCGAGGTCGCTGATCTTCGCGTCCAGGGTAAGGATGCTGATCGGCAGCAGCTTGTGGCGCTGTCCCACCTGCCAGTCGTTGAAGTCGTGTGCCGGGGTGATCTTGACGCAGCCGGTGCCGAAGGCGGGATCGACGTATTCGTCGGCGATGATCGGGATGGTGCGCTCGCACAGCGGCAGGCGCACGTGCTTGCCGATCAGGTGTTTATAGCGCTCGTCATCGGGATGCACCGCCACGGCGACGTCGCCCAGCATGGTTTCCGGCCGGGTGGTGGCGACTGTCAGGCCGCCTTCGCCTTCTTCCAGCGGGTAGCGGATGTGCCACAGGAAGCCGTCTTCTTCCTCGGAAATCACTTCCAGGTCGGACACGGCGGTTTGCAGCACCGGGTCCCAGTTCACCAGGCGCTTGCCGCGGTAGATCAGGCCTTGCTCGTAGAGCTTGACGAATACCTCGCTGACCGCTTTCGACAGCCCCTCGTCCATGGTGAAGCGCTCGCGCGACCAGTCGCAGGAGGCGCCCAGGCGGCGCATCTGGCGGGTGATGGTGGAGCCGGATTCTTCCTTCCACGCCCACACCCGCTTCAGGAATTCTTCGCGCCCGAGGTCGCGGCGGCTGATGCCCTTCTGGTCGAGCTGGCGCTCCACCACAATCTGGGTGGCGATGCCGGCGTGGTCGGTGCCCGGCTGCCACAGAGTGTTGTCGCCCTTCATCCGGTGGTAGCGGATCAGGGTGTCCATCAGGGTATCCTGGAAAGCATGCCCCATGTGCAGCGTGCCGGTGACATTGGGCGGCGGCAGCATGATGCAGTAAGGCGGGCGGCCGTCGGCAGCGGGCTTGAAAAACCCGTGCGACTCCCACAGGGGATACCAGTGTTGTTCGATGGCGTGGGGTTCGAAGCTTTTGGCGAGTTCCATGGGATAGGCGTGGCGGTCAAAAGCCGCGCATTATACCCTAATCGGCTGTTTTTCTGGCGGAAGCGCCGGAATCGGACTGCAATGCGTCGAGCTGGCGGCGCACTTCTGAGGTAACAGCATCGCGCACCAGATGCTCGATCTGCACGGCGAACTGATCCAGGGCGCCGGCGAGCGATTTCTCCAGCGCCGCGGCGAGCTGGGGCGCGAGCTGGCGCGCCAGCCCCTCCCGGATCCGGTCTTCCAGTTCCTGCCATGGCGGCTCCGCCAGCCGGCCGGTTTCCTCTGCGGATGGCTGCTCGGCCGGTTCCGAAAGGGTGATTTCCTGTTGCCCGGGTTGTTCCGGATACGGCATTGCTTCCGGCACGGGCGGTGGCTCGTGCATGGCCGAGACCGGTTCTTCAGGCAGTTCGTCTGCCACCATCTCGGTCAAAACCGGAATCGGTTCCGGCTCGGGCGGCAGCGCCTCGACTACGATGTCGGTCAGCACCGGAATGCCGGCTTCGGGGCGCAGGGCGTCGGCCGGCTGCGGAGCCGGGGCGGCGGGGATGGCGTCGGGAGGCAACGGCTGGATCGCACTGGTACGATGTTTTTTCATCAAGGCGTCTGCCTTGGCGAAGATGTCGCTGTGGTGGGGCATCATTCCGCCGGCTTGCCGTGGTTGCTCAGGTCGTGGGAACGGATTTCGTAGCCACGGTCGCGGTAGAAGCGGAAGCGGTCGCGCGCCGCCAGGCGGTCGTCTTCGTCGGTGCTTACGATTTCGATCAGGCGCTGGAAGCGGCTAAAAAAAGGCGGACGTTCGCTGGCAAGATTGAGCAGCACCTGGTCGTGGGAGAACGGCTCCGGTTCATGATCCACGATCACCGGCGTCATTTCGGCCAGGGGGTCGGCGGCGCGGCAGTGCGGCAGGAAGCCGGTGGCGGGGACGCTCCACAGCAGCCTGCCGACCCTGTCGGTGGTTGCCGCATCAGGGGTGTAGATCACCACCCGCAGGCCCTGCTCCAACGCCTTGGCGCTCAGGATGCAGGCGATGCGGTGCTTGTCGGCGACGTGGGTATAGAAGTCGATTTGGGTCATTTGTTCGAAATGGACAGGATTAACAGGATTTCGCAGGATTTACAGGAATAACGGCGGGTAAAAATCCTGTCAATCCTGAATCATCCTGTTGATCCTGTCTATTGTCTTGATCGCTCATCTTTCCTCGGCCGCATGGTTGAACAGCGCTGATAGGGCGGGCCGCGCCCGCCGCAAAAGTGACGGCCACGGGCCGCCCTATGTTAATCGCGCGTGCGCAGGCAGGTATTTTGGGGCCACCTCAATAACAGGATTTCGCAGGATTTACAGGAATAACGGCGGGTAAAAATCCTGTCAATCCTGAATCATCCTGTTAATCCTGTCTATTGTCTTGACGCTCATCTTTCCTCGGCTGCACGGTTGATCAGGAAATGCGTCAAGAGCGGCACCGGCCGGCCGGTGGCCCCTTTTTCCTTGCCGGATTTCCAGGCGGTGCCGGCGATGTCCAGGTGCGCCCACTCGTATTTCTTGGTGAAGCGGGACAGAAAGCAGGCGGCGGTGATGGTGCCGCCGGGGCGTCCGCCGATGTTGGCCATGTCGGCGAAATTGCTCTTGAGTTGCTCCTGGTACTCGTCCCATAGCGGCAGTTGCCAGGCGCGGTCGTGGGTGTATTCCCCGGCGTGCAGCAATTCGCGCACCAGCCCGTCGTTGTTGCCGAGCAGGCCGCTGGCGTGGTTGCCCAGCGCGATGACGCAGGCGCCGGTGAGGGTGGCGATGTCCACCACCACCTCGGGTTCGAAGCGCTCGGCGTAGGTCAGCGCATCGCACAGGATCAGCCGGCCCTCCGCGTCGGTATTGAGCACCTCAATGGTCTGGCCCGACATGCTGGTGACGATGTCGCCAGGTTTGTTGGCATTGCCGTCGGGCAGGTTTTCGCACGCCGGGATGATGCCAACGACGTTGAGCGGCAGCTTGAGCTCCGCCGCGGCCTTGATCGCGCCCAGCACGCTCGCGCCGCCGCTCATGTCGTACTTCATCTCGTCCATCTCGGCGGCCGGCTTGAGCGAGATGCCGCCGGCGTCGAAGGTGATGCCCTTGCCGACCAGCACCACCGGCTTCTGCTTTTTGTTGCCGTTGTATTGCAGCACGATCAGCTTGGGCGGCTGGCGGCTGCCTTTCGCCACGGAAAGCAGGGCGCCCATGCCCAGCTTTTCCATGGCCTGCTGTTCGAGGATTTCGACCTTGAGCTTGCTGTTGTTCTTGGCCAGTTCCTTCGCCTGCTGCGCGAGATAGGCGGGGGTGCAGATATTGCCGGGGAGGTTGGCAAGATCCTTCGCCAGATTCATCCCGTCCCCGATTGCCAGTCCCTGTCGGACGGCATGTTCTCCGACGGCGAGCTCGGTGCGGCGCGCGACACTCAGGGTGAGCCGGCGCAGCGGCCGCCGGACTTCCTCCTGCTTGCTCTTCAGGCGGTCGAAGCGGTAGCTGCTTTCCATTGCCGCAAGCACCGCCTGTTCGATTTTCCAGGCGAGATCGCGCCGCCGCACCGGCAGCTCGGTCAGGTACAGCGCCGCTTCGGTGGCGCCGGTTTCATTCAGTTTTTTCACCGCGGCACGGACGGCGTCGAGATACTCCTTGTCCCGGAATTCCCGTTCCTTGCCCAGGCCGACCAACAACACCCGGTCGCACAGCGTATTCGGCACATTGTGCAGCAGCAGGGTCGTGCCGGACTTTCCGTCCATGTCGCCGCGGCGAAGGATGTCGCTGATGTAGCCATTGGCAATGCGGTCGATCAGCTCACCCGCCAGCGAGAGTTTGCGCGGTTCGAACACGCCGATCACGACACAGGCGCTGCGCTGCTTTTCCGGGCTGCCGCTTTTTATGCTAAATTCCACTAATTACTCCTTCGCGATGGTCGAGTGTTTTTTTCTGGAAAAGTTGATTATTTGCCAACTTTTCCAAAAAAGTCAAAGAAAACCCCAGAAACATGATCTTTCGTCGTGCTTTGCTACGCGAGCTTGCCGGCAACATGATGGCCGTACTTATCGTGCTGCTGGCAATAACCGTGACGACCCTGGTGATCCGCCTGCTGGGCATGGCGGCCAGTGGCGCGCTGGCCAGCGAGGCGGTGGTTGCATTCGTGGGTTTCAGCCTGCTCAACTACCTGCCGGTATTGCTGTCGCTCACAATGTTTATCGCCGTCCTGCTCACTTTGACCCGGAATTACCGCGACAGCGAAATGGTGGTCTGGTTCAGCTCGGGCCTGAGCCTGACTGCATGGATTCGTCCGGTCCTTTCGTTCGCCGCGCCGGCCGCACTGGCAATCGCGATGTTGAGTTTGGTGCTGTCCCCATGGGCCATGCAGAAGCGGGACGAATACAAGCGCCAGATCGACAGTCGGGACGACCTGGCGGCGGTCGCGCCAGGCGTGTTCAAGGAATCGAAATACGCGGAACGGGTATATTTCGTCGAAAGCTTCGCCGGCGAGCAAAATACGGTTTCCAACATTTTCATGCAATCCACGCAGCATCAGCAGGTCGGCGTGATGTTCGCGCAGCATGGTTACCAAAGTACTTCCCCCGTCGGCGACCGATTTCTGGTGCTGTTGAACGGCAGACGCTACGAAGGGGCGGCCGGCTCGCCGGAATACAAGATTGTCGAGTTCGAGCGGTACGCGGTGCGCGTCGAACCCTATGAGGCGAAGATCGACGCGCCTTCGCTGCAATCCTTGTCGGTGCTCGAACTGATCAGGCACAAGTCGCCGGCGACCATGGCGGAATTGCAGTGGCGTATTTCGCTGCCTCTTTCCGCATTGCTGCTGGCCTTGCTGGCGATCCCCCTGAGCTTCGTCAACCCTCGCGCCGGCCGTTCCATGAATCTGATCCTGGCGCTCCTGGTATATCTGATTTACAGCAACTTCCTCAGCGTCGCGCAAGCCTGGGTGGCGCAGCAGAAGTTGAGCCCCGTCATCGGCCTGTGGGCGGTTCACGGTGCGCTGCTGCTGGTGGTGGGCTACCTGTTTTACCGCCGCTTGCTGCTGGCACCGGTGTTTCGTCTGGGATGGCGCAAAAAACCTGGGGTGCGGCAATGAAGATATTGCACCGCTATCTTGCCCACGAGATTTTCGGCGGCGTATTTTTCGTGCTGGCCGCCCTGTTGTCGCTGTTCGCGTTTTTCGATCTGATCCACGAACTTGGGGATCTGGGCAAGGGCAACTACAAGCTGTTGAAGGTGCTGGGGTTCGTGCTGCTGTCTCTTCCCAGCCATGTGTACGAGCTGTTCCCGATTGCGGCGCTGATCGGCACCCTGTTCGCCCTGGCCCGCTTCAGCGCAAATTCTGAATTCACCGTGATGCGCGTATCAGGCCTGTCGGCCCCGCGCATCGCGTTTTCCCTGCTGCAAACCGGTTTGCTGTTCGTGGCGCTGACCCTGGTTTTTGGCGAATTCATCGCGCCCGCCAGCGAACGCGCCGCACAGCAGTTGCGCCTGAAGGCGACCAGTTCGATGGTGACGCAGGAATTCCGCTCCGGGCTGTGGGTCAAAGATGCCCTTTCTTTCGTCAACGTGCGCGAAATCCTCCCCGATTCCACTTTGGTGGGCGTCAAGGTTTACGAGTTCGATCCGGCGTTCCGTCTGCGGGAAATCAGCTTCGCGGCGCGCGGCGTATATCAGAATGAAAACCGCTGGCGTCTGGAGGATGTGGTGCAAACCCGGTTCGATCCCGACAGGACGGTGGTCAACCGTATCCCGGCGGCGAACTGGAGTTCGGTGCTCACCCCGGACATCCTGAACGTGCTATTGGTCGTGCCGGAACAGATGTCCGCCTGGAACCTGTATTTTTATGTTCAGCATTTGCGCGACAACAAGCAGAAAACGACGCGCTACGAAATCGCACTCTGGTCCAAGCTGGTTTATCCGTTCGCCGCCCTGGTCATGATGTTGCTCGCGCTGCCGTTTGCCTATCACCAGTCACGTGCCGGCGGTATCGGCGCGAAAGTGTTTACCGGCATTATGCTGGGGCTGGGGTTCCATCTGCTCAACCGCGTGTTCGCCCACCTCGGGCTGCTCAACGATTGGCCGCCGCTGTTCAGCGCGGTTTTCCCGACCATGGTTTTTCTGGCCGCGGCGGTAGCGATGATGCGGTGGGTGGAAAGAAAATAGTCCCGGGTACGCTCTTTCGGGACTTGGGACTTGGGACTTGGGACTTGGGACTTGGGACTTGGGACTTGGGACTTGGGACTATCAGCTTCGTTTTCGCGATGCGGTCGTGAAGGAACTGCTGGTCGCGGTCGAACAACGCCCACCACAGACCGATCCCGAACAGGCCGATGCCGGGCAGCGCAACGAGGAAGCGCACCACCGCCTGCTTCACGCTCGGCGCCGTGCCATCGGCGCTTACCAACTTGAAGCGCCAGGTCTTCATCGGCAGGGTCTGTCCGCCGTGGAGCCAGAACCATACGAAATAGCAGGCCGTCACCAGCCCCAGATACGCCTGATATAGCAGCCGTGCGCCCGGTGTGCGCAAGTCGCCGACCATGCCGATCACGGCAAAACTCGCGACGAACAGAAGCGCCAGCACCAGCAGGCACTCGTACAGCATGCTGGCCAGGCGGCGCGGGATGCTGGGGGTGGCGGTTTTTGCGGCCATGAAGCTGGAAGGTTTATTGGTTCGGTGGCTGTGTCGCAGGAACGCGGGACGGATCAGCGTGCCGGCGGATTAGCCGGGACTGCGTCCGGCGGCGCGGCGGGCGGCCGGGAAGCGCCCGCTGGCGCGGAACGCAACTTGGCGCGCTCTTCTTCGGGGAGTTGCTGATACTCCTGCCATTTTTTCTTGACTTCCTGGCGCTTTTCCGGCGGCAGTTGCTTCAGCTTCTGGTACTTCTTTCGCGCCTGTTCGCGCTGCGCGGGCGTCAGTTTGGCCCAGTCCTTTATCTGTGCCTGCACGCGCTGCTGCTGCTGCGGGGTCATTTTCGGATATCTCTTGGCCACGCCGAGCAATCTTTTGCGCTGATGCGCGGGCAGGCTGTCCCACTCCTGCGCCACAGGCGACAGCACTTCTTTCTGCTGGGGATTCAGCTCGGCCCAGGCTGGTGGCTTGGCTGTTTCAGGTTGCGCGGCGAAGCCGGCTGATGCGGCGAGCACCAGCCAGGCGGCGATCAGCGCCGCGAAGACTGCTCGAGCCATGCATCGAATCCGGAGTCGAGATAAGCGTGAAAGGGCAGTTCTCCGGCCAGGAGGCTGGCGTCGACATCCTCGGTACTTTCTCCGTTGTGGGCTTGCCAGTTTGCGGCGAACATCAGGCCGGCCAGCAGCACGGCCAACGACAGCCAGAATTTGAGGTGCCAGTGCATTCCATGCCCCTCGTGATGCGAGGAGGAGCCGGCCCACGCCAACCCGAATACGTGGCGCGGTTTGGCGGCAACCGCCAGGGCTTCCTGGCGGGCTGCCCGCAAACGGGTGAGCGTGCTTTCGTCCAGTTGCGTCAAGCCGTAATTCATTTGTTGCGTGATCTTGCGCGCCATGTCGCGTTCATTCATAGCTCGATTCCTTTCTCTTTCAAGAGAGCCGCCAGCGCGTGAGTGGCTCTCGAACAATGGGTCTTGACGCTGCCTTCGGAGCAACCCATTGCCGCCGCGGTTTGCGCGACATCCATGTCTTCCCAGTAACGCATCAGAAAGGCTTCGCGTTGACGCGCGGGCAGCTTTTTCAGTGCCTCTTCAATCAAAGCAACGACTTGCGCGCGCTCCAGCTGCTCCGCCGGATTGCTCATTTCTTTCGACTGGCTTTCGACTTCCATAGTTTCCATGGCGTCGTGTTCTTCATTGTCCTGGTTGAAGGATAGCGAGGACATCAGGGTGGTCCACAGGGAGCGAACCTTCTGGCGGCGGTAATAATCGCGGATGGTGTTTTGCAGGATGCGCTGGAACAGCATGGGAAGCTCTTCCGCCGGGCGCGCTGCGTATTTTTCGGCGAGCTTCATCATGGCATCCTGCACGATATCCAGCGCCGCGTGCTCGTCGCGCACCGCAAACACCGCCTGTTTGTAGGCGCGCCGTTCGGACTGGAGGAGAAATTCCGAAAGTTCCTGTTGCGTAGCCAGGTGGGGCCTCTGGAATGTAATGGTGGTAAGTGCTATTAACGCATCATATCAAAATTCCGCCGACGCAAAAATTTTTGGCCGGCGCCGCGCTTCTTTGGTAACATCGGGATTTTTTTCGGTTTTCAATCTTGACCAAAACGGTGTCAACCGTTACTGTTCAATGTTCTTTCTAATCGGATATTCGCTGGCAAGGCAGTTTTTTGTATGGAATTGACAGGCGCTGAGATCACCGTGCGTTGCTTGCAGGAAGAGGGGGTGGATGTCGTTTTCGGCTACCCCGGCGGCGCGGTGCTTAACATTTACGACGAGATTTTCAAGCAGGATAAATTCCGGCACGTCCTGGTGCGGCACGAGCAGGCCGCAGTCCATGCTGCCGACGGCTATGCGCGCGCCTCCGGCCGCGTTGGCGTGGCGCTGGTGACGTCCGGCCCCGGTGTCACCAACGCGGTGACCGGCATCGCCACCGCCTACATGGATTCCATCCCGATGGTGGTGCTGAGCGGCCAGGTGCCGACGCCGGCAATCGGCATGGACGCCTTCCAGGAGGTGGATGCGGTCGGCATTACGCGGCCCTGCGTCAAGCACAACTTCTTGGTGAAAGATGTCCGGGATCTCGCCGCAACCCTCAAGAAAGCCTTTTATCTTGCCTCGAGCGGACGCCCCGGTCCGGTGCTGGTGGACATTCCCAAAGACGTCACCCAGCAGAAGACCGCCTTCGAATATCCCAAGAGCATCAGCCTGCGCTCTTACAGCCCGGTGACCAAGGGCCACCCTGGCCAGATCAAACGGGCGGTGCAACTGATCCTCGCGGCCAAGCGCCCGATGATCTACGCCGGCGGCGGCGTGGTGCTTTCCAACGCGGCGGAGCAGTTGACGGAGTTTGCGCGCCTGCTGGGTTTTCCCTGCACCCAGACCCTGATGGGGCTGGGCGGCTTTCCTGCTTCCGACCCGCTGTCGCTCGGCATGCTTGGTATGCATGGCACTTACGAGGCCAACATGGCGATGCAGCACAGCGATGTGCTGATCGCCGTTGGCGCCCGCTTCGACGACCGGGTGATCGGCAATCCCGAGCACTTCTTTCAGGAAGACCGGCAGATCATCCACATCGACATCGATCCGGCTTCCATTTCCAAGCGGGTCAAGGTGGACGTGCCGATCGTCGGCGATGTGCGCGATGTCCTGAAGGAAATGACCAAGCTGGTCAAATCCAGCCACGAGCGCCCCGATGCCGGCGCGCTCAAGGCGTGGTGGGACCGGATCGGGGAGTGGCGCGCGCGCGAATGCCTGAAATATGATCGCGCCAGCGCCATCATCAAGCCGCAGTTTGTGCTGGAGAAGCTGCACGAAGTCACGGGCGGGGACGCCATCGTGACTTCCGACGTGGGACAGCACCAGATGTGGGCGGCGCAGTTCTACAAATTTGACAAGCCGCGCCGCTGGCTCAATTCCGGCGGGCTGGGGACGATGGGTTTCGGCCTGCCGGCAGCGATGGGCGCACAGTTTGCCCAGCCGGAAGCCGCAGTGGCCTGCGTAACCGGCGAGGGCAGCATCCAGATGAACATCCAGGAATTGTCCACCTGCAAGCAATATCGTTTGCCGATCAAGGTGATCCTGCTCAACAACCGCTACCTCGGCATGGTGCGGCAGTGGCAGGAATTGTTCTACGGCAACCGTTATTCCGAATCTTACATGGATGCCCTGCCGGATTTTGTCAAACTGGCTGAAAGCTATGGCCATGTTGGCATGAAAATCGAAAAACCCGGCGACGTCGAGGGCGCCCTGAAAGAAGCCTTTGCCATGAAGGACAGATTCGTGTTCCTCGATTTCATCACGGACAAGACCGAGAAGGTCTATCCCATGATTCCGGGCGGCAAGGGTTTGAGCGAGATGATTCTTGTATAATTTTCGGGGACGCTGATTTGCGCAGATTGGCAGGATTTTCCCCTGTTTATCTGCAAGATCAGCGTTCGTCTGCGTCAAACAAAGACTTTTAGGCTTATGCGGCACATTATCTCCCTGTTGATGGAAAACGAGGCGGGCGCGCTTTCCCGCGTGGCCGGTCTGTTCTCGGCGCGCGGCTACAACATCGAATCGCTCACGGTGGCGCCGACCGAGGATGCGACGCTGTCGCGCATGACCATCGTCACCTCCGGCTCCGATGACGTGATCGAGCAGATCATCAAGCAGCTCAACAAGCTGATCGAGGTGGTGAAGGTGCTGGATTTGAGCGACGGCGAGCACATCGAGCGCGAGCTGATGCTGGTCAAGGTGCGCGCGGCGGGCGAAGGGCGCGAGGAAATGAAGCGCATGTCCGACATTTTCCGCGGCCGCATCATCGATGTCACCGAAGACACCTACACGATCGAGCTGACCGGCACCGGCTCAAAGCTGGATGCGTTTCTCGGAGGGCTGGACCGCAGCGCCATCCTGGAAACGGTGCGCACCGGCGCATCCGGCATCGGGCGTGGCGACAGGATATTGAAAGCGTGAGAGGTGAGGGGTGAGGGGTGAGGCGTCCGCGCTTTTTCTCCTCGCTCCTTGTCTCCTCACTCCTCACTCTTTAGAAACGAAAGGAAAAAAATGAAAGTTTATTACGACAAGGACGCTGACCTTTCCATCATCAAGGGCAAGAAAGTCGCCATCGTCGGCTACGGCTCTCAGGGCCATGCCCACGCCAACAACCTGAAGGATTCCGGGGTAAAGGTGACGGTCGGCCTGCGCAAGGGCGGTGCTTCGTGGGACAAGGCCAAGAAGGCCGGTCTTACGGTGAAGGAAGTGGCGGAAGCGGTGAAAACCGCCGACCTGGTGATGATGCTGGTGCCGGACGAGCAACAGGCGGACGTCTATCGCAACGAAGTCGAGCCGAACCTGAAGAAGGGCGCCGCACTGGCCTTCGCCCACGGCTTCAATATCCACTACGGCCAGATCAAGCCGCGTGCCGACGTGGACGTGATCATGATCGCCCCCAAGGGTCCCGGCCATCTGGTGCGTTCCACCTACACCCAGGGCGGCGGCGTGCCTTCCTTGATCGCGGTGTACCAGAACGTATCCAAAAAAGCCAAGGACATTGCCCTCTCCTACGCGGCGGCCAACGGCGGCACCAAGGGCGGTGTGATCGAGACCACCTTCCGCGAGGAAACCGAGACCGACCTGTTCGGCGAGCAGGCCGTGCTGTGCGGCGGCTGCGTCGAGCTGGTGAAGGCCGGCTTCGATACCCTGGTGGATGCAGGCTATGCTCCCGAGATGGCCTACTTCGAGTGCCTGCATGAGCTCAAGCTGATCGTTGACCTGATGTACGAGGGCGGCATCGCCAACATGAACTACTCCATTTCCAACAATGCGGAATACGGCGAGTACGTCACCGGCCCGCAAGTGATCGGCGACGAGGCCCGCTGGGCGATGAGGGAAGCGCTGAAAAACATTCAGAACGGCGAGTATGCCAAGAGCTTCATCCTGGAAAACAAGGCCGGCGCGCCGGTTCTCAACGCCCGTCGCCGCCTCAATGCCGAGCACCCGATCGAGGTCGTCGGTGAGAAGCTGCGCGCCATGATGCCTTGGATCAAGAAGAACAAGCTGGTCGACACGTCCAAGAACTAGTGAGGGGCAAGGAGTGAGGGGTGAGGGGTAAGGGGTTCTTCGCCTCACGCCTCACACCTCACGTCTCACCGCATGAAAAATTATCCCCATCCCATCATCGCCCGCGAGGGCTGGCCGTTTCTGGCCATTTCCGTCATTGTTTCCGGTTCCGTCACGCTCCTCGCGGGTTGGCTGTGGGCGCTGCCCTGCTGGATTGTCACCCTGTTCGTACTGCAATTTTTCCGCGACCCCGCGCGCAACGTGCCGCAGATGCCCAACATCGTGCTGGCGCCGGCAGACGGCCGCGTCATCGTGGTGGAGCGCACCCAGGATCCCTATCTCAACCGTGAAGCGCAGAAAATCAGCATCTTCATGAATGTGTTCAACGTCCACTCCAACCGCAGCCCGGTGGACGGTGAGGTCAGGGAAGTCTGGTACCATCCGGGAAAATTCCTCAATGCCGACTTGTCTAAAGCTTCCCTGGAAAACGAGCGCAACGCCATGTGGATCAGGACCGGTTCCGGCACGGATGTTACCTGCGTGCAAGTGGCGGGGCTGATTGCCAGGCGCATTCTGTGTTATGTCACGCCCGGCGAGCGCCTGGCCCGTGGCCAGCGATACGGCTTTATCCGTTTCGGTTCGCGCCTGGACGTGTATTTGCCGCTGACGGCCCATATCCGTGTCAGCATCGGCGACAAGGTGCGCGCCGCCGAGACGGTGGTGGCCGAACTCACGAGTAACGCGAACTAGCCCGATGTATACTCCCCCGCGCCAAAAGCCTCTGCTGGGCGGGAAACTCCGCCGGCGGGGCATTTACCTGCTTCCCAACCTGTTCACCACGGCGGCGCTGTTCGCCGGCTTCTATGCCATCGTCCAGGCGATGAACGGGCGCTTCGAGCATTCCGCCGTGGCGATCTTCATCGCCATGGTGATGGACGGGCTGGACGGCCGCGTGGCGCGGCTGACCCGCACCCAGAGCGCGTTCGGGGCGGAGTACGATTCCCTGTCCGACATGGTGTCGTTCGGCGTGGCGCCCGCGCTGGTGATGTACGTCTGGGCCCTGAAAGGGATGGGCAAGTGGGGCTGGATCGCGGCTTTCGTCTACTGTGCCGGTGCCGCCCTGCGCTTGGCGCGCTTCAACACCCAGCTCGAGGTCGCGGATAAACGCTACTTCCAGGGGCTGCCCAGCCCAGCGGCGGCAGCTTTGATAGCCGGTTTTATCTGGGTGATGCACGAGGAGTACCACATCGAAGGCGCCGACGTCCGCTGGCTGGCCTGGGCAGTGACGGTGTTTGCCGGCGTCACCATGGTCAGCAACCTGCGCTACTACAGCGGCAAGGACATCAACCTGCGGCGGAGCGTGCCGTTCGTTGCGGCAATCGCCATCGTGCTGGCATTCGTGCTGATTTCCAGTGATCCGCCGGGAGTGTTGTTCGGGGCGTTCGTGCTCTATGCGCTGTCGGCTTATGTCGTCTGGCTGTGGAACTTCGTGCGGCGAAAGCCGGGCGGCCAGCTCCGCCGGAACGAGGAGCAAAAACCGCACGACTGAGCCCGACCCGCTTCCAAGCCCGTCGCTTTTCCTTCCTCGAATCTCATCTTCCGGGTTCCTGCAGCCATTCCGTTTGTCTCATCTCGTGCCTCCTTGGCACGGATGAAAACCGGACAGATCATTTGCTACAACCCCGGACAGTTTATTTGCTCTCTACACGCGCTATTGACAGCACAGCTGCTGAATGTATAATTTCGCCTTTTCCACGGGTCGTTAGCTCAGTCGGTAGAGCAGCGGACTTTTAATCCGTTGGTCGGCAGTTCGAATCTGCCACGACCTACCAAACACAAAAAAGCGGTCGCCGGCGGCGACC
>JBFMFB010000024.1:0-33514 GCA_040752115.1 Pseudomonadota bacterium | reverse complement strand
GCCGCCATCGCCACTTGCGCCTTGAATTCCGCGCTGTGTTGCTTGCGTTTCGCTCCCATGCTTCACGTTCCTTTCAACCGGTCGGCTTTAGCTTATCCGACTGTCCGAAAAAACGTGACCGCCGCATTGCACTTCCTGGTGAACGAGCCGTCGCCGGCCAGATGGCCGTTCGCGTGGGCCTGGCTGATGTACCACAGCTCCTTGCCCGTCATGTACGGTTTGTTGAAAGGGATTTGCATAAAGTCCTCACGGTTTTCGGGCAACCAGCAACAGGGAACCGCCGGCGGGAAAGCTTCCCCCTGCGCGGATCACTGCACGTTCCAGGTCAAGCGTCTTCTCCAGCGTGTAATTCGCCCACGGCGCCACCCTCAGCTCCTGCAAAGGATCGAAATCCAGGTCCGGAGCGCGCTTGCGCAGGCGGGAGATCAACATGAGGGGCAGCAGCAGGGACACGAACGACGTCATCCTTTCGATCCGGAATCCCGCCTGCTCGACCTTTTCCTTCAGATCACGGGCTTCGTAGCGTCGCACATGGTAGGCATAGTCGTCCTGCCGGCTCCACAGGAAACGGTGCTGGGGCACGGTGAGAATGATGCCCCCGCCGGGCGATACGGCACGGAACATCTGCGAAAGGACGAGCCGGTCTTCCTCGATATGTTCAAGCACGTCGAATGCGCCAATGACATCGAATTCATCCTCGAACGGAATGTCGCGCGCGTCCATCTGGAACAGAGTGGCATTCCCGATGCGACCGGCCGCATAGCCGAGGCCGGCCGTATGAATCTCGCTCCCGGACACTTCAAGTCCGGGGTTCGCACGCGCCACGCCCGACAGGACGAAGCCGGTGCCGCACCCGATTTCGAAAAATCGGCGCGCCGCGGGAAAATAACACCGCAAGGCCCATACGATCAGGCGGTTGCGCGAGCGGAACCAGAAATTGCCCGCCTCGACATCGGCCAGCTCGGCGAAGTGAGCGGGCTGAAAACCCTCGCCGGATTGGGCAAGTTCCGGAGAGAAACTCAGATATCCCGCAACCCGTTGCGGCGTGCTGAAACAAGAAGGGCATTGCCAGCCGGCGCCGGCGAATCTGTTCCCGCATCCGCAGCAGATCTTCATCCCTGGCTCCCCACGATGATGCCGAGAATGATCAGGCCCATGCCGGCGATCTTCAGCGGGGTGATCGCCTCGCTGAAAAACAGGCCGCTCAGCATCAGAACCAGGACGAAGTTCAGGCTCATGAAAGGATAGGCGTGGCTGAGCTGCAGCCTCGTCATCGCAGCCATCCAGGATACGGAAGCGAGGAATGCCGCGAAGAACGCGCTGATTACCCAAGGGTTGAGCAGCAGGCGGGCGAGAAAGAGGATCTTTTCGGGGGCGCTCTGCGGAAAGGCGCCCGCACTGACGACTTGCCACTTGATAACGACCTGCCCGTAAACCGTCAGAACAATCGTCAGAAATACGTAGAAATAGCTCATGGTCTTGGTCTAAATCACGGTGGATACACGGCCGGCTTCGCGCCATCCCCAGATGTAGTAGGGAGCGTCGGGGCCGGCATGGAAAAGGAGATCGAGCACGGTCACGCCATGCTCGAAAGGCGGATGGAACTGGGAATACTCTGGATAACCCGAGTAGTCCTTCCATACCAGCTCAATACCCGCCTCCCTGAAGCGTTCTTCCTGAATGTAGTCCTTGGCTGCAGGTCCTGACACGTACAAGCCCGCACCGGTCTTGACAAGCAGCTCCAGCACACGCTCCTGTTTTTTCTCCTGCAGATGGTATTCTCGGGAATCCCGGAAAACCACCTGGATGCCGAGGATCTCGCTGGCGATCACCCGGATCAGATGTTGGTTCAACTCCGACAGGGATGGCCATTCGCGACCCAAATATACCTCTTCGAAGCAGGGCTTGTAGTCTGGAAAATAAGGGGCCTTGGCATAGTTGTTGGCGATGAGTTGCCAGTGTTTTTTCTGCCAGGCCTGATCCTTGATGACCACCTCACATATCAGACGGTGTTCGGCAGTGCCAACCGGGATAGTCACCCAGTTAGTACCCTGGGCGGTTTTAATCTTGTTGCGGTTTCGCCAGTCATTCTTGGTGTATTGCAGGTCATCATGGAAGATGAATTCGTCTACGTCATGGATAATGTCGAAATAGCCCTTCCATGGAATGTAATTCGACTGGAGAATCGCAACTTTTTTCATCTCTATTCTACGCCAACAGCAATAAATAATGAGAGTCGGCGGTCAACAAGAAGAGCATTCGGCTCGAAGAAACAAATGCCTTCAAGTTATATACACGAATGCTGCTCGCGACCGGACGAATCCGTTAATTGATATATTTTTCCAAGTGCGCGTTCACAATTTCCGCTATAGCGTGGGCTCTTTCGATATCGAAATATTTGTCATTGAAAAGGTTCACAATCCTCGTATGCACTTTTTCTGCAGTTGCCGATCGGCCGTCAGAAAAAATCCCGTCCAGTGATGCGTAATGCGAACTAGCGAAGAGGCCAGATTTTCTGATCTGCGAGAGCAATTGTTCCTTTGCCGGCACCAAGATGTTGAATCTCCACAGCTGATATTCCGGCGCAAGCTGGATAGATCGCGGAATTTTTTCTGCGTAAACCCGGTTTATGGCCTCCTTCCAGTCGGCTACCTCACTGATCTTGTTTTCGACCTCTTTTTGATAACTCGGAAATGATATCTTTGGAGGTGAGGTTTCCAGCCAATCCGAATCCACGTATGCAAATGATTGGCGTCGCTCAATGGCACCTTTGTACTGTGCAGTAATCGTGTTGAGGTCGCGCTCCGCGAAAGCGGTTTGGTGCCTCACATAATGATGATCATCCTTTATCTGGGCATAACCACCAAACCCAATGTCGGCGAATTTGGAATAGCCGGTGCTATATAACGTGATGTCATGCCACCTCTGAACTTCAAAGTGAAAGTCAGGCACCGATAGGCATCTGTCATCAATTACGATTAAATCTTCTCGAATCTCCTTTATAGCTTTAAAGAATGTGTCAACTGGAGTCATTACGCCATACGACCGAACAAATAGCACACCGGCGTAGCCGTCCGGTTGGTGTTTCAATTTCGCAATCGCAATGCTCTCATCCATGCAAAGAGTTCGCTCGCAAATGTCGACAAATTCAAAGCGGCAGTTGGCCTTCAAAAAAACCAATGGAACAATTGGGCAGACATTGGAAGGAACCAGGAATGGCTTCTCAACTGCCATGCTTTTCAGGAAATTGAACAAGATCGTGGATGCTCTCCGCTCGAGAACGATCACGATGCCGATCTCGCTGGGTTTCCGAACACCGTTGTTTCTGCGTGGACGTCGCGCAACACATTCGAGCCCATTCCGACAAATGCGAAGTCTCCGATATTCACGTCCTCCCGCACAGTTGAATTCAGCCCGATGAAAGCGCCATCGTTTATTCGAACGTTTGCCCCTACACAAACGCCGGCCGCAATGAAGTTGCAGTCTTTCATTGAGGAATCGTGCTCGATTGCGACACCCGAGTTGATGATGTTGAAGTTGCCGATGCGGACATTGCTTTGTATGGACGTGTGACTCAGGACGACATTCCCAACCCCTAACCGCGCGCTCTTGCCGATATATGCGGAGGGATGAATAAAGCTCGCGAACCTCTTTTCGTCGATACCGTAACTTTTCAGCAGAGCTACCCTTTTTTTCATTTCCTGCGGCTTATACAACGCGAAAATGAATTTCACGTCCAGTTGCGAGTATTTGCGCCCCAACTCGGTCGTTTTACACAATACGGGATAGCCGTTGATTGAACGCCCCAGAGATTCGTCATCAATGGCGAAGCCGAGGAATTCAATTTTTGCGTTGTATGTTTCTGTGGCGTTCACAATTTGTTCGGCGATATTTATAGCTGTCCCTTTTCCGCCAATGATGATTACCTTGTCCATATCAACTCACTTTGTCGGTAAAACGTCTTCCGCGATGGGCAGCACTGCCGGCGGTTTCCTTTGACACGAGGAACAAGGGTTTCTTTGACGACTTGAAATTCATGCGTCCGAGGTACTCGCCGAAGATTCCCAGGATGAGCAACTGAATTCCACCGAACAGAACGATACTTGCCATTACCGAAGCATAGCCGCTGACGGTAATGCCCCCGAGAAGCCTCCCCAAGACGATTGCCAGCAGCCACACCATGCCGACCATGAACGACCCCAGCCCGATCCAGGTGGCGATTTTCAGCGGCAGGTCCGAAAACGTGACGAAAATATTCAGGGTATGGGTGACGAGCTTTCTGAAATCATAGTTGCTGCTGCCGTAGGCCCGGTGAGCGTGTTTGACCTCGACCGTCGAGTAGCTGTTGGTCAGCCAGGACAGATAGCCGTCGACGAATGGGAAAGGCGAGTCGAACTCGGACAGCGCCTGGGCGATTTTCCGCTGGATGACGCGGAACGACGTGTATTCGTAATTCAGGGTCGGGATGGCCAGGCTGAACAGCCTCCGCGCCCAGCCGGAGGTCAGGTTCCGCCAGAGGGAATGCGTTCGTTCGCCGTATATGCCGTAAACCAGGGCATATCCTTCCTGCGCTTTGGCATAGAGTTCCGGGATGTATTCGGGTTGTTGCTCGAGATCGTCGTCGAGCGTGACGATCCAGTCTCCCGACGCCCTGGAGATGCCGCAGATGGTCGCCGCATGCTGGCCGAAGTTCCTGCTGAGCTGGATGCCTTTCACCCTCGCGTCCCGGCCGGCGATTTCCTGAATGACATCCCATGATCCGTCGCCACCGCGGTCCTCGACCAGCAGTATCTCGAAATCCGCGGTGATCGTTTCAACGGCTTTGGTGATGCGGGCGCAAAGCTCCCGCAGGGTCTTTTCCGACCGGTACACGGGAATTACCACCGAAATATGTGCCACCTGCTTCCTCCCTTGATGCTTAGGTGCGGTTCTCTAATTGTGCCAAAGATTGCGTGACGGCCGCACTGCCGGTCATGAAGGTTGGGTACCGGCTTTATCGCTTAACCCAACAAACCCAATCTTCAAACCGGCGGTTAGTTAAGGATGATAGGGTTTGTTGGGTTACGCGCAAAACGCGCCTAACCCAACCTACATGACTGTGTTCGCCGCGGGACGCATTTGTTGCACTTTCATCTCCGCCGAATCCGAATGACCGAGGCGGATCGAAAGCCCCATCAGCATCAGGAACAACCCCGGGAAATAAACATAGCGCAGGACATAGGCATTGAACATGACCAGCCAGACGTAGGCAATGCCTGCCGTAAAGAGGAACCAGTCGATCCCGGATTTTTTCCGCAGGAAAACAGCGGCCGTCCAGAAGACCACGATGGAGAGCTGAAAGAATTTCAGTTGCCCGGCGAGCCCTACCATTTCGAGCCAACTGGCCACGCTTATCTGGGGCAAGACGACTTCCAACTTGCCCAGCGCCAGGTAGGAATACACCCAGAAGTTTTTCCCCGTCCACAGGGCGAACGGCATGACCACCGCGCCGTAGGCCAGCAGGGAAATCGCCGCGTACCGGAGCGTCCTGCGCCAGCCGACCTGCCAGTACAGCCAGGCTGCCAGCGGCCCGACCACGAAGAGCGCCGGTGGCCGCGATGCCAGGGCCAGTCCGAGAAAAACCGCCGCGACCCAATAGCGCTGCCTCAGCAGCATCAGCATCGCCAGCAGCAGGACGATCCAGTACGGCCAGACATGTCCGTGCCGGATCATCTGCGCAACCGGGGGGGAGAGCAGGAAGGGATAAAGCGTAAGGGATAGCGCACCTGCACCGTCGCCCTGATGGCGCAGGCCTTTCTCGAAAACCAGGACGATGAGCAGAAAACAAATCAGGTTCAGGATCCGGACATCGAGCCCCAGCCCCACGAATACCGAATAGGGAAGCCATAATCCGGGACTGTAGCCGAACGGCTGCTTGGCGATGGGTTCGTAATAGCGGTACGGCGTTTCGCCCGCCAGAAACGAATGCGATGCAGCCTCGATGATCTCGAGCATGTTCGCGCCGACGTTATGCGGAACCCGGGCGATCATGACCGCGTACAGCACAAACGCGCAAGCCAGGAATGCAAGCGTGCTGCCGCGCGAGCCCCATCGGTGATGGCAATACCAGGCAATGGCCAGAACCGCGCCCGCCACCAGGGGCCAGGGCACAGGCGCCAAGTCGGACGAATAGAAAAAGACCGTCATCAGGAACGAGATGCTCATGAGCATGGTTCCGAGCACCGGACCGGGGGGGGCAAACTTCCCGGAGGAGGGCCAGGCGCTCAGCGCAAATCCGCTGAGCGAGAGCATGACGGCCACGAACGGCAGCGTGACCCAGTGAAAATAGGGCTCGTGGGCATCCCCCTGGAACAGGTACTGGAAACCATACCCCAGGCTGATGATCGCTACCAGCAGATAGACGCCGGCGGCGGCCCATGCCGGCATCGCTTTGCCCGGCGCGACTCCATCCGCGCGGATTGTTTCCTGAACGGCCATGTTGTTCGTGCCTTTCCCTGAAATTGGCTCTTATGCCCGCAGCGCGCCGATCACCTCTTTGGCCAGACCCGCATAGATTCCGGCATCGAAACGGCAGCTCCCGATGAAATGGACGAAAACCGTTTCCGGAAGTTTCATTTTCTGGCAATCGCTGTATTTCGGATGCGGCAGGACCTGCGCGCCGGGTATGTTGGCGACCACGATGTTCGACATGACCTGTTCGCTGCCCCATTCATGCCACTTCTGGCCGATGGCGGCGCTCATCTGCTCCGAAATGTCTTCCACAAAGGTTTTTGAAAATGAATCCTGCGGAAAGCCTGCGAAGCCGGAACACCCCCTGACGTAGCGCAAAGCCTGGAAGCCTCTCAGTCTGTCGAAGTTCGCTTCCGCAACCACCTGCACATGCGCCGCCGCGTCGGGCTTGAGGGCTTGGGCCGTGGCGCAGCGTTCCTGCATGGTTTCGATGGTCTGCTTGTCCCAGGTGCCGATGGTGAACGCCCTGCCGGCATGGACAAATTCGTTGATTTCGCTGGCCGGCCCGATCGTCAGCGTATCCGCGTCGAGCTGAATTACATACCGTGTTTTCGCCAGTTCCGCTATGGCCAGAAGCCGCTCCCACGTTCCGCCGGATGGGCAGCGGGCACTGCGAAAATCCTGCAACTGCAGGAAGCGGATTCCGGCCGCATGCTCTTGCAGCAATCCGATGTCCGACTGCGTCAGGCTGCCGTCGTTCAATACGCAGATTTCACCGACGGGCACCCGAAGCGCAAAAGACTTTAGCGCCGTCAGATACATCATGACGTCCTTGTGCTGCAACTGGCTGAGGACAGCCAGACGGGAGCCGCTATCGACGGCAACGGGCGGGGTTTTGAGTATTCCGGCGCAAAGGGTGTTGAAATGAAGCCTGCGGAGCCTGTCTTTCAAGCCATAAAACACTGTTATCGTTCCTTTGGTTGGAACAGCAGTATACCAACACACCAACGGCTTGGCTTGAGTGGTATATTCTCAGCCCAGCGATATGTAAAGAGGCCCCGGCAGAAATCGTGCAATCCGAACCCCGACATTTGACCACCGCTTCGACATGAACCTCGGACAGAACATCCGCAGCGGCGCAAAATGGCTGGCGACCGGAGGGCTGCTCGGCCAGCTCCTGCAGTTTGCCTTCGGCATCGTCCTGGCCAGGCTGCTCGTCCCCGAAGACTTCGGCATGCTGGTGACCATCTCGGTTTTCACAGGGCTTGCCGGATTCGTTGCGGGCGGGGGGATGGGGCAGGCCCTCGTTCAGGCGAAGGAAGCCGGCACCCGCGACTGCAACGTCGTGTTCACCCTCCAGCTCGGCATCGGCATCGCGATCTATCTTTTTTTCTTTGCCATCGCCCCCTGGTTTTCGAGCTGGTTCGGCAATCCGCTGTATCAGGATCTGCTTCGCGTCTCGGCGCTGACCTTCCTGCTCCGCCCATTCGGAAACGTCGGTACCGCGCTCCTGGCGCGGGACATGCGCTTCAAGGCCAGGGCCCTGGCCGGCTTCGTCAACGCCTGCGTGGCGAGCTCCGCAACGGTAGCCATGGCATGGACGGGAATGGGGGCATGGAGCCTGGTGCTGGGCGGGCTCCTTGTATCGTTGCTGGACGTCGTCTCATCCGTCGTTCTGGCTGGATGGCGTCCCGCCATCCACTTCGATTCGACGATTGCACGCCGGATGGGTTCCTACGGTTTTCAGGCGTCGGCCAACGACCTGCTCATCTACCTCAGGGACCAGACCCCCAATTTCATCATCAGCCGCCTGGCCGGCCCCGGTCCGGTCGGCCTGTTCAACAAGGGCGACAGCCTCAGCCGCATCCCGGTCCAGACCATCAGCGGTTCCGTCTATCAGCCCGTCTTTCGCGCCCTGTCCCAAGCGCAGGACAACCTCGATCAATCCAGGTATCTTTACTTTCGGGCGATTACCCTGGTCACGGTCTATACCTTCCCCTTCTATGTGGGATTGTGGTGGCTCGCCGACCCTTTCATCCGCACGGTTTACGGAGAGGTATGGACGCCTGCAGCCGGGCCGCTGCAGGTGCTGGCGATCGCCGGGCTGTTTCGCTGCATCGAGAACCAGTCCGGCGCCGTGCTCGCGGCGCAAAAGAAACTCGCGCAGGAATTCTGGCTCCAGGCACAGACCTGGATTTTGGTGACGATCGCAGCGCTGGCCGGATTGAAGTGGGGAATAGATGCGGTGGCCTGGGGTTTGCTGCTCGCCATGATTTACACGGCGGCCCGGATGGCGATCCTGGCGACCGCTTCGCTGCGGGCAAGCCTGCTCGATCTTGCCAGGGCAATGCAGCCGGCTTTGATCCTCAACGGCGTGCTTTACCTGGGGCTGTCGTTGCTGGACGCCTCGATCGGGGAAATGAGGCAGGCGTCGCCCGCGCTTTACCTGGGGTGCATGTCGCTGGCAGGCGGGCTCATCTATGCCCTGTGCTTCCTGTGGCTTCCGCTGCCGGCACTGGCGAACGAAGTGGCGCGCTGGAAAAGCCTGATGAGGCTGCCACAGTTCCGCGGCGTAAAGGGAGGGGGCGGCGATGAGTAGGGGCGGCTTTAGCCGCCCATGGGCGACTGAAGTCGCCCCTACAGCCCCATTGTTTCTTCGTGTAAAGGATCACGAAGAACCAACGTGTTGCAATGTGTTCTTGATAAGGTTAAGCAAACTGATACGCTCTTTTGCTTGAGGCCGATACCACCGATGCCATTAGATCTGATTTCCCGTAAACTACTGCTCGGAAACCCGAACCATGGCCCGATCGCGCTGATGTACCACTCCGTTCAGGAAGGTCGGCGCAGCCCCTCGTGGCGCTGGGCGGTCTCGATGGCCCGTTTCCGGGAGCAGTTGGACCTGCTTCAGGCATCCGGCTGGAGCACCATCTGCATCCGTGACCTGCCTGCGGCTGATCCGCATGCTTCGCGCCTTGCGGCCATCACCTTTGACGACGGATATGCCGACAATTTCGCCGCTTTCCGGGAGATCGAGCGGCGCGGCATGCGCGCGACCTGGTTCGTGGTCAGCGGCGATGTCGGCCGGGCCTCCGGCTGGACGAGCACCGGCGCCAAACCGCGGCCGATGCTCTCGGCAGAGCAGTTGCGGCTGATGGACAGCGCCGGCATGGAAATCGGCTCGCATACCTGCACCCATTCCCGGCTCACCGAGGTGGACGGGCAAACGGTGCAGCAGGAACTGCGCCAATCCAGGGCCGAACTGGAAGGCATATTGGGCAAGGAAATTCACAGCTTCGCTTATCCGTACGGGAAATACGACCCGCAAACCGTCGAGGCCGTGCGTGCTGCGGGCTACCGGGCGGCATGCACCACCCGTTCCGGCTGGGCCCTGCGCGATGGCGACCCGCTGCGGATCCGGCGCGTGACCGTTTTCGCCGGGGACAATCTTTCCACCTTCGCGCGCAAGCTGGCCTTCGCCGACAATGACGTCTCCTGGGGCAGGCTGGCACGGTACGCGGCAAGCCGGCTGGCTGCCCGGATAGCGGACTGAGGGGAGTTCTCCATGCCAACAGCCGCCCCGAACCTGGTTTCCGTCATCATCCCCTGCTATAACGGGGAGCGCTTCCTGCGGGAGGCAATCGACTCCGCCCTCGCCCAGACCTACTCCCCGGTGGAGATCATCGTGGTGGACGACGGCTCCACAGACGGCTCCGCCGCGATCATGGCGTCGTTCGGCGATCGTATCAGGGTGGTCAGACAGCCCAACGCCGGCCTGCCGGAGGCACGCAACGTCGGCATACGGTCGAGCCAGGGCGCGATGCTGGCGTTTCTTGACGCGGATGACTACTGGGAGCGGGACTTCCTCGCCAGGATGGTCGAGGCGCTCGACCGGACAGGAGCGGGGATTGCCTATTGCGGCTGGCAGAACGTCGGCCTGCCCGGGCCGCGCGGCCAGCCGTTCGTTCCGCCCGACTACGAGGCGGACCCCGCGAAGCTGGAAAAGCTGGTCGGCGGCGTCCGCTGGCCGGTGCACGCAGCCGTCGTTCGCCGTGAAGTGGTCGATTCCGTTGGGGGATTCGATCCCGCCCTGGAAAGTTGCGAGGATTTTGCCTTCTGGATTCGGGCCGCCACTGTATGGCCATTGGCGCTGGTTCCCGAAACGTTGGCCTACTACCGGCACCATGGAAACCAGATGACCAGCAAACGCCTGATGATCGTGCGGAATCATTTCAGGGTCCAGCGGCAATTCCTGCGGGAGCGCCCGGAAGTGGCGCGAAAACTCGGCAGGCGGCGGGTGCGGGCCCTGACATACGGCGAGCTCCTCAGGAAGGGCTACGAGCTGTACTGGCAGCGCGACCTGGCGTCCGCCCGGAAGGTGTTCCGCATGGTCATGCGCGCCGGATACGGCGGATTGGGCGACTGGAAATACATGCTTCCCGCGCTGCTCCCCCGCTCCTGGCATCGGGCGCTGATCGGTTTTGTCGAACGCCACGGAAAAGCCGCGTCGTCATGAGCAGACTCACCGTTGCCATTTGCACTTACAATCGGGCCGAACGGCTGCCCGCCTTGGTCGCCGCACTGCGCGCGCAGGCCTCGCCGATCCCGTTTGAGATCCTGTTCGTGAACAACAACAGCACCGACAATACGGCGGAAGTGCTGGGGACGCTTGCCGCGGAGCCAGGCCCGCCGCTTCGGGCCGTAGTGGAGACGCAGCAGGGGATCGTGCCGGCCCGCAACCGCGCGGTCGAGGAATCCCTGGCCAGCGATTACCTGCTCGTCATGGACGACGATGAACTGCCCATGCCCGGCTGGATCAGCGCCGGACTGGACGCGCTGGAACGGGAAGGCGCCGACTGCGCGGGCGGCCGGGTCAGCGTCGATTTTTCCCCCCATGGCAGGCCGGCATGGCTGTCCGACGAGCTGCTGGGATTTCTGGCCGAGGTCGATTACGGCCGGGAGCCTTTCTGGATCAAGGATGTTTCGACGCCGGTATGGACCGCAAACGTGGCCTACCGGATGTCGATTTTCAGAAACGATGCGGCGCTGCGTTTCGACCGGCGGTTCAACCGCGAGGGCAAGGCGATAGGCGGGGGCGAGGACGTGGCCATGTTCGAAACCCTGGTCGCGCGCAACGCCAGGATACGCTACCGGCCGGACATGGCAGTGCGGCACTTTGTCGAGCCGTGGCGGCTCAGGCGCCGCTATTTTCTCAAGCTGCACTACCGGGCGGGAATACGCCACGCCCTGTACGGCGCGGACGCCTACCCCCGGGCGCCGTTCGGGGTGCCGCCGTTCATGTTCGCTCTTCTGGCGAAACAGATGTGGAAGACCCTGCTGCTGTACCTGAAAGGCGACCAGGCGGCGCTGCGGCAGGCGATGAACTTCACGCACGAGGCCGGAATGATCGTCGGCCATGCCTTGAAATGGCGTCGGGAGAAAAAAGGATGAATCAGCAATCGGGACAAAACCCGGCCGGCGACGGCCTGGGATTCTCGATCGTCGCCACGGTGCGCAACGAGGCTGCGACCATCCGGAGTTTCGTCGACAGTCTGCTTGCCCAGGAACGCACCCCGGACGAGATCATCATCGTGGACGGCAACAGCACGGACGGTACCACCGAAATCCTGCGGGAATACGCCGGCGAGGGAAGTATCCGGCTGATCTCGCGGGAGTGCAATATCGCCCAGGGGCGCAATCTCGGCATCGGGCAGGCGCACGGCGCCTATATCGCGGTAACCGATGCGGGGTGCGCGGTCGATCCCCGCTGGCTGCTGCACATCGCCGAATGCTTCGCCAGCGACGAGCGCCCCGACGTGGTGGCCGGCAATTTCCGCTTCGAGTGCTCCACCGAATTCGAGCAAGCCGTAGTGTATGCCACCTTTCCGATCGAGCGGGACAACACGCCGGCCGCCCGCTACTATCCTTCCAGCCGCTCCGTGGCTTTCCGCAAGGACGCCTGGGAGGCATGCGGCGGCTATCCGGAATGGCTCTATGCGGCGGAGGATACCCTGTTCAACATCCGCCTGCGGCATCTGGGCTTCAGGTTCTGTTTCTGCCGCGATGCGATCGTTCGCTGGCGGCCAAGGGAAACCTGGAAGGCGCTGGCGAGGCAGCGAATCAATTTCGCCCGCGGAAACGCGAGAGTCGGCATCGGCACGAGCGGATATGTCACGAACATCCAGTACCATCTCGCCATCCTGCTGCCGCTGGCGCTCATGCCCTTGTGGGCGCCGGCCGGCCTGCTGTCGCTGGGCGCTGCGCTGCTCCATGTGCGCCGCCACCTCTGGTCCCAGGCGAATCAGGCGGCCAGCCGCTCGGCAAGGAAAAGCATGCTGTGGCGGGTGCTCCTGGTGATGGAGTTCGTGCGGCTGGTCAACATCTGGGGGTTCCTGCTCGGCCGGTGGGACCGCCTGACCGACCGTTCCTTTATTCGCAATCAGTTTGCCTGGATGGGGGTACGCAGCGTTGATGAATTGCCCGAAGAACCCCGCTGACAGGGTAACGACGAGAATCGCAAGCCGATGACTCACGGCTCTTTCCTGAATCATCTGCTGGCGGGTGTCGGGGGAGTGGCTGCGGCCGCACTGGCTTTCGCCGCCGTGCTGATCGCGAAATCGGCGCGCGATTTCTCGCAAACAGGCCCCAAACTGGCGGAAGAGATCTCGCGCCACTACAAACGGTATACCGTTTTTGCCGTGGCGCGCCTCGCGTTTTGGGCGTTTGTCCTATTGTTTCTCATGGGCAGCGTGGGGCTCGTTGCATATGCCTGCATGGTGCAACTCGGTGTCCTGGCTTTTTCTCCCGCGGGCACGGTGCTGGCTGCAACAAGCGGCATCGTTGCGCTGACCGGGCTCCAGTTCGCCCGCCATCTGCTGTACCTTCCGGCAAGCATCATCGCGTCGCTGCATTACCTTCCCAGCCGCCTTTACCCGCTTTGGCGCTTCCTTTCCCCGTCCCGTCTTCGCGCATTGCAAAGCGCGCTGCTGGGCGCCTTTCTCCTGCTCGTCCTGGCGGCTGCGGTCAACATGCTCAGTGACAGGGACTGGCTTTCCTTTCTGGCGCTATCCGGCCTGGTGCCGGCATCTGCTGCGCTGTTGGCGTGGGCCGCGCAGCCGCGCGAACTTCAACCCAAAGAATCGCGGCCGCGAGGGCACGAAGGGAAACCCAACATCATCATGATCGGTTCCGACACCCTGCGCGCCGACCGCCTGGGGTGCGCTGGCTACCCACGGAGCCTCACGCCGGTACTGGACGGCCTGGCGACGAAGGGAACGCAGTTTACCCAGTGCTATGTTCCCTGCGCTCGCACGGCTCCCAGCCTGATCTCGCTTCTGACCGGCAGCTGGCCGCACACGCACGGCATCCGGGACAATTTTGTGGGCGACGATGAGACCACGCTCCCTGTGCCCGCTCTTCCCGCCATTCTGGCCGAGTGTGGCTACCAAACAGCTGCTGTCGGCGATTGGGCGGCTACCGACATGGGCAAATTCAACCTCGGATTCCAAACGCTGGATATCCCAGAAGATCAGTGGAATATCAAATATCTCATTCGTCAGGGGCCGAAGGACCTGCGCCTGTTCCTGTCGCTTTTTACGCACAACCGTTTCGGCAAGCGCTTTTTGCCGGAGCTCTATTACCTTGCGGGCGTCCCCCTTACGAGCAAGGTAGGGCGCGACGCCCGGGCGATGATCAGCAGGCTGGCAAGCGACGGGCAGCCGTTTTTTCTGAATGTCTTCATGGCCACGACCCATCCTCCTTTCGGTTCCGAACACCCTTACTACACGCTCTTCTCTGATCCGGACTATCGGGGCGAGTCGAAATTCGTCATGGCGCGGCTCACCGATCCTTTCGAGATCATCCGGCGCCAAGGTGATAGCAAGAAAGAATTCGACTTGGACCAGATCCTCAATCTCTACGACGGATGCGTAAGAAACTTCGACGACGAGGTGGCCAGGATCCTTCAGCATATCCGGACTACCGGGCTGGATGACAACACGATCGTCGTCGTTTACAGCGATCACGGCATGGAGTTTTTCGAGCACGAAACGTGGGGACAGGGAAACTCGGTAGTGGGAGATTTCAGCCCGAAAGTGCCGCTGATCATTTTTGACCCCCGGCGCGAGAGCGGCCGCCGCGTGGACGATATCGTGCGCAGCGTGGACGTGGCACCGACGCTGCTCGATCTCGCCGGCGTGCCGAAGCCCCCGCATCTCGACGGCGTGTCGCTGGCACCCTATCTCGGCGATGCGTCAGCCGCCCTTGGCCTCCCCGCGTTCGCAGAAACGGGGATATGGCTTGCTGAGCTGCCGGGCATGACGAAGGACCATTTGCGCTATCCGGATTTGATCGAGTTGCTGGAAGTGAAGGACAAGCGCTCCGGGACGCTCTCGATAAAACGGGAATACCAGCCGGCCATCATCGCTGCCAAGGACCGCATGATCCGCAGCGGCCGCTGGAAGCTTGTGTATCAGCCCCTATCGCAGGGACATCGCCTGATGCTGTTCGATCTGGAAACCGATCCCGAATGCAAGCGCGACGTAGCCAGCCAACGACCGGAAATCGCGGGCGAGCTTTGGCAGGTATTGCGGGCCTGGATCACTTCTGCTGGGCCGGCGGCCGATCGGCGTCCGGACAGAAACGGCACCACGGATTAGGCGGGCTGCCGATTTTTGCCGGCGAAGGCTCGCTAGGCGTGGTTTGGCTATCCACAGAAACCTGTGGCTCGGCACTGGGCGCAGCGTCCTTTTTCCCCACCGGCTCGACCGGCATACTCGGTGTAACCTCCGGCTGAGGCGCCTCCGCGGCCGGCGGGCTCATTCCAGGAAGAGGAAGCTTGCCGCCAAGCTCCTGGTACCGTCGCGCAAGGCCACGCGATTTTGGCGCCTGCCTCAACCCCTCCTCTACGAGCTTCATGGCTTCCTGCTTGTTCCCTTTACTGACCATGAAGTCGGCAAGCGCCGCATAGGGATCGGCATAGTCCGGTCTGAGCTGGATTGCCTGGCGAAATTCCGCTGCCGCCTCCGCTTCCTTGCGCAGGAACAGCAAGGCCTGGCCTTTCTTGAAATGATTCTCCGGCAATAGAACATAGCCCGGGCTGGCCGCCCGGATCACGTAGTCGAAGCTGCCGACGGCCTCGCCAAGGTACCAGCCGCGCTCGAATTTATCCTTGACCCCGTAATGGAGATTGAGAAAGGCCAGGCCGATACAGTAGTGATGGACATGCAGCCAATCCGGCCCCAGGGCATTTGACCAATAGCCTACGTCCGGCGAGCCCGGCGGCGAAATCATCTTGGCCTTGCACAGGGGAATCTGGGCGTACTGCGCCTTCATCGCCTCCTGCGACGGCCCTACCGCCATGGCGGCAGGGGCTTGCAGACCAAACGCCAAAGCCAGGACAAGCCCAAATTTTTTACCCATCTCGCTTTACCCCCAATTTCGTTCCGGTAAGTTAATCGTTCGTGCGGCCACGTGATCCCACGAAAACCCCGTGATGACCCGATCCCGCCCGTTTCGGCCGAGGCGATCCGCCAGTTCGCCGTTTTCCAGTATCTTCGCGAGCGCGTCGCCGACATCGGCCACGGATTCCCCCCGCACCCTGAGGCCGGTAACTTCGTGCTCCACCGCCGCCCCCGTACCGCCCGCGACCCCTGCAAGCGCGGGCTTGCCGCACGCGGCCGCCTCGATGAATACCATGCCGAAGCCTTCGGTGTCGCCCCCGATCTCCCGGTTCGGCATGGCGAACACGTCACAGGCGTTGTACCACCGCGGCAGGTCCTCCTGGCTCACATGCCCCAGGAAGTGGACCCGTTCCGCGACAGCCGCCTCCGTCGCCACCTCGCCGAGATAGGCCCTGTCTTCGCCTGTGCCGATAATTGCGTAGTGCGCATCGACGCCCCGACCCAGTATTGCGGGCAGGGAGCGGATGACGTGATCGAACCCTTTGCGGCGGGACAGACGGCCAACGGAGAGAATGAGCTTCTGCCGGCCGGTCATTCCGAGCGAGGCGCGGAGATCGTTGACCGGAAGCCCCGGACGGAAGCGCTGGATATCAACGCCAGGATGGATCAATGCGATCCTCGCGGGGGAGACCCCGAGTCTGACCAGCTCTTCCCGCGTGAACTCGCTGTTGGCGATGACGCGCTCGGCATGCCGGTAAGCAAAGCGCATAACCTTGAATTTTGCCGATTGCCTCCAGGTCGTGATTTCTTCTCCGTGGGCATAGATCACCAGCGGCCGGCGGATGATTCGGGATATCAGCCAGCCGACCAGGCCTTCCGGCAGCACGCGCCCGGCGTGCACGGCATCGAATTCGTGGCGGAGTGCCAACCCGAGCGAGGCGAGGAACAGCTTGCCGTACATCGCGGCCGATTCCGGCTTGAGCCACCAGTGGCGGCGCAGGGAAATACGGTGCACGCTGTTGGGATGCCGGACATCGTGTTCCGCCGCGCCCGGCACGTCGGCGGTAACGATATGGATGTCTTTGCCTCCAAGGCGGCGGTAGACTTCGTCGAACCAGACGGCAGTTCCGCCTTTTGTGGGCAGAAACAGCTCAGTGACGACAAGACAGCGGAAAGCGTTGTCAGGCATGGGCTGCCCCTTTCGCCGGGCCTTTCAGCACCGAAGCCAGGTCGCGCAGGCTGCCAAATCCAGGGCTTTCGAGCAGCGACGGCGATACCGCCCTCAGCGCTTCCAGTTTCCTGCCTTCGCGCAGCAAGGCATAAGCCAGGTTGAGCCGGGCATGGCGCAGGCGCGCCCGGAAACCGCGCCGGATTTCCGCGGGAAATTGCTTTGCCGTCGGCTTGAGCGAGACCAACGTTTCCACGTTGCTGATCTGTGCCTTGAGCGGGTTGGCGCGGGTCGCGCTCGCGCCGTGGATGAGATACACGCCCATGGCCTCGCACACGACGCCGATGCGCTTGCTGCGGGCGCACAGCCGTATCAGGAAATTCACGTCCTCGCACACGGATCGCCCCACCGGATAGCCACCCAGTTCAAGGAAAACGCTGCGCGGCACGCTCAGCGTGTGGGTATCGCCAAAGTGGCTCTCCACAAATTTGGCTATGGTCTCGCCTTCCATCACCACTTCCCGCGCGCCTTCCGCTTTTGCCATCAGGATGCAGCCCGCCTCGTTGATTTCCATGGAGCGGCTGATGAGGCTGCCGTCGGGCCGCCGGTATTCGTAATCACCAGTCAAGAAATCCAGATCCGGAGCACGTTCGATCCACTCTGCGTGCCATCGCAGGCGGTCCGGATAATACCAGTCGTCCGCGTCGAGAAAGGCAAGCCAGTCGCCTGTCGCGGCCCGTGCGCCGGCATTGCGCGCCGCCGACACGCCGGCATTGGCTTGCCGCAGATACCTGACCCGGTCGCCGAAACCGGCCACCACCTCCCGCGTGGCATCGGTGGAGCCGTCGTCCACCACGATCACCTCGGCGGGGGGGCAGGTCTGCCCCAGCACCGACTCGATTGCGCGACCGATGGTTGACGCACAATTGTAGGCCGGGATGATCACTGAAAAAACGGGGTTTTGCATATTCCTCTAATAACGCGGAAATCGCTGCCTGCGGCGCCCGCTGGCAACGACATGAGGCTGGAGGTGAGGAAACCGAACCCCAGCGATTCGACCTGCTGTTTTTGCTGGGGTGCGCTACGCTTACCCCAGCCTACGAACCTTGCATATTTCTCTAGCACCGCGGAGGTCGCAGCCTGCGGTGCTGCGAAGCACAAGCGCAAGCAACCGGAACGGCAGCGCGGCACCTGTGAGCTTAGCAAGCCGCCAGAAATTCGGCGCTTCCCTGATACGCGCAAGCCAGATTTCCAGACGGTGCGCAAGCCGGCTTTCCATCAGCTCGGGCGAACCCGCTCCCATGTGGCGAGCCAGCTCCGCCGTCGACATGAACCGCACATCGGGAAACCGGGAAAGCACGTCCTTCAGCACTCTCTCCAGTTCGGCAATCGAACTTTCGGTGATTTTCGCATCGCCCGTGAAATTGAAACGGTGCGTCTCAACCAGCGTCGGCCGCCCCAGGCGGCTCTTCCAGGCAACCGCCGCGATAACCTTCTCGCTTTTGTGTCCGAGCGCGGGCTCGAAATAATCATCCCGTACCAGGTAAGTGAGACCTTGCGCCCCCTTCTGGCCGTTAAGTATGGGCGCCCCGCTCGCGGTCAGCTTGCCGTTCCCGTCCCGCGCCTCAAAACGCTTGCCCGGCGTGACCACCACGCGCACCCCGGCGGCCGCCCAGGCGCGTTCAACCGCGTCATCCCACACGAATGTAGGCGGAACCGCAACCTCCGGGGGGCTGCCGAAAGCCTGCTCGTAAGCACGCACCTCCTCAATCACGGCCGAAGCGATCGCTGCATCGGGCAGGGGTTTGGAGGGAAGCGCCGCTGCATCCACCCAGCGGCTTTGCAAAGCCGAGGGCAAATCCTCGGTTCTCGGCCATCCGGCCTGGGTGAGCCAGTCGCGGACGCGGCCGTCCAGCCGCGCCGCGGATAGCAATGTCGGCGGCCAATAGTGCTCCATCCCGTGCAACTGGGGCGCGAAAACCCCGGCGCCGATGCCCGCCCCGATGGTATCTCTTATCGCCGCAAAACGGTCGTCGGAAAGCAGCTGGCGGTAGAAATTCCTGGCATCTTCTCGCCGCATGCTGGCAGTGTCAGCCACGGCCAGCACGATTCCAAGGGTCATGACCGGATGCCGGCCATCCTTGTCACATGCCCCTTCCAGAACTGCGGCAATCCGGCGCAATGCTTCAGCGTCTTCCTCTGGCCCCGGCCCCCAATCATCGCTTTCGATGATCAGCACCGGGTCGCGCAGCATGGGTTCGCGCCACAACCCGATCAAGGTTCCACGGAACAACAGGCCGGCGAGAAGCGAAGCACCGGCGATCCAGGCAACGGCCGCGATGCCGAATGCGGTCAGCATGACTGCCATCCAGCCCCGGGTAGCAAAAGTTCGCCCCCCTGCTTATGTCTCATTTTCCCGTTTCGGCAGCAGGCTTCGCAATCCCAGGCGGGCGTGTTTCCATCCGGGGGCAATGAAAAAGGAACCCAGCAACGCGCTCCATGCCGGCAGGCGCTCTCCGCGGCCGACGTGATAGTACGCCTTGTCGAAATAAGCCTGCCCCAGCCGCTGGCGCACCTGCCTGGCCTCGGCCTGGTACCTTGTTGCCTGTCGACGGAGCCTTTCCTGCAGATGCCTGGTCGCAGCCACACCGGCCTCCAGCGCCTGGCCCCGCATCTCGGGCCGCGAGGCAAAATTCTGCCCATCGACGCGCCACTTGCACAAGGGCGCCGTGAGCAGCGCCGTGCGGCACTGCAATGCTGTGCGGATTGCCCAGTCGGGCTCCGAGAAGATTAACCCGGTCGTCATCTCCCCCACCATGTTCCAGGTGCCGCGGCGCGCAACGGGCCGCTGGAGCGCCAGGGGAACGGACTTCAACAAGGCCTCGAACAGGCCCTCGCCGAAAAAGACAACCCCGTCTTTCTCTCCGGCTCCTGCTTTTTCGACCACTTTGGCGAGGGCAGCATCCTGATTTCTTTTTGTCGACTCCGCGAACTTCCCGAACGGTTCGATGTTGAGGAAGACGCAGTCCAGCTCCCTGTGGGCGGAATACACCTCGACCACTCTCTGCAGGGCATCCGCGGCCAGCAAGTCGTCGTCGTCCAGGTGAAAGATCAGCTCGCCCGACGCGCGGCGCACCCCTGCATTCTTTGCCGCCGGAACGCCCTGCGGCGTATCGTGCCGGACCAGCCGGATTTTATTCCCCAGCGCCGCTTCCGCCGCGGGCAGATTGACCGGCGGAGCCGAGCCGTCATCGACGACGACGACTTCCCAATTCCCGTAGCTCTGCGCCGCAACGCTTTTCAGCGCTTCCAGGAGAAGCTCGGGCCGGTTGTATGTGGCGATCACTACCGTGACAAGCACGATCGGGCACTCCTCTCAAAGAACGGCGCTGCGCCGGCCATCCGCGCACGGCTTCACGGCTCGTAGCCCATTTTACGGGCAACCACCTCGACCCGGGGCAGCACCCGTTCTATCCGCTCCCTGTTCCGGCCGTCGCGCCATTTGTCGAGGCGGATCTCCGAGAATGCATTGTAGGGGCGGGCCAGCACTTCGGCACAATGGCTCTCGATCTGCCTGGTGAATTTGACGCCGCACGCCTCGAATGCGTTCCGGAATCCGCCCACCGGATCTCTTACCAGGTCTTCATAAAATAGCTCGCTCCAGCGATTCACGGGGATCGACCGGCGGGCGCCGAGGATCGCTTCGTTCATGGCGCGGTATTGGAAGGCGCACACCTCCTCGATCGGGGCCTGCAGATGGTCGCGCCAGCCGTCCGCAAGGAAGAAGCACCAGCGATGGTAGCGGCCGCCTTCGACCGCGACCTGCTCCGGCAGATCGTCCGACCAGGTAGCAAATTCCTCAGGCTTGCCCCAACCCTCGATCAGGGAGTTGATGTTGTCGCCCGGACTGCGCTTTACATAGACGAAGTGCGCATCCGGATAGAGCGCGTGGAGGTAAGGCACGCACAGGCCGTTCTGGTTGTTCTTATCCACGAACCGCCGCTTGCCGGTGTGGGCGTAAAAATAGCGGTTCACCGCATCGCGGTCCCGCTGCGAGGCGTCGGCCGCCCCGAGAGCGTGGGTATCCCAATTTTTTTCCGCGAGCGGGTGCAGCGCCACCCAGAAATCGTGGGTCTCGCGCTGCAGGCTGCCGATTTCCCGCGATTCGGAAAAAGTCTTGTAGACCAGGGTAGTGCCCGCCCGGCTGCAGCCGACGACGAAGATCGGCCTGTCTACCGCCAGGCGCCTGACATCCCACAGCATGCCGCGGCAGGCATCCACGAACCGGTGCCCATAGTAACGCAGCGTCTTATCGACTTTGACCCGGAATTCGCCCAAAATTCAACCTTTGCCCAAACATTGAATGCGTTAGTATAAAGTACCATCGTTTGCGGAAGTCAGTTTAGCCCAAATACAACATCCAGCCACGAATGGCACGAATAAACGCCGCCGAAAACCAGCGGATGAATATAATTTTTCGGCGCATCTTTCCGGTAAGTTCGGCCTGCGGATAACGCCCTCATCATTCGTGCACATTCGTGTAAATTCGTGGTTAACCGTTTTTTAGGTTTAAAGAGGATTCGATGAGCGGAATTTGTGGCTGGCACGGCAGCGCGATGGATGCTGCGACCGCCCGGCAGACCGCCGACGGCATGATCCGGGGCCTGGGCGCAACACGGGAAAGCAGCCTGCGCAGCGCGTACGACCACACCAGCGGCCTGGCGGCGGGCGACCCGTTCGATCGAGTCAGCCTGCACGAGGAATCCGGGCTGAAGGCCTCGGTACGAGGTGCCGCCCGCTGGGACGATCCTGAGCTTGACCGAATTGCGCAGCGCGAAAGCCCGGCGGTTGCCGCAGCAAGAGCCTTCAGGCGGGAAGGGATAGCCTTTCTTGCCGGCGTCCACGGCCCGTTTTCCCTGGCGGTGATCGACGGCGGCGCGGGAACGGCGCTGGTCGCGGTGGATCGGGCCGGCATCCACACCATGTGCCATGCCCGGTGCGGGGGGCAGTTCGTGTTCGGCTCCACGGCGGACAGCGTGGTCGCGCACCCCACGGTCGGGCGCGAGCTCGACCCCCAGGGAATATTTAATTACCTGTTCTTCCATGTGGTTCCCAGTCCCGGCAGCATCTATCGTGACGTGCGCAAGCTCCTGCCGGGGCAGTACGCACTGTTCCGCAACGGCGAGGTGGAGACGGGGTTCTACTGGCGGCTCGATTACGCGGACCGGAGCCGCGAACCGTTTGCCCGCCGCGCGGAACGCCTCCGTGAACTGCTTCGGTCTTCCGTCCGGCGCGCCGCCGGCGAAGAACCGGCCGGCGCCTTCCTGAGCGGGGGAACGGACAGCTCCACGGTCGCCGGCGTGCTGAGCGAAGTCCGGGGAAAACCTGCGGCCACGTTTTCCATCGGGTTTGCCGCCGACGGCTACGACGAAATGGAATTCGCCCGGATAACCGCGCGGCACTTCGGTCTCGACGCGCACGAATATTACGTCACGCCGGATGACGTGGTTGCGGCCATCCCCCTGGTCGCCGCAGCCTACGACGAGCCGTTCGGCAACGCTTCCGCCGTCCCGGCCTATTACTGCGCCAGGATGGCGAGGGAAAATGGCGTGCAGCTCATGCTGGCGGGCGACGGGGGGGACGAGATTTTCGGCGGCAACGCGCGCTATGCCAAGCAGAAGGTGTTCGAATACTACCAGCGCCTGCCCGCAACGCTGCGCCGCCGTCTTGTGGAGCCGCTGGCGCTGGGCCTGCCGCAGGGCATCCCGCCGCTCCGCAAGCTGCGCAGTTACGTCAACCAGGCCAGGGTCCCATTGCCGGACCGGCTGGAGTCGTACAATTTCCTGCACCGCACCCCGCTCGGCGAGATATTTGCCGAAGACTACCTGGCGCAGATCCGGCCGGACCGCCCCGAGGCTTTGATGCGCGAGGTATATGGCCGCACGGCTTCCGATTCGTATCTCAACCGCATGCTGCATCTCGATCTCAAGTTCACCCTGGCCGACAACGACCTGCGCAAGGTCAACCGCATGTGCGAGCTGGCCGGCGTTGCCGTGCGCTATCCCCTGCTCGACGAAGAGATGCTGGAATTTGCCGCGCAACTGCCGCCGGCGTACAAGGTCAAGGGGTTCAAGCTGCGCCATTTTTTCAAGGAGGCCCTGAAGGATTTCCTGCCACCGGAAACGATCACCAAAACCAAGCAGGGATTCGGCCTGCCGTTCGGGGTCTGGATGCGGAATCATGCTCCCCTGCAGCAGTTGGCCGGCGACAGCCTGGAATCGCTCAAAGGCCGCAGGATCGTCAAGCCCGAATATATCGACGGCCTGGTCGCGCAGCACCGCTCGGACCATGCGTCCTACTACGGCGTGATGATCTGGGTGCTGATGATGCTGGAACAGTGGCTACAGGCCCATAAACCTTAAAACTGCATTTGAACCACGGCCGCAAGACAAAAAATATCGTGTAGGGGCGGCTTTAGCCGCCCATGGGCGACTGAAGTCGCCCCTACTTTTCCCAGGATAAATTGAGGGACGACTAATTCCGGCCGCGCTCCGGCTGCGGGCGGCCTGCCTGTTCCGGCGCCATGGCCGGCGCGCCGCGCGGCGCCGCGGCTCTTTGCCCTTCCTGCTCTTTCAGCAGCATCACCTTGGTGATGATGATCAGGCTCAGCAGGTGATAGTAAAGATCGAAGTTGGCTAGCCCGAGAAACGCTCCCCCCGAAGCGAAGCCGATCATGCTCACCTGGGTCATGGCGGCCAGATCTGCCATCCATTTCCTGTCCGGATCGCGGCGAGTCTGCCTGATGACCCAGCTTCCCGAGCGCCAGGTGGCGATGCCAAGCGCCAGAAACAGCGCCAACCCTACATAGCCGTGCTCCCCGAGCACCTCGAAGTAAATGCTGTGGGAGTCGTGCACATCGTCGGGGTTCGGCGCGTACAGGTCGTAAATGTCGCCCGTAAACGTGTCGAATCCGCCGCCGACCAAGGGGCGGTCGTTGGCCAGGTTGATCGCCATCTTCCATGCGTTGATGCGCCCCATGGCCGAGGCGTCTTGTTCGTAGGTGCTGATGGTGGACATCCGGTCATGCCACTGCTGCGGCATGATCGCCATGATCAGCACCGTTGCGAGAGCGATGAGCAGGCCGGTGGAAAATTTGTTCCGGCTCTTGAGCCAGAAGAAAATTCCCATTGCCAGCGACCCAACCAATGCGCCGCGGGACTGGCTGCCGATGACAGCAACCGCGCACAGCACCATGGCGGCGCTCAGGCCATGCCGTATCCACGCCTTCTTGGCCGTCAACTGCAGATAGCGCAACAGGGGGATCGTCATGATCAGGGCCAACCCGATTTCGTTGTCGCCGCCGATGAAGGTGCCCGCCGGCCCCCGCACGCTGTAGGCACCGCCGTGGGTGATGGTGAAGATGCCGCCTTTCACGCCATAAAACGCCAGGGACAGGGCCATGACCCATATCATCGTCTGCAGACGTTCGCGCGTGTTGATGACGATCAGGGTCACAAAAATCATCAACTGGATTTTTGCCACCTTTTCCATCTGCACCCATGCTTCCCCCTGATGAAACGCAAAAAACGTCGTCACCAGCATCCAGAGGATGAACAACGCCAGCAGAACCGATTCACGGGTCCAGGGAATGCGCCTGGGTTCCCGCCAGAACAACACCCCCGCCAGGGTGGCCCCCCCCACAACGAAGGCGAACGGGAAGTCGTAGGCAAAACTCCAGGACAGGCGGTGCGGATTCATGTAGCCGAGCCACGACCAGAGGTAAATGCCGATGTACGGTCTGCTCAAAACGAACGGCAGATAGCCGAACACGACGGCTGTTACGAAAATATCTCTCATTGCCTTGTCACCGTATACAGAAGGGGCTCATGCTGCTAGGTTAACGCGGCTGACCACGTAGCGGTACTTCCCGGAAGTTTCTTTGGGAATTTCGTTTACCCGCGTGATCTCGACGTTAACATCGGCTCCCAGGCGCTTGCCGATGCCGGCCCGGATGGTTTCGACCGCATTTTCCGGAAAGGCGCCGTCCGTTGCCAGCAGGATGCGCGTGTGGTGCAGGCTTTCCTGGATGATCTTGAACTGGCGCACGCCCGGCAGGTCGCGGATGACGTAAATCAGCGCCAAGCCGTGCATCACCGTCCCGTCCGAGGCCACCACGAAATCCGTTGTCCGCCCCTGGATTTCTTTCAACAGCGGGAGGCCGCGGCCGCAGGGGCAGGGCTTGTCGTCCAGCACCCCCACGTCTCCGGTGCGGTAGCGGATGAAGGGAAAATCTTTCGTGGCCAGATGCGTGACGACGATTTCGCCGGCGTCGCCCACCGGCAGCGGATTACCCTGCGCATCGACGATTTCCACGATGATGTCTTCGGCGGTGATGTGCATGCCGCCGGCGGGACACTGGTGCGCAATGAAGCCGGCGTCGCGCCCGCCGTAGCCGTTGGCCACACGGCAGCGGAAAACGCGCTCGATCTGCTCGCGCTGCCGATCGTACAGCTTTTCGGAGGTGACGAAAGCGACCTCGATTCCGAGATCGTCCATCGGCTGCCCCTTTTTCTCCGCATGCTGCGCGATGTGCGCGAGCGCGGAGGGATAGCCGAACAGCATCCTGGGACGCATGGCGCGGATGGCGGCAACAAAATCGTCGAGCTTCGGCTCCGACATTTCGAATGCCGGCAGCAGCCGGGTGCGCAGCAGGCGGTCGCGCAACTGCCGCAGGTGGTCCTGGGCGCCGAGCTCAATGGGAGAGCCCCACACCACGATCTCGGGATCGCCGATGTCCACGCCCCACCAGCGCGTCGCGCGCCATTTGGCGGCCACGTCGTGGCTGACGCGCTCGGTGCCGATCCAGAAAACGAGCGGCTCGCCGCTGGACCCGCCGGTATTGAATCGGGACAGGCCGTTGGCGTTGTCCGCTTTCAGCGCCTCCGCGTTGGCACGGATATCCGCCTTGGTCAGGAACGGCAGGCGTGCCAATTCGCCCAGCCCTTGCATGCTATCGGGATGAAATCCAATCCTTTCGAACAAGCTGCGGTAGTACGGCACATGCCGCTCCGCATGCATGAGCAATGCCCTCAGGCGCTCGACCTGCAGCGCCCGCAGCCGGGCGGCGTCCCACCATTGCGATTGCTCCATGTCGCGGCGCACGGAAACGGTGGAATGGCGCTTGAGCTTTTCATGCAACGGAAAGATCAGGCCGGATACGAGGCGAGTGTAGAAATCAAACATGCGTCGCCCCCGTAGGTTTTTGTGGCGCGATGCCATCCCTGCCGCCGGTGTCGGCAATCAGGCGGAACTCTTCCGTCAGAACCTCCACGCGGCTGTCCCAAGAATTTTCTCTGGCATGGGTCAGAATTGCGGCTTGATCCCGCGGCTTTTCCAGCACATCCGCGAGCGCCCGCGTGAGCGCCTCCCGATTTCCGAACGGAACAATGACGCCGAGCTCCGGCTTGCACACCACTTCGGCATTGCCGCCGACATCGGTGGTCACGACCGGCAGGCCGCAGGCCATGGCTTCGAGAAACACGTTGGCCCAGCCCTCGTTGCGGGTGGCAAGCACAAATACGTTCGCGGCGGAAAGCGGCCATTTCAGCTCACCGGAGGGGATGAGGCCGAGAAATAGCACGTGTTTTTCCAGTCCCAGCCGCGCAACCTGGTTTTTCAGCTTTTCGCTCCAATCGCCCTCCGGGCTCGCTCCGCCGACGATCAGATAGCGCAGATCCGGAAAACGCGGCAGCAGTTCCGGCAGACATTCGATCACGCGGTGGAAACCCTTGCGTTCCACCAGCCCGCCGACCGAGACCAGCACGGGAACATCGGGGGGGAGGCCGAGTTTCTCCCTCGCTTCCCGGCGCGGCATGGGCTGAAATTTTTCTATATCCACGCCGTTGCCCACGACGCGGATTTTGGCTTCGTCCGCGCCGAGCGAGACGGCATGGCGCTTGAGCGATGCAGACACGGAAAATACCCGCGCCGCGCGGGCAAGTGCCGCGACGATCCGGCGGCGGCGTGCCGGGTCGCGCGACAGCGGCACTTCGGTGCCGCGCAGGGTGATGGTCACCGGCACGCCCAGCCACTTGCCCAGCAGCGTGGCGGCGTAGCCGTCGGGATAGGCGAAGTGGGCGTCGATGACGTCGAACGCAAAGCGTTTCCTCAGCCGCAGCAGGGTCGGCAGGCTGCCGAGCGCCATGAAGAAGCCGTCCAGCGACTTGAACAGCCCCGGCACGGAGAAAAACCGGGGATGCAGGATTTCGAAGCCGTCCTGGACCTGGGCGCGCGGCGCCTCCGGCCTGAAATGCGGACGCCGGCTGCGGATCAGCCCCTGGAACGGGAACCACGGTACCGGCGCGACCACCGTCAACGGCAGCACCTTCCCCACCCGGAACATGCGCTCGCGGATGAAGACGCCTGCGTTGGGCTGGCCGGGGTGCGGGAACAGCGTCGTGAACACCACCAGGCACGGCGTTCTAGCGCTCATACGCGCCCTCCGTCTGCCCCGTGAGGCGCTCGTAGATTGCTTGGTAGCGCGAAACGCTAGCCTGCCAGTTGCGCTCCGTTTCGACGAAGCGGCGCGCCGCCGCCCGCAGCCGCGGCCAGCTTTCACGGTCCGCGAGGAGCTCCAGCACCTTTTCCGCCAGCGCGCCGGCATCACCCGCCTTGAACAACATGCCGGTTTCTCCGTCGCGGATCAGCTCCTTGTGCCCCCCCACATCCGATGCGACCAGCAGCCGCCCCTGCGCCATGGCTTCCAGCGGCTTGAGCGGCGTGACCAGGTCGGTCAGCCGCATGGAAAGGCGGGGGTAGGCCAGCACGTCCACCAGGTCGTAGTAGCGCGGTACTTCGGCGTGCGGCACGCGGCCGGTGAACACGACTTTGTCGGCGATGCCGAGTTCGCCCGTCAGCTGTTTGAGAGCTGCTTCCTGCGGGCCGCCGCCGACCAGCAGCACGCGCACCTCCGGCGCCTGCGCCAGGATTCGCGGCAGCGCCTGCAGCAGCAGCCCAAGCCCTTCGTAAGCATAGAACGAACCGATGAAGCCGAGCACATGCGCCCCCTCAAAACCGAGCTGCTGCTTGAGCGCCGCATCCGGTTCGCCGCCGACGGAAAACTTGTCGATGTCCACGGCATTGGGAATGACCGTCACCTTGCCGGCCGAAATGCCGCGCGCCACGATGTCGCCGCGCAGCCCCTCGCAGATGGTGGTGACGGCGTCGGCCCGTTTGAGCGCATGGGTTTCCAAGCCGCGGGTCAGCCGATAACGCAGCCCCCATTCCTTGCTGGTGCCGTGATCCACCGCCGCGTCTTCCCAGAAGGCGCGCACTTCATACACCACCGGAATGCCCAGCCGCCGCCCGACGCGCAAGGCAGGAATGGCGTTCAATACCGGCGAATGGGCGTGCAGCACATCCGGCCGGACTTCGCGCGCCACCTGCTCCAGCCGGCGGGTAAGCTGGTTCATCAGCCCGACTTCGCCCATGGCCGGCAAGCCGGCAAATGCGCCTTTGGCCGGAGGGGTGCGATAGAAATGCAGCCCTTCGGCGCTCTCCTCCAGTATCTCGTCGCTGTTCTGCTTCGGGCCGGTGAGGTGGAAGGTTTCCCAGCCCAGTTTGCGCTGCTCGCGCAGGATGGCAAGGGTGCGGAAGGTATAGCCGCTGTGCAGCGGCACGGAATGATCGAGGACGTGCAGGATGCGCATGATCAGCCCGCCCCATGCGCATTGCGCAGGAATGCTTCGAACATCAGCACCGTCCACAGCGATGCGCTGTAATCGCGCCGGCCGGACTGATGCTGCTCGACCATGGCGCGCAGGAATTCCCGGTTGAAAATGCCGGTGTCGGCCAGCGTCTCGCCCAACACCGCATCGCGCACGCGCTGCTTGAGCGGCCCCCGGAACCAGCTCGCCAGGGGGACGGCAAAGCCCATTTTGGGGCGGTAGAGCACGTCGTGCGGCAGGTGGGGCGCCAGCGCCTTCTTGAACAGGTATTTGCCTTCGCGCCCGTGCAGCTTGAAACCGGCGGGCAGGCCCGACACCCACTCCATCAGCGCATGATCCATCAGCGGCTCGCGCACTTCCAGCGAATGGGCCATGCTGGCGCGGTCGACCTTGGTGTTGATGTCGCCCGCCAGATAGGTTTTCATGTCGAGGTACTGCACGCGCGATACCGGATGGTCGTGGGGGGCGTTGGCATCGTGGCGGCGCAGCACTTCCACCGCGCGATAGCCCTGCAGCCCGCGCCTGAAATCGGCGCTGAACAGCTGGTCGCGCAGCGGATCGCCCATGATGGAGACGCTGTGGAAATACCCCTCCACGCTGTCGCGCGCCAGCGCCTCGAAAGTGGATTTGGCGCGAAACACCTTGGGCGCCCAGTCGGCCTTCGGGTAGAGGCGGCCGAGCAGGCCGAACAGCGGGCGGCGCAGCCCGAGCGGCAGGATCGAGCGCATGCGCTCTTCGTACAGGTGCCAGCGGTAGCGCCGGTAGCCGGCCAGGTTCTCGTCGCCGCCGTCGCCGGACAGGGCCACGGTGACATGTTTGCGCGCCAGCTGGCAGACGCGGTAGGTGGGGATGGCGGAGCTGTCGGCAAACGGCTCGTCGTAGAGCGCAGCCAGGGTGTCGATCAGGCCGTAGTCGTCGGTGTCCACCTGTTCGGTGTAATGGCGGGTGTGGTAGCGCTCGGCGACCATGGCAGCGAAGGCGGATTCATTGTAGGCCGGGTCCTTGAAGGCGATCGAGCAGGTGTTCACCGGCTCCTGTTGCAGCCCGGCCATCATCGCCACCACCGCGCTGGAGTCCACGCCGCCGGAGAGGAAGGCGCCCAGCGGCACTTCCGACACCAGGCGGATCCTCACCGCCTCCCTTAGGCGCTCGATCAGCTCGCGCCCCGCATCTTCCTCCGAGATCGGCCCGACCGGCGCGAACGGCATGTCCCAGTACTGGCGAGGCGAGGGCAGCGGCTCGCCGCGCCTGACGGTCAGCGTGTGGCCCGGAGACAGCTTGAGCGCCTGGCGGTAAATGGTGCGCGGCTCGGGCACGTAGCCGTAGGCGAAATATTCCTCCACCGCATGGGGCTCGATGTCGCGCCGCAATCCCGGATGGGTGGTCAGCACCTTGAGTTCGGAGCCGAAAAGCAGTTGCCCGTCGTCGAGCAGGGCATAGTGCAGCGGCTTCACGCCGAAGCGGTCGCGCGCCAGGAACAGGGTTTCCCGGTTGCGGTCCCACAGCGCGAAGGCGAACATGCCGCGGAAGCGCTCGACGCAGGCTCCGCCCCACTGCTCCCAGGCGTGCACGATCACCTCGGTGTCGCAATGGGTGCGGAAGGTATGGCCGAGCGCGGCCAGTTCCGGCATCAGCTCGGTGAAGTTGTAGATCTCGCCGTTGAACACCACCACCACGCTGCCATCCTCGTTGAACAGCGGCTGCTGGCCGCTGGACAGGTCGATGATGGACAGGCGGCGATGGCCCAGCCCGAGTCCCGGCTCGAGATGCAGGCCGCCTTCGTCCGGGCCGCGGTGGAACTGGCTTTCGTTCATGCGGGAAAGCAGTTCCCGGTCGATCTCGCGCTTGGCGCGCGTGTCAAAAATACCTGCGATGCCGCACATGGGGCCTGTCCTTACTTTTTCCGCAGCACGCGGTCATAAACTTCCAGGTAGCCGTTCACCATGGTTTCCATGCTGAAGCGCCGCTCGATCTCGGCGCGCGCCGCCCGCCCGTGCAACCGGCGGCGTTCCGGATCGGCGAGATAGCCGCGCAGGGCATCGGCCATTCGCTCCGGATCGGCGGGCGGAACCAGGGTTCCGGTCGCGCCCTCGCGCACCAGTTCCGGGTTGCCGCCGACATCGGTCGCTACCACCGGCAAGCCGCTGGCCATGGCCTCCAGGATGGTGTTGGATACGCCTTCGCCGAGGGAGGGCAGCGCGAACACATCCATGCCGCGCAGCAGCTCCGCGGTGTCGGCGCGCTCGCCCGGCAGCCACGCCAGATCGGCCGCGCCGCCCCGCTTTAGCAGCTCCAGGCATTCTTCGCGCGCCTCGCCTTCTCCAACGATCACCAGCCGCAACCGGGCCCGGGCTTCAGGCTCGCTATCCAGTAAATGGAGAAACGCGCGCACCAGCGAGGGAAAATCCTTTACCGCCGCCATGCGGCCGATGCTGCCGATCACCACATCGGCGCCTTCGGTAAAGCCGGCCGGGCCGATGGCAGGGCGCGCCCCGCTGCGCGGATGAAAGCGCACGCTGTCCACGCCGTTGTATATCTGGCTCACGCGATCCGCGCGCACTCCAACCGTTTGCCGCAGCCATCCTTCCAGATCCCTGCTGACGGCGATGTAGTGCCCCACCAGTGGACGCAGGCCGCGCCGCAAAAAATTATACTTGCGGTTGGCACCGTGCAGATCGAATACGTCGCGGCCGTGTTCGCCGTGGACGCGCGCCGCGACGCCCGCCAGCGCCGCCACCGCCTGTCCTTCCAGTGCCGACAAATTTCGGGTATGCACGATGTCCGGCTTGAGCCGGCGCAGCGCCCGCCACAGCCGGAAATACAGCCCCGCATCCTTTCCTGGCCGCTTGCCGAGGGCGACCATTTCCACGTCGCGGCGCCAAATGCGCCGGTGGAAGTCGCCGTATCCCTGCAGACAGACGATGGCATGGCGGTAGCGCCCTTCCGGCATGTGGTTAATCAGGTTGACCACGCCGTTTTCCAGCCCGCCGACACCGAAATGGTGGATCACGTGGGCCACGAGTGGCGCCTTGGCAGCCCCCTCTCTCATTGCCGGGCCGCGGTCTCGAGGCTGGCTTCGATGCTCCGCAGCATGTCCCGCGCGAATTCCTCCAGCACCATCGCAGCGCGCTCCGGTTTGTCCTCATAGGGCGCCGCGATGATCACCGCGGCCGCATCGTCCGGAGCCTGCAGCAGTTTGGCCTTGGCTTCCAGCAATTTCGCCGCATACGGGTTGAGCGTGTGCTCGCCGTTCAGCCAGTTCCAGTGCCACACCAGCAGGTTTTGGGAAGGGGAGCGAAGCCTGGTCTGCTGAATTTCCAGTGTGCCGGCCGCGGTCTCGATCGTTCGCCGGGATTCGCCGATGTCGCTCCAGACCGGGTGTTTTTGCACCACCATCAGGTTCTGGGTGTTGATCAGCTCCGCTCCCTGGCGCTGGCGGGTGTAGTACGGAATGAACAGGGCAACGCGGCGATCGCCCTTGCGGTAGGTCCGGGCGAGCAGTGCGTCCGCGCCGAGGTAGCGCGGCTGCCAGTCTGCGACAGATTCGCTTGCCAGCTCCCACCCCGCTGCCGGTTGCGGCATGTTGAGCGCCACCGGGGGAGTTTCGGTGCTCAGGCGCGCGAGGTAGGCGGCATAAGCGGGAGCGATGGCGCCCACTGCCAGGGCAGCCAGAAAAACCGGCGCGAGTTTGGCCGTCCGCCTGCCGGATCCGGGCCCGACGCGCTCCGTTTCGGGAACCGGAGCCTCGTCTTCCCGCCAGAACGAGCCGATCCAGAACAGCAGCAGCATGACCAGGCCGAAAAATACCCAGCCGTAAATGTAGTGATCGACACCCAGCGCCAGCCGCATGTCGCTCAGATGGGCGATCATGACGATCATGTAGGCGCGCAGGCCGTTGGCGATGATCGGCACGACCACCGCCAGCGCCGCGAAGACGATGCGCCTGGCTGTGCTCCGGTAAGTGAGATAGCCGTAGAGCGTCCCCAGGGTGAAGGAGGCGATCAGATAGCGCAGCCCGCTGCACCCTTCCACCACCGACCACTCCCCGCTCGGGATGGTGAAAAACAGCCCTTCCCGATAGACCGGGATACCGGTCAGTTGCAACGCCATAACGGTGAAGTCGGCGGTGAACTCCATCATCGGCGGGATCAGCGCCTCTCCCACCGGCACCGCAAAGAACAGGAATGCCAGGGGGAAGGCGATGCTCCATGCCACCTCAAGCCCCAGCAATGTCCACACCAGCGTCGGGATCATGGCGACCAGCGCGAACTGCTCCACCACCAGCACGCCGGCCAGATTCGCCAGCAACCAGCCAAACCCCAGCCCCGCCAATACTGCAAGACCGCGCCAGTCCGCTTTCGGCTCAAGAACAGCCAGCGCATGGCGGCGGGTCCAGATCAGGTAAATGCTGATCGGGAAAATCAGGAAGCCGTGGGCGAACGTCTCCGAGCGCCGCCAAATGGCCACCGTGGACCAGGCCGTTTGCCAGTAGAGCACGAAAAGGACCAGCACCGCCGCGATGCCGAGGACCGCGGCAACCGGCCATGCGGCGGAAACGGCCGCGGCGGCGGTATTATCCGGCTGCAGCAAGGATTTTGACTCGGGTTTCATGCCACCCGCTCCATTTTGTATTGAGAACATGGATCAATACTGTCCGGTTAAAACTCGAACAAATTTAGTTGGTTAGCGAAATCGACCTGTTCTGAGACCAGAACGCTGCCTGTGAAGGCTTGAGATAGCTGGGTTTTCTCAAAAACAGACACCGAAAG
>JBFMFB010000023.1:0-33983 GCA_040752115.1 Pseudomonadota bacterium | reverse complement strand
TGTCCAGCCCCTTGTGCAGGTCCGCCCATTGCCATTCGTCTTCCGCCCCGACATGCGAGAAATCCTTCAGGTTCTGCACGATCTGCTTCACCCGCGAGATCCCTTCCTTCGATTCGCTCATCAGCGCCGGCATGTCCTCCTTCAGGAAGGACAGGTCAACCTTCTTTTTCAATTCTCCCAGTTCAGCCAACGCCGCCTCGTTGCGGCCTGCACCTTCCGATCCCTCATAAGCGTCCAGTACCGAGAACACGTCGCGGATGTATTTTTCCAGCGCGCCCAGGTTGGAGTAGACATAACCGATCGGGTTGTTGATCTCGTGCGCCACTCCCGCCGCCAGCTGGCCGATCGAAGCCATCTTCTCGGATTGCAGCAACTGGTTGTGGGTTTCCTCCAGTTTATTGTTCAGTTCCTTCAGTTCTGCGATTCGTTGCTGCTGGTCGATATGCAACCGGATGTTTCCAAGCGCGAGGCTGACCAGGTTCAGCATCGCCGTGCCCTGCTCCAGATCGGCTTCCGTGAAGGACGGCCGGCCGGCGGAGCGGTTGACGCTAATGGCGCCGATGACGCGATCCTCGGTTTTGAGCGGCCAGCAAATGGCCGAATTGGGCGTGGCGGATTCGTCCCGCTTCGGACGCTGCGGAAAACGCGGATCGTTGGCGATGCTGCCGTTGAGCAAGAGCGCCCGCCCTTCCCTGGCCACCCATCCCAGCACGCCCGCCCCCATCGCAACGGAACTGCCGATGATCCCGGCTGGCAAATCCATGCCGGCAACGATGGCGAGCTTATCGCCGGCCTCGTCGCGCAATGCCAGCGAGCCGCTTTCCGCATCGAATCCCGTGACGGTGTGAATGAGTATCTGTTGGTAGACCTCCTGGGTATTTTCCAGCGCTGCTGCGCTCTGGCCCAGGCGATACAGATCGTATATCCACGAAAACGTGGTCATTCTATCGAGCGACATGCATCTCCTCGCAGCAGCAATTTCTTCCGTTTCACGCTGCCAGCAGCAAGCTGGCACCGGCCTTGAGCTGCTCGATCTCGGGCAGGCAGCCTTCCATTTCCCGCCAGTTCAGACCCAGGCGGCGCCACGCACCCGGCGCCAGGCGTGGCACCAGGTCCAGCTCCCGGCAGATGCCTTCCAGGCAATGGCAGAATTCGTCGGCGATATGCACCAGGTCGGCGAGCGGCGTGACGGGTTCGTCGTCCGGAACATGGTGGCGACGAATGACGGTCTGAATCTGCTCCGGAAATTTCCATTGCCGGACCGTCTCGGCACCGATCTCGGCATGATCCGTACCCAGCACTGCCCGCTCCGCAGCGAGAAGAGTGCAACCGGTCTGTTTCTGGTGCGCGATCACTTTTGCGAATTCGGGCTGGCAGCAGGCGGCCAAGATCATTCTGCCGATGTCGTGCAGCAGGCCGGCGGTAAATGCAATTTCCTGGTTCATCTTGAGGCGTTTGGCGAATACACGGGCGCATACCGCGGTGCCGACGCTGTGCTGCCAGAAAGCCCTTTGATCGAAGCCGCCGGTTTCCTTTAGCTGAAAGCGGCTGACGATCCCCGCAGCAGTGGCGAGAGTACGGATGGTATGGAACCCCAGCACCACCACTGCCTCCTGGATCGAGCCGATTTCTCCCGAAAGCCCGTAAAATGGCGAATTGGCGACCCTCAGCACCTTCGCCGCCAGGCCCTGATCCTGGCTGATTTTCTGCGCCAGTGAAGCGGCATCCAGCCTTTCGTCATCGAAACTCCGAATCACCTCTTGCACCGCCAGCGGCAAGGACGGTAGCCGTTCCGCACGCTTGAGCACGTCGCTGATATCGAGCTTGTCCAAACTTCGCCCCTCGTTTTTCATATTGTTATGTCCGCATGCGGCGCGACCACCAGCACCGCCCCTTTCGCCTGGGAAGCCTGCCCCAGGCGATGGCACCAGACATCCATGCTGCGGCCGTCGGGCATGGCGTGGGTCATGGTTGAATTGTCGCCGTGCGCCAGGACGCTTTCGATGGCAACCAGCATCGGCTGCGGCAGCCGGTCGGCGGCATTGCAGCCGACTAGCGGAGTCCCGTCCGCGCCGCCGAACAGCGCGTTGGCCTTGGCATTGGCAAAGGCCATGCTGCCATCCTCCCCCACCCCGATCACGGCGATCGGCAGGCTCTCCAGAATCTCCTGCGAAACCCGCAGGATATTCAGATTGTGCATGGCCTGACGGGTATTTTCCTCAACGCGCTGTTCCAGCTCCTGGTTGATGCGAGACAGCTCGGCGTTAGCCGCCTGGATTTCCCGGCTCAGGCGCTCGTTTTCCCGCACCATTTCGAACTGGCGGAATGCCTTTTCGACATTGGCGCGCAACAGCTCGTCGTCCCACGGCTTGGTCAGGAACTTGTAGATCGCCCCGCGGTTGATGGCGTCCGTCACCGAGCTGAGGTCGGTGTAGCCGGAGAGCACGATGCGCACGGTATCGGGGTACAGTTCCTTGACCTTGCTCAGAAATTGCACGCCGCTCATCTCCGGCATGCGCTGGTCGGAAACGATTACACCGACTTCGTTCTGCGCCAGCAGCTCCAGCCCTTCCCTCCCGCTGTTGGCCTTGAGTATGCGGTAACCGTCCCGGCGCAGCAGGCGCACCAAGGCGGCCAGAATGTTTTCCTCGTCGTCCACCAGCAATAGCGTGCGTTCCATCATTCCTCTCCGTGTTGTCGCAAGCCGCTGCCTTGCAGCAGCATCTCGGTAATTTCTGCAGCGGGCACCGGCCGGCTGAAGTAAAAGCCCTGCATCTCGTCGCATTGCATCGCCCGGAGAAATTCGAGCTGCTTCGCGGTTTCCACGCCTTCGGCGATCACCTTCAGCTTCAGGCTGTGTCCCAGCGCGATGATCGCGCCGACGATCGCCGCATCGTCGGGGTTAGTCGAAAGATCGCGCACGAACGTCTGGTCGATTTTCAGGCTGCTGATGGGAAAACGCTTGAGGTAGCTCAGGCTGGAATAGCCGGTGCCGAAATCGTCAATCGAAATCTTGATTCCCATGGCGTGCAGCTTGCCCAGGGTAACGACGGTTTCCTCCACGTTATTCATGATCAGGCTTTCGGTAAGCTCCAGCTCCAGTTCGTGGGAAGCGGGGTCGAGCCCGGTTTCCTGGAGTATCTGGCTGATCACCCCGACCAGATCGGCCTGCCGGAACTGCAGCGCCGAAAGATTGACCGCCATGCGGATGGCCGGCAAGCCCGCTTCATGCCAGGTTTTATTCTGAAGAAAAGCGGTATGCAGCACCCATTCCCCCACCGGAATGATGAGGCTGGTTTCCTCCAGCAGGGAGATAAACCGATCCGGCGCCAGCAACCCCTGTTCCGGGTGATTCCAGCGCAGCAGCGCTTCCACGCCGATGATCTTGCCGCCGCCGAGTTCCAGCTGGGGCTGGTAGTGCAACTGGAACTCTTCGCGCTCCAACGCCCGGCGCAGACTGTTCTCCAGCGTCAGGCGCTGGAGGGCGGAGGCATTCATCTGCCGGGCGTAATACTGAAAATTGCTCTTGCCTTGGCCCTTCGCGTGATACATGGCGGTTTCCGCGTTCTTGACGAGGACCGTCGTGTCCACCCCATCAGCGGGATAGACGCTGATGCCGATGCTGGCGGAGACGAAAATTTCGTGTCCCTCGACCTCGAAGGGCGGAGCCAGCACCGCCAGGATTTTTTCCGCGGCGTGCGCCGCGTTCTGCGCATCAGCCAGATCGGCCAGGATCAGCGCGAACTCGTCCCCCCCGAGCCGCGCGATCGAGTCGCTTTCGCGGGTGCAAACCGCCAGTCTTTCCGCTACCGACTGCAATAGCTGGTCGCCGGCGGGATGCCCCAGCGTCTCGTTGACATTTTTGAAACGGTCCAGATCCAGGAACAGCACCGCCACCAGCAATTCTGTCCGGTTCGCGCGTGCCACCGCCTGCTGCAGCCGGTCGCCAAACAGCAGGCGATTGGGCAGACCGGTCAGGGCATCGTAATGGGCGACGCGCACGAGCTGCTGGTGCTTGTCCTGAACCACGCGTTCCAGGTCGAGATTGATGCGCTGCAATTCCGCATTGGCGGCCTGGATTTCGTGCGCCAGCCGCTCCTTCTCCTGGATCAGGTCGTAATGCCGAAATGCCTCGTGAATATTGGCGCGCAGCACATTGTCGTCCCACGGTTTGGCCAGGAATTTGTAAACTGCGCCGCGGTTGATCGCATCGGTAACGGTCTCGAGATCGGTATAACCGGTCAGCACGATCCGCACGGTGTTCGGGTAGAGGTTTTTTACCTGCGTCAGCAATTCCACGCCGGTCATTTCCGGCATGCGCTGATCCGTAACGACAACCCCTGCCGGGTACTGCTGCAGGATTTCAAGTGCCGCCTTGGCGCTATTTGCGGTGAGCACCTGATAGCCGTCGTGCCGCAACAGCCGCATCAGCGACGCAGTGATGTTTTCCTCATCGTCCACCAGCAATAGGATATGTTCCATCATGCCTCCCTGGCCGAATGCAGCCCGCTGTCCGGCAGCGGCCGGATGAAGTGAAACTCTTGGATATTGTCGCACCGGCGCACACGCAGAAATTCGCGCACGTTGATCCGAGAACGCTGACGCTGGAAAGGGAAACAAGACAGATGGCCACGAAATACCGCAGTAACTGCGGGATGCTGATGCATCGGGGAATGCCGCGCCTCGCTGGAAACACCCATTCCGGGAAAGGACTTGCGCAGCGAGATTTCCTGCGCGTCCAGCCCGATTTCCCGTGCGATGGCTTCAACCGCTTCGTTGTTCTGCTCCACTCAGCGCCCCCCTTTTAGAGCCTGATTTCAGCAGGCTCCAAGTCACCGTGTGCCAGTCAGGTATAATCTCCCCGTGCTAATCATACCTTGCAGCCTGCGGGCTTCGTCAAGGATTTTTCCGGATTGCAAAAAAGGATTTTATCGATATGCTGTGGGTTAAGGCGTTTCATATCATCTTCGTGGTGTCCTGGTTTGCCGGGCTGTTCTATCTGCCGCGCCTGTTCGTGAACCACGCCATGGTGACGGACGCCGCGACCTCCGAGCGCCTGAAGCTCATGGAGCACAAGCTGTATCGCTTCATGACGCCACTGGCAGTCCTGTCGCTGGCGCTCGGCATTTGGTTGTGGCTGGGCTACAATTTTCGCGGCGGCTGGCTGCACGCCAAGCTGCTGCTGGTGGCGGGACTGGTCGGCTACCATTGGTATTGCGGCAGGCTGGTGAAAGCATTCGCCGAGGATCGCAACAGCCGCAGCCATGTGTTCTACCGCTGGTTCAACGAGCTGCCGGTGCTGCTCCTGGCGGCAGTGGTGATCCTGGTGGTGGTCAAACCGTTCTGATTCCCCGCCGGTAGACTTCTTCGATCTGCTGCCGGAAGCGCCGGTACACCGGCTCGCGCTTGACTTTCAGGGTCGGCGTGAGCAGCCCCTGTTCCAGCGTCCACGGTTCCTTCAGGGCAATCACCCGCCGCACCCGGATATAGCGCGGGAAATTTTTCAGTTGCGCATTGGCGCGGCGGATCAGCGTCTTCTCGTCGCTTTCCTGGGTGACGGCGAGCAGCGCAAGATACGGTCGCCCCTCGCCCAGCAGCATCACCTGCTCGAACAGCGGGTCGTCGAGGATGGCGGTTTCCACGTCCTGGGGCGAAGCCTTCTCGCCGCTAGACAGCACCAGGACATCCTTGCTGCGCCCGCGGATGTATATCCTGCCGTCGCGGATCTCCGCCAGGTCGCCGGTGTTGAGCCAGCCGTCCCCGTCCAGCACCGCCTTCGTCGCTTCGGGATTGCGCCAGTACCCCAGCATCACCGAAGGGCCCCGCACCAGGAGCTCCCCCGCTTCGTTCAGGCGGATCTCGACCCCGCCGAGCGGCGCGCCGACCGATGTCGGATCGTTGTCTTCCTCGCGGTTGCCCGACACCACGGGAGATGCCTCGGTCAGGCCATAGCCCTGGATCAGGGGAAGCCCCAGTCCGATAAACGTCCGGGCGACGCGCGGCTCAACCGGCGCACCGCCCGCTACGGCCAGGCGCAGCCGCCCGCCGAGGCGAGCCAAGATCGGCGCCGCCACGCGCTTTCGCAGCGCGCGATAGCAGTTTTTTTCCAGGACGGTGGCACGGCGCTCGAATATTCTCCAGCCCAGCGCGACCGTAGCGCGGAACAGCCATCGCCTGAGCGGCGCGGCGGCCAGCGCCTGCTCGACCCGCGCCAGGAAGCGCTCGAACACGCGCGGCACCGCGATCATCACGGTGGGACGATGTACCGCCAGGTCTTCCGCCAGTTGCTGCACGCCGCGCGCGTACGCCACCTTCACCCCGGCCTTGAGCGGCACGTAGTAGCCGCAGGTGCGCTCGAACATGTGCGACAGCGGCAGCACCGACACCAGCAGATCGGACTCGTGGAGCGTCACGATTTCGAGCGATGCGGCCGCGTTGGCGAGGATATTGCGGTGCGACAGCATCACCCCCTTGGGGCGCCCGGTCGTGCCGGAGGTATAGACGAGGGTGGCGAGCGCGTTCGGCTCCGCGGCGACGACGGCAAACTGGCCGCCCGCCTGGGGCAGCCAGGAATCTGCGGCCAGGGCGGGAACCGGGGCGTCCGGCTGCAGGCAGACGACGGTCGGCAATTTTTCGGCCATGGCCTGCTGCAGCAGCGGCAACAGGCGCGGGTTTTCCAGCACCAGCAGGCGCGCTTCGGAATCGGCCAGGCACCAGGCGACGTTTTCCGCGTTGTCCTCGGTGTACAGCGGCACCACCACCAGCCCCAGCCCGAGCGCCGCCTGATCGATCGCCACCCAGTTGACGCCGTTCCTCAGGCAAAGCGCGACGCGGTCGCCCGGCTCCAGCCCGTGGTCGCGGAATGCCCGCTGCCAGCGCGCCGCCAGCGCCGCCACCTCGCCCGCGGAAAAATCCCGCCAGGCGCCGCCGACGTACTGGGCGTAGAGAATTTTCTCCGGCGTGGCGAGATGCTGTTCGAGCAGTTCGGCGAGGTTGTTCATCTTAAAAGACGGCATTTGGCCACGAATGACACGAATGAACACGAATAAAAACAAATGGATGTACAGGATTTTGGGTGCGCCTTGCGGGCGAGTCTGAACCCATGAGTAACATCCTGATTATTCGTGAACATTCGTGTCATTCGTGGCTAAAACGTTTTTCTCGGGTTCGTGGGATACGAGCGATGAGTTTTGCTGACGCTTAGTGTACTATGCGCGGATTCTTTTCCGATGGGCATCGCCCGCCTATGCCGTCAGCCACTGAAAATTTTTTCGCCCCCTGTCCGCGCGGCCTGGAAGGCGTGCTCGCCGCGGAGCTGGAGCAGCTCGGCGCGCAGTTCGTAGCCGCGGCTGACGGCGGCGTGGGCTTCACCGGGCCGTTTCAGTTGTGCTATCGGGTAAATCTCGAAAGCCGCATCGCCAGCCGGGTACTGTGGCGCATCGCTGCGTCGCGCTACCGCAGCGAGGAAGATATCTACAAGACAGTCCTTGCGTTGCCGTGGAGCGGCTGGTTCGACGTTGGCCGCACCATCATGGTCAAGGTGAGCGCAAAGAAATGCCCGCTCCGGAGCCTCGATTTCGTCACCCTCAAAATCAAGGACGCGGTGTGCGACAAGTTCCGCGCCGAGGTCCGCGCGCGCCCGAGCGTGGATACCGCGGGGCCCGACATCCGCATCCACGCCTTCCTGGACGCAACAAATTTCACGCTTTATCTCGATACCTCGGGCGAGGCGCTGTTCAAGCGCGGCCTGCGCAAAACCAGCACCGAAGCGCCGCTGCGCGAGAATCTGGCGGCCGGCATTCTCAGGCTCGCCGGCTGGGAGCCGGGTGTGCCCCTGCTCGACCCGATGTGCGGCAGCGGCACCTTCCTGCTGGAAGCGGCGCAGATGGCGCTCAAAATCGCGCCTGGCCTGGGCCGCCATTTCGCCTTCGAAAAACTGAAGAACTTCGATGCCGCAAGCTGGGGAAAATTGCGCCGCGAGGCCGAGGCCCAGCGGCTGCCGCTGTCGCCGCAACCCATCTGGGGCAGCGACCTCTACGGCGACGTGCTGAAGGCGGCGCGGGAAAATCTCGCCGCGGCCGGGCTTGCCGAGGCGGTGCAGCTCAAGCAGGCCAACGTGCTGGAGATTTCCGCCCCGGCTGCGGAAGGCGTGCTGGTCACCAACCCACCCTACGGCGTGCGCCTGGGCGAACAGGCCGAGCTCGCCGAGTTCTACCCGAAGCTGGGCGACGCGCTCAAAAGGAAATTCGCCGGCTGGCGCGCCTACATTTTCACCGCCGACCCGCAGTTGCCCAAGCTGATCCGCATCTCCGCCTCGCGCCGCACGCCGCTGTTCAACGGCGCGCTGGAGTGCCGGCTGCTGGAATACAAAATGGTGGCGGGGGGAATGCGCAAGAAGCCGTCCGGCGCATCAGAGGAAAAAACGGCATGAACCACGAATGTCACGAATGAACACGAATGGGCACGAATAAAAGCATTGTCCGTGTCTGTCATTTTTTCGCCGAGCTTGATCTGGCAGTCATTCGTGTAACTTCGTGAACATTCGTGTCATTCGCGGCTAATGCGCTTTTTCTAGCACGCGTAGGATGGGTGGAGCGCAGCGCAACCCATCATTACATCTGCCCACCCAATCAACTGGATACACCCCGCATCTTGGGCATCGCCAAAAGTCGAATATGGCAATGGGCACTCGGACGACGTGGCAATATTTGACCAGATTGCACTGATGGGTTGCGCTGCGCTCCACCCATCCTACGCAGGCTACGTGGGCTGGGGCGTTGCCCGCGGTCAGGCGGCGTAGATATCCCTTCGCGTGAGCGGCACCGGGTTGAGTCCCGCGGCTCTTTTCGACGCCAGGATCTGGTAGACGCCGACATCGCCTTCCTCGAACTGGAGGGCGCAGGCCGCCATGTACAGCCGCCATACCCGGTAGGCAGCCTCGCTGACGTGCTGCCGCGCTTCTTCTTCGCGTTCCTCCAGCCGCTTCACCCACTGCCGCAGAGTCAGCGCGTAGTGGGGGCGCAGCCCTTCCACGTCGTGGATTTCGAAGCCGGCCCGCTCCGTTTCGCGCTGCACGTTGCTCACGGTATCCAGCTCGCCGTCCGGAAAGACGTAGCGGTTGATGAACCGGGTCGAGACGGTTTTATGCCAGCCCTCCTCGTCGTGGGTAATGCCATGATTGAGGAACAGGCCGCCCGGCTTCAGCAGGCGGTGGGCGGTGGCGAAGTAGACCGGCAGGTTTTTCAGCCCGACGTGCTCGAACATGCCGACGCTGACAACCTTGTCGAACACCGCCTCACCCTCGAGGTCGCGATAGTCCCTCAGTTCGACGCTGACCAGTCCTTCCAGCCCATCCTCGCGGATTTTCGCGAGGTTGTGCTCGTACTGCCTGCGGCTCAGGGTGACGCCGTGGGCGCGCACGCCGTGGTTGGCGGCAGCCCAGCGGAGCAGCGCGCCCCAGCCGCAGCCGATGTCCAGCAGGCGTTCTCCCGGTTTCAGGCGCAGCTTGCGGCAAATGTGCTCCAGCTTGTTCTCCTGGGCCTGTTCCAGGCTTTCCCCGGCATGGTTGAAATAGGCGCAGGAATAGACCATGCGCTCATCCAGCCAGAGGCGGTAGAAATCGTTGGAGACATCGTAGTGAAAGGCGATCGCCTTGCGGTTGAGTTCCTTCGTGTTCCTGCGCGCAAACCAGGCGGAGAGGGGCGTCGACCATTTCTGCACCTCGGCTTCGCCCTCCCCGCTCCGCGGGCCGCTCCCCAGCATCAACGCCGACGCCAGGATAGACAGCTTTTCACTGGCGGCGAGGGAAAGGGAGTGGAAATGATGCTTCAGATTCAGGATGTCATAAATGCTTCCTTCCACGCTCACCAGCCCCTGGAAATGGGCTTCCGCCAGGCGCAGCGGATCGCGGAACAGGATCAGCTCGCGCAACGCGCGGGGATGATGGAAAACCAGTGTGGCCGCCGGCAGCCCCCGGCCAAGCCGCAACGTGTCGCCGTCCCACAGGCGCACCGCGAGGCCGCCGCCGTAGTCACGGAATACCTGCTTCAGGATTCGTTTCGCCCGCTCCGGGCCGCTGCTCCCGGACAACGATACTTCCATTCCCTCGCTCTGCATGTCCATGCGGTTTCTCCCGCCAGAAATTGCTCCCTGTGTGCTGGAAGAGCCGGATATCGTTGTGTATTTTCCCGGCTGGTTCAAAATTGGATAGCGGGCGGCGGAATCGGTTCCCTGGGAAAACTTCGGAAAGGGCAAGGCATGAAAGCGGATTGGCCTGGAAACCGCATCCGTGGTTCGAATGCCGTTCAAGGTTATTGAAAATCGTAAGTGCCTGTCATAAGTCGCGCTGCAGGGCGACTCCCCTGCGTTGCTCGCAGGGGCCCAAAAAACGTCGCGGTACAACCAGCCTGACTGCGCCATGCCGCGCAGTTGCTTTTTCGAAACTCAATAATTCGCGTTACTTCGGGGTGAATGGCTAAACGATATCGAGGTGGTCGAGCCCGGACATCATGTCCCGGTCCTTGGATTCCTTGCCCTCGAGCTTGATGCGCAGGCGCAGGTCGTTGAGCGAGTCGGCGTTCCTGAGCGCGTCCTCGTAGCTGATCAATCCGGCTTCGTAGAGATCGAACAGGGCCTGGTCGAAGGTCTGCATGCCGAGTTCGCGCGATTTGGCCATGACCTCCTTGATGCCGTGCACCTCGCCCTTGAAGATCAGGTCGGAGATCAGCGGCGAGTTGAGCATCACCTCCACCGCCGCCACCCGCCCCTTGCCGTCCGTCTTCGGGATTAGGCGCTGCGAGACGAATGCCCTGAGGTTGAGCGAAAGATCCATCAGCAACTGGGCGCGGCGTTCTTCCGGAAAGAAGTTGATCACCCGGTCCAGCGCCTGGTTGGCGCTATTGGCGTGCAGCGTGGACAGGCACAGATGGCCGGTCTCGGCGAAGGCAATGGCGTAGTCCATGGTTTCGCGGTCGCGGATCTCGCCGATCAGGATCACGTCCGGCGCCTGGCGCAGGGTGTTTTTCAGGGCGGAGAACCAGTCCTCGGTATCTACCCCGACTTCGCGCTGGGTGACGATGCAGTTCTTGTGGTCGTGCACGTATTCGACCGGGTCCTCGATGGTGATGATGTGGCCGTGGCTGTTCTCATTGCGGTAGCCGAGCAAGGCCGCAAGCGAAGTGGATTTGCCGGAGCCGGTGGAGCCGACGAAGATCACCAGGCCGCGCTTGGTCATCGCCACGTCCTTCAGCACTTCCGGCAGGCCCATCTCCTCCAGCTTGGGAATCTTGGTGGTGATGGTGCGCAGCACCAGGCCGACGCGCCCCTGCTGGACAAAGGCGTTGACGCGAAAGCGGCCGATTTCCGCCGGACTGATGGCGAAATTGCATTCCTTGGTAGCCTCGAACTCCGCCGCCTGCTTCGCGTTCATGATGGCGAACGCCAGCTCCTGGGTATGCAGCGGCGTGAGCGTCTGGTTGGAAACCGGCGTCACCTTGCCGTCTATCTTGATCGCGGGCGGAAAGCCGGCGGTAATGAACATGTCCGAAGCCTTCTTGGCGACCATCAGCCGTAGCAGGTCGTGCATGAATTTCTGCGCTTGTTCGCGTTCCATATGGTCTCCAGAAGCTCTTGAGTTAACCGCCAGGGGAAAGGGGGGAATTCACCACGAATGGCACGAATGAACACGAATTTTCACGAATGCTTTCGAGCTTGATCGAGCTGGCACGCGCGGGGCCGGAATTCGCGACCGGCGACACCGGACGTGGTGTAAACCTTTGTCCGTGGCCATTCGAGAACATTCGTGCCATTCGTGGTTAATCCGCTTTCAGGCGAATGCATCCTTGTTCGCCGCCTTGCCGCGCGCCTCCGCGGAGGAGATGATGTTGCGCCGCACCAGGTCGGTCAGGTTCTGGTCCAGGGTCTGCATGCCCACGTTCTGGCCGGTCTGGATCGCGGAATACATCTGCGCGATCTTGTTTTCCCGGATCAGGTTGCGGATCGCGGGTGTGCCGATCATGATCTCGTGCGCCGCCACCCGGCTGCTGCCGTCCTTGGTCTTGAGCAGGGTCTGGGAGATCACCGCGCGCAGGCTTTCCGACAGCATCGAACGCACCATTTCCTTTTCCGCTGCCGGGAACACGTCCACCACCCGGTCGATGGTCTTGGCGGCGGAACTGGTGTGCAGGGTGCCGAACACCAGGTGGCCGGTTTCGGCGGCGGTGAGCGCGAGGCGGATGGTTTCGAGATCGCGCAATTCGCCCACCAGAATGACGTCGGGGTCCTCGCGCAGCGCCGAACGCAGCGCATTGTTGAAGGAGAGGGTGTGCGGCCCGACCTCGCGCTGGTTGATCAGGCATTTCTTGCTTTCGTGAACGAATTCGATCGGGTCTTCCACCGTCAGGATGTGGCCGTGCTCGTTTTCGTTGATGTGGTTGATCATCGCCGCCAGGGTGGTGGATTTGCCGGAGCCGGTCGGGCCGGTCACCAGCACGATGCCGCGCGGCTGATTGGCGATTTCCGTGAAGATCGCCGGAGCGTTCAACTGCTCCAGCGTCAGCACCTTGGAGGGAATGGTGCGGAACACCGCGCCCGCGCCGCGGTTCTGGACGAAGGCGTTGACCCGGAAGCGCGCCAGGTTGGGCACCTCGAACGAGAAGTCCGCCTCCAGGTTTTCCTCATAGTGCTTGCGCTGGCCGTCGTTCATGATGTCGTACACCATGCCGTGCACCGCCTTGTGGTCGAGCGGATCCACATTGATGCGGCGCACGTCGCCGTGGACGCGGATCATGGGCGGCAGCCCGGCCGACAGGTGCAGGTCGGACGCCTTGTTCTTGACCGAGAAGGCGAGCAGGTCAGCGATTTCCATTTATAATTCCTCTGCCGGTAAAGGTAAGAAGCGCCGCCGCGCGGCACATTCCACGCCATCTGTAAAAATCCCGAGCCATTATGACAACAATTTCTGCAGCCTTGCAAGCCGTGAAGCAGCGCATCGCGCGGGCCGCCACTGCGGCCGGCCGGAGCGCGGAAAGCATCCGCCTGCTGGCGGTGAGCAAGACCTGGCCGCCCGAAGCCGTGCGCGAGGCCCATGAGACCGGCCAGACGGCGTTCGGCGAAAGCTATGTTCAGGAGGCGGTCGCCAAGATCGAAGCACTCTCCGGCCTGCCGCTGGAATGGCATTTCATCGGCCCGATCCAGAGCAACAAGACCCGCCTCGTCGCCGAGCATTTCGCCTGGGTGCATGGTGTGGACCGCGCCAGGATCGCCGAACGCCTGTCCCAGGCCCGGCCCGCGGAACTGCCGCCGCTGCAGGTATGCATTCAAGTGAACGTCAGCGGCGAAGCAAGCAAGAGCGGCATCGCACCGCACGCGCTTCCCGAACTGGCGCGTTTCGTGCGCACCCTGCCGCGGCTGGAACTGCGCGGGCTCATGACCATCCCCGAACCGACCGAGGATACCGCCTTGCAGCGCAGCCGCTTCCGGTTGCTGCGGGAATTGCTGGCGCAGCTCAACCGCGAAGGTTTTCAGCTGGACACCCTCTCCATGGGCATGTCGGGCGATCTCGAAGCGGCCATCGCCGAAGGCGCGACCATCGTGCGCGTGGGCGAGGCGATTTTCGGCGCCCGGGCGAAAGTTCGCAGGCTGGGATAAGCGCAGAAACGTAGGATGGGTGGAGCGCAGCGCAACCCATCGAAGAGGCCGGCGCGGCCACCCGGTGGTGGGTTGCGGCTTGCGCCTCCACCCATCCTACAGCAGGCTGCCATAGAGCCCGATCAGCCGTTCGCTCATCGCTTCCAGGGTGCAATTCTCCACCGTCGCGCGCGCGGCGGCCGACATTTCCGCCCGCCGGCTTTCGGGAAAGGCGCTGAATTCCGCCATCAGCGCGCGCAGCCGCGCCACATCCAGCGCATCGCAGACGTAGCCGTTCTCCCCCTCGCGGATGAACTCCGCCGCGCCGCTCTTGGTGCTGGTAAGCACCGGCAGGCCGCAGGCGAAGGCTTCCAGCGCCACATTGGGAAATGGATCGTACAGGGTCGGCAACACCAGCATGTCGGCTGCGCCGTAGAACGGCCCCACGTCCCGTTGTCCGCCGGCGAAATGTGCGCGCTGCGCGAGGCCGAGCTTTTCCGCCCGTGCCTGGAACGCGTCGAGCCTTTTGTCCTTACCCACCACCAGCAGATGCGCGTTGTCAGGCAAGCCGGAGAGGGCTTCCAGCAGCGCCGGCAGCCCCTTGCGCTCGAAGCCGGAGCCGACGTACAGAAACAGCGGCGCATCGGACGGAATGCCGAATTGCCGCCGGACAGGTTCGCGATGCAAGGCTTTCAGGCCGGGATGGAAGGCAGTCGTGTCCACACCGCTGTAGATCACATGCAGCTTGGCCTCCGGCACATCGAAATAATGCCGGATTTCCTCTTTCACCATGTTGGAATTGCAGATCACGGCCTTCAGCCGCGGGCTTCCGAACAGCCTCTTTTCGGCCGCGAGCACGTAGCGGTGATAGGGATTGAGCGCAATACCGAGCCGGGCGAGCCGGCCGAGGACGCGCCGGCGCTGGGCCAGCCACTCGCGGTGCACGCCGTCGCCCGCGCGGTAAACGTCGCAGCAGGCAATCCGCTCGTGGGACTGCACCAGATCGAAATCACGCCGCGCCAGCGTGCGGCCGACGCAGCGCGCAAAGCTCCAGTCGCGCCACAGGCTGCCGAGGTAGAACGGATTGCAGATCAGCGCCCGGGTTTCATTGTCGGGCGTCCACTGCCGGGTGACGATGGTGAGCTCGGCGCCTTGCGCCTTCAGCGCTTCCATGGCGCGGGCGACGAAGCGCTCGGCGCCGCCGAAGGCGGTGTAGCGCTGGCGGATGAGGGCGATTTTCAACGGCTTCATGCCTGGCCACCCGCCCAGAGCCAGGGGCGGAGAACAGACAGGATTAACAGGATTTCCCAGGATTGACAGGATTTTTTCTTGTGAATCCTGAAAATCCTGTTAATCCTGTCTATTTGATTTTCCTTGGTGCCTTGGCTGTTCAAGCCACAAGCTCCCGTATCGCGCCGAGCACCCGCTCCACCGGGAGCACGGTCAGGCATTCGCTGATCTTGCCGCCGCCGCAGCCGTCGTTGCCGCAGGGACGGCAGGTGTGGTTCGAGACGATCACGCGGCTCGGCACCATCCACGGCCCCCATTCCCTGTCTCCGCTGGGGCCGAACAGCGCCACGGTGGGCGTCTGCATGGCGGCGGCAATGTGCATCGGCGCCGAATCCACGCCGACGAAACAGCGCGCGCGGGAGGTCAGCGCGGCGAGCTGCTTCAGGCTGAGCCGTCCCGCCAGATTCACCACCGGCTGCGGCAACGGCTCGAGGATAGCCTCGATCATGCGCAGCTCCGCCGCGTCCGGCGCGCCCGTGACGACGATGTTATGCCCCTGCTGCTGCAGGGCCGCGATCAGCCCGGTCACTTTTTCGGCCGGCCAGCACTTGAACAGCCAGCGCGAAGCCGGATGAAGATGGATGAACTGCTTTTCCCCCAGGCCATGCTTGGCCATCAGGCCGCGCACCCAGGCATGGGCCGCCTCGCCCGGTTCCAGGACGAGCCTGCGTTCCTCCTCGCCGGGATAAATGCCGATGCGGCGCAGCGCGTCGAGGTTCAGTTCCACGGTATGGCGCGGCTTGCCGCGGGGAGCAGGATAGAAGTGGGTGAAGCTGTTTTGCCAGAAGCGCCCTTTGCCCTGAGACTTTGGAGCGACGGCCCAGCGCGCGCCGGTGAGCCGCTTCAGCCACGCGCCGCGCGGGTGGTCGGTGAGGTGGACGATCAGATCGTATTCGCGTGCGCGCAGCGCCGCCAGCAGCCGCCATTCGGCCCGCGCCTGCCGCATTGCCCCCTGCTCTTTCCATCCCCGGTCGATGGCATGCACCTGGCTGATGGCCGGGTGATCGCCCAGCATCTCCGCCGTATCCGCATACACCAGCGCATCGAGTTCCAGGTGCGGCGCGTGGTTCTTCAACACGCTGAACACCGGGGAGGTCAGCAGCACGTCGCCGTGGTGGCGCAGCTTGATGACCAGCACGCGGCGCAGGACGGACAGGTCGATGGCGTCTTTAAGCATGACGCGAACAATAGCAAAATTTCGCCACTTCCCCAATGGCCGCAAGAAGTTCAAGACGGATTGGGCCGCATTTTGGTAGAATGCCGCCACGTTCCAGGTGCCCGCCCTGCCTTCCGCAGACGGGTTAAACGGGAAACAGGTGCGCCCGATCAATGGGCAAGGCCTGTGCTGCCCCCGCAACGGTAAGTGAGCGCGAACGCATCGACATGCCACTGTGGCGCAAGCCATGGGAAGGCGATGCGTTTTTTCACGAGCCCGGAGACCGGCCCAGAACCATACGGAAATACCGCGGGGTGACGGTAAGCCGAAGTGGTTGCTTTGCGCCATTCTCGAGGTATTTCCATTGTCATCACTCACGGCAAGCGGGGTCGCTGCCGAACGATGGAAAATACGATGAAATCCCCCTTCAAGCTTAGTCTGATCGCTCTTGCCATTCTGGCGCCCGCGGCACAAGCCGCGACCGAAGAAATCCCGCTTTACCGCGGCGAGGAAATCGTGGTCACCGCGACCCGAACACCGCAGCCCGTCAGCGCTCTGCTCGGCGATATTTCGGTCATCACCGCCGAGGAAATCGCCAGAGCCGGGCAGTCCTCCCTGGTCGAGTTGCTGCAATACCAGCCCGGCGTGGAAGTCACCACCAGCGGCGGCTTGGGGAGCGCAAGCAATGTGCACTTGCGCGGCGCGAACAGCGGCCATACCCTGGTATTGATTGACGGCGTCCGCGTCAATTCCGCCACCCTGGGCAGCGCCGCCCTGGAAGCGATACCGCTCGCCCAGATCGACCGGGTGGAAATCCTGCGCGGCCCGGTCAGCGCGCTTTACGGGGCCGACGCCATCGGCGGTGTGATCCAGATTTTCACCAAAGAAGGATCCGGCAAGCCGCGCCCCAATTTATCCGCCGGTGCCGGCTCCTACGCCACCCGGATGGTAAGTGGCGGAATCGGCGGAGAAAGCGGTGCCAGCCGGTTCAGCCTCCAGGGCGGGCAGATCGAAAGCGACGGTTTCTCGGCCACCACCAACCCCGCGAACCCTGCCTACAACCCGGACAAGGACGGCTACCGCAATACCAATTTTTCCGGAACCCTCTCCCATCTTGTTGCGACGGGGCAAGAAATCGGCCTGACGGCTTTCTACAGCCGGGGCAAAACCGGGATAGACCGAACCACCGGCGGCGTTTTCCGGGATGATTACGTCGAACAGCGCCTATCCACCCTTTCCGTCTACAGCCGTAATCGTCTCGGATCGAACTGGGAAAGCCAGCTGCGTTTCGGAAGCGCCGCCGACGATTCGCACACGGTCACTTCCAGCCCCTCGCTGTTTCGCACCGACCAGACCCAGCTCTCCTGGCAGCACGACGTGACCCTCCGGAACGGCCTGGTTACGGCGGGGCTCGAGCGGCTGGAGCAGAAGGTAACGTCCAGCGCCGTATTCACCCAAACCCGCCGCGCCATCAACTCCCTCTTCCTCGGGTACCAGAACCGCTTCGGCGACCACCAGTTGCAAGCCAATGCCCGGCATGACGACAATTCCCAGTTCGGCAGCCGGAACACCGGCCTGCTGGCGTATGGCTACCGCTTTGCCCCGCAGTGGCGCGCCAGCGCAAGCGCGGGAACCGCTTTTAAGGCGCCGACTTTCAACGATCTTTACTATCCTCTGGATGCGTGGGGCAACCGGGGCAACCCGAGCCTGCAGCCGGAACGGGCGATCAACCGCGAAATCGCGCTGCACTACGAAAGCGCCCGCCAGCGCGGCAGCCTGATCTATTTCAACAATCGGGTGGCCGATTTGATCGCATGGGTGGAGAACCCTCCCGGCTCCTGGACTTACGTTCCCTTCAACGTCAGCCAGGCCGATCTTCGCGGCATCGAACTGTCGTGGCGCGGCGAAATCGGCGGATACGAACTGGGCGCCAACCTGACCGCCCAAAGGCCCGAAGATGCCGCCACCGGCAAGCTTCTGGTCAACCGGGCAACGCGGCATGGCAGCATCAAACTCAACCATGCGTCGGACTCCTGGAGTTGGGGGGGCGAGCTGTTGTTCTCCGGAGAAAGGTACAACGACACGGGAAACACCCAGAAGATGGGAGGGTACGGCATCGTCAACCTGACCGCCGGCTATGCCCTGACCAAAGAGCTGACGTTGCGCGGGCGGATCAACAACATCTTCGACAAACACTACGAACTGGTGCGGGATTTCAATACCCCCGGAGCCAACCTGTTTGTCAGTCTCCATTACCAGCCGCGGTAGAAAAACGGATGAAAGAGCTGATTCTCGGCGGTGCCCGCTCGGGCAAGAGCGCGCTGGCGGAAACGCTGGCACTGGAAAGCGGGCTGGCGGTGACCTATATCGCCACCGCCACCGCCGGCGATGCCGAGATGGCTGAGCGCATCGCCCACCACGCGGCGCGGCGTCCCGCCGCGTGGGCGGTAGTCGAGGAACCGATACGCCTTGCTGCCGCCCTTCAGCGCGCTGCACAGCCGGATCGCTGCCTGCTGGTGGATTGCCTGACCCTGTGGCTGAACAACGCGATCGCCGACGAGGAACTCTTTCAGCGCGAGCGCGCCGCGCTGCTTCAGGCCCTGCCCGAACTGGCGGGGCGGATCATCCTGGTCAGCAACGAGGTCGGCATGGGGGTGGTGCCCCTCGGAGAAGCGACGCGGCGATTTTGCGACGAAGCCGGCAGGCTGCACCAGGAACTGGCCCGCCTGTGCGACCGGGTAACACTCGTAGCAGCAGGGCTGCCCCTGCTATTGAAAGGAAAAGAGACGACATGAACTGGCTGAAAACCCCGACAAAAGCCTTGGACCCTGCCGCGCTGGAAGCGGCGAAGGCGCGCCAGGCGCAATTGACCAAGCCCCCCGGTTCCCTCGGCTATCTGGAGGAGATCGCCATCCGCCTCGCCGGGATGCAGGGAACCCAGCAGCCCTCGCTGGAACGGGTGCACATTACGGTATTCGCCGCGGATCACGGCGTGGCGGAGGAAGGGGTATCGGCTTTCCCCCAGGAAGTGACCGCGCAGATGATCCTCAATTTCGCCCGCGGCGGGGCGGCCATCAGCGTGCTGGCGCGCAACCTCGGGGCCGGCCTGGAAGTCGTGGATGTGGGCAGCGCGATGCCGCCGGCGCCATTGCCGGGCGTCGTTTCCCAGCGGGTGGGCAACGGCACCGCCAACTTCCGCCGCCAGCCCGCCATGACGCAGGAACAACTGGCCGGGGCGATGCAGGCCGGGCGGGACGCGGTGGAACGGGCGGAGAAGGAAGGCGCGCAGTTGTTCATCGGCGGCGAAATGGGCATCGCCAACACCTCGGCGGCGACTGCGGTTGCCTGCGCTTTGCTGGGCAAGGCACCCCATGAAATCGCGGGGCCCGGCACGGGCCTGAGCGCGGATGGGGTGGCGCACAAAGCGCGGGTGATCGGGGAGGCGCTGGCGCTGCACCGGGCCGCGATGACCACACCACTGGAGGTATTGCGCCACGTCGGCGGCTTCGAGATCGCCGCGCTCTCCGGCGCCTACATCGCCTGCGCCCAGGCCGGACTGCCAGTGCTGGTGGACGGCTTCATCGCCACCGTCGCCGCGCTGGCGGCCTTGCGCCTGCGCCCCGATGCGGCAGCGTGGTTCTTTTACGGCCATGCCTCGGCGGAACCCGGCTATGTCCACCTGACGGAAGCGCTTGGCGCCAGGCCGCTGGTGAACATGGGGATGCGGCTGGGCGAAGGCAGCGGCGCGGCAGTCGCCCTGCCGATCCTGCGCCTGGCCGCCGCGCTGCACGGGCAGATGGCCACCTTCGGCGAAGCCGGCGTATCGGGGAGCCGATGACATACGGCAAGAGCAGCACTGACCGGGCAACAACGGCTGCGCTGCTGCGCCGTCACGACGCTCCGCGGCCATGAAAGCATTCCTGCTCGCCCTGCAGTTCCTCACCCGCATTCCCCTGCGTCTGCGCTTCGCGCCGGAGCCGGCGGACTGGGGCCGCTCGGCGCTGGCCTATCCCCTGGTCGGGCTGCTGATCGGCCTGCTGCTGGCTGGTTTGCAGCGCGTGGTCGGGCACGCCGATCCGCTGCTCCAGGCGGCGCTGCTGACAGCGGCGTGGGCGCTCGTCACCGGCGGCCTGCACCTGGACGGCCTGGCCGACAGCGCCGATGCCTGGGTGGGCGGGCACGGCGACCGGCAGCGCACGCTGGACATCATGAAAGATCCCCGCAGCGGCCCCGCCGGGGTATCGGCGATCGTGCTGGTGCTGCTGCTGAAATTCGCGGCGCTGGCTGCGCTGGTAAGGGCACCAGCCTGGCAGGCGCTGCTGCTCGCCCCGCTGCTGGGGCGCTCGGCGTTGATCGGGCTGATGCTTGCCACGCCCTGCGCGCGTCCCGGCGGCATGGGGGCGACGCTGGCGGAGCACCTGCCGCGGCGGGCTTTAACCTTGATGCTGCTTGCCGTGGCAGCGGGGGTATCGTTCGCCGGGGTATCCGGCCTGGCCGCATTGCTGGCCGCCGCCGCAGGCTGGGTGGTGCTGCGCCGCATGATGCTGCGCCGGCTCGGCGGCATGACCGGCGACACCTTGGGGGCCAGCGTCGAGCTGATCGAGGTGGCGGTGCTGGTGGTTTTGGCTTTGCGGGGTTAGCGCAGTAATCGGCCTCTGGCCGTATGGCGAAAAAAGGAAAACTTTCTTGCAGAGGCGGCTTTAGCCGCCCATGGGCGACTGAAGTCGCCCCTACAGTGTTCCCATTGTTTCGTTGCGGATAAATATCGCAAACAATCAAAGCGTTGCAATGTGTTTCTGGAGAGATGCCGGACGATGACGCTTTTCCCTTTTCTTTCGCCAGCGCTGATGGCGCTGGCGGCGGTACTGCTCGACAGGCTGTTGGGAGAGCCGCGGCGGTGGCATCCGCTGGTCGGTTTCGGCTGGCTGGCGCAGCGCATGGAAGCCTTCCTCTACAGCCCCGCTGCAACCCAGCCCTTCTTCCTCAGGCTGCGCGGCGCGGCGGCGGTATTGCTGCCTCTGGCAGGAGCGGCCTTTCTGGTGCATGCGGCACAACGCGGCCTCGACGCATGGGCCTGGACGCTGACAATCCCGCTCCTTTATCTGGCCATAGGCGCAACCAGCCTGGAAGAGCATGCCGCGGAAGTCCGGCGCGCACTGAATGCGGGCGACCTGGAACTGGCGCGGCAGAAGGTGGGACGGATGGTAAGCCGGGATACGGGGGAAATGGACGAGGCCGCGGTTGCCCGTGCGGCAGTGGAATCGGTGCTGGAAAACGGCTGCGATGCCGTGCTCGGCGCCCTGTTCTGGTTCCTTGTGGCCGGCGCGCCGGGCGCGGTGCTGTACCGGCTCGCCAATACCCTGGACGCGATGTGGGGCTACAAGACGGACCGCTACCGCGATTTCGGCTGGGCCGCCGCCCGCCTGGACGATGCGCTCAACTGGGTTCCCGCCAGGCTGACTGCGCTGACCTACACACTGCTTGGTCGTAGCCGGTCGGCATGGCGCTGCTGGCGCACTCAGGCCCGGGGCTGGGAAAGCCCCAATGCCGGGCCGGTGATGGCAGCGGGAGCGGGAGCATTGTTGCTGCGGCTGGGCGGCCCGGCAATTTATCAAGGCCGCCCGGAAATGCGCCCGGTGTTGGGCGAAGGGCGGGAGGTCGTGCCAGCCGATATCGCCAGGGCGGCTTCCCTGATGCGGCGCGGTATATGGCTGTGGTTGGCGGTTGCGCTTATCGTGGGGTGGGCACTTGCTTGAGCACGGCGGAAACCTCCGCGAGGCGTCGCTTCGCTACGGCATTCCGGTCAAGCAATGGCTTGACCTTTCCACCGGCATCAACCCCATCGGCTGGCCGGTGCCAGCCCTGCCGCAGGCGTGCTGGCGCCGCCTGCCGGAACCCTGCGACGGCCTGATTGAAGCCGCCGGAAGCTATTACGGCTGCAAGGCGCTGCTGCCGGTGGCCGGGTCGCAGGCTGCGATCCAGTTGCTGCCCATGCTGCGTCCGCGCAGTCGCGCCGGGGTGTTGACGCCAAGTTACGGGGAGCATGCCCGCGCCTGGGAACAGAGCGGCCATGCCGTGACCTCCATGACCGCGGACGGCATCGAATCCCGGCTCGACCTGCTTGACGTGCTGGTGCTGGTCAACCCCAACAACCCTACCGGGGAAACCTTTGACCCGGCAACCCTGCTGCGCTGGCATGGACGGCTGGCGACCCGCGGCGGCTGGCTGGTGGTGGACGAAGCGTTCATGGACGCCACTCCCGAATTCAGCATTGCGGGATATGCGGGAATTCCGGGGCTGGTGGTGCTGCGCTCTGTCGGCAAGTTTTTCGGGCTGGCCGGTGCGCGAACAGGGTTCGTCCTGGCATGGGCGGAGCTGCTGAGGAAACTGGAAGACCGGCTCGGGCCATGGCCGGTGGCTGGCCCCGCGCGGCTGGTGGCGCGGCTGGCCCTGGAGGATTCCCAATGGCAGAAAACCGGACGGGAACGCTTGATCCGGGCGGGGGAACGGCTGGCCTGCCTGCTTGCCCGGCACCACCTTTCTCCCCATGGCGGGACGGCGCTTTTCCAGTGGGCCCGCACACCGCATGCGGCGGCAATACACCACCAGCTTGCCATGCGCGGTATCCTGACGCGCCATTTCGCCGAGCCCTCAAGCCTGCGTTTCGGCCTGCCGGGTAAAGAAGCAGAATGGCAGCGGCTGGAGACGGCGTTGCAAAACATTATTGAGGAGACTATCCCGCCATGTCCGTCAAAACCTTGATGATTCAGGGCACCTCATCCGATGCCGGCAAAAGCGCGCTGGTGACCGGCATATGCCGCGTGCTGCATCGCCGGGGCCGGCGCGTGGCGCCGTTCAAGCCGCAGAATATGGCATTGAACAGCGCGGTAACGGCGGACGGCGGCGAGATCGGGCGCGCCCAGGCGGTACAGGCCCAGGCTTGCGGCCTGATGCCGCATACCGACATGAACCCGGTATTGCTGAAGCCGAATACCGACATCGCCGCCCAGGTGATTGTCCACGGCAGAGCCCTGACGGACATGGATGCGCGCCGCTACCACGAACACAAGCCGCAGCTCCTGGGCGCGGTGCTGGAATCCTACCAACGCCTTGCCCGCCAGTACGAAATCATTGTGGTGGAAGGCGCCGGCAGCCCGGCAGAAATCAACCTGCGCGACCGCGACATTGCCAACATGGGTTTCGCCGAGGCGGCGGACTGCCCGGTGCTGCTGGTGGCGGACATCGACCGCGGCGGCGTATTCGCCCAATTGATCGGGACGCTGGAACTGCTGTCCTCTTCCGAGCGGAGGCGGATTCGCGGTTTTGTCATCAACCGCTTCCGCGGCGACATCGGGCTGCTGCAGCCCGGGCTGGACTGGCTGGAACAGCGCACCGGCGTCCCGGTTCTCGGCGTGCTGCCCTATTTGCACGGACTACATCTGGAGGCCGAAGACGGGCTCGGGCAACTGACGTTCGCAGCCGAAACGGAAACCCGTCTGCGGGTGGTCGTGCCGTTGCTGCCCCGCATCAGCAACCACACCGATTTTGACCCGCTCCGCCTGCACCCCGGCGTTGCGTTGCGTTTTGTCTGCGCCCAGGAACCGATCCCCGCCGCCGATCTCATCGTCCTCCCCGGCAGCAAAAACGTGCGCGCCGACCTGGCCTGGCTTCGTGCCAACGGCTGGGAAGAGGCGATTCTTAGGCACTTGCGCTATGGCGGCAAGCTCATCGGCATCTGCGGCGGCTTCCAGATGCTGGGGAAAAACATTCATGATCCGACCGGGCTGGAAGGCGATGCCGGCAGCAGCGAGGGGCTGGGCCTGCTGGAGATGGAAACCGAATTGAAACCGGAAAAACAGTTGCGCCGGGAAAGCGGCGCACTGGCACTGGATGGGGCCGCCGTCAGCGGCTACGAAATTCATGCCGGCATCAGCAGCGGGCCCGCCCTGGACCGCCCGGCCGTATGCCTGAAGGGACGAAGCGATGGTGCCCTGTCAGCGGATGGCCAAATCCTCGGCACCTACCTGCACGGGCTGTTCGACCGTCGCGAAGCGTGTGCCGCCCTGCTCCGCTGGACAGGGCTGGAGGCGGCAGAAACACCGGATTACGAGGCTTTGCGCGAACAGGGGATAGCGCGAATGGCCGATGCGGTGGAACGGCATCTGAATTGGCAAAAATTCGGGGAGATGCTCGGCTGTTAGATTTTCAGGTAGGCTGGGGTGAGGAAACCGAACCCCAGCGATTCGGCTGTTCCTGCTGGGGTGCGCTACGCTTACCCCAGCCTACTATCCTGGAACTTTTGCATTCCGAAACATGCGTCATGTAGGGGCGACTTTAGCCGCCCCTACAGTTCCCTTGAATTACGAAGCGCTACACTAGATTTTCAAATACCCCTTCTGCTCCAGCTTCAGCAGGATGCGCTGCACTGCCTCATCCACTGAAATATCCGAAGTATCCAGCGCCAGCTCCGGCGACTCCGGCGTTTCGTAGGCATCGCTGATGCCGGTGAATTCCTTGATGATGCCCGCCCGCGCCTTGGCGTACAGCCCCTTGCAATCCCGGCTTTCGCACACTTCCAGCGGGGTGGAAACATGGATTTCGAAAAACCCGCCGAGCGGTTCGATCATTTCCCGCACGGCCCGGCGCGTCGTCGCGTAAGGAGCGATCGGGGCGCAGATCGCCGCGCCGCGATTCTTGGTGATCTCGCTGGCGACGAAGCCGATGCGGCGGATGTTGATATCGCGGTGCTCCCTGGAAAAACCCAGTTCGCTCGACAGATGCTTGCGCACGATATCGCCGTCCAGCAGCGTCACCTGACGCCCGCCTATTTCCTGCAGCTTGACCATCAGCGCTTTGGCCAGAGTGGATTTGCCGGAACCCGACAAACCGGTGAAGAAGACGGTGAATCCCTGCCGGCTGCGGGGAGGATGGGTTTTGCGCAGCTCGGCGACCACTTCGGGATAACTGTGCCACTCGGGAATTTCCAGCCCCTCCGCCAAGCGCCGGCGGAATTCGGCGCCGGGCAGAACCAGGCTTCTCGCGCCCGGCGGCGCCTCCTCCTGCGGCATGTACTGGACGCGCTCCTCGACGTAAACCATGCGCGGGAAAGGGATCAGCTCCACGCCCACCGCCTCCGCCTGCTGCGACAGGCGCTGGAATTCCCGGGAGTCGGACACGTCCCTGCCGCGGCGATGATCGCCGGAATCGTCCTGCTCGCCCCCCACGATCAGATGGGTGCAGCCGTAATTCCGCGCCACGATGGCGCGGAGCAGGACGCCCCTCGCCCTCTCCAGATGCCGCGACATCGGCAGCAGCGCCACGTCTGCGGACGCGGCCGGGTAACGCGGCAAGATCGCCTGGCAACTGCGCACCAGCGTGAAATGATCCGGACTGTCGGCCGGATCGACAGCCGTCACCGCATGGATCAGCAGATTGGCCTCGCGCTCCAGGACGGCGCGCCGGGTAAATTCATATTGGGCGCGGTGCGGCGGAAAGTGCGCCTGGTAGGCGATCACACGCCGCCAGCCGCGGCGCAGGAACGATCTGCGCAACTCTTCGGGGGCAAGCCGCAGCATGGGGTAATCGAAATGCTGCGGCAGCGAGAGCCCTTCCAGATGCCCGGAAACGTAGTGGCTGCCGACCTGGCGCATCAGGTATCCGGCACCGGGGTGGGCCGGATCGGTCGTGCCGAAAAGCGCCTCGGCCTCGCGCGCCTTGTCCGGCTGCCACACTTCCCCCACCGTCAATACCGCCAGCAGGAATCCTTCCGGATCGCGCAGCGCGACCCTGCCGCCGGCTTCCAGCAGGCCGGCGGCCTTGTCCGGCAGATCGAGGGTAACCGGCAGCGGCCAGAACGTCCCGTCGGCCAACTGCATGCGCTCCAGCACGCTCTCGTAATCGGCGCGGCCCATGAAGCGGGTGAGCGGCGAAAATCCGCCGTTGAGCAGCATTTCCAGATCCGAAATCTGCCGCCGGTTGAGGTCCAGCGAAGGCAGATGCAGCGCCTCGCGCCGCAGCTCCCGGGCACGAACCTTTTCAGCCATCGGATTGACCAGCTTGCCGCCGTACGGCGCGATCAGATTATCCATATCAGACAGTCCCATCCCTCGAAAACGCTTCCGCGAAAAGCGTCGCGAACCGTGTCAGTTGATCCTCCGGCAGACGGTTGATTCCCGCCGCGGCCTTGCGCCCGCCGCCGGTTTCGAATTGAGCGCACAACACATCCGCTCCCTGTTTGGTCGCGAGCGGCGCGCGCACGCTGACCACGAAGCCGCCCCTGGAACGGCGCGTCAGCACCGCATGGGCGCGCTCGGGCGCGGAAGCGGCAAGCCAGTTGCCGAAGGCGCCGCTCACCCGGCGGGCCCAGGCCGCATCCGGCAACAGATAAATAGCGCCGCCTCCCGTTTCCGCTTCCGGGCGGACGGCCCGGGCCAGCGCCATGTCCTCCGCATATCCGCGATCCAGGGTCTCGAATGCGGCCTCCTCGCGCATGAAGGCAAACGGGTCCCGGTAGCGGTGCACCATCCGGTAAAGCTCGGCCGGGTGAAAGAAAAGATCCTCCACCCCTTCGCCATAGGCATTATAGTTGAGGCACTCCCCCAGCCGGCGTAGCCGGTCGAGCCGGCCTGCATCCAGGCCCAAGGGCTCGGCGGCGCGGCGCGCGCTGTCGCCCAGATTGTCGCCGAAAGCCGCCACCACCGCCCAGACCGGAAACTGGCCGCCGAGATGGCGGTTGACCAGCAGGCTGGTGCAAACATCGGGGCGGGTGTCGATCACCGCCTTCAGGTTCGGATGGCTCGGAATTTCGCCGGGGTTATGGTGGTCGAAGTACAGAACGTTGACGCCCTTGTCGAGCAGCGCAAGCAGCGCCTCACGGTTCTTGCTCATAGCGATATCGAGCACCGTCACGCTATCCCCGGATACGCAGGACACTCTCTCCACCAAGGCGATATCGCGCTTCACCCCGGTGACGAGTTCGCTTTCCGCGGGGAAAGCGAGCCGGAGCTGATGCAGGGCGCAAATGCCGTCGGCGTCGCCGTTGAATACGTCATGATTCATTGCGCAGCTCGCAAATCGGATACTGTTGAGGCGGCCGGACGAAGGTCTGGAAATTTCACCGTGCCGCTTCGATGATTGTAGCTGAATTTACATGGATGGCGCCCTGTGCTAATTTCGCCCAGACAGCCGTCCCGAAAACCCGAAGATTTCACCGCACGCGCGGCGAAATCCCTCCCCCGGAAGAACGCGCCCCCTGCCCAGGATGAAACGTCGGTCCCAGTCACCCAAAAGCGCCTCACGCCCGCAAGAGCGGGAGGGGGCGTCCGTAGCCGCCGCACTGGCCCTGGTCTATGGAGTCATGCTGATCTGGGCCGGCCTTCACCCGTTCCACGGCTGGCACGGCATCGAACTGGACATCCTGAGCCGGCTCCCCGGCCCCGCTACGCGCGGCATTTCCAAGAGCGAAGCACTGGCAGAGTTCCTTCAATATTTGCCGGCCGGGCTGTTCATGGCATTGGCCCTGCAGCGCGCCGTTGGCGTCCTGACCGGCGGCCTGGCGGCGGCAGCGGCGGGGTCCGGCATCGTCCTGCTGTCCGGGGCGCTCCAGCTTGCGCATGCGACCGGAGCACCCACCGGCCAGACGATCGCGGCCAATGGCGCCGGCGTGCTCGCGGGCATTGGCCTCGCCTGGATGGTCAGGCCGGGTTCCGGCCTGGCAATGCGGCTGCGGATGTTGCGGGAAGCATGGCTGATGCCGGGTGCTTTCGTGGGCGCCGGCTTTGCCGTGCTTGTATTGGCGACGTTCGCGGGCCTCGGCGCAATCGCCCCTTCCACGACGATCGGTGCGCTGAAATCGAGCGTGGGGCCGGTTTGGCTGCTGGCACTGGACTCGGCCCGCCCGAATCCGGCGGCGGTCGCCGCCAACGCCTTGCAGGCTGCCGGACTGGGACTGCTCGCCGCCCTGTTGTTGAAGCCCGGAGCACACGCTTTCCGGGCATACGTCCTGTTCGTCACGGGCGCACTTGCCGCCAAGGGCATCGCCGTGGTTCTGCTGCTGCGCTTTTCGCCTTCGGGCTGGGCGCTTTCCGTCGATGTCGCGCTCGGGCTCGCCATGGGACTTCTGGCACTGCACGGCCTGCTGCGGCTGCCGCGCAATGCCTGGCCAGCCTCGGCGGCAGCCGCCCTGCTGGGTTCCTTCGTGGCCGGCCTGATCGCCCCGGATAGGATTGCTTGGAACACCCAGATACTGGCCCTCGCTTGGGTACCCTTCCAGGCCCATCTGCCCGGGATGGTGGATTTCCTGGAGCGGCTTGCCGCCTCCGCTCCGTTCCTTGCGCTCGCGTGGCTGGCGAATCTCGTCACCCCCTACCATCGGCGCGGGATGGTCGCTGTGGCCGGCGTGCCGCTGGCGCTTGCGGTCGGTTACGGAGCCGGGCTGCTCGCCGGCGGTGGAGGCGACGGGATTCGGGCGCTATTCGCGGTCGCCGGCTGGCTGGCGCCTTGGGGCTGGCGTCCCGGCTGGCAGGAGGGGCAAAGCGGTGCAGCGCCCCCGCGCGAATCCGGCCCCCGCCGGTGGCGAACGACGGCCGGCATGGCTGCCACTTTGGTGATATCAACCGCGGCAGCAGGGCTGCTGCTCGGACATACCTTCGAGCGCCCTCTGGATCAGCGCTGGATGCCCCGGCTGCCGCAAGCCGAAGCGCTGCCGCCGCCCCTGTTGCCCCATTTCCGCCGTGCGCATCCGCGCCTCCCCGCCCCCACGTCGGCCGAGATCGCGCGGCTGGAGAGGGACAATCCGGGCTATTTCGACCTGATGCGCCAGCTCGCGAAGCAGCGCGGCGACCTCTACGCGGCGACGCTGCTGGCGAAAGCTTACCCCGGCAGCCAGGACCTCGCCGAACTGCACAGCCGCCTGATGGCCCTGGAATTCGTCGACCGCGGCAACGATCAGGGCAAACCGCTGGCGGTGGCATACGACTGGCTGTACGACCAGTGGACTGAGCCGCAGCGGGCTGCACTGCGCCGCAAGCTGGCGGAAGGATGCAATTACATCATCCACGTCATTCGCGAGCATCGGCTTTCGCCGTATAACGTCTATCTCTACAACAGCCCCGCGCAGGCGCTGATGGCGATGACGCTTGCCCTCTACGGCGACGATCCGCGGGGAGATGACGTGATGCGCTTCACCCACGATCTGTGGAAAAACCGGATCCTTCCGGTCTGGCGCCAGATCATGGGGCGGAACGGGGGCTGGCACGAGGGAGGCGAATATGTCTGGCTCGGAATCGGGCAGGCAATCTACCAGTTGCCGGCCATGTGGCGGAGCGTGACCGGCGAGGACCTGTTCGCATCCGAGCCGGGCATCCGGGGTTTCCTCGATTTCCTGGTATACCGCAGGCGTCCCGATGAAACGCCTTTCCGCTGGGGCGATGTCGGTGCCCTCGAAGGTCGCGGAGAGCCAGACTTCCTGGCGCTGGCGCTGGAATACCGCGAGCCGGCCGCCTACACCTTCGGGCGCGCCCCGAAGGATCTGCGGCCGACCTCGTGGCCTTGGGGGCCGCTGACGGACCCCTCCCTGTACGACCCCGGCGCGCTTTCGAGCATGCCCCTGGCGCGTCATTTCGACGGCATCGGCATGATCGTCGCAAGAAACGGCTGGGGCCCCGATGCCACCTATCTGTCGTTCAAGGCGGGCGACAACTACTGGTCGCACTCTCACCTCGACCAGGGCGCGTTCAACATCTACAAGGGCGGCGCGCTAGCCATCGACGCCGGTTTCTACGGCCCTCACTATGGGGCGGACCACCACATGAACTACACCTACCAGACCATCGCGCACAATACGGTAACGGTGACCGATCCGGCCGACACCGTCGCCTCGGTGCGCGGGATCGGGAAATTCCGTGCGATCGCGAACGACGGCGGGCAGCGGCGCATCGGATCGGGGTGGGGGGTCGAACCGGCGCCTCTGGATATCGCGGAATGGCGGGCAAAGAGCGAGATCTACCATACCGGCAAAATCGAACGGCTGCTTGACCGGGATGGTTTGATCGTCGCCGCAGCCGACGTCACGCCCGCCTACACCAACCGCTACTCGGGGCAGGGCACGTTCTCGCACCGCACGAGGCGCGTGGAACGGTTCTGGCGAACCTTCGGCTATGACCGCGTGGACGACGTGATCGTGATCTTCGATCAAGTGCGGGCGACCCAGCCGCATTTCCGCAAGCGGTGGCTGCTCCACACCATCGAGAGGCCGGCCGTCGCGGGCGCCGGATTCACGGTCGGCGTCCAGCCCGCCGACCGGCCGGCCCACGTAGGCGGAAGGTTGGCGGGAACGGTGCTTCTGCCGCGCAAAGCCGTCATCCATTCCATCGGCGGGAAGGGGTTCGAATTTTACGTGGACGGGAGAAACTACGACGAAAACGGAATGCTTGCCGAGCGAATGCTTAATCCGGGCGCCTTCGAACCGGGCGCGTGGCGCATCGAGGTAACGCCTCCCGGCGACAACGCGGAAGACAATTTCCTGGTCGTCCTGTTGCCGAGCACCCTCGACCGAAACCCACCGCACGCGGTGCGGCTGCTGGAAAGCGGAAACCGCGTGGGCTGCGAAATCGTTGGGCCGCGGCGGACGACGCGCTGGTGGTTCATTCCCGGACGCAGCGATGCACGGGTCGAAATCGTAGAGCATGGCGCCGCGCCGTCTTCCCGCTCGCTCGACGTTCCGGCCCTCCCTTGAAGGCCCGGCCCGTTGCACCCCAAAGAAACCAGTTCCGGCTGCGTGCGGCCATACCAGCGCATCGGCTGCACGGCCGACCTTCCCGGAACTTCGTTTTCGTGTCGGTTCTCCAACGCCGAAATACTGGATCAGCGTTCGGCAGGATGAGAGACTGGCGGCATCAACCCCACCCTGTCAAAAGGAGAAAACCGGGAAATCTCATATGAAGGCATTATTCATTAACAACTATGAAATGCGCGAGGCCTGGGATCTATGGAAAAGCGGCACGTATCCCGGCCATCATCTTTGGGGTGTCTCGCATCTGGGGGAATACGGAGTTGATGTCGAAATATTGCCACACGAAAAATTCGCGGCCCTGAACGATCACTGGAGATTCCAGCGGCTTCTGAATATGAATCGCCTGGAAACGCTTGCGCTGGATCAGCAATTGCGGGTGCTTCTCCGCTCCGGATACGACCTCGTCTATTCTGGCTGCCAAACCCACACTTCCCTGCTAGCACGCCTGCGCGCCCTCGGCATTTTCCGAAAACCGCTGGTTGCCGTAATTCACCATCCGGTTCAAGCCACGGCGGAAAACGAGCGATTTGTCAAAGCCCACGACAAGCTCATCTGCCTCAGCAAGAAAGTCGAAGACAAGCTGAAAAATGATTTTTCCATTCCCGATGGCAAATCGATAACACTGGAATGGGGCGCCGACCTGGCATTCTACGACGCCGGCAGGGCGTGGGATGGAAATAGCGCGGCTGAGGACCCGCCTCTTGTCGTCAGCGCGGGAAAGGCGAAGCGGGATTACAACACGCTGGTCGAATCCGCAAGAAATCTGGATTGCCGGGTGCAGATCTACTGCTCCGAATCTTCTGCCCCTTCCGTTGCCGACATGCCTGACAACGTCCAGGCGCGATACGGCCCCAAAGGAAGCAATGCAGTCTCGTACCGCGAGGTGTTGCAGGAGTACAAAAAAGCCCATCTGATCGCCATCCCCATGGCCGAAGTCGACGCGCTAGCCGGGCTGACAAGCCTGCTCGATGCCATGGCGATGGGAAAAGCGGTGGTCATGACGCGCAACGACTATATCGACATCGACATCGAGAAGGAAGGCATCGGGATTTGGGTCGCCCCCGGCGATGTGAACCAATGGAGAACAGCCATTTCCTACCTGCTCTCCCATCCAGGCGAAGCTATGGAAATGGGGCGAAGAAGCCGTCTCTTGTGCGAGGAAAAATACGACATACGGCTATTCGCCTCAAAATTGGCCGATGTTTTTCGGGATGTTCTTTCACCCAAGCAGCGCGAAAAACGTCCTACTCGATAGAATAGACGGCGCCGTCGCTAAACTTCACGACTCGCCTGACCCGTTGAGTTCCGGCTTCTCCAGCCAGAAGCCTGTCAACGAACGCACCGTAGCCGGGTTTCTGCCTGAGCGGATCTCCGCGCTCACCCAAAAGGATCACCGCCCATTTGGCTCCCGTGGCCACACTCACTCTGAGGAAATCCGCCTCGCCCCACCGTTCGTGAAAACGTGGAGAGGAAGCATATTCATCGGCAGGCGGAATGGCAACCCAATAGTACTCGCTGGCATCGGCGAGAAGCTGGTAGCCGCATTGCGTGCTGAGAATGACGGCACCCGGCGGAATGTTCCCCTTGACCCATGCAAGTGTTTGCGGCGAAGGACAGTATTCGCGCGAGGCGCGCGCCGCGCTGCCGTCGCCTGCGATCTTCCGAAACCCGTGGTATTGGGCATTCGCATACAACGCCACGCCGAGCAGACCGGCGGCCAAAGCGCCTGCCCTGAGCAGACGGCGGTCGTTTTCGGCAAGCCGCCACAGCACTGCTGTCACCACCAGGAGCAACAGCGCCTCCACGGGCACGACCACCCGGGGCTCGAGGAAGCCTCTTCCTCCCCCGGCCAACTGGAAAATAAGCAGCAGGACATAAACCGCAACATACAGCGAGGCCGGCACCAAAGCCTTGTGTCTGGCCGCTGCGGCAAGGAGCAGACCCAACGAGACATACGACGCAACGAGAACGGCAATGTGGCCCGGGGATGCGCTGCCGAGCCAGACCACCAGACGCCCCAGAAAATCATTCTGCAAGACGTGGATCAACCCGGCGCTGATCGCGAGCCATGTGGGCTCGCCGCCCAGGTCGAAACTGGGCTTGACGCCCGCGGCCCAAAGATTCGCGAATCGAACCAGCGGATAAATGCCGATAGCTGTCAGTCCCAGCACGTAGAAGCCAAGATGTCGCCATGACCTGGAATTCCTGGCGCCATCGAAGAGCAACACCGCTCCCACGGTCAGAACCAGAGGGAATCCCTGGTAGCTGGCGAGCAGCGCCGCCCCCGTAACAACGCCGAGCAAGGCCCACCAGCCATTATGAGAATGCTGCGCTCTTTCCCTCAGCACAGAGAGAATCAGAAGGGACGCGAAGCTCAGGGCAATAAAAAGCCACTCCTCATGCAGCGTGATGCTCCAAAGCAATCCGGGCGCGCTTGCGGTGAAGAGCACGACAACCAGGGCCGCGATAGCGACAGGAAGCGCCAGCCGGGCGATGAGATAAAGCATTGCGGCGGCGAACGCAAACGAGGCGTAAACAATGGCCCATCCGGCCGTCTTGGAGGCGACGCCCATCCCGGTCAGGGCGGCGATGAGCGTCGCGAACAGCGGCGGTTTGGTGACCATGGGCTGCGGCTTGGGTATGGATGAATCGCCGGCAACACGATGCACCAGCCCCTCCCCGCTTGCCAGATTCTGGCCCACATGCACCGCGAACGCACTATCCGGGCCGAGCAAAGGCCGGCCATCGGCCGCGAAATACGACGCTCCCAAGGCCAGCAGGAAAAAAACCGCCGCCATCATGAAATCGGCTTTTGAAAGCATTCGCCTCTCCCGCCCGCATTTATTGAGTCGCGTATAAGTGCCTGCCATGTGTCGCGCTCCGCGCGGATTGTTTGAGTGCCGGCGATGCCCCGGCGGGGCAGTTACCTTTTCTTGCTTGTCCAAGAAAAGGTAACCGAAAAGAAGGACACCCCGGTTCGCCGGTCGCCCTGTCGGGCGACTTCCCTGCGTTGCTCGCCGGGCCGGGCGGCTGCGCAACTCGCCCTTGCGCCGAAGTATGCTACGCATCCTTCGACGCGCGGAGCTCAGACAGTGCTCGCCGACTTCCCCCGGCCCAGCT
>JBFMFB010000022.1:0-40987 GCA_040752115.1 Pseudomonadota bacterium | reverse complement strand
TATCAACCACTGATTACGCCTTCACTATACTACAGCACAATGCATAAATCAACCGCATAATACGAATTAACAACAAATAAACACGACTGCCGAAAAACATCAAATCAACCGCGTATTACGGATACCCGGAATTTCCAGCAGACCGAGCAGGGTCGGCGCAATGTCGATCTGCGACATCAGGCGATCCACGCGCTGCGGAGCGATATGGCGCGGCGCATAAATGAACAGCGGGATGCGGTACTTGTCCACCGGGATTTCAATGCCGCCGCGCGCGTTGGCGCCGTGGTCGGCGGTGATGACGAACACGGTATCCGCGAACCAGGCATGCCGGGCGGCCTCTTCCAGGAAATGGCCGACAGCCCAGTCGGCATATTTCACGGCGCCGTCGCGCCCGGTGCCGGAGGGGATGTCGATGCGGCCGGCGGGATAGGTGTAGGGACGGTGGTTGCTGGTGGTCATCACATGGACGAAGAAGGGGCGCCGCGCTTCCGCCTGCTGCCGGTCGAGCTCGGCAATCACGTGATCGAACAGCGACTCGTCCGCCACTCCCCAGACGTTCTCGAAAGCGATCTTGTCCTTCGGAATCCGGGTCCGGTCGATGACCCGATAGCCGTTGCCCTCGAAAAAGGCATTCATGTTGTCGAAGTAGCCGTAGCCGCCATAAGCGAACAGCGTATCGTAGCCGTTATGCCGCAGCACGCTGCCCAGGGAAAACAGCCCCTCGTTTTTCGGCCGGCGCACGATCGACTGCCCCGGCGTCGGCGGCAGGGACAGGGTGAGGGCTTCCAGCCCCCGGACGGTGCGGTTGCCGGTGGCATAGGCGTTGCTGAACCACAGGCCGGCCTGGGACAGGCGATCCAGGGTGGGCGTCAGCCCCGGCGGATGGCCATAGCTGCCGAGAAACTCGGCGCCCATGCTCTCGATGCTGACCAGCACGACATTCAGAGGCCGCGCCGGGCCCGCCGCGGGCACCAGGCGCTCGAACCCGTCCGCCGCATTTTCCAGCCACCGGCCGTGGCCGTCCGTCGCCTGCCTGGCGATTTGCAGCGCCTCGGACGGCGGCAAGGTCTGGTAAAAACGCTCGAACTGCAGTTCGTTGCGGTAGTTCGCCGCAAAAAACTCATAGATTCCGTTCCCCGCCAGTTCGTTGGTGGTGTCGCTGGACGAAACGCTCTTCTGGTCGCTGTCCACGGTCCGGAAAATCACGGCCAGCAGCACTGCGTAGACGACAATGGCGAACAGCCGCAACGGCCAGGACAGCGGTGCGGCCGAGCGCCGGGCGAGGGCGCGGTGGAAGAACAGCGTGATCAGCGCGGCCGGCAGTGCCAGAGCCGACAGAATCCAGCCGACCGGGTAGCTCTCGCGGATGTTGCCCACCACCTCGTGGGAATACAGCAGGTAATCGACCGCGATGAAATTGAAGCGGGCGCCGAACTCGTCCCAGAATATCCACTCGGCGACGGCCACCACGATGAGCAGATAGGTCGCGGCAAAGAAGGACAGCACCACCAGCGCCCGGTGCAGGCGGACGTTGGCGAGGCGGTTCGGCGCCAGCGCCAGCCACAGCGCGAGCGGCGTCAGGAAATAGACCGCGGTGAACAGATCGAAGCCCAGCCCCAGGCCAAAAATCCCGAACAGCGTGTTGACCCCGCCGGGCAGCATGGAGTCGGGGCGGGCCAGCAGGGCAATCCGGGTGGCCAGCGAAATGCCGATCAGCACCGTGGTCAGGGCAAGAACCGGAAAAAACCGGCCACCGAACGCATGGCGGGTCCGGCTCGCGACGGCGGCAACGACTGGGATCTGTTTCAGCGCCATGGCAGCGGTTTCGCTTTGTCGCGCGCGGAGTTACGCCGCCTGCACCGGAATTTCCCGCCGCCGGTCGACGATGCGGTTGTGGGCATCGACATACACCAGCTCGGGCGCGAATTTCTGCAACTCCAGCTCGTTGTAGGCGGCATAGGTGGCGATGATCAGGATGTCGCCGGGATTGGCCTTGTGCGCCGCCGCGCCGTTTACCGAAATGATTCCGGAGTTGCGCTGCGCGCGGATGGCGTAGGTGGTGAAACGCTCGCCGTTGGTCACGTTGTAGATGTCGATCTGCTGATACTCGCGGATATCCGCCGCTTCCAGCAAGGCTTCGTCGATCGCGCACGACCCCTCGTAGTGCAGCTCGGAGTGCGTCACCCGCACCCGGTGCAGCTTCGACTTGAGCATGGTCCTTTGCATGGAAGTCCTCCTCGAAACAAAGGGAAAAGGCGACTATTATAAATCGCGGCGGATTTCAGCACAAACCGGCCGGACGTGACCCCGGCGTCGGCTGGAGCGCCTTGTACCAACCCAGTGAACAGTGGTTTGTCCAAGCGGCAACCTCCAGCGTGCTAGCTAACCGGCGTGCTTCTTGCTGGTGCGTCTACGTTGAACGAAGGGTTGGGCGTTGCTATGTGTGCCAGGACATACTTCCGAAGCATGGCTGCAAGTTCATGAACGGGCAAATTCTTCTCGGAGAACTCTTCGCCATGGGATATTGAGTCACGCAATTGCTTAAGCTGTTTGAACTTATCGAAATCCGCTTGGATTTCATTGTCTGGAGCGCCAGGGAACAGTACAGCAGCAACAGCAAGGAACTTGTCAGTAAGCCGGTATTTATCCTTCATCACGTCCTTGATGCGATCCAAGAAGCTCTCGCGCAAAGTTGTCTGGCCGGCGTTTGTTAACGGCGAAAGAAAGGCATGCTCGTATCTCTTGAATGCCTTTGCAACCAGTATTTCCAAAGCTGCCCAGCCAGACAGGAACGCCTTTAGTCGGTCTGTTCCGTAGTCAGACATTTGCGCAAAGAGGCGCTCTACTGATTCCAGGTCGTTTGCCTGTTGAAGCATAGCGTAACGGGCAGATATGCGGTCCGCCCCTTCATCCGACAGGACAGTTGAGACGGTGGCTTCACCTGACATGGAGAAGCTAATGCTGTAGACCGTCTTTCCTGCCTCGTTTATTAGATAAGTGCCCTCGGCAAGGGAGGCGAATCTTGATGGTGTTTCGCTTTCAAAGGCCACGGCCAATTTCATCGCCTCAATCTCGTCCCGGTGTATTCGTGCCACTGCCTGTTTATCCACGGCGTCAAAAGTGACGATGAAATCCTCAAGCTCCCCTACCGGCTTCGTTAGGGTGGCGTCAATTTGGCCGTTTGCCTCGACAACTAGAACGGCCTGTGCCCCGGCCTTTTTAGCCCTTTCGGCTTTGATTTCTCCGATTTCCGCGGCAAGGGCGACTGGGAATTTGGCTGCTTTACTCTGACCGAATAGACCTTTTAGCATCAATCGGCCAACTGCGGATCCTCTATCAATCTCTGCGAGCAGGTCGTCTGGTGTATTTGTCAGCACAAACCGGCAGTGTTCCGATCGGTAGAGCTCTATTGGTTGCGAATCCTTTGGCAGATTGACCCCCCCGACCACGGACCACGCGACTATGTACGAATAGCGCATCATTATCCCAACGTCCAACGAAGCTGTAGAAAAACCCCTTGAGGGGTCGAAGGTGCCTGTTTTCTGGGGGCGCCTGACCCCTCCCAGGCATGCGATAGTCCGACCCGCGTAGGATGCGGTGAGGAACGAACCGCATCGTTCGAGACCCATCGGTTCACTCCGCGCCGACAAGCGCGATCTGTTCGCCACCGCCCCAATCCAATGGATAAACGCCTCTTGCAACGTACTGGTGAAAACTCGAATGCGGCCAATCGGCCACTCGTTGCACATAACCGTGTTTTACCGGATTCCAGTGGATATAGTCCACATGGTTTGCGTAGTCCTCTTCATCGCGTATGCAATGTTCCCAAAACCGCCTTTGCCAAATCCCGCGTTTGCCCCGCCTGATCCGGCTTGCCGAGCGGCGCTCGCCGTGTTGCAGCGAGCGCGAGAATGTCGCCTTGATCAGACCCCAGCGCGTCGAGTAGTCTGCATCGCCGTCGGGGAGCGACCAGACGCAATGCAGGTGGTCGGGCAGAATCGCCACCGCATCCATATGAAACGGATGCTTTTCCCGCACCGAACGAAACGCCGATCTTAACGCCTCGAGCCGCTCCACCAGCAATCCATTGCCCCGCCGCTCGGCCAGTCTTACCGTAAAAAACCAGGTGGCGCCCGGCATGCGGGTTCGGCGGTATTTAATCATTGGTCTCGCTCCTTGCCGCTCTCCGCTGCTCGATCGATGCGGTTCGTTCCTCACCGCATCCTACGCCGCCACGTTCCATTTGCCCATTCAGGCGGGCTCGAAAACCTCGAGGTTGTCGATCAGGCGCGTGTTTCCCAGCCATGCCGCGCCGAGGATGACCAGCCGCTTGTCGCCGGCTGCGGCCGGTTGGAGGGTGTCGGCGTTGCGCGCCGAGATGTAGTCCACGCGCCAGCCGTTGGCGTCGAGGTAGGCCACGGCGGCGGTTTCCAGGCTGGCGAAATCGCTTTCGCCTTGCCGGATGGCGTCTCCGATGCGGACGAGGTTGCGGTAGAGGCGCGGCGCCTCGGCGCGTTCCGCGGCGGAGAGGTAGCCGTTGCGCGAGCTCAGCGCCAGGCCGTCCTCCGCGCGCACGGTGTCGCCCGCGACGATTTCCACCGGCACGTTGAGGTCGCGCGCCATGGCGCGGATGACGTGCAGTTGCTGGTAGTCTTTTTTTCCGAACAGGGCGGCGCGCGGCTGGACGATGTTGAACAGCTTGAGCACCACGGTGGCGACGCCGCGGAAGTGGCCGGGGCGGAAGGCGCCGCAGAGTTCATTGGCGATCGGCGGCGGTTCCACCGTGACCTGCTGCGGGGCGGGGTAGAGTTCTTCGGGCGCGGGGGCGAACACGATGTCCGCCAGACCTTCCAGCTTGGCGCAATCCTGCTCGAAGGTGCGCGGATATTTGGCGAAATCCTCGCTCGGGCCGAACTGCAGCGGGTTGACGAAAATGCTTACTGCCACGCAGCGGCCATGCGCCCGCGCCTGCTTCACCAGGGCAAGATGCCCCTCGTGCAGATTGCCCATGGTGGGGACGAAAGCGACGGAGGATTCGGATTTCAGCCGCTGGCGCAGCTCGCGGATGGTCGGGATGATCTGCATGGTCGGAACGGATGTCTGGAATGATTAACCGCGAATGGCACGAATTTCCACGAATGTACCCGAATAAAGTCTTCGTGAAAATTCGGGGTCATTCGTGCCATTCGTGGCGAAAGAATTTTTCCGTGCCCCAGCTGATAGGGGGGGGCCGCACCCGCCGCAAAAGTGGCGGCCACGGGCCGCCCTATGTCAATCGCGCGTGCGCAGGCAGGTATTTTGGGGCCACCTCAATAACAGGATTCTTCAAGATTCACAGGAAAAAATCCTGTCAATCCTGGGAAATCCTGTTAATCCTGTCCGTTTCAGCATTCCCGGCGGCTGGCTAATAGCTGTGTTCCGCCGCGGGGAATTCCCCGTTTTTCACCGCCTTGACGTAATTCTCCGCTGCCTCCTGGATGCTGCCCGCGCCGATCATGAAATTCCGGGCGAATTTCGGCGGCTTGCCGGGGTAGATGCCCAGGATGTCGTGCAGCACCAGCACCTGACCGGAACAGTCCAGCCCCGCACCGATGCCGACGGTGGGGATGGCAAGCCGCTCCGTGGCCTGCGCGGCGAGGGCGGCCGGCACTGCCTCCAGCACCAGCAGGCTGGCGCCTGCCCGTTCCAGGGCAAGTGCATCCTGCAGCAGACGCTCCGCGTCTTCCAGGTTTTTTCCCTGGACATGGTAGCCGCCAAGCTGATGCACCGATTGCGGCGTCAGGCCGACATGGCCGCAGACGGGAATGCCGCGCCGGCTGAGGAATTCGACGGTTTCTGCCATCGCCGCCCCCCCTTCCAGCTTGACCATCTGCGCGCCGGCACGCAGCAGTTCTGCCGCGCCGGCGAATGCCTGCTGCGGACTTTGCTGGTAACTGCCGAACGGCATGTCGGTTATGATGAAAGCCCGCTTTGCGCCGCGCGCAACGCAGCGGGTATGGTAGATCATGTCGTCCATGCTGACCGGCAGCGTGGTCTCCTCGCCCTGCAGCACCATGCCGAGCGAATCGCCGACCAGCAGGATGTCCACGCCGGCGGCTTCCAGCAGGGTGGCGAAGCTCGCATCGTAGCAGGTGAGTACGGCGATTTTCTCGCCGCCGCGCCGCATTTTCTGGAAGGTGTTGATGTTGGTTTTCATTAATCCCCCCGGTTGAAGAATTCCCGCTGGCCGCGCATCTTGCCGATGCGCTCCACCAGCAGCTCGAAATCCTCGCGCCGGTTGACGAAATCCAGGTTTTCGCCGTTCACGATCATCAGCGGCGCGGCATCGTAGTGGTGGAAATACTGGCTGTAGCTTTCCGCGAGCTGCGCCAGGTATTCTTCGGAAATGTCGCGCTCGTAGCCGATGCCGCGTCGCCTGACCCGCTCCGCCAGCGTTTCCGCCGGTGCCTGCAGATAGATCACCAGCTCCGGCGCCGGTGCCTGCGGCTGCAAGTGACGGTATATCTGCTGATACAGGCCGTATTCGTCGTCGTCCAGGTTGAGCCTGGCGAACAGCGGATCCTTGTCCAGCATGAAATCGCTGACCGTCGGTTGGCCGAACAGGTCGGTCTGCACCAGGTCGCGCATTTGCTGCGCCCGCTGGAACAGGAAAAACAGCTGAGTCGGCAGCGCGTGGCGCTGCGGATCCTGGTAGAAGCGGGGCAGGAACGGATTGTCTTCCGCGCCTTCCAGCAGCAACCTGCCGCCGAACCGCTCGGCCAGGAGCCGGGCCAGGCTGGTCTTGCCGGCGCCGATCGGGCCTTCCACCGCGATGTGGCGAAATTTCTCCAGCAGCATGGCTAACCGACGGCCACTCCGCCGCCGCGCAACGCGGCAGCATGATTGTCCGCGAGGCATTCGATCCGCTGGCCGGCGCAACGGGCGAGGAGGTCGGCCAGCGGGCCTTTCCCGGGCACGGTGCAACGCGGCGCGATTTCGTGCAGCGGATAAAGCACGAAGGCGCGCTCGTGCATGCGCGGGTGGGGAAGGGTCAGGCCGTGCTCGTGGCAGACGGTTTCGTCGTAGAGCAGGATGTCGAGATCCAGCACCCGCGGCGCATTGGGGAATTCGCGCACCCGCCCGCGCCGGTGTTCGAGTTCGAGCAGCGCGGCGAGCAGGCACTGGGGCGAAAGGCCGGTCTCGATTTCTGCGACGGCGTTGATGAAATCGGGCTGATCGGCAAAGCCCACCGGTGCGCTGCGGTAGAGCGAGGAACGCGCCAGCAGGCGCGTTTGCGGCAGGCGGTCGAGCTCGGAAAATGCCTGCAGGATTTGCGCCTGCGGATCGGCGAGGTTGCTGCCGAGGGCGATAAAAGCGCGATGGGCGATGGCGAAGCTGGCGGGCATGGCGGGATCAACTGCCGGGCTGGATATCGGCCGGTACTTCCGGCGCAGCCGAACCGCCGCTTTTCTTGCGCCGGCGCCGGCGTTTTTTCGGACCGCTTTCCGGCAGCAGCATCCGGGCGCGCTCGGCGTCGCCGGCCTGCTGGAAGGTTTCCCACCATTGTCCCAGTTCGGTCTCCACTTCGCCGCTTTCGCAGCGCAGCAGCAGAAAGTCGTAGGCGGCGCGGAAGCGGGGGTGCGCGAGCAAAGCGAACGGGCGCTTGCCCGAGCGCTGGGCGAGCCGCGGTTGCAGCCCCCAGATTTCTTTCATGGTGGTGGTATAGCGGCGCGGGATCGCGATTCTTTCGACCTGGGTATGGATCACCCGCTCCATCGCTTCGTGCAGTGCAGGGATCGGGCGCTCTCCCGCGGCCTGAAGCTGCTGCCACAGGGCCAGTACCTCGTGCCAGAGCAAGGCGGCGAACAGAAAGGCCGGCGAAACCGGCTTGTCTTGCCTGATGCGCTGGTCGGTCTGGTGGAGGGCGGCCGAGACGAAGCGCTCGCCCAGCGGCTGCTCCAGAATGACGTCGAGCAGCGGCAACAGGCCGTGGTGCAGCCCTTCCGCCCGCAGTTGCTTGACGCTGCGCTGGGCATGGCCGGAAAACAGCAGCTTCAGCATCTCGTCGAACAGCCGCGAAGGGGGAACCTGCTGCAACAGCGGGGCCAATTCCTTGATCGGCGCTCGCGTGGCAGGATCGATATGAAAATTCAGTTTGGCGGCGAAGCGCGCCGCGCGCAGCATCCGCACCGGGTCTTCGCGGTAGCGCGTCTCCGGATCGCCGATGACGCGCAGCACGCCTGCTTTCACGTCGTCGTAGCCGGTCTGGTAATCCCAGATGTCGCCCGTGGCCGGCTGGTAATACAGGGCATTGGCCGTAAAATCGCGCCTTATCGCATCTTCTTCCTGCGAGCCGAACACGTTGTCGCGCAAGATGCGGCCGTTTTCGTCGGTGTGGCGCCGGCCTTCTTCCTCCTCCTCCGGTTCGCTGGCCGCAGAAGATCCGCGGAAGGTGGAAACTTCGATGGTTTCCGGCCCGACCATGACATGCACCAGGCGAAAGCGCCGCCCGATGATGCGGGAACGGCGGAACAGCGCGCGCACTTCCTCCGGCGTGGCGTCGGTGGCGACATCGAAATCCTTGGGCGGCGTTCCGAGCAGCAGGTCGCGAACCGCGCCCCCGACGATGAATGCCGCATGGCCCGCCCGCTGGAGCTCGGCCGTGACCTTGAGCGCGCCGGGGCTGATCAGGTCCCGTTTGATGCCGTGCCGGGACGAGGGGATGATGCGGGGGCAGATTTCCTGCGAGGCGGCAGTTTTTTTAGGAAAAACGCGGCGGAATAATTTGCGGATCATGTTCCAGTGCTGTGTCGTTCTCCGGTAACGCGGAAGCGTCGGAGCAACCTTGCCGGTCGGGGTTCCATTAAGAATGGCGGGTATTATACACGGCAAACGACGGTTCCGCCCCGGAGCCGCCCCCTTATGTCTGGCCCGCTTTTTCCCAGATGCATGCGTAAATGCTGGTAGGCTTGCCGAAATAGTAGCCCTGTCCGTAGTTGACCCCGATGTCGACCAGGTGGTGCAGGGTTTCCTCATTCTCGACGTGCTCGGCGATGGACTGGGCGCCGAAAATTCCGGAAAGCTCGTTGATATGCTCGACGATCTTGGCATCTTCCCGGTTGTGCCGCATCTGCTGGACGAAGCTGCCGTCGATCTTGACGAATTCGGGCTTGAACCGGCGCAGGTAGCTGTAGGTCGAGTAGCCCACGCCGAAGTCGTCGAGTGCGATCTTGCAGCCGCCGGCGCGCAGTTCTTCAAACAGCGCGATGAATTCCTCCGACATTTCGGTGGTCTGGCGTTCCGTGAATTCTATGGTGAGCGCCCGCTCGCGCGCATCGGGAGATTGCAGCAGATCGCGTAGTTGGTGGGTGAACTCGGGGGTGCGGAAGGAATTCAGGCTGATGTTGAGAAACAGGTGAATGTCCTTGGGAACCAGGGCCAGCGCCTGTCCGATGACGAACATATCCATTTCGCGGATCAGCCCCAGATCCTCTGCGATCGGTACGAATTCGTCGGCGGGGACAAATTCGTTGCCGCGCTTCAACCGGGTCAGCACTTCGTAGGCTACGGTTTCGCCGGTTTTCAAGTCGACGATGGGCTGCATGAAGGGCAGGATCATGCCGCTGCCCAGCGCATTTCGCAGCTCGAAGCCCTGGGAAAAAATGTCCATGATGGCCGCTCCCCGGTCGCACGACAGTGTGTCCACCCGGTTGCGGCCGTTCTTTTTTGCGTGGTACAGCGCCACGTCCGCCGCCTTGATCAGGTCCTGCGGCGTCTTGCCGTGCGCAGGGGCCGCCGCCACGCCGATCGAAGTCTGGATTTTCAGCTCGCCGACCGTGAGGGGAATGGTGATCCGGGCGATGTCGTCATGGATTGCGCGGGCGATCCCGCCGGCTTTCTTCTCGTCCGTATTTTGCAGCAGCACGGCGAATTCGTCGCCCGCCAGCCGCGCCACGGCGCCGTTCTGGTGGCCGTTGCCGTACAAGGTCAGCGCCACGGACTTGAGCACCTCGTCCCCGACCGGGTGGCCGTAGGTATCGTTGATGAATTTGAAGCCGTCGATGTCCACGATCAGCAGCGCGAGCGGCAGGCCCCGGTGCAGGTTCATGTAAAGCTGGTTGGCCAGCAGATTGTCGAAATGGCGCCGGTTGTAGACGCCGGTCAGCGGGTCGGTGATGGTCAGCCGGTACAGGTCCTGCTCGTGCTCGCGCTGTTGCTGCTGCAGCTTCAGATTTTCGGTGATGTCTTCCAGAGTGCCGATGATGCCGGTAAATTCTCCGTCCCTGCTGTACTGCAGCGTGGTGTTCATCCGCAGCCAGCGCGAGTTGCCGCTATGCGTCCGCAGTTCGAGCTGCAGGTCGAAGAGGCCGATCCGCTCCAGGCGGTCCGGCGCGAAATAAGCCTGATGCGCGGGTTGCGCCAGAAATTCGCCGAATGGCCGGCCGAGGCTGGTGCCAATAGCATAGCCGGTCAGCGATTCCCAGGTCGGGTTCAGGAAGGTGATGCGGCCGGTCTGGTCGGTTTCCAGCAGGATTCCCTGCATGTTGTTGACCAGGTTGCGCAGCCTGCGCTCGCTTTCCGTCAGCCGGGCGCGCGTCTGCTCCAGCTCCTCGATTTGCCGCCGCATGGTTTTCGCGCTTTCGGAAAAGGCTGCGGCGAGGTTCTTGATTTCGTCGCTGGCGCCGTCGGGCGGCTGGATGGTGGCGGCCCATGCCCCCTGGGCGACTTTGGTCGCCAGCGAGGACAAAGGGGCGAGCAGCGACATGAAGAGCTTGGCCAACATTCCGACTGCGAACATTTCGACGACGAGCAGCAGCAGGAGCAGGTAAAAGGCGCTTTCCAGCAGGTTCCGGACATTTTCGTTCAGCCGCTCGTTGGACAGAATGATCGACATCTGGCCGCTGGGCCGGCCTTCGGATTTGAGGGTGGTGCTGACCAGCGGTGGCAATCTGGCCGCCGCGAACCAGCGTGCAAGGGGGTGGGGCGGGGGGGACGGCTTATGCTGCTGGAATAGGGTTTCTCCGCTGGAGTCCGTGACCACCAAACCGCTGACCGTTCGATCGGCTGCGATTCCGGAGAGATAGCGCTGAATGCCCTGCAGATCATGCGCATTGACCATGCGTTCCACAGCCGGGGCGGTCAATGCGATGGTGTTGTTGCCCAGCGCTTGCCGGCTGGCGACCTCGTTTTTCACCAGCTGTGCCAGCATGTAAAAGCTGAACAATCCGCCTAGCGCCAGCTGGAGGGCGACAATGGCGAGCACGATGCGGGTATGCGGGGTAAAGGGAAGGGAAAGTTTCACCAAGGGCCTTTTCCGTTATTTTGCCGCGGCATGGCAGTTGTAGATTAACTCAGATCAGGCACATAGCAGTTTCCGTGAGCGGTTGTTAGTTCTTCTAGACGGCACTGGTACAGGTCTTCCAGGTTGTTTTTTGTCAGCAGGGCGGAGGCGGCGCCACCGGCTGCCCTGCCGTCATCATATAACAGCAGGGCGCGATCGCAAAACCGGCTGGCCCACAGGGGTTCGTGCAGCACCATCACCACGCCGTGGCCGGTTTGCGCCAGCTGGCGGAACAGCTTCATGGCAGCGAGCTGATGGGGCAGATCGAGATGCTGCAGCGGTTCGTCCAGAAAGTAGATTTGCGGTGCCTGGGCGAGCAGCGTGGCAATTCGCACGCGCTGGCGCTCGCCGCCGGAGAGAGTGGCGAGCGGCCGCTCCGACAGTTCCGCCATTCCCGTCAGGACGAGCGCTTGCCGCGCTGCTTCCCGGTCTTCCGCCCTCGCGGCGAAACTGCCGGCATGGGGGAAGCGGCCGAGCAGCACATATTCCAGTACCGTGCCCCAGAAGGTTTGCGCTTCATCCTGCAGCAGCACGCCGATGCTGCGCGCCAGAGCCCTTCCTGGAAAGCGTTCGAGCGGCGTATCCCGAAAAAAGACGGTGCCGCCGGCCGGCCGTGCAAGCCCGGCGAGCGCGTGCAGCAGGGTGGTCTTGCCGCTCCCGTTGCGGCCCAGAACGGCCCAGCACTGGCCCGGTTCGATCGCAAGGCTCAGATCTCGGCACAGGGTCTTGCCGGGAACGCTCAGATGGAGATGTTCGGCGCGCAGCATCAGCGGTTGCGCGCCAGCAGGGTCAGCAACAGCGGCACCCCGAGCAGGGCGGTGAGTACGCCCACCGGCAGCTGCAGGGGGGCTGCCGCAGTGCGCGCCAGGGTGTCGGCGAGAGTCAGGAAGCTGCCGCCCGCCAGCGCCGAAAGCGGCACCAGCCAGCGGTGGTCGGACGCCCCGGCAAGGCGCAGCAGGTGCGGCACGATCAGGCCGACGAAGCCGATGCTGCCGCCCTCCAGCACAGCCACCGCGGCGGCCGTCGAGGCGACGAGATAAATGCCGATCTGGAGGGGCAGGAGTGCCACGCCGAGCGATTTGGCCTTGAGTTCTCCCAGGCCGAGCACGTTAAGGCTCGGCGCCTGCCAGAAGGCGGCGGCCGCCGCCGCGAGCAGGGCGCTCCATGCCAGGCCGGGAGCCTGTGCCTGGGAGAGATCGCCCATCAGCCAGAACAGCATGCCCCGCACTTCGGTCGTCGGGGCGAGCGTGAGCATCAGGCTGATCAGGGCACCGAAGCCGGCCGACAGCACCACGCCGGTGAGCAGCAGGTGGTGCATGCTCCAGCCGCCGCGGCCGAAGCTCAGGGCAAACACCAGGCCGATGGCAGTGGCGGCGCCGGCGAGCGCCGCCATGTCGATCCAGGCCAGGGACAGCCCGAACAGCATGGCGCCCAGGCTTCCCGCCGCCGCGCCGCCGGAAACGCCCAGGATGTAAGGATCGGCCAGGGGGTTGCGCAGCAGGACCTGGAGCAGGACGCCGGTCAGAGCCAGCAGGCCGCCGCAGGCAAAGGCGGCGAGCACGCGCGGCAGGCGCAGTTGCCAGACGATGTCATAGGCCGGACTCGCGGATTGGCCGCCCAGCGCGGCCGCGATCTGGGAAGGGGAGAATTCGGCGCTGCCCGCCATGATTCCTGCCGCAAGGCTGAACGGCGCCAGAAGCAGCAGGGCAACGGGAAGGAGGCGGGGCATCGGCTCGGCCCGGGGCGCTAGTACTTACAGGGTGTTGAAAAACGTAGCGAGAGGGCGTCAGGCAAGAAAAAAACAGGCGAAAAAGCGGAGTTTACATGGAGTAAATGAGCATTTTGAGCCTGTTTTTGACGCAGCATCACGCCCTCGCAGTAGTTTTTCAACGCCCTGTTAACGCAGGCTGATTATCGGCCACCCTTGCCGTTCCGCGTGTGCCCGCAGGGTGGCGTCAGGATCCACCGCGACCGGGTTGCTGACGCGTGCAAGCAGCGGCAGGTCGTTGAGCGAATCGCTGTAGAACCAGCTTTCCGCGATGGCCTGCCAGCTCAGCCCGCGCTGCGCCAGCCAGCCGTCCAGACGGGCGATCTTGCCCTCGCGGAAGCACGGCACCCCGGCGACATTGCCGGTGAAGGCCCCGCCGGCCTGCTCCGGCTCGGTGGCGATCAGGTGCTGCACGCCGAGTTCGCGCGCGATCGGGCCGGTGACGAAGCTGTTGGTGGCGGTGATGATCGCCAGCAGGTCGGAATTCGCGGCATGGTGGGCAACCAGCTCCCGAGCTTTGGGCGTGATCAGCGGCAGGATCTTGTCGCGCATGAACTGTGCGTGCCAGGCGTCGAGCTGCGCGCGCGGATGGCGCGACAGCGGCTTGAGCTGGAAATCGAGGAATTCGTGGATGTCCAGCGTGCCCGCCTTGTACTGCTCGTAGAATTCGTGGTTGCGCGCTTCGTACACTTCGCGGTCGAGCACGCCCTGTTCGATCAGAAACTGCGCCCACTCGAAATCGCTGTCGCCGCTCAGCAGGGTATTGTCCAGATCAAACAGAACCAAACGCACGCGCACCTCTCACAAATGTTGATGGGTCGGGAAGCCCCAAGGACAGCGCGGAAGTATAGCGCAAAATGCCCCCATGAATCTGCTCGTCCACCTGCTGCCGGATAGGCGCGGTGCGCGGTGCGCACAGGGGTAATTGATTGCCGGGTCGCCCCCGCCAAGAAATCAACCTCGCGAAGCGACTCTCACGGCACCCGCGGCCCGGCCCGCAAGCTGACCACCCCGCTGGCGACGATCAGCGCGATCGCCAGCCAGCCCGAAACCGGCGGCACTTCTCCCCACAGCACGATCCCCCACAGGCTGGCGAATATCACGGTGCTGTAGGCGAGGCTGCCTACCACCAGCGTTTTCCCCTCGCGGTAGGCGCGCGTCATGGCAAGCTGCGCCAGGGTGGCGGTGGTGCCGAGGCCGATCAGGAGCAGCAGGTCGCTGAAGCCGACGGCATGGAACTCGTGCGCCAGCATCCACAGGCCGCCGCCGATGGTGGAGAACAGGGTGAAGTAGAACACCACCCGCCATTCCGGCTCGCCCGCGGCGCCCAGTTGCTTGACGTTGAGGTAGGCAACGCCGGCGAGAAAGCCGGAAGCGAGCCCCATCAGGCCCGCGGCGATCTGGTCCTGATGCAGGGTGGGGCGGAGCAGCAGCGCCACGCCGGCGAACCCCAGCACCACCGCAAAGATGAGCGGTAGATGCGGCCGTTCCTTGAGCACGAAGGTAGTGAGCAGGGCGAGGAACAGGGGGGCGGTGTAGTTGAGCGTCACCGCGGTGGCGAGCGGCAATTGGCTGATGGCGTAGAAAAACAGCATCAGCGCGGCGAAGCCGGACAAACTGCGCCACAGGTGCATTTTCCAGTTGGGCGTGGCGACGGAATGGCCCTGGGCTTTGATGATCAGCCAGATCGCCAGCAGGCCGAAGAGGGAGCGGTAGAACACCAGCTCCGCGCTGGAAAAATGTTGCGCGCCGAGCTTGACGAATACGCCCATGCAGCCGAACAGGAATCCGGCGACGAGCATCCAGGAGGATTTCATGAGGGCGAAAATTGGACAGGATTAACAGGATTTTTCAGGATTGACAGGATTAGAAACCAGGCATGTTCCGGGCAAGGTATTTGCGGCGGGTTATTCGAAATTGCGACCAAAACCGAATGCGTCCTGTAGAAGCCGAATGTATTGGGCTTGGGCGACTGAAATTGCCTCAGCGGTTTTGTGCATCGCGATATTGGTTGCACATTGCAATTACGAGCCCGCCCATCCTGTAAATCCTGCGAAATCCTGTTAATCCTGTCTGTTTTTAAATTCCTCAAAGATGCGGCCCCAGTTCGCGCCGGATGAATTCATGGAAGTGCGCCATGCCGTCTTCCATCGGCGTCTGGTAGGGGCCGGCTTCGTTCCGGCCTTGCTTGTAGAGCGCGCGGCGCCCTTCCTGCATGCGCCGGCAGATTTCGTCGTCCTCGACCGCGGTTTCCTTGTAGGCCGCCTGTTCTGCCGCGACGTATTCGCGCTCGAACAGCACGATGTCTTCGGGGTAGTAGAACTCCACTACGTTGACGCAGGTGTCGAGCGAGGTGGGCAGCACGGTGCTGACCACCAGCGAATGCGGATACCATTCGATCATGACGTTGGGGTAGTACACCATCCAGATGGCACCGTGCTCCGGCACCTTGCCCTGGTTGTAGCGCAGCACCTGCTCGTGCCATTTCCGGTAAACGGGCGTGCCGGGCTTGGCGAGCTGCTGGTTGATGCCGACGGTTTGCACGCTGTACCAGTCGCCGAATTCCCACTTGAGGTCCTTGCAGGTGACGAAGTGGCCGAGTCCGGGGTGGAACGGCGCCACATGGTAATCCTCGAGATAGACCTCGATAAAGGCTTTCCAGTTGAAGGCATAGCGGTCGATCACGACCCGGTCCAGCATGAAACCGCTGAAATCGATGTCCTTCATTACGCCCAGTCCGGCGAGGTCGCGCCCGACATCGCGCCTGCCGGCGAACAGCAAGCCGTTCCAGTTCTGCAGAGGGGTTTTGCCCAGATCGAGGCAGGGATTGACCGGGAAGTGCGGCGCGCCGATCAGCCTGCCGTCCATGCCGTAGCTCCAGCGGTGTACCGGGCACACGATGTTCTTGGTCTTGCCCCGGCCCTTCAGCATGATCGCCTGGCGGTGGCGGCAGATATTGGACAGCAGCTCGACGCCGCGTTCGTTGCGCAGCAGCATTTTGGCGTGGTCCATCCATTCCAGCGAATGGAAGTCGCCGACGTTGGGCACCATCAGTTCGTGGCCGACGTAGCCGGGGCCGCGATCGAACAGGATCTTTTTTTCGACTTCGTAAACCTGCGGGTCGAAGTACCAGTCCACCGGCAGTTGCGGCAAAGTTTGAACGAGGGTGGAAGTATTGGTCAGATCGGACATGATGGTTCTGGATATTCGGTGGCAGGCCATTCTGTTCCAAATTAGTGCCCCGCGCAATAATCCGGTAGAATGTCGCCTCTTCCGCGCTGCGCGGGAGCAATGTGAAATATCGTGATGGTTTTTGAAATTTGAATATGGCTCGATCCGCCAAAGCCGAAGCCCCCCAGACGTTTGAAAGCGCGCTCGCCGAGCTGGAAGGCATCGTCGCCGCGATGGAAGCCGGCCAGATGCCGCTCGAGCAATCCCTGGCTTCCTACAAGCGCGGCACCGAGCTGCTGCAGTTTTGCCAGCAGGCCCTGCAGGACGCGCAGCAGCAGGTGCGCGTGCTGGAAGCGAACACCCTACAAAATTTCCCCGGTGCAGACGATAGCAACTGATTTCCAGGAATGGGCGCAGCAGCTCCAGCTCCGCATGGAGGCCGTGCTGGGAGGGCTGCTGCCGTCTTCCGACATCGCGCCGTGGCGGCTGCACGAGGCCATGCGCTATGTCACGCTCGGCGGCGGCAAGCGCATCCGCCCGCTGCTGGCGTTCGCGGCCGGCGAGCTGACCGGCGCCGATCCCCGGCGGGTGGAGGTGGCGGCAGCGGCGGTGGAGCTGATCCACGTCTATTCGCTGGTGCACGACGACCTGCCTTGCATGGATGACGACCAGTTGCGGCGCGGCAAGGCGACCTGTCATGTGGAATACGACGAAGCCACTGCGCTTCTGGTGGGCGACAGCCTGCAAAGCCTGGCGTTCCAGCTGCTGGCGGAGCATCCTCTGGCGGACGATGCGGCGGCGCAGCTAGAGATGGTGAAAATCCTGGCGGTCGCTTCCGGTTCGCGCGGCATGGCCGGCGGGCAGGCGATCGATCTGGCCAGCGTCGGCAAAGCGCTTTCGCTGCCAGAGCTGGAGTTGATGCATATACACAAAACCGGCGCGCTGATCCGCGCCGCCGTGCTGCTCGGCGCGCATTGCGGCAGCCGCCTGGAGGCGGCGCAGCGCGAAGCGCTCGACCGCTATACCAAGTGCGTCGGGCTGGCCTTCCAGGTGGTGGACGACCTGCTCGACGCCGAATCCACCACAGCGACGCTGGGCAAGACTGCCGGCAAGGATGCCGAGCGCAACAAGCCGACGTATGTGACCATCCTCGGCGTCCACGCCGCCCGCGGGCTTGCCGGCGAGCTGCATCGCGATGCCATGGGCGCGCTCGAGATTTTCGGCGGCCGGGCGAAACGGCTGCGCCAGCTGGCGGATTTCATTGTTCAGCGCCAATTCTGATTCAAGCATGTATCCCCTTCTGACCTCCATAGATGAACCGGCGCAGCTGCGCCGGCTTGACCGCAGGCAGCTGCCGCAGCTGGCGCGCGAACTGCGCGAGTTCATGATCGAAAGCGTGAGCCAGACCGGCGGCCATCTGGCTTCCAACCTTGGCACGGTGGAGCTCACCATCGCTCTGCATTACGTGTTCAACACGCCTTCCGACCGGCTGGTGTGGGATGTGGGCCACCAGACCTATCCCCACAAGATCCTCACCGGGCGGCGCGAGGGCATGCGCCGGCTGCGCATGCTGGGCGGCGTCTCCGGTTTCCCCAAGCGGGACGAGAGCGAGTACGATGCGTTCGGCGCCGGGCATTCCAGCACTTCCATCAGCGCGGCGCTGGGGATGGCAGTGGCGGCGCAGAAGCAGGGCATCGACCGGGCCGCGGTGGCGATCATCGGCGACGGGGCGATGACCGGCGGCATGGCGTTCGAGGCGCTCAACAATGCCGGGGCGATGGACGCCAATCTGCTGGTGATCCTCAACGACAACGACATGTCCATTTCGGCCAACGTCGGGGCGCTCAACAATTACCTCGCCAAGCTGATGTCCGGCCGTTTCTACGCGGCGGTCAGGAAAAGCGGCGAGAAGGTGCTGGGAATGGCGCCGCCCATTCTGGAGCTGGCCAAGCGCGCGGAAGAACACATGAAGGGCATGGTCATTCCGGGCACCTTGTTCGAGGAATTCGGCTTCAACTACATCGGGCCGATCGACGGGCATGACCTAGACGTGCTGGTGCCCACTCTCGCCAACATCAGGCAGCTCAAAGGGCCGCAGTTCCTGCATGTGGTGACGCAGAAGGGCAAGGGTTTCCGGCGGGCCGAGGAAAATCCCTGCCTCTACCACGGCGTGTCCCGTTTCAATCCCGAGGACGGAGTGGTGGACGCGAAGCCGGGCGGCAAGCCGACCTACACCGAGGTGTTCGGCGACTGGCTGTGCGACATGGCGGCAGCCGACGAGCGCCTGATCGGCATTACCCCGGCGATGTGCGAGGGCTCGGGCATGGTGCGCTTTTCCCGGCAATACCCGCAGCGCTATTTCGACGTCGGCATCGCCGAGCAGCATGCACTCACTTTTGCCGCAGGGATGGCTTGCGAAGGGCTGAAGCCGGTGGTTGCGATCTATTCCACCTTCCTGCAGCGCGCCTACGACCAGCTGATCCACGACATCGCCCTGCAGAATCTTCCGGTGGTGTTCGCCATCGACCGCGCCGGGCTGGTCGGAGCGGACGGCCCGACGCACGCCGGCAGCTTCGATCTTTCCTTCTTGCGCTGCGTGCCCAATCTGGCAGTTATGGCGCCCTCCGACGAGAACGAGTGCCGCCAGATGCTCTTTACCGCGTTCAAACTGGATCAGCCCGCTGCCGTGCGCTATCCGCGCGGAGCGGGCACGGGCGCGCCGGTGCAGAAGGAAATGCAAATGCTGCCGCTCGGCCGCGGGGAACTCCGCCGCAGCGGGGAAAAGGTGGCGATCCTGGCTTTCGGCAGCATGCTCAAGCCTGCGCTGGAAGCCGGCGAGGCGCTCAACGCCACGGTCGCCAACATGCGCTTCGTGAAGCCGCTGGATGACGCCCTGGTGAGGGAGTTGGCGGCCACTCATTCTTTGCTGGTGACGGTGGAGGAGAACGTGGTGATGGGCGGCGCCGGCAGCGCGGTTGCCGAATCGCTGGAGCAGCAGGGACTGTCCGTGCCGTTGCTACAGCTCGGCCTGCCGGATCGCTTCGTCGAGCATGGCGACCCCGACGCGCTGTTGCAGGCCTGCGGTTTGAGCGGAGAGGGGATTGCCGCGGCCATACGCCGGAGATTGGACTGTCAGGGCGGGCAGAAATAATTTATACTTGGTCTAAATCATTGCCCCGCGCCTCGAAAGAGACCCCATGAATCTTCCCGAACACCCCCCTATCGCCGATGTGCAAAACACGCCGGATACCCGCCGGCTGGCGATCGACAAGGTGGGCATCAAGTCCATCCGCTACCCCGTCAAGGTGGCGGACAAGACCGGCGGGGTGCAACACACCATCGCTCTGTTTAACATGTACGTGCACCTGCCTCACAACTTCAAGGGCACCCACATGTCGCGCTTCGTCGAGATACTCAACGGCTACGAGCGCGAGATTTCGGTCGAATCCTTCGAGGCCATGCTGCGCGAGATGGTTCGCCGCCTGGAAGCCGAATCCGGCCATGTCGAGATGACCTTTCCCTACTTCATCAACAAGTCGGCGCCGGTGTCGGGGGTGCAGAGCCTGATGGATTACGATGTCACGTTCATCGGCGAGATCCGGCAGGGTAAGTACCAGCTGACCATGAAAGTGGTGGTGCCGGTGACCAGCCTGTGCCCGTGCTCCAAGAAGATTTCGGATTACGGCGCGCACAACCAGCGCTCCCACGTCACGGTGACCGCCCGTACCAACGACATGGTGTGGATCGAAGACATCGTGCGGATGGTGGAGGATCAGGCTTCGTGCGAACTGTACGGCCTGCTGAAGCGGCCGGACGAGAAGTACGTCACCGAACGCGCCTACGACAATCCGAAATTCGTCGAAGACATGGTGCGCGACATTGCCGCGGTGCTGAACAGGGATCCGCGCATCGAAGCCTACATCGTCGAGTCGGAAAATTTTGAATCAATTCACAACCATTCGGCTTACGCGCTCATCGAGCGCGACAAATCTGCCGGCTAGTATTGAAAAGCATAAATTGCGAAACATTGTGCCAGGAACCTGCGCGGCGCCTTCATGTAGGTTGGGTTAGGCGCGGCTTTTTGCGCCGTAACCCAACAAGTCCAAATCTTCCTGCCGAACGCAGGTGAGGATTAGGTTTGTTGGGTTACGCGATGAAGCCGCTAACCCAACCTACGCATTTCCCCGTGTTTCGTAATTAATCGGCCCAAATACTAGTATTTCTTCACCAGCGTCAGGCTGTTCCCCTCCCGCTTCATTTCCAGCCGCTTGAGAAAGCTCATGCCGAGCAGTACCACGGGCGGGTCGCTGCCTTCGTGAACCGAGCCTTCCACCTGATTCAGGGAGATGTCTCCCACCTTCACGTTGTTCAGGATGACGCGGTAGACCGGCACGACGCCGTTGGCGGTGGAGGAGAGCCCACGCTCGCCGTTGAGGTAGGATATCCCCATGCTTTTGGCGGTGGTGCTGCTCATGGAGACAAAGGTGGCGCCCGTATCGACCAGAAAGCGGGCGCTTGCTCCGTTGATGCTGCCGAGCGTCACGAAATGCCCCTGGGAGTCGGCCGTCAGGGTGGTATTCGTGCTTCCCCCCGAGGAAGTGGACGCGGTGGAAATCGTCTGTCCCATCACCAGGGTTTGCCGCTTGCCGTCGATCTCCAGCACCGCCGCGGACGAATCGGCGCTGATCAGCCTCACCCCTTCCGGCGATTTCTGTCCGGCGCTCAGCACCTGCTGCCTGCCACCGTTGACGACCACTACCGCCTTGCCACTGAACAAGCCGACAACGTTGACTTCGGTGGCATGGGCTGGCTGCGCGGCGATTAGAAAAGGCAGCCAGAACGGGCTAAAATTGCGCCACCGTAAACCCATCAGGAACTCCCCGGCAATGAAACCCGTTGCGATATTCAGGCACGCCCCAACCGAGGGGCCAGGCTATTTTGCCACATTCCTCGACCGGCACGCCATCGGCCGGGAGCTTATCAAGATCGACGCCGGCGATGCCGTGCCGCAGGATCCGCGCCGGTTCGCCGGGCTGGCATTCATGGGCGGGCCGATGAGCGTCAACGACGATTTGCCGTGGATTCCCCGATCGCTTGAGTTGATCCGGCAGGCGGTGAAGCTCGACATTCCGGTGCTGGGCCATTGCCTTGGCGGGCAGTTGATGGCCAAGGCGCTGGGCGGCACGGTCTCCCGAAATCCGGTCAAGGAAATCGGCTGGGGGGAGGTGACGGTGGCGCCCAGCGCGACGGCCCGCACGTGGTTCGGCGGCATCGAGAAATTCGAGGCCTTCCACTGGCACGGCGAGACTTTCACGCTCCCGCCGGGGGCGGAGCTGATTCTGTCCAGCCCTCATTGCCGGAATCAGGCGTTCGTGCTGGGCAAGCACCTGGGAATGCAGTGCCATGTGGAGATGACCGCGGAAATGGTGCGGGAATGGTATGCGGTGGGCGCGGACGAGGTGGCTGCGGCGAGTGCAAGTCCGGCAGTGCAGACGGCGGAGGCGGCGCAGGAAAGGCTGGGCGAGCGGGTTGCGGCGCTGAACCGGGTTGCAGCGGCGCTTTATGCCCGCTGGTTGCGTGGCGTGGTCACTTGATGCGGCGGGTCAGCATTTCGGGCGCTGCAGCCCGGCTTCTACCTCGTCGCGTTTGGTTTTTCCTGCCAGTATTTCAATCAGCGCCAGCGCGAAATCCATCGCGGTGCCCGGCCCGCGCGAGGTGATCGCCGTGCCGTCGCGTACGACGGGATCGGTGCAGTAGGTGGTGTCCGGCAGGTTCATATTGTCGACGAAGCCGGGGTAGCTGGTGGCCCGTTTGCCGGAAAGCAAGCCCGCTTCGGCCAGCACCATGGGCGCGGCGCAGATGGCGGCGGTGTACTTGCCTTTGGCCGCCATTTCCCTGAGCAACGGCTTGATGCGCGGGTCGTTGTTGAGGTTGGCCGCGCCCGGCATGCCGCCGGGCAGCACGACCATGTCGAATTCCTGCTTGAGCGCCTCGTCGAGCGTGACGTCCGGAACCAGCCTGACGCCCCGGCTGGCGGTGACCGGCTGATCGTCCAGCCCGGCGGAGACGACCTCGAACTTGGCGCGGCGCAGCAGGTCGATCACTGTGACTGCTTCCAGCTCTTCGCAGCCCTGGGCGAGGGGGACGAGGACTTTGGGCATGGCGGAACTCCCGAAAACTAGTCCAAGAAAAAGCGATTCACCACGAATTTACACGAATATGGCACGAATGTTCACGAATAATCAGTGAACTAGCGGTTTTTTTGGGTTCGCCCGGTGGTTCTGTCGGGGCAAAATCATGCCTTTACCATTCGTGTTCATTCGTGAACATTCGTGCCATTCGTGCCATTCGTGGTTAATCGCCGTTATAGAGCTAATCCCTGAAATTCCCGAACTGCAGCGGGAAGTCGGTGATGGATTTCTTCACCAGCGCGATCGTTTCCTGCAGGGTGTCCCGCTTGGCGCCGGTGACGCGCACCGCCTCGCCCTGGATGCTGGCCTGGACCTTGAGCTTGCTGTCCTTGACCAGCTTGACGATTTTTTTGGCGAGTTCGCTTTCCACGCCGGTCTTGACGGTGACGGTCTGCTTGACCTTGTTGCCGCTCACTTTCTCGATCTTGCCCTTGTCCAGGCACTTGACGTCGATGCCGCGCTTGAGCAGCTTCTGGGTCAGGATGTCCAGCACCTGGCCGAGTTTGAAATCGTCATCTGCGTAAACCGTCAGCACGTATTCCGCCTGCTCCACCCGCGCATCTGAGCCCTTGAAATCGAAGCGGGTGCCGATCTCCTTGTTGGCCTGCTCAACGGCGTTCCTGAGTTCCTGTTTGTCCACTTCCGAGACGATGTCGAACGAAGGCATGACGCGGCTCCCGGTGTCTTATCCTGCGCAGCAGGTGGATTCGGTGATGAAATGGCAGACGTAGTCCAGCGTCTCCAGCGTTTCGATTTCGAAACTGGTGTTGCCCGGCACGCTGAAGCTGTCTCCCGCCTTGTAGGTTTTCCAGTCCTTATCGCCGGCAACCTTGACCTTGCAGACCCCGGCGTTGATCTCCATGACTTCCGGCAGACCGGTGTTGAAGGTGAGCTTGCTCGGGAAGATTACGCCGACGGTCTTTTTGGTGCCGTCCGGAAACAGCACGGTGTGGCTGACGCACTTGCCGTCGAAGTAGAGGTTGGCTTTCTTGATGACGCTGACGTTGTCGAACTGGGACATGGGTTATTTCCTTATCAAAGCAACCGCAGAGGCGCGGAGGCGCAGAGTAAGATCAAAAAAGATTTTCTCTGTGCCTCCGTTCTCGGTGGCGAACGGTTAACGGTTCTTGAGTTTCGCCGCGATACGCATCCGCAGCGCGTTGAGCTTGATGAAGCCGCCCGCGTCGGCCTGATTGTAGGCGCCGGCGTCGTCCTCGAAAGTGGCGATGGTCGGGTCGAACAGCGAATCGGTCTTGGAATCGCGCCCGACGACGATGACGTTGCCCTTGTACAGCTTGACCCGCACCCAGCCGTTGACGCTGGTCTGGGAGGCATCGATCATGGTCTGCAGCATCCTGCGCTCCGGACTCCACCAGTAGCCGTTGTAGATCAGGCTGGCGTAGCGGGGCATCAGATCGTCCTTGAGGTGCGCCACCTCGCGGTCCAGGGTGATGGATTCGATGGCGCGGTGAGCCTTCAGCATGATGGTGCCGCCGGGAGTTTCGTAGCAGCCGCGCGACTTCATGCCGACATAGCGGTTTTCCACCAGGTCGAGCCGGCCGATGCCGTGCTTGCCGCCGAGGCGGTTGAGTTCGGCCAGCAGTTCTGCGGGGCGCATGCGTTTGCCGTTGAGCGCCACCGGGTCGCCCTTTTCGTATTCGATGTCGAGGTATTCAGACTGGTCTGGCGCCTTTTCCGGCGATACCGTCCAGCGCCACATGTCTTCTTCCGGCTCGGCCGCCGGATTTTCCAGGTGGCGGCCTTCATAGCTGATGTGGAGCAGGTTGGCGTCCATGGAATACGGGCTGCCGCCGGCCTTGTGTTTCATTTCCACCGGAATGCCGTGTTGTTCGGCATAGGCCAGCAGTTTTTCCCGCGACAGCAGGTCCCATTCGCGCCACGGCGCGATAATTTTGATGTCGGGATTGAGCGCGTAGGCGCCGAGTTCGAAGCGCACCTGGTCATTGCCCTTGCCGGTGGCGCCGTGGGAAATCGCGACGGCGCCGGTCGCCTTGGCAATCTCGATCAGGCGCTTGGCGATCAGCGGGCGGGCGATGCTGGTGCCGAGCAGGTATTCGCCTTCATAGACAGTGTTGGCGCGGAACATCGGGAACACGAAGTCGCGCACGAATTCCTCGCGCAGGTCGTCGATGAAGATCTCCCGGACGCCGAATTTTTTGGCTTTCTCGCGCGCCGGTTCGAGTTCCTCGCCCTGGCCGATGTCGGCGGTGAAGGTGACGATTTCGCACTTGTAGACATCCTGCAGCCATTTCAGGATGACCGAGGTATCCAGCCCGCCGGAATAGGCGAGCACGACTTTCTTGATTTCGCTCATGATGTTCTCTTGCTTAAAGAATTGCTAACCGCCAAGACGCCAAGAATGCCAAGTGAAATCCGGGATCTTGAATTTCTTGGCGCCCTTGGCGTCTTGGCGGTTATAGGGTTGTTCCAGAGACCGTAGGGCGCATTAGCCGGAGGCGTAATGCGCCGGATGTCAATTCCATGCGGCGCAATGCGCTTCGCTTATTGGCGCCCTACCCTCGCCGCTGCGCCGTGCCTTAGCTGGTTTCCTTGATCTTTCCCAGCAGCAGGTATTCCAATAACGCCTTTTGGGTATGCAGCCTGTTTTCTGCCTCGTCCCAGACCACGCTTTGGGGGCCGTCGATCACTTCGGCTTCGACCTCTTCGCCGCGGTGGGCGGGAAGGCAGTGCATGAACAGCGCATCGGGTTTGGCCAGCGCCATCATCTCCCGGTCCACGCGGAAATCGGCGAAATCCTGCTTGCGCTCTTCGGTTTCGTCCTCGTAACCCATGCTGGTCCATACGTCGGTGGTGACGAGGTCGGCATCGCGCACGGCGTCGTGCGGATCTTCGAAGCATTCCAGATGCATGCTTTCGTAGCTTTCGCCGCGCTCGGGCTCGAGTTCGTAGCCGGGCGGGGTGGAGACGTGGAAGTTGAAATCGAAGATCTTGGCGGCCTGCAGCCAGGAGTTGCAGACGTTGTTGCTGTCGCCCACCCAGGCCACGGTCTTGCCGCGGATAGAGCCGCGCTTTTCCTGGTAGGTGAAGATGTCGGCCAGGATCTGGCACGGATGGTATTCGTCGGTCAGGCCGTTGATGACCGGCACGCGCGAGTGGGCGGCGAAGCGCTCGATGATGTCCTGCTCGAAGGTGCGGATCATGACGATGTCCACCATGCGGGAGATGACCTCGGCCACGTCCTCGATCGGTTCGCCGCGCCCAAGCTGGGTGTCGCGCGGGGAGAGGAACATGGCCGAGCCGCCCAGCTGGTTCATGCCGACTTCGAACGAGACCCGGGTGCGGGTCGAGTTTTTCTCGAAGATCATCGCCAGCGTCCTGGCGCGCAAAGGCTGATAGAGCTCGCCCTTGCCCAGGCGCTGCTTCATGGTACGGGCGCGCTTGAACAGATGCTCGAATTCGGGAAGCTCGAAATCCTTCAGTTGCAGAAAATGCTTGGCTTGCATAAAACCTCGTTGTATCGGAACCCCGCGCGGTGTGCTATTGCCCCAGGAATTCCTTGATCAGCGTGCTTAACGTTTCGATCAGCTGCTGCGCTTCCTCGCGCTTCATCACCAGCGGCGGCAGCAGGCGGACGACCTTGTCGGCGGTGACGTTGATCAGCAGCCCCCGGGCCAGCGCGAGCCTGACCAGGTCGCCGCAGGAGCGGTCGAGTTCGATGCCGGTCATCAGTCCGAGCCCGCGCACCTGCACTACCCCATGCACGCCGGAAAGGGTCGCAGCAAAACCTTCGCGGATGAAGTCGCCCAGCTCCGCAGCATGGCGGCACAGGTTCTGTTCCTCCATGGCGCCCAGGGTGGCGAGCGCGGCGGCGCAGGCAAGGGGATTGCCGCCGAAAGTGGAGCCGTGGTTGCCCGGCTTGAACGTTTCCGCCGCTTCGCCCCTGGCAATGCAGGCGCCGATCGGCACGCCCGAGCCCAGTCCTTTGGCCAGCGTCATTACATCCGGCACGATGCCCGCATGCTGGTGCGCGAACCAGGCGCCGGTACGGCCGATTCCGGTCTGGACCTCATCCAGCATCAGCAGCCAGCCGTGGCGATCGCACAGCTCCCGCAATCCCTGGAGGTAAGAGGGTTGCGGCACCTGGACACCGCCTTCGCCCTGCGCCGGCTCGACCAGAATGGCGACGATGTTCTGGTTGTGCTCCGCTACCTGCGCCACCGCGGCGATGTCATTGTAAGGCACGCGCACGAAGCCCGTGAGCAGCGGTTCGAATCCGGCCTGCACCTTGCGGTTCCCGGTGGCCGAAAGCGTTGCGATGGTGCGGCCGTGGAAGCTTTTTTCCATCACGACGATGGCCGGGGTTTCGATCCCCCTGTTGTGCCCGTGCAGCCGCGCCAGCTTGATGGCGGCTTCGTTGGCTTCGGCGCCCGAGTTGCAGAAGAACACCCGGTCCATCGCCGACAGGGTGGCGAGCCTGGCGGCCAGTTCTTCCTGACGGGTGATTTCGTACAGGTTGGAAGTGTGGATCAGCTTTTGCGCCTGCTCGCAGATCGCCCGCGTCAGCCTGGGATGGGCATGCCCCAGGCCGTTGACGGCGACGCCGGCGACGGCGTCCAGATACCGTTTGCCCGCATTGTCCCAGAGCCATACGCCTTCGCCGCGATCGAAGGCGACCGGCAGCCTGTGGTAGGTGTTCATCAAGTGCGACATTGTTTTTTTTTGCCTGAAAATAAACACACACGGCGGCCTGCGCCGCCGTGTGTCGTTACCTGGGTATCCCGCTCGGGGAAAACGCTATATTTAGCCTAAATTTCCGTTTCCCGCAAGCCGCATTGTAGCACGCCGCCGACTCCGCCGCTCGCCTACCTCCCCAGCCTCTTCAGCCTGCGTTCCTCGGCGGCGGTGAGCACCCGCAGGCAGGGCAGGTAGCCGTCATATTCGATGCCGTGCAGCTCGATCCGCTTCTGGCTGCGCAGCAGTCCCGTCAGGTACCGGACGATTTCCAGGGTGATCACCTGCCCCGGCACCAGCACCGGAATGCCGGGCGGGTAGGGAACGATCTGGTCGGCCGAAACGCGGTTGGCCAGCGCGGCGTTGAGCTTTTCCCTTTCGTCGAGAAGCGGCGCCATTTCTCCCTCGCAGTAGAAGGCATCGCGCGGCAGGTATTCGAGGCGGGTGAAGCCCGGAATATCGGGAATCTCGTACAGCCGGCGGGGGGCGCGCCCTTCGCGCGAGATGCGCATCAGCGCATCGTAGAGGCGGGAAACTTTGCTGCGGGTGGTGCCGATGGTCAGGAGCAGGGTGAGGGTGTTGAAGGTGGATTTCTCCACCTGGATGTTGTAGCGGTCGAACAGTTCGCGCTGCAGTTCCTCCACGGTGTAGCCGCAGCTCGATATGTCGAGCGTGACCTTGGTCGGATCGAGCCGGATGCCGTCGTCCGCGACTTCTGCGGGCAGCAGGTCCTCCAGTTCCAGCACGCGGAACACGCCGGTGGAATTGATCTGCGCGCGCAGCTCGCGGGCGAGCTCCAGGGTGCGGGAGAGCAGCTTGTAACCCTCCATCGTCGCCTGCTTGCGGGCGATGTCCAGGCTGGCGATCATGGCGTACTGGGGGCTGGTGGAGGTATGGGTGCTGAAGTTTTCGCGGAACAGGTGCAGATTGAAATCGGGGTCGTTGACGTGAATCATGCTGGCCTGTGAAAAGGCCGACATGGTCTTGTGCGTGCTCTGGGTGGCGTAATCGGCGCCGGCTTCCAGAGCGGTGGGGCGGAAGGCCGGGTGGAAGCGGGCGAAACCGTACCACGCTTCGTCGATGATGACCTTGATGCCTCTGGCGTGCGCCGCCTCGATGATCGGCGCGAGATCGTAGCGCAGCCCGTCGTAAGTGCAGGAGGTGAGGATCAGCGCCTGCGCGTCGGGGTGCTGCCCGATGGCATCGAGGATGGTGTGCCTGGGCACCGGCCCGAAGATGCCGTATTTCCTGTTCACCGACGAGTTGAGATAGACCGGGTGAGCGCCGGAGAGCACGACGCCGTGATGCACCGACTTATGGCAGTTGCGGTCGAGCAGCAGCTTTTCGCCCGGCGCCAGCAGCGTCTGGAAGATGATCTTGTTGGCGGTGGAGGTGCCGTTGGTGCAGAAGAAGGTGCGCCGCGCGCCGAACGCCTCGGCGGCGATGTTCTGCGCCTCTGCGATGACGCCCGTCGGCTCCAGCAGCGAATCCAGGATCGGCACCGAAACCGAAAGATCGGCGTCGAAGATGTGCTCGCCCATGAATTCGTGGAAATCGCCGACCCACGGGCTGTCGCGCAAGGAATCCCCGGACGAGTGGCCGGGAGTGTGCCAGGCATCCTTGGCCATCAGCACGTAGTTCTTTAGTCGCTCGTAGAAAGGGGTGCGGGCCTTCTCCTGGAGCTGCGCGTTGAGGATGCGGAACATGCCGCGGTAATCGCGTTCTTCGCGGTAGAAATAGCCGTCCACCGCCTCGGAAAAGAGCGCGTCCACGACCTCGTCTTCCTGCGCCTGGTCGATCAGGATATAGACGTTGAGTTCTGGGCGGAAGCGGTTGATCTTCTGCACCAGTTCCAGCGCCGACATCTGCAGGACGTGCGAACCGCCGCTGTTTTTCATGGTGTAGAGCGTGTCGTCCGCCACCACCGCCTGGATGTCGCCATCGTCTTCGATCGCGCGCAGCGCCTCGCGGGCGGTTACGACCCCGCTGAAGGTTATGCCCAGCGGATTTTCCAGGGCTTTCGCCGCGGCGTTAAGCCCCTTGATCAGTTCCCGGAGGACCAGTTTCTCGTCGTTGACCACCAGAATGCGGCTGACGGGTTTGCGCATGGATGACCTGCCCGCTAAAAAGTGATACTTTATGCGCCGGCAGCGGGGTCATGCAATGCCTGAGCCTGATCGAAAGAAATCCGGCATATTGATGCGCCGGAATTAACCAATGGCTGGAGAGTCTGCTAGAATCCGAACTACCTATGGGCGCCAACTCTTCCGAAATCATCATCCAGGGCATTACCAAGTCGGGCAGAACCTTCCGGCCCAGCGACTGGGCCGAGCGGCTGTCGGGCGTGATGTCCACGGTCGGCGCCGATAACCGGATGAGCTATTCCCCCTATGTCAGGCCGGTTACCGTCAACGGGGTGAAGGGCGTATGGGTGGACAAGAAGCTGCAGGAAGTGGATGCCCGCGCCTATAACTTCCTGCTGGCCTTCGCGCGGGACAACGAATTGCAGGTGCTGGACAGCGACGAAGCCGCCGCTGGCTGAGGCGCGGCCGGGCAAAGAGACATGCCCGGCGCTCTCTGGGGTGTGGCTGCGAGGTTTTTAGGCCAGTGCCTTGATGGCCGCAGAAAGCCGGCTCTTGTGGCGCGCCGCCTTGTTCTTGTGAATGATCTTCTTGTCCGCGATGCGGTCGATCACGCCGACCGATTCCCGATATACCGTTTGGGCAGCCGCCTTGTCGCCGGCTTCGATCGCCTTGGCGACTTTCTTGATCGCGGTGCGCAGCGTGGAGCGCAGGCTGGCATTATGCTGGCGCTGCTTTTCCGATTGCCGTGCGCGCTTCCTGGCTTGTGCGCTGTTTGCCATGAAAACTCCTTAAAATTCTGTGCAGGGGAAGAAAACCGGCAATGATACTTTCCTTTGCCGGATTGTGCAAGCAGAGGTGCTCCGGTAGCCGCGGAGACGGGTTCCGGGGCGCTGGAAAGCCGTGTCCAAACGCTATAACATAGCCGCTTTCCCGCCAGCCAGTCCCCGAATCATGAATCTGTTGAAAGCCTTGGCCACCGTCGGCAGCATGACCCTGCTTTCCCGCCTGCTGGGATTCGTGCGCGATACCGTGATCGCCCGGGTATTCGGGGCGGGGATTTATTCGGATGCTTTCTTCGTCGCCTTCAAGATCCCCAACCTGCTGCGCCGTCTTTTTGCGGAGGGGGCATTTTCCCAGGCGTTCGTTCCGGTGCTGGCGGAGTACAAGGCCCGCCAAGGGCACGAGGCGACGCATCTGCTGGCGGATCACGTGGCAAGCCTGCTGGCACTGGCATTGCTGGTGGTTACCGCCATCGGAGTGGTGGCCGCGCCGGCGGTAATCTATTTCAGCGCTCCCGGATTTTCCGCCTCTGCCGAAAAATTCGATCTGACGGTGCAGCTGCTGCGTTTCACTTTTCCCTACATTTTTTTCATTTCGCTGGTATCGCTGGCTGGCGGCATTCTTAACACGTACAGCCGGTTTTCCGTGCCGGCCTTCACGCCGGTGCTGCTCAATATTTCCCTCATTGCGTGCGCGCTGTGGGCAAGCCCGCTGATCAACCCGCCGGTGCTGGCGCTCGCGCTCGGGGTGCTGCTGGGCGGCGTTCTGCAACTGGTGTTTCAGGTGCCTTTCCTGCTGCGGCTGGACATGCTGCCGCGCTTCCGGCTCTCGTTTGGCGACGAGGGCGTGTGGCGGATCGTGAAGCTGATGGGGCCGGCGGTGTTCGGGGTGTCCATTGCCCAGCTCAGCCTGCTGATCAATACCATTTTTGCTTCGTTCCTGGCGGACGGCAGCGTGTCGTGGCTGTATTTTGCCGACCGCCTGATGGAGTTTCCGACCGGAATGCTCGGGGTGGCGCTGGGCACCATTCTGCTGCCCAGCCTTGCCAGGCATTACGCCGACAAGTCCAACGAGGAATACGCCAAGCTGCTCGACTGGGGGCTGCGGCTGACGCTGCTGCTCGCGCTGCCGGCGGCTGTGGCGCTGGCGATGCTGGCCGTGCCGCTGATATCCACGCTGTTCTTCTACGGCAAATTTACCGTCAATGACGTGTGGATGACGCGCGAAGCGCTGGTCGCTTACAGCGTCGGACTGCTCGGGCTGATCATGGTAAAAGTGCTGGCGCCGGGGTTCTATGCGCGGCAGAACATCAAGACGCCGGTGAAGATCGCCGTGGCGACGCTGCTCGCCACCCAGTTGATGAATCTTGCCTTCATCTGGCAGCTCAAGCACGCCGGGCTGGCGCTCGCCATCGGTCTCGGCGCCTGTCTCAACGCCGGCCTTCTCTACTACTACCTGCGTCGGCACGATATCTACCGGCCGCAGCCCGGCTGGGGAATGTTCAGCCTGAAAATCGGCGTTGCGCTGGTTGCGCTATCGGCGACGCTGTGGCTTGCCACGGGCAGCAATGAATCCTGGCTGCACGGCGGGATCGCCAGCCGCGCACTCCGCTTGGGCTGGGTGGTGGCTGCCGGCGCCGCCGCATATTTCGCGGTCCTGACCCTGCTCGGCGTCCGGCTGAAGGATTTCGTCAGGCGCGGCGCGGAATAGGCTGCCCACCCAATTCCCATCCCTGCACCATGCTGCGGTCGGTCGCCTTGCGAGGGAGGTGGAAAAAGCATCTTGGTGCAGGTGGTGATGTGGTGGCGATGCTCGGAGCGATGCTTGCCGCGGAAGAAAATATAGCGTTTAATCCGTTCCACGCAAACCCGCGTAAGGCACAATAACCGAAGGGCATTGCGCCGGATGTGACGACAACCATTCGGCGCAATACGGCTATCACCTATTGCCCTACCTCGGCGATGCTTAGCGCGTAGGATGCGGTGAGCGTAGCGAACCGCATCAATCGCGAGCGATGCGGTTCCCGTTGGTCACCGCATCCTATGGGGGCTGATTACTCGTTTGCCCTGCGATTCGGAAGGAATTGACATGCCCATCATCAGCCGCTTTTTCGGCATCATCATCCGCATGTTCTTCAACGAACACGCGCCGCCACATCTCCATGCCTAGTATGCGGAATATCGCGCGGTCATCAACTCCACACATTGGAAGTGATGGAGGGCAGGCTGCCTCGCCGCGCTCTGGAACTGGTGCTGGACTGGGCGGAGCTGCACCGGGATGAGTTGATGAAGGACTGGGATCTGTGCCAGCGACACCAGCAGCCCGCTGAAATTGCTCCCTTGGAATAAGGAGACGAGCTGTGGAATGGGACGCTGTCGAAGCCCGGGTCATCGAACCCGGGTGCTTTCATGTGAAGTTTGCGGACGGCGTGGAAGGCAAGGTGCGTTTTGCCCCCAGTGCCTACCACGGGGTATTCGAAAAACTGCGGGACCCAGCAGAGTTCAACAAGCTCTATGTCAACGGCTACTTTGTCACCTGGCCGGGCGATCTTGATCTCGCGCCGGACGCCATGCACCAGCACATCAAGGAATCCGGCGAGTGGCTGCTGCAGTAAAACGATCTGGTCTGCACGGCTGAAGGCCGCACTGGCGAGCAAATCGAGTCTGACCCTAATTTATCCCCAAAATTGAGTCTGACCCTATTTATCCAGCTTCATTAGGCACAACCTCAATGTCAGCGCGACACCACCACTACCTTTCACAATGCTACTTAAAAGGATTTACAAAGGGCGGCGCAAAGAAATCAAAGATCGCTGTCATTGATCTCAAGGAAAAGAAACAGTTTGAAACGATCCCGCGGAATGTTGGCGGCATAAGAGACTTTAACCGCATTGAAGTTGAAGGCGTCGATCCGAACATAATCGAAACATCTCTGGCGAAGTTTGAGGATGAGGCGGCTCGGGCGCTGAGGCATATAGAAGAAAATTCGACATTTGAAGGAGCTGCAAGAGAGGTAATTTTGAATTTGGTCGCTATCCTTGCTATTCGCTCGCCCGAAATGCGAGAACACTGGAGAAAATTTCAAGCACAAATCGCCGAGCGAATTATGGATCTTTCCCTTGCGACAAAGGAGCGCTGGGAATCACAAATCAGGCAGATGAAGGAGAGCGGGAAAGCGGTAGACGAAAATGTAAGCTATGAAGACATCAAGAAATTTCATGAAAGCAAGCAGTACACAATTGAAGTGGCGAGAGAACATCACATTCACATGGAGCTTAAAGGCATCGAAGCTATTCTCCCGTACCTTGATAGTCGGAATTGGCTGTTAATTAGATCGACAGACGAAACAGGCCCATTTATTACAACGGACAATCCTGTAAATCTCTCATGGAAAGAACCAGAGAAAATCCCACCGTTTTATAGAAGCTCGCCAGGATACGGGATGAAAAATACCCAGGTATATTTCCCAGTCTCAAAGAATCTAGCTCTTGTGGGCGAGTTCGACGGCCACGTGGGCCTTATTGACGCAACAAGGGAACTGGTTGCCATGCTCAATAGCAAGTTGCTCATGTTCGCGTACAAGCAGATATATGCGCCGAAGATCGGATTTTTCTTTGTTGGGAAGTCAGGGGAAATGCTTGAAGGAAGACACTTGCTCAGGCATATCGGTGCCTAACAAGAAGAAATAGAAGAAGAAATAGGGTCAGACTCGATTAGCGGTTGATCGTCACACCCAGCGCAACGCCCTTCGGTTATCGCGCCCCCACGCAGGCTATATCTCCGGGTTGTCTTCCGCGCTTTCCGGCTTGGCGCTCATCGCCGCTTCCACGGTCCTGCGGTCGAGGTGCGGCGCGAACAGTTCGATGAAGGCGTATTCGTAGCCGCGCAGGTAGGCGCCGCGACGCAGGCCGATCTTGGTGGTGCTGTAGTCGAACAGGTGGCTGGCGTCCAGGGACCGAAGATTGCGGTCGCGCTCCGGGTCGAATGCCATCTTGGCCACGATTCCCACCCCCAGCCCCAGCTCCACGTAGGTTTTGATGACGTCCGAATCGATCGCCGTGAGCACGATGTTGGGCGTAAGCCCGCGCGCCTCGAATGCCTTGTTGATCTTCGAGCGGCCGGCGAAGGCGAAGTCGTAGGTGATCAGCGGGTATCCGGCAAGCGCTTCCAGGGTAAGCGGGTGCGCCTCCAGCAGGGGGTGCTCTGGCGGCACGATCACGCAGCGGTTCCATTGATAGCAAGGGAGCGTGACCAGCTCCTTGTACAAATCGATCGTTTCTGTGGCGATGGCGATGTCCGCTTCGCCGGAAATGGCCATCTGCGCGACCTGGGTCGGATTGCCCTGGTGCAGGCTGAGCCGGACCTGTGGGTGGCGCCCGATGAACGCCCTGACCACCTCGGGCAGGACGTAGCGCGCCTGGGTATGGGTAGTGGCGATGGACAGGCTGCCGCTGGTCTCGCTGGTGAATTCCTGCCCGACCAGCTTCATGTTTTCCGCTTCGCGCAGGATGCGCTCCGCCATTTCCAGGATGATCCGGCCGGGTTGGGTGATCCCCGTTACGCGCTTGCCGTTGCGTATGAACACTTCCACCCCCAGTTCCTCCTCCAGCAGCCGAATCTGCTTGCTGATGCCGGGCTGGGAGGTGAACAGCGTCTCTGCCGCGGCGGAGACATTCAGGCCCTGGCGGGCCACTTCCTGCAGATAGCGCAGTTGTTGCAACTTCATTGGTGTGATCGCTTATAACAAAAGATTATAAGATAGTAACATAATATTCTTTTTCAATCTAAGAACTCGGCGTTACCATTGCCGTCAGATTAAAAGGAAGCAGTTCTCGGAGATCGGCAAAGGAGGCAGGGGATGGACTGGATGTACACGGTGGCGGGCCTGGGCGTCGGCTTCATCGTCGGACTGACCGGCGTGGGCGGAGGTTCCCTGATGACCCCCCTGCTGGTGCTGGCGTTCGGCTTTGCGCCGGCCACCGCGGTCGGTACCGACCTGCTCTATGCCTCGATCACCAAGACCGGCGGGATCTGGGTACACAGCCGCAACGGTACCGTGAACTGGAAAATCGTCGGGCTGCTTTCGGCCGGCAGCATTCCGGCGGCACTGGTGACGATTTTTCTGCTCAAGGCATTGGGGGTCAACACCAAGGAATTCCAGGCGCTGATCATGACCACGCTGGGCTTCGCGCTGATTTTGACCGCGCTGGCGCTGCTGTTGAAGGAACGGGTGAGGGCCATCGCCCAGCGCTGGACGCCGGCCCTGCACGGCTGGCGCGAGCGCTGGATCGTGCCGGTCACCATCCTGACCGGCGCGACGCTGGGCACGATGGTGACGATCTCGTCGGTCGGCGCCGGAGCGCTGGGCGCGGTGGCGCTGTTTTTCCTGTATCCGCGCCTGTCCGCGGTGCAGATCGTCGGCACCGACATCGCCCATGCCGTGCCGCTCACCGCCGTTGCCGGGATGGGGCATTTTTTCATGGGCACGGTGGATTTGACGCTGCTCGTCAGCCTGCTGCTGGGCTCGCTGCCGGGCATTTATATCGGCAGCCATCTCGGCGCGCGCATCCCGGACCAAGTGCTGCGCCCGATACTCGCCGTCATGCTGATCCTGATCGGCGGCAGGCTGGTGTGGTAAGACGAATTCAAATTAGGAGACAACCATGACGCAACTGATCAACAGCTTGGCCAACGACGAGGAAATCGACCGCTACGAGCATGCGCTGCAGAGCTTCCAGGCCGGTGAAATGGATGCCGACCGCTTCCAGAGCGTGCGCCTCCAGCTGGGAATCTACGGCCAGCGCCAGAACGGCGTGCACATGGTGCGGGTCAAGCTGCCCGGCGGGCGGGTCAGGCCGCATCAGCTGCGGGCGATTGCGGATGTGGTGGAACATTATTCGGAGCACGATGTGGCGCACATCACCACGCGCCAGGATATTCAGGCCCACTTCGTGCCGCTCGCGGATACGCCTGCGGCGCTGCGCCGCCTGGCGCAGGACGGCCTGACCACCCGCGAGGCGTGCGGCAACACGGTGCGCAACGTTACCTCCTGCCCCCTGGCCGGCGTGTGCCCGCGCGAGCACGTGGACATCAAGCCGTTCGTGCAGGGAGTGGCGCGCCATTTTCTGCGCCATCCGGCGACCCAGAGCATGCCGCGCAAGTTCAAGATCAGCTTCTCCGGCTGCGAGGCCGATTGCGCCCAGGGTCTGATCCACGACATCGGCGCGATCGCGGTGCGGCGCGAGGATGGAAAATTCGGCTTCAAGGTGCTGGCGGCCGGCGGGCTGGGGCACAAGCCCCACGAAGCGGTCGTGATCGAGCCCTTCGTCGAAGAAAAGGATCTGCTGGTCGTGCTGGAGGCGGCAATTTCGCTGCACAACCGCTACTCGGACGGCACCAAGCGCGCCCGTTCGCGCAGCAAGTTCCTGGTGGACCGCTTCGGCCCCGAGGGTTTCGTCGAGAAATACCGTGAGGAACTGGCTCGCACCAGGGTGGCCCTGGCTGGCCAACCCTACCCGCAAGGACGGTGGACTGGCGGCAAGAAGGGCGACGCGGCCGGAACCGGCGCGCCGCGGCGGGTGTTCAAGCAGAAGCAGCCGGGATTGTACGTCTACCCGATCAGCGTGCCGCAGGGGGCGCTGAGCGCCGAAATTCTGCGCGGCATTGCTGGTTTGGCGGAAAAGCTGGGCCTGGACGACATCCGCACCACCCAGGATCAGAATCTGATTCTGGTGAACGTGCCGGAAACTGCCTTGACTGCGGTTGATGCAGAGCTGGCCGAGCTGAAGCTGGCGGCGCCCAAGCGCGGCGACAACGTGGTGGCCTGCCCCGGCGCCTCCACTTGCCGCCTGGGTATCACCGCCTCGCAGAAAGTCGCGCCCAAGCTGACCGGTGGCGACAACGACCTCCGCATCCGGGTCTCCGGCTGCCCCAACGGCTGCGCCCAGCCGGAAACCGGCGACATCGGCATTCATGGCGAAGGGCGGCGGATGTTCGGCAAGCTGATCCCGCACTACCAGATGTATTTCGGCGGGGACGGCGGCGATGGCGGGCGTCTTGCCCTGAAAGGGCCGTCGGTGCCGGCCGCGCGCATCGAAACTGCGATCAAGCGGGTGCAGGAGGCTTATGCCGCCGGCCGCGAGGAAGGGGAGAGCTTTTACCTCTGGAGCCGGAGGCAGGAGCCGGATTATTTCCAGACCCTGCTGGCACGTTTGACGGAGGTTTCGGAGCCCCAGGTGGAATGGGTCAGCCGCGACCACGGCGACACGTCGGACTTCCGCGTCCTGCAACTGGGCGGCGGCGAGTGCGGCGCGCCCGCCAAGGCTTCGGTCGCGCCGGCCTATTTCGAGGCGGCCAACGAGCGCCGCTACCGCAATGCCTATTACATGCAGCGCGAATACGGCGAGGCGCTGGTCTGCGCCGAGGCGATCGCCCGGCTGGTGGGTGGAACGCTGCTGTTTCCGGCTGCCCCCGCCTCAGCCGACGTGGCCGGGCTGGCTGCAGAGGTGCAGGAAAAGTTGACGGAGCAGCCGCAACTGGCGCAGAAATTCGCCGCGCTCGCTGCGGAGTTCGCCCGCCTCAAGGAATCGCCGGACGACAAGGCATTGCCGGGGTTGTTCGCCGAGCTCGACGCTTGGACAGCCGATGCCGGTCAATACTGCCTCGCGCAGGACCGGCAGCTCGACCTGACCGGCATGCTGCCGCGGCAGGCAGGCGCGGATGCGCCGGTGCCGGCGGCGCCGCAGCCGCAGTGCGAGCTGCGCGCCGCCAGGCAGGCGGCTGCCGGTCGGTAACAACTGGATACGGAGACAACACAGATGAGCCTGGAACTCAAAATCGAGACTGCCAAGACGCTGCTGCGCCGCATCGAAGCCGAGCATGCGCCGGCGGTTCTAGCCAACAGCTTCGGCGCCGAGGATATGGTGCTGACCGACCTGATCGTGAAGCATGCGCCCCGCATCGGGATCTTCAGCCTGGACACCGGGCGGCTGCCGCAGGAAACCTACGATCTCATGAAAGAAGTCGCCGACCGCTACGGTGTCCGCCTGCAGGTGTATTTCCCCGATAACCGGGCGGTGGAGGAATTCGTCAGCGAGCACGGTGTCAACGCTTTCTACGATAGCGTGGAGCTGCGCAAGGCCTGCTGCCGCATCCGCAAGGTGGAGCCGCTCCGGCGCGCGCTTGCCGGCAAGCAGGCGTGGGTGACCGGTCTGCGCCGCGAGCAGGCGCCGACGCGCCAGAATCTGGGCGTGTCTGAATGGGATGCCGACAACGGCCTGCAGAAATTCAGCCCGCTGATCGAGTGGACGCAGATCGACGTCTGGTCTTATATTCGGGAATTCGGCGTGCCCTATAACAAGCTGCACGACCGGCACTATCCCAGCATCGGTTGCGCGCCCTGCACCCGCGCCATCACGGCAGGCGAGGACATCCGCGCCGGACGGTGGTGGTGGGAGGATCCGGAGAGCAAGGAGTGCGGGCTGCACAAACGCAAGGAGGTTGCATGAACGCATTATCCGCGGCGGTCGCCAAAACCGCCCCAGAAATTGAAGAGCCTCAGCTCGCGCCCGGCGGCAAGGCCCATTTCCAGCCCAAGCACCTGAAGGCGCTGGAGGCCGAGGCGATCCACATCATGCGCGAGGTGGTGGCGGAATTCCGCAACCCGGTGATGCTGTATTCCATCGGCAAGGATTCCAGCGTGATGCTGCATCTGGCGCGGAAGGCCTTCTATCCGGGACCGCTGCCATTCCCGCTGCTGCACGTGGATACCGGCTTCAAGTTCCGCGAGATGATCGAATTCCGCGACTGGTACGCCAAGGAAATCGGCGCGCGGCTGATCGTCCACCGCAACGAACCGGCGATTGCCCAGGGCATCCATCCGAACAAGGTCGGCGTGGCGCGGTGCTGCGGCCTGCTCAAGACCCAGGCGCTGCTCGATGCGCTGTCGCAGGGCGGCTTCGACGCCGCCCTGGGCGGGGCGCGTCGCGACGAGGAAAAGTCGCGCGCCAAGGAGCGCATCTTTTCCTTCCGCGACGAGTTCGGCCAGTGGGACCCGAAGAGCCAGCGCCCCGAGCTGTGGGACATCTACAACTGCCGCATCCACGAGGGGCAGTCGATCCGGGTGTTTCCGCTGTCCAACTGGACCGAAATGGACATCTGGCAATACATCCGGCTGGAAAACATCCCGATCGTGCCGCTGTATTTCGCCAAGGAGCGCATGATGGTGCGGCGCGGCAACCTGCTGATCCCGGCCGACGACGCGGGCAACCTGCGCGAAGGCGAAGTGCCCGAGCCGGTGATGTGCCGCTTCCGCACGCTGGGCTGCTCGCCCTGCACCGGCGCGATCGAGTCTTCCGCCACCACGCTCGACGAGATCGTGGCAGAAGCCGCGACCTGCACCCGCAGCGAGCGCGAGACACGCATCATCGACCATGGCGCGAATTCCATGGAAGACAAGAAGAAGGAAGGTTATTTTTAGCTGAACATCCAAGGGCAAAGGCTTTGGGCCACGAATGACACGAATGGGCACGAATAATTCGTGGAAATTCGTGACATTCGTGGCTAAACCGGTTTGGGAACACACACATGAACATGATCGAAAACATCTTCGAGCGCGAAACCGAGCTGCTGCGCTTTTCCACCGCCGGCAGCGTGGACGACGGCAAATCCACGCTGATCGGCCGCCTGCTGGTGGACAGCAAGGGCATCTTCGAGGATCAGCTCGAGGCGGCGCAGAAATTCAACGAACGCAAGGGCGGCAAGGGCGTCGATCTGGCGTTGCTGACCGACGGCCTGCAGTCGGAGCGCGAACAGGGCATCACCATCGACGTGGCCTACCGCTACTTCGCCACGCCCAAACGCCGCTTCATCATTGCCGACACGCCCGGCCACGAGCAGTACACCCGCAACATGGTGACCGGCGCCAGCACGGCGCATCTCGCCATCGTGCTGGTGGACGCGCGCAAGGGGCTGCTGCCGCAGTCCCGCCGCCACGCCTACATCGCGGCGCTGCTGGGCATTCCTCATATCGTGGTTGCGGTCAACAAGATGGATCTGGTGGGTTATTCGGAAGGCACCTACAACGCCATCAAGGACGAATTCGGGCGCTTTTTCGACAAGCTGGATGCCGCCGCCAGCGAGGTGCGCTTCATCCCCATTTCCGCTCTGGAGGGCGATATGGTGGTGGAACGCGGCAACAACATGCCGTGGTACCAGGGCGAAACCCTGCTGGAAACGTTGGAGAACGTGCCGGTGGAAAGCCGCCGCGAGCGCAGCGCCTTCCGCTTCCCGGTGCAGTTGGTGAGCCGGCCGCAAACGCCGGAACTGCACGATTTTCGCGGCTACATGGGGCGCATCGAGTCGGGCAAGGTCAGGGTCGGCGACGAAATTGTCGTGCTGCCCTCCGGGCTGAGTTCGAAAATCAGGGAGATCGTCACCTTCGACGGCAACCTGGAAGAAGCGAGCGCCCCGCTGTCAGTGACGCTGACCATCGAGGATGAGCTGGACATTTCGCGCGGCGACATGATCGCCCATCGCGGGGATGCGCCGCGGGTCGCCAAGGAGTTTGACGCCATGCTGTGCTGGATGAGCGAAACGCCGTTCTCGCCGGGGCGCAAGTATCTTGTCAAGCATGCCAGCAGCACCGTCAAGGCGATGATTTCGGCCCTGAATTATCGGGTGGACATCCACACCCTGGAGCACGTCGCCGATGCCGCCGAGCTGAACATGAACGAAATCGGCCGGGCTTCGATCAGACTGCTCAAGCCGCTGGCGCATGATCCCTATGCCGACAATCGCGCCACCGGCGGATTCATCGTCATCGACGAGTTCACCAATGAAACCGTCGCCGCAGGAATGATCTGCCAGGCATAATGCCTGGCTTCCCAACCAGGCCGGCGGGCATCCCGTCCAGGGCAAGAGCAACAGCGGCCGCTTCTTCGCAGGGAGGGCAAACCGGTAGC
>JBFMFB010000021.1:29779-43854 GCA_040752115.1 Pseudomonadota bacterium | reverse complement strand
CGGAACATCTGCGGCGTTTGCGCCTGCCACAATCCGTTGCGGGACTCGGTGCGCAGCACGCGGGCATGGACATCCGCGCGCTTGAGCGTATCGGCCACCGGCACGGCCAGCAGTCCGCCGACGGAGTCGTCGCCGACCTCGTCGATCAGCCTGTCGAGCAGGAGCGGCGTGAGGCAGGGACGCGCCGCGTCATGCACCAGCACCCAATCCTGGTCGCTCGCATCTCCCAGCATCGTCATCAGGCCGTTGCGCACGCTCTCGAAGCGCTCCGCCCCGCCGCAAAACAGGGGAACCAGCGTGGGCGCAAATTCCTGCCAATCGTACTGCCCCCAGTAGTCGTCATTGGGCGCCAGCACGACATAGACGCGGTCGATATACGGACAGCCGTAAAGCCTGGCGATCGCATGATGAATCAGCGGCTTGCCGAGGAGCGGCAAATACTGCTTGGGCACGTCCCCCCCCATGCGGGAACCCGAGCCGGCAGCGGGGATCAATGCATAATAATTGTTCGACATCGGTATCGTCCCATTTTTTTAGAAGCGCTTTTCTTGAATAATCCGCAGATGCCCGCATCTTGGGAACAATCAACCAAAGAGGGAATCCGCTCATGAAGCACATCCGGCCCGCCGCAGTTGCCGGCGCCTTCTATCCGGCCCGCGCCGAAATCCTGTCGCAGGACCTCGCCGACATGCTGGCAACCGCTCAACGATACGTCCCGGCCCAGGCCGCGCTGCCCAAGGCGCTTATTGTACCGCATGCCGGATACGTTTATTCCGGCCCGATCGCAGCGAGCGCCTATGCCTGCCTCCGCGGCGGGAAATACCGGCGAATCGTGTTGGCGGGGCCGTCTCACCGCGTTGCGGTGCGCGGTCTGGCTTTGCCCGAAGCTGATGGCTTCGCTACTCCGCTGGGCGTGGTTCCGGTCGACCGCGAAGCGATTGCCGCCGTCGCGCATCTGCCGCAGGTGGCAACGAACGATCCGGCGCACGCCCAGGAGCATTCCCTGGAAGTGCAGCTGCCGTTCCTGCAAAAGGTATTGGGCGAGTTCAGCGTGGTGCCCCTGGCGGTGGGAAACGCGACGGCGGAAGAAGTGGCAGAGGTGCTGGAATACCTGTGGGGGGGAGCCGAGACCCTGATCGTAATCAGCTCCGATCTCTCCCATTACCTGGCCTATGACATGGCAAAAAAAGTGGACGACGCCACCGCACGGGCGATCCTGGAGCTGCGCGACCTGGTCAGCCACGACCAAGCCTGCGGGGGAGCTCCGCTCAACGGGTTCCTGCTGGCTGCACGCCGCCACCGCCTGATCCCCGAGCTGCTCGACCTGCGCAATTCCGGCGACACCGCAGGAGACCGCAGCCGGGTGGTCGGTTACGGCGCTTTTGCCTTTGCGGAAAAAATCGAATATGACCACTGAGCAACGGGGCAGGGTCTTGCTGCCCATCGCCCGCGCCGCGATTTCCACTGCCCTGGGCAGGCCGTTTGCGGCGGAAGAAAACGCAGCCTGGCTGCGCGAAGACGGCGCGTGTTTCGTCACCCTCACCCAGCGCGGCGAGCTGCGCGGCTGCATCGGCAGCCTGCAAGCGCACCGGCCGCTGCTGGAAGACGTCAAGACCAACGCGCTGGCGGCGGCGTTCCGCGACCCGCGCTTCGCACCGCTGGCGGCGGCGGAGCTGGATTACACCGAAGTGGAAATCTCTTTGCTGTCGCCGCTGCAGCCGCTCGCCTTCTTCGATGAACAGGATGCGCTGGCGCAGCTGCGTCCCCTGGTGGACGGCATCGTGTTCGAATACGGCCATTACCGCAGCACCTTTCTGCCGCAGGTGTGGGAACAATTGCCGGAGCCGCGCGAGTTCATGGCGCACCTGAAGTACAAGGCCGGCCTCTCGCCGCAGTTCTGGGCGGAAGAGGTGCGGCTGTCGCGCTACACCGTGAGCAAGTGGCGCGAGTCGGAATTGAAGTAGCAACAAACCGCGATGAATGAAAATTACCCCGCCAAATACTGGCACCTGATCGAAGACGGCCGCATCCAGTGCGACCTCTGCCCGCGCGACTGCAAGCTGCACGAAGGCCAGCGCGGTGCGTGCTTCGTGCGCCAGCGGGTCGGCGATCAAATGGTGCTGACCACCTACGGCCGCTCCTCCGGCTTCTGCATCGACCCGATCGAGAAAAAGCCGCTCAACCATTTCTATCCCGGCACCAGCGTGCTGTCCTTCGGCACGGCGGGCTGCAACCTCGCCTGCAAGTTCTGCCAGAACTGGGATATCAGCAAATCGAAGGACATGGACCGGCTGATGGACCAGGCTTCGCCCGAGGCCATCGCCCGCGCCGCAGAGGAATACGGCTGCAAGAGCGTGGCCTTCACCTACAACGACCCGGTGATCTTCGCGGAATACGCCATGGACACGGCGGACGCCTGCCACGCGCGCGGCATCAAGGCCGTCGCGGTCACCGCCGGCTATATGCACGACCAGGCGCGGCGCGATTTCTACGCCAAATTGGACGCCGCCAACGTGGACTTGAAAGCGTTCACCGACGAGTTTTACTTCAAGCTCACCGGCGCGCATCTCCAGCCGGTGCTGGATACGCTGGTGTATCTCAAGCACGAAACCGACGTCTGGTTCGAAATCACCACGCTGCTCATCCCCGGCAGGAACGACTCGGAGGAGGAGCTGACCGCGATGAGCCGGTGGATCGTCAAGGAGCTGGGGCAGGACGTTCCGCTCCACTTCAGTGCCTTTCACCCCGACTACAAGCTTGTGGATGTGCCGCCGACGCCGCCACAGACGCTGACCCGCGCGCGCCGTATCGCCATGAACGAAGGCATCCGCTACGTCTATACCGGCAACGTTCACGACCCGGAAGGCGACACCACCTGGTGCTCGGGCTGCAAGAAGCCGCTGATCGTGCGCGACTGGTACGAAATTCGACAGTACAGCCTGACGCCGGACGGCTATTGCCCCCACTGTGGCACGCCGGTCGCCGGGCGTTTCGACGCGTTTGCGGGGCAGTTCGGGCGCAGGCGCATCCCCATCGCCATCCACGCGGGAAGATGATCCAAATTGGTTGAGGCACTAGTGGAAAATTTTTTCCACCAGCCCGCCCGCCTTCGCTCCCAGTGCGCTCCCGACACCCGGCCCCAGCACCGCCGTGCCCGCCACGGCACCGGCGATCGCCGCCTTGGAGGGGAACAGCACCGGGTTATCCAGCGTGCCGGAAATCGTCAGGGGCATATCCACCAGCGTAGCCGTCCCTTTGATCTGGACGTTGACTTTTCCCGCGAGCTGCTTGGCGGGTGAGATATCCACGTTGCCGTTGGCAGACAGAAGTCCCGAGGAAATCTTGAGCTGGCTGAAATGGAACGCCTTGTTGGCGAGGTGCATCACGCCGGAAAAATCGTCGAAATGCGTCTGGCCGCCTTGCGCGCCCTCCTTGGTGAATACCTTTACCGCCTGCACCAGATCCATGTTGTACAGTACGCCGTTCTTCACGTTGAACTTGGCATCAACTGCAGGCGCCGCGGCAAGTTGGGCAGCCGTCTCGCCCTTCATGGCATAGCTCGCGTCGGCATACAGCTTGCCGCTCACCGTGGTGGAAGGACTGAACAGCGGCACCAGCGAGTGCAGCTCCACCCCTTTCGTTTGCAGCTCACCGTTCAGCTTCCAGGCCGGGCTCCAGCTCAGATTGGCCGTGCCTTTGATCGAACCGCCGTACAGATTGCCGGCGATATTTTTCATCTTGATGCCGTCGGCATCGGCCACCGCCTCGATGTTCAGTTCGTCGAACACCATCGGAGGGCCGGCCGGCGGCTGCCAATTTTTGGCCGTCGCGTCGAGAAGGTAGTGGTCCTTCGCGGGCTTCGCCGCGATCTTCACCTTGCCGTCCTCGCTCTCGATCCGGGCATCCTTCCAGGCGCCGTCGTCCCCGAAACGGATTTCCGCGCCCAGCAAACCGAGATCCACCTTGCCTACATCCAGCCTCACCTTGCTCAGGCGAATCTTCCGCACCATGACCTTCTGCGGCCCGCCGCCCGGTTCCGCTCCCAGCGGCAGCCTGCCGAGCAGTTCGCGGTTCACCGAAACGGATTCCAGCTCGACGCTCCGGATGATCTTCACGTCGGCAAACAGGGATGGCAGGTCGGGATAAATCTTGAGGGTTTCGATTTTCCCCTCCGGCGTGCGGCCGATCTTGATGCCCTCAAGCTTGACTTCCGGCACCGGCAGCAGCAGAACGTGCAGGGCCCGGATGCTGACCGGCTCGTGGATTTTGCCGGAAACCTCTTTTTCGATCTGGGGAATATAGGTGCTTAAAGGGATAAGGAAGGGCAGCACCGCCGCAACGACAATCAGCAGGATGATCAACCACAGCGTGCGCCTAAGCCATTTCATTCAAGTCCCCCAATTTTCTTGCCGCGTTCGGTTGACCGGCAAGCTGCGAGCCATTATTATATGCACCTTCTCAATTCCCCGATAGCTCAGTCGGTAGAGCGACGGACTGTTAATCCGCAGGTCCCTGGTTCGAGTCCAGGTCGGGGAGCCAGATAAACAAAGCCCCGCAGCGATGCGGGGCTTTTTCATTTCATTTTCCGTGATGCGGGTTATTCCCGGCGCGCCCGTCCTGCGGCCGAACCCAGGCTACTCGTAACGCAGGAAATCCTCCGCCAGGGCATCGTCGCCGAAGCGGTCGATCAGGTCCTCGATCTCCGGCAACAGGGTATCGTCCTCGTCGTCCTCCAATCCCCCCTCGCCTACCAGCCGGTTGGCCAGTCCCGCGGCGATGGCTTCCCTCACTACTGCGAGAGTGGGTGGATTTTCCCGATTCTCGTCGTTCAGCACCGCCTCGATCACCCGCGAGAGCTGCTCGCTGGCCTTGGCCTGCACGAAATCGATGGCAAGCACATCTTCTCCGTATTGCTCGATCAGGGCATCCAGTTCGTCAACCAGCGATTCGCCGGTGTCGAAGTGATGAAGGCGCTCCGTCTCTCTGGCTTCATCCGGCAGCTCCCGGGCGACAAACATGCGAACAGAGGCGAGGGTAATGGGCTGGTCGGCATCCGGGTCGTTGACCAGGCTTTCGATGAGTCTGGTCAATTCCGGACTGACGCGGGTGGCGACGTCAATCGGGTGGCGGATCATGGCGCTATCGCTCCCTAGATGTTTTTGTTGCGCGGTTGGGAAGTGCGCTCGAACGAGGCCACCCCTGTCCGGTCGGCCGAAACATGGCACTTCGGATGCCCGCCGGCGCGGTCGAACGCGTTGCCGTGATGGAACGCGCGCAAATTCTCCGGGGTGTCGGGCCCTCCGGCCGAGACGTTTTCGATCAGCCAGCCGAATTCCAGGTCCCGCCGCCCGTAATGATGCCGGTTTATCCACGCGCCGCATTCGTCCTCGCGCCAGAGGTCGGAATCCGCGTCATAGCTGGCCCTCGCCTTCTCCCAAACCTGCTTTACCAGTTCCTCGTTGAACCCCATGATCTTTCTCCCTCATCCATAATGTCGCCGGGGACAAATCCCAGGGGGAAACCCCGCTGCGGCAAAAAAACAGACTCTTTTTTTGGGCTTCAGCGAAATGATAAAGTTCACTAGCCTTTCAGCTCATACGCCAGCAGGCCGATCGCTTCGTGCAGGAAGAGGCTGCTGTTCTTCAGCCCCGTCGCGCTGGGCAGAAAATCCAGCACTGTCGGCTTACCGCCCGCATGGAAGCCGGTTCCCGCCGGGAGCACCCGGAATCCCGCGCGTTCGAAAACGCGCCGGGCGCGCGGCATGTGCCAGGCGTGAGTAACCAGCACCACCGTCTTTACTTCCGTTGAGGGAAGCAGCTTGCGGCTGTTGAAGGCATTCTGCCAGGTATTGTCGGACGCGGCTTCAACCCAACGCACCGGCACGCCGAAGGACTCCTCCAGTGCCCGCTTCATCAGCACCCCTTCCGGAAACTTTCCTCCGTCCGGGTTTCCACCGGTCACCAGGAGCGGCAGGCCGGTGCGGCGATGGAGGGTGGCGGCGAGACGCAGCCGTTCCAGCGCCAGTGCGCTCACCGTGTCGCCGCCGTATTCCGGCGCATTGAAATAGGTACCGCCGCCCAGCACCACGATAAGCTGCGCGTCGCGCAGCCTGTCCGGCGGGGTGTTGGCATCGCGTTCCAGATACGCCAGCAAACGCCCTCCAACTGCGGGCATGGAAAATATCCACAACAGCGCCAGCATCGCGGCAATCAAGCCACGGCCCAGCCTGGGCCTGCGCTTCAGCAGCATCAGGCCGGCAACGCCGAGAAGCAGAAAATTCAGCGGCGGCAGCAGGAATGCAGCGAAGAGGTTTGTAAATAGCCAGTTCATCAGCGAGACAAAAACAGGTTACGGTTTCGGGTGCATTATAGTACCCGCAATACTCCATGCGCGTACCGCAGCCATATTCGGAACCTGCTTCGGTAGATTCCGACGACGGTTGCACGACTTTAATTCATATTTCGAGATTCCGAAGTCGATTTGAGGTATCCTTTTGAAAAGTGCGCTGCCCGGCGTCAACACGAGATGTTGCGCTTCGAAATTTGATCCGCGCGGGATAATGACCGTACAGACAGTCGCTCTTGATGCCAAGACCCATGCACTGGCCCTTCCTCCGCCGGTTGTTTGCATTGTTTCTGCCGATGGCAGCGGTGCTGCTTTCCGCCGCCAGCGCACTATATTTCAATGAGGCAGAACGCAAACAGGCCGAGCTGGCCGGCACGGAGCACACCGCCTTGCGTATCGGCACCGAAACGATCGCCAGCATCCTGCAAAACGTCAATCGCGATCTGCTTTACATTTCCCGCCAAGCCAGCTTACGCGACGCAATCGACGCTCCGGACGATGTCCATCTCGCCCGCCTGACGGGGGATTGGGTAGAATTTTCCCGCGCCAAGAAATTCTACGACCAGATCCGCTGGCTCGACGAGACCGGCATGGAGCGGATCCGAATCAACTATGCGCCGGGTAACCCGGTGACAGTGCCTCAGAACGCCCTGCAGAACAAAGGTAAACGCTATTTCTTCATCGATGCGATCAAGCTCAACACCGGCGAGATTTTTGTCTCGCCGCTCGATCTCAACATCGAAGGCAACCAGATCGAGGTTCCGTACAAGCCGATGATCCGCGTCGGCACGCCGGTATTCGACGGCAGCGGCAGGAAGCGGGGTATTGCTCTGCTCAACTATGACGGGCGGTATCTGCTGGGACGCTTCGAACAGGTGACGACGCATGCGGGGCGCCACGCATGGCTACTCAACCGTGACGGTTTCTGGCTTAAGGGGCCGCAGCCGGATGACGAGTGGGGCTTCATGCTCAAGCGCGAGGATCTGACGCTGGCCCGCCGCCATCCAGAGGCCTGGAAAAAGATTCTCGCAGAGCAAAAGGGCCAGTTCGAAACAGCCGAAGGGCTGTGGACCTTCGAGACGATATCGCCACTGATCGAGGGCCAGAAGACCAGCACCGGCAGCAGCGAGGTGTTCGCGGCGAGCCGCAGCCAGCTTGAAAGCAGGCAGTATTTCTGGAAGGCGGTGTCGCTGCTGCCGGCAGCAGAGTATCACGCTGCCACCCGCCTCTTTGCGGCGAAAGTCACCGCCGCAACATCCCTGTTGCTGGCCCTGCTGCTTGGCGGCTGCTGGCTGCTGGTGCGGTCACGCATTGCCGCGGAGGAAGCGCAGGCCGAGAAGAATGCACAGACCGATCTCCGCCGCATCAACCAGGAGCTGGAGCAGCGGGTTGCGGAACGCACGCGGGACCTGGAGAAGCAAATCAAGGAGCGCAAGACCGCCGAGGACCGGCTGCGTCTTGCCGCGCAAGTGTTCGACAGCGCCGGCGAAGGCATCGTTATCACCGATGCCGACAACAACATCATCGCCGTCAACCAGGCTTTCACTCAAATCAACGGTTACAGCCAGGAAGAGGTGATCGGCAAGAATCCGAGTATCCTGAGTTCGGGACGGCAAGATCGCCAGTTCTACGTGAAAATGTGGAACTCCATCCTCAGCACGGGCCACTGGCAGGGTGAATTGTGGAACCGGCGAAAAAACGGCGAAATCTACCCGGAGTGGCTCGCAATCAGCATCGTCGGAGACGCGCAAGGAGAACTGACCCACTACATCGGTATCTTCACCGACATCACCGAGCGCAAATCCACCGACGAGCGACTACGCTTCCTGGCGCACAACGACCCCCTCACCGGGTTGCCAAACCGCCTGCTGCTGAAGACACGCCTGGATTTTGCGCTATCCATGGCGGAGCGTGCGCAAAAAAGTGTGGCGCTGCTGTTTCTCGACCTCGACCGTTTCAAGACCATCAACGACTCGCTCGGTCACCATGTCGGCGACGCGCTGCTGCAAGAGGCTGCCCGGCGCCTCCGGGGGTGCCTGCGCGACGAAGATACCGTATCGCGCCAAGGCGGAGACGAGTTCCTCATCGTTCTGCCGGATGCCAAGGATATGAGCGATACCGCCATCGTCGCCCAGAAGATCGTCGAATTCATGACGGAACCGTTCAGCATCAACGGGCTCGAACTCAGCGTCTCTGCCAGCATCGGCATCAGCCTGTACCCCCAGGACGGCAAGGATGCCGAGACCCTGATCAAAAACGCCGACGCCGCCATGTATCACGCCAAGCATAAGGGTCGCAACAATTACCAGTTTTTCACCGGTGCGATGAATGCCAGCGCGCTGGAACATCTTTCCATCGGCAATAGCCTGCGGCACGCCATCACCCGCCAGGAATTTTTCCTCGCCTACCAGCCGCAAATAGATCTTGCCAGCGGCAAGGTAATCGGCGCAGAAGCACTGATCCGCTGGCGGCATCCGCAAAAAGGCATGATCTCGCCGACGAAGTTCATCCCCATTGCCGAGGAGCATGGTTCGATCATCACCATCGGTGAATGGGTGCTGCGCGAAGCTTGCGCACAGAACTGCCGCTGGCAGAAGGCGGGGCTGCCCGCCATACCGGTCGCGGTCAATCTATCGGCATTCCAGTTCCGTCAGCACAACCTCGCGGAAACCATTGCCAGGATACTGGATGAAACCGGCCTCGACCCGCACTACCTGGAACTGGAGCTAACAGAAAGCCTCCTCATGGAGGAGGCCGAGGTGACGATCGAGGCCATCAGCAAGCTGAAATCGCTCGACCTCAAGCTCTCGATCGACGACTTCGGCACCGGCTATTCCAGCTTAAGCTACCTCAAGCGCTTCGCCATCGACAAACTCAAGATCGACCGGTCGTTCGTACGCGATATTCCAGGCGCCACGGACGACAACGCCATCGTTGCGGCAATCATCACCCTCGCCAAGAGCCTGGATTTAACAGTCATCGCCGAGGGTGTGGAAACACAGGAACAGTTCGACTTCCTCTCCGCCCTCAATTGCGACCAAATTCAGGGGTATTACTTCAGCAAGCCGGTAACCGGATCGGAATTCACGGAATTTCTCGCAAGATAGCGATTCACCGCCGTCTTGCCGTTGCGGTCGAAGACTGCCCTGGCCTATGTTCACAGCAACTTGCTCCACTGGCCGAATCGCTTCCGATAGACCATGCATAAGTCGCTCGCAGTTTTCCTGCGAACCGCCGCATCCTCCGCCAAAGCCCGGAAAACTCCTTCGGCCATCTCTTCCGGTCGCACGACTCCCGGCACATTCCCGGCTTCCCATGTCTGGACAAAAGCGCCCTGCTTGGTCGGCGCATTGCCGGCGGCCTGAAGCGGGTGCAGGATGTTCACCCGCGGCACGGCGAAGGCCAGGGCCACAATCCGCCCATGCAGGCTGCTGCCGCAATAGATCCGGCTGCCCGCGACCAGGGCGCAGATATCCCAGATGTTCAAGGATCCGAACAACCGTGCCGATTTCGACCGCATGCGCGCTGCCACCCGGCGGTAGCACGCCAGATCGTCATGCCAGGGCGCCGCGCCGGCGCGGAAAAATGCCACGCCCAGGCCGGTTTCCGCAACGATCCGGTCGAGCTGGGCCGCGATGATCGAAAGGGTCGCATCGTCGCCGAAATCCGCGCCGAACTGGGCCGCCACGTAGCCTTGCGGAAAGGACTGCATCACCTCCGCCGGCTCGCCGCTCGCGCCGCTTCGGTAGATGCGCTCGCCGAAGAGTTCTGCCACCATGACCCCAGGGTCGGGCACGAGACGGGCCTCGATTCCGGCCTGGGCAAGCCATCCCTGGGTAATCCGGTCGCGCACCCCGACGTAGTCGGCAGCCCGGAGCTTTTCGGCTACCTCCGCGCGGAACGCCGGTGCACGGGCGGCCAACTCCACCCCGCCCACACCGTTGTAAATGAACTTGCCCGGCCGGCGGAACATTTTCTTGGGCACCGTGTAGGCCGCCAAGCCTGGAATTCCCAGCAGCTTTCGAGCCCAGGCGAGCCGCCCGGCGTCATCCGGGTCATGGGCGGCAATCGCCGCGCGGGCTTCGTCCGCCGAAAGCAGCATCACCGCCGCCTGCCAGGTATCGCAGGTCAGGATTTCACCGCCCACGTGGATGAGATTCGCCGGCGCATCGCCCCATTCCGCGGCGAGCTCGGGCAGCGCGGCGACACGGTGGCCGCCGAAAGCCCGCAAATCGCGTTCTGCCAGCCCCGCCGGCACAAACTCACGCCCCTTGAGCAAAGCCCCCGCGATATGGGGAAAGAGGAGATCCCCGAGGTTATGGCGATCGAAGGCGCCGAAGAGAATAATCGGCGCCTTCCCGACTTCAACCCCTTTCCGCTGCTTCATGAAGATTTTCCCCATAGGACCGCCACTCTACAACGGCAAGAACGCCGCGCTTCGTTGACCACTTCCAATATGCCGTGCACTGCGGTAATCTTCTCCCCCGATTTTTGTTCGTGCAGCCCTTCACTTGCGCGAAGTCCACGTCTCTTGAATTTTTGCTGGTTGGCAGGAGAAACAATGCAACAGCCGATTGTATTACACAGACCTTCTGAATTTCCGGCCGCGGCCGACAACGCCCCGGCCATTGTCGGCAAACGTGTCGAGCTGCAGCTGCTGACCACGCTCACCTGCAACCTGAAATGCACCTATTGCTCTCTCGGAGTAGGCGAAGTCGTTGGGTCGCAGGGCAAAGTAAGCTATTCGCTGGATCAACTGGACGCTTTCATCGACGAGCATCTGGGCGGGTACGAAAAATACGTCACCTTCTACGGCGGCGAGCCCACCTTGAATCTCGATTTCATCACCCAGGTCATGGCGCGCCATCCGACGTTCCGCTTCCAGCTCCAAACCAACGGGACGCTGCTGGACAACCTGCCGGACCGCGTTCTCGCCAACCTTTCGAATATTCTGGTCTCCATCGACGGCGGCGAGAAAATCACCGACGGCTACCGGGGGCGGGGCATTTACCGGCAGGTGGTGAAGAATACCGATGCCGTGCGGGACCGCCTCGGCGGCACGCTCACTGCCCGCGTCACCTGGAGCGACGAGAACACCAGCTTCGAGGAACTCGACGAACTGGCCGAAACCTTCGACTACGTGTACTTCCAGTTCGTCGCCGGCGAGGGTTCCTATACGCCCGCAGCGGTAGAAAAAAAGAAAGAGGTGATCTCCCGGCTGGTGGACAAGTTCTTTGCCGACGACGCGCTTTATCCGGTCATCCCCATCATGGGCGCAGTGCGCAACAAGGTGCTTCCGTCGCGCGCCCAGGAGCTCTATGCCGGACTGACGCAGTGCCGGGTTTCCACCCATATCCTGAACATCATGCCCGACGGCAAGATTTATCCCTGCCCGGACATGATGTACATGCCGGAAATGCTGCAGGGAGACATCATCGCCAACTGGCTGAAGAGAAGCCCCCTCCAGCCGCACCCCAATATGCCGTGTGAAGATTGCCAGGCTTATTCGTGGTGCCGCGGCAACTGCATGAAGAACCTCTACCTGGCCTACGTGAAGGGCGATGACCGCTACCGCCGCAACGTGGTCGAGCCGATCTGCGACCTGGTGCGATTTCTCGGCGAGGAAGTGGACCGGCACGATCCCCACGCCTGGTTCGCCCGCAAGCCCCTGGCGGTCCGCAACGCCATTGCGGACAACGAGGTTTACGAATACGTCGAAATCATGCCCTGACGCTGCCCGGAAAGCGGGAACCGCTCACGGCGCAGACCCCGCCGAACTTTTGCCCCGCGCCGCTGCCGAATCATGGCGTAACCGGAGGAGATACCGAATGTACCAACGCATCCTGGCGCCGGTAGACGGCAGCGGCGCATCGGATCTGGCTCTCCAGGAGGCGATCCGTCTGGCTAAGGACCAGCAAGCCCAGCTGCGCATATTGCATGTGGTGGATACCGTCACGGTCAACTGGGACACGGAGTTCGGCAACATCGGCGACATTCTCGAAACCCTGCGCAAAGCCGCTGAAAGCATCCTCGCCAGGGCCGAAGACATGGCGCGGCAGGCCGGAATCGCGGCCGAAACCAGGCTGGTCGAGATGAAGACGCTGCCGGAGCGGATTCCCGCCAAAATCGTGGAAGAGGCGGATCTCTGGCCCGCCGACATCATCGTCATCGGCACCCACGGCCGGCACGGCCTGAACCGCCTGCTGATGGGCAGCGTGGCGGAAGGAGTGGCCCGCATTTCCCCCAAGCCAGTGCTACTGATCCGCGCTCAGGCCTGACCTCTACCCTCCTTTACCACTCCCCGGATGCGAGCGACGCAAACGCGCTCCATAGCCCCTCCGTAACTTCACCCAGTCTTGGATAATCGAGCTTGTCCGGAGTGTCTTCTGCGGTGTGGTAATAAGGGTAGCGGTAAAAGGCAGTGTCCGTGACCATCAGCGCGCGATACCCCTGGCGCCAGAAGGAGTAGTGGTCGCTCCAGGCAATGCCGGGCAGCCAGGAAAACGCCGCAGCGTGCTCGGCGGGAAAATCGGAATGGGCGCGGAAGGCGGCCGCCACGCGATGCATGACCCGGCGCGAGTGGAAATTGGAAACGAAGGCGATAAAATTGCCCCGGTCCGGATAAAAGAACCGGAGCAGTGCGGGATAGCGCTGGCTCCCAGGCACATCGCTGTAGCAGCCGATGGTTTCCAGGGAGATCATCAACCGGATGTCGTCACCGCGCGCTTTGGCCTGCTGCGCATACACCAGGCTGCCCATGTCCTTCCAGAAAAAAAATGGCGGCTCTTCGTTGACGAACGCCACGAAACGCACCGTCATCGCGGGCTCGGCTGCCGCAAACAGCCTCGAGATTTCCAGCATGGCCGCGACACCGCTGCCATTGTCGTTGGCACCGGGGCTGCCGACGACGGAATCGTAATGAGCGCCGATCAACAGGATCGCACTGGGCCAGACTTTTCCCTTGCGCTCGATCTCCAGATTGGCGCAGCGCCTACCGCGCGCTTGGTAATTCTGGGCGACGACCCGGTAGCCTTGACTGCGCCACTGGCCCTCGATGTAATCGGCTGCGGCTTGCAGCGCCTGGGGGCGAAACACGTTTCGCTCGCCGATCTCTCCCGCCAAGGCTTTTACGTGCGCTTCCAACTCCTCCGGCGCGACCGCCATCGCGGCCCGCCTATTCTGCGATATGGTGCTTGCCTGCGCTCACCCTTTTCGCCTGCGGGCCTTCGTTGGCCATTTCTTCCAAAAACTGCACCTCGGCTCCGACCTCCAGGCGATCGAAGTTCGGGCTGACCACATTTTCGCGGCTGAAATAAAGTTCCTGCCCATCGGTTGCTTCGATAAAGCCGTAACCCTCCTCCGGAAACAACCTGACGACGCGGCCGATGGTCGCTACCTCATGGGCTTTGATCTCACCCCGCTGGCGTCTGCCGTAATCCTCCAACTGGCGCCTGGCCGCATCGAACGCATTGCGCAACGCAACATAGACATCCTCGTTGAGGACACGATTGACCACCAGTTCGCTACCCGGCACCGTGACATCAATGCGCACGTTGTAGCGCCGTCCCTGGTGCTTGTGCTTTTCCGGGATTTCGACCGTTACCCGGCAGCCGGTGATGCGCGGGTAGAACTGCTCGAGCTTTCCCACTTTTTCCCTGATATGGGCTTCAAGCGCGTCGGAAGGCGGGATATCACGAATCGTGATCTGAAGTGGAACTTGCATGGCGATG
>JBFMFB010000021.1:25009-29679 GCA_040752115.1 Pseudomonadota bacterium | reverse complement strand
CCGGCAGCCGGTGATGCGCGGGTAGAACTGCTCGAGCTTTCCCACTTTTTCCCTGATATGGGCTTCAAGCGCGTCGGAAGGCGGGATATCACGAATCGTGATCTGAAGTGGAACTTGCATGGCGATGACTCCTCATTCGCTTTTGTTCTAACGTTAGTCAATGGCAACCGATGAATGCAGATTTTCAAATCATCCTAGAAAAAGCGTCTTAGCCACGAATGACACGAATGTTCACGAATCATCATGACGTTACTCATGGGACCATGTTTATCTGGGTGGTGTGCTGAAAATCAGTCGCATTTCATTGTTCTTAATTCGTGTTTATTCGTGTCATTCGTGGCCAAATGCCGTTTAGCTTTGGATGGCGGCTACATCCTGGTCCTGGCTTCCCGCGCCTGCTCGCGTGGCGCGACCTTGACCAGCTCGCTCATCTCCTCGGCCAACAAACCGAGCAGATCGTCCATGGCCACGATCCCGACCAGCGCTCCCTGATCATTGACGATCGGAATGCGGCGGACCCCCTTGAGCCGCATCAACTGAATCGTCTCGTAAATGCCGTCTCTTTCGCGCGCAGTGACCAGTTCCTGGCTCATGATATCGCCCAGGACAAGGCCATCGCAATCCAGCTTGTTGGCGACGATCTCAATGACGATATCGCGATCGGTCACCATGCCCAGCGGCATGCGCCTGCCGTCCGTTTCCTCCACCACCACCAGATCGCCGATGTGATGCTGGCGCATGAGCCGGGCAGCATCCAGCACCGGCATGTTCTTCGCGGCGGATACGACCTGGCGGTTGCAAATGTCTCCAATAGGCATGATTACTCCTTTTCCCTGACAGTTTAAAGAAATCAACGCTTGGCGAACGTCAGGCAGTCGGCATGATCCCGGTCGTAGCCGACCTGGACGCTTTCCGCCATACACTCGAGATCCTCATTGAAGCGGCAGGCTGAGACCTTGCACGCCCCGACGCCACCGACCTGGTCTTTCGCGCCGCCGAAAAGAGAGGTTCGGAAAAAAGTGTCGCACATGGCATGGACACCCACCCCATCGCCTATGGTAATGGCCATCGCGTGACAGATACTGTGGGTGTTATAGGCGCACTCCTCGACAGCGCAACTCGAAACTTGAGGCATCAGCATCGCAATATCCTCCTTTTTTGCCGTGCAGATTCGCGGGCAACTGCCGCCGGGAATATCTAATTACGAGATCGCAAAAAAATACCCCGCCACCAGCAACACGAATATCACCGCCACCACCAACACTTCCGTCAGGAATCGGGTGACATCAATTTTGAATGCCGCGCGTCCAGCTGGACTGCTCTTTTTCGCGGCACGCCTTTTATGGCGGCCAGAACGGGGGGGCCAGCCGAAAATTCCAGGCATTCTGATGTTCATGGCTTTGCCCTCTGAGAAATGAAATGGCCTGAAACTCTGCATAGGTTGCTAGCCCGGATATTTCACCAGACCAGCCCTGGAATTAAACAAAGGTCATGTTAATCGGTGCATGCGGATGATTCGCCCCTGATCCAGTTTGCACCGCCAGCCTTCGCGGGCGCTGCCGGCCGATTTGCGGCGTCTTTGCGCTCCTGCTTCGCACCAATAGCATGGCTATTGGCTTGGCGCAGGATGCGCAAACCCGCTCGCCAATCGCCTCGCCATCATCCCGCGATCCGGTGAAACATCCGGGCTAGTTTCCGCGCCATACTAAATTTTTGACAGCATCGGGAAAGATGTGTTCCCTTCTCGCAAGGAAATCGGCGAGATGGGTTTTACATAAGAGAGGCGGATAAGGCGTCAGGAACGAACGAAAGTGACGCCGAGTTAGGGTGCTTTGGCCGCGGACGCGGGAACGGAAGACGTCTGCCCGCCCCCCTGCTGGGATGGCCGGCTGCTTTCCAGCACCTGGAAAAAGATCTCGTCTTGCTTGATCATGCCGAGCTCGCTGCGCGCGCGCTCTTCGATGGCGTCATAGCCCTGCTTGAGATCACGCACTTCGGCATCGAGCGATGCGTTGCGGGTTTTCAGCTTGAGATTGGATTGCCTCTGGGCGGCGATTTGCTGGTCAACTTCCCATACCCGCAGCCAGCTTCCCTTGCCCAGCCACAACGGATATTGCAGCGCAACGATCAGCGCCACCAGAATCAGGGTCAGCCAGCGCATGGGTTTTGCCAGAGCGTGAGGGGTGAGGCGTGAGGCCTGAGGCGTAAAAAGGTAGGCCGGGCAAAATATTCGGCGGCCACGCTCCCCCTCCTCACACCTAACTCCTTACTCCTCACTTATCAAGCTGGTAGAACGCTTCGCGCCCGGCGTAGCTCGCGCCGTCGCCGAGCTCCTCTTCGATGCGCAGCAGCTGGTTGTACTTCGCGATGCGCTCGGAGCGTGACAGCGAGCCGGTCTTGATCTGCAGGGCGTTGGAGCCGACCGCGATGTCGGCGATGGTGGTATCCTCGGTTTCACCCGAGCGGTGCGAAATCACCGAGGTGTAGCCGGCGCGCTTGGCCATCTCGATGGCGGCGAGCGATTCGGTCAGAGTGCCGATCTGGTTCACCTTGATCAGGATCGAGTTGGCAACGCCTTTCTTGATGCCTTCGCGCAGGATTCTGGTGTTGGTGACGAACAGGTCGTCGCCTACCAGCTGCACCGACTTGCCCAGTTTCCGGGTGAGCAGTTCCCATCCCTCCCAGTCGAACTCGCTCATGCCGTCCTCGATGCTGATGATCGGATATTTGTCGGCCCAGGTGGCGAGGTAATCGGCGAACTGCGCCGAAGACAGCACCAGACCTTCCGATTCCAGCAGATATTTGCCGTCCTTGTAGAATTCCGAGCTGGCGCAGTCGATGCCGATCGCGACGTCGGAGCCCGGCAGGTAGCCGGCCGATTCGATCGCCTCCATGATGAGCGTGAGCGCCGCCTCGTTCGACTCCAGGTTGGGAGCGAAGCCGCCCTCGTCGCCGACGGTGGTGGTCATTCCCTTCTTGTCGAGGATTTTCTTCAGCGCATGGAACACCTCCGCGCCGCAGCGCAGCGCCTCGCGGAAGCTGTCTCGGCCGACCGGAATGATCATGAATTCCTGCATGTCCACGCTGTTGTTGGCGTGCGCCCCGCCGTTGATGATGTTCATCATCGGTACCGGCAGCTGCAGCGGCCCCGCGCCGCCGAGGTAGCGGTACAGCGGCAGCCCGGACTGGTCCGCGGCGGCCTTGGCCACCGCCAGCGACACTGCCAGAATGGCGTTGGCGCCGAGCCGCGACTTGTTCTCGGTGCCGTCGAGGTCAATCAGGGTGCGGTCGATAAAGCTCTGTTCCTCGGCATCCAGGCCGATGATGGCCTCGCAGATTTCGGTATTGACGTTCTCCACCGCCTGCAGCACGCCCTTGCCCAGATAGCGCCCCTTGTCGCCGTCGCGCAGCTCGACCGCCTCTTTGCTGCCGGTCGAGGCGCCGGAAGGCACCGCCGCGCGGCCGATCACGCCGGACTCCAGCAGCACATCCACTTCAACGGTCGGGTTGCCGCGGGAATCCAGAACTTCGCGAGCGATGACATCTACGATTGCACTCATGCTTTTTCCTTAACTTTGTTCGTTGCTATAAACCGAAAAACTTTAACCACGAATGACACGAATCAGCGCGAATATTCACGAATGGCTTGTGGTTCTATTTGTGTTCATTCGTGAACATTCGTGCAATTCGTGGTTAATCCTTAAAACTCCGCCAGCCCCTGGCGCTTCACCAGCGCGTCGATCTGTTTCAGCGTTTCGAGCAGCGCGCGCATCTTCGGCAGCGGCCAGGCGTTGGGGCCATCCGACAGGGCGCGGTCGGGATCGGGGTGGGTTTCCATGAACAGGCCGGAAATACCGCTCGCCACCGCCGCTCTCGCCAGCACCGGCACGAACTCGCGCTGGCCGCCGCTCTTGTCACCCTGACCGCCCGGAAGCTGCACCGAGTGGGTGGCATCGAACACCACCGGGCAGCCGGTATCGCGCATCACGGCAAGCGAGCGCATGTCCGACACCAGATTGTTGTAGCCGAACGACACACCGCGCTCGCACACCATGATATTGTCCTGGCCGCCGTTGGCTTCGCGCGCCTTGTCCACCACGTGCTTCATGTCCCACGGGGCGAGGAACTGCCCCTTCTTGATGTTGACCGGCTTGCCGGCGCTTGCCGCGGCGTGGATGAAATCGGTCTGGCGACACAGGAACGCCGGGGTCTGCAGCACGTCCACCACCGCCGCCACCTCGTGGATTTCCTCCACGGCGTGGATATCGGTCAGCACCGGCACACCGATCTGGCGCTTCACTTCCGCCAGTATCTTCAGCCCCTCGTCCATGCCCAGGCCACGGAAAGATTTTCCCGAACTGCGATTGGCCTTGTCGTAGGAGGATTTGTAGATGAAGTTCATTCCGACCGCTGCACAGATTTCCTTCAACTCACCCGCCGTGTCCAGCGCGAGCTGTTCGGATTCGATCACGCACGGCCCCGCAATCAGGAACAGCGGATGGTCGAGGCCAGCCTCGAAACCGCACAGATTCATGGTTTTTTCCCGGCAGCGGCGGCATGATGCCTGTTCGCCGCTTCGATGAAAGCCTTGAAGAGCGGATGGCCGGCGCGCGGCGTGGAGGTGAATTCGGGATGGAACTGGCAGGCCACAAACCAGGGATGATCCGGCA
>JBFMFB010000021.1:0-24909 GCA_040752115.1 Pseudomonadota bacterium | reverse complement strand
GCGCCCTCCGGGTGCTCCAGCGCGTAAACCAGCTTCTCCCAGACGGAAAGATCGGCGGGCGGCGGATTCAGTTCGAGCTTGCGGCAGACGATCTCGTCCAGCCCCTGCTTGTGGAGCAGGCCGGGTATCTTGTAGATGCAATCCACATCCACCGCGGAAATGACCGCCTCTTCGCTGACATTGGTGAACAGCGCGATCTTGCGCCGCTCGTCGGGAGGCAGCGGCCGGTCGGCGCGGCACAACAGCGCATCCGGCTGAATGCCGATCTCGCGCAACTCCTTGACCGAATGCTGGGTCGGCTTGGTTTTGATTTCGCCGGCGGAAGCGATATAGGGCACCAGGGTGAGATGGATGTAGCAGGTGTTGTGGCGGCCGAGCTGCACGCCCATCTGGCGGATGGCCTCGAGGAATGGCAACGACTCGATATCGCCCACCGTGCCGCCGATCTCGACGATTGCCACGTCCGCGTTGTTCGCGCCGATCCCGATGAAATGCTTGATCTCGTCGGTGATGTGCGGAATCACCTGCACCGTGCCGCCCAGATAATCGCCGCGGCGCTCCTTCTTGATCACGCTTTCGTAGATCTGGCCGGTGGTGAAGTTGTTGCGCTTGCTCATCTTGACGTTGACGAAGCGCTCGTAATGCCCCAAATCCAGATCGGTCTCGGCGCCGTCCTCGGTCACGAACACCTCGCCGTGCTGGAACGGACTCATCGTGCCCGGATCGACGTTGATGTAGGGATCCAGCTTGAGAAGGGTGACCTTGATGCCACGCGATTCGAGAATGGTAGCCAGCGATGCGGCTGCAATGCCTTTCCCCAATGAGGAAACGACCCCGCCCGTGACGAATATGAATTTGGTCATGAAAAAATTGGATTTGTTAGACGTTGGACGGGATGACATGATACCGCAAAAGCCCCCCCCAAACAATTACAAGGCATTTAAGCGCATCTGACCAATGGTGAAAAAATACTTTGCAAACAACCACGCTTATGGAATAATTAAGAACCATTATCATCTAGATAAAACTACAGATCATGTCCACGGTAAGCTTATCTGCGCTTGCGCCCGGCGACAGTGCCACCATCGTCGCGCTGCATGCCGACGAAGCGCTCTTCCATCGCCTGGCCGCGATGGGATTCCGGGTCGGAAACAAGGTAGAGCTTATTCGCCGCGCGAAATTCGCCGGGCCTTTGCATGTCAGGATCGGCACGACCGACATCATGCTGCGGAGCAGCGATGCCCATAACATCGACGTCAAGCTGATCGCCGCATGAAGCGCATTGCCCTGCTGGGCATGCCGAATACCGGCAAGTCCACTTTTTTCAACCGCATGACCGGCGCCTCTGCGCGCGTCGGCAACTGGCCAGGCATCACCGTGGAACTGCTCGGCGCCAAGGTGCTGCTCGGCAACGAGATGGTGGAGCTGGTCGATCTGCCCGGCATCTACGACATCCACGGCTTCTCCGACGATGAGCTGGTGGTGCGCCACTTCCTGGAAAACAACCCGGTCGACCTGGTGCTGATCATCCTCAACGCCACCCAGATCGAGCGGCAGTTGAGCCTCGCCCTGCAGGCGAAGCAACTCGGCTTGCCGGCCATGCTGCTGCTCAATATGTCCGACGAGGCGCGCAAATTCGGCGTGACCGTGGACACCGCCAAGATGTCGCGGGCGCTCGACATGCCCACGCTGCTGCTGAGCGCGAAATACGGCAACAACTATCACAATACACAACAGGCCATCACCGCGGCCCTGCACGACAGCCGCAAAGTCACCCCGGAAGCGATCTGCGAACAGTTGAAAGCGGATATGCAAATCGAATCCGCGATGGAATCGGTGCTGAAGCAGGCGGTGCAGGTTCCGGCGCAACTGCCGGACCATTTCAGCACCCGCCTCGACCGCGTGCTGCTGCACCCGTGGCTCGGCTTGCCGGCATTTTTCGGCGTGATGTACCTCACCTTCCAGGCGGTGTTCCTCCTCGGCAAGCCGCTGCAGGACGGAGTTGCCTGGCTGCTCGGGATGCTGCGCGGAGCGGCGCTGGAACCGCTGCTGGCGGGACTGCCCGCGCCGGTTTCCGGGCTGCTGCTGGACGGTATCTACAACGGAGTCGGCACGGTCGCCGCCTTCGTGCCGCTGATCGTGCTGTTCTTCCTGTTCATGGCGCTGATCGAAGACAGCGGCTACCTGTCCCGAGCCGCGTTCCTGATGGACGCCCTGATGGCGCGGATGGGCCTGGATGGGCGCAGCTTCGTCATGATGCTGATGGGTTTCGGCTGCAACGTGCCGGCGCTGATGGGCACGCGCGTCATGCGCTCGCGGAGCTTGCGCCTGCTCACCATGCTCACCATCCCGTTCTCGCTCTGCTCGGCGCGGCTGCAGGTGTTCGTGTTCATCACCGCCGCCCTGTTCTCGCCCAAAGCTGCGCCGCTGGTGCTATTCAGCCTGTACCTGTTCAGCTTCGCCACTGCCGTCGTCACAGCGCTGCTGTTCAAGAGGCAGTTCCGCAACACCGAGCCCTTCATTCTGGAGCTGCCCCCCTACCGCTTTCCCACCCCACGCCAGATGTTCCTGCGCGGATGGGTAGAGGTGAGCCACTTCCTGCACCGCGCCACCAAATTCATCGTCGCCGGCGTGGCCCTGGTGTGGATTCTGACCCACTTCCCCCTGAGCGCCGCGCCTGCCGGCCCCGGCACCTGGGCCGGCATGATCGGCCGCTTCATGGCGCCGGTACTCGATCCGCTCGGCATCACCCAGAACCTGGCGATTGCCCTGATTTTCGGCTTCGTCGCCAAGGAAATCGTGATCGGCTCGCTGGCGGTGATCTACGGCCTGGAGGGCACGGCCCTGATGAGTGCAATGGCAAGCCAGCTCGATTGGGTGCAGGCCTACAGCTTCATGCTGTTCACCCTGATCTATACTCCCTGCCTGTCGACCGTCGCCACGCTGCGCAGCGAATCGCGCAGCCTGGCTTTCACCCTGTTCGCCATCGCGTGGCCGCTGACCCTGGCGTGGGTGCTCAGCTTCACTTTTTATCAGGGCGCGCGGGCGCTGGGCTACTGATTTTTTCTCCCAGCATCAGCCAGGTTTCCACCACCGTATCGGGGTTGAGCGACAGACTTTCGATCCCCTCATCCACCAGCCACTGCGCCAGATCGGGGTGATCCGACGGACCCTGGCCGCAGATGCCGATGTACTTGCCGGCCTGGCGGCAGGCCTGGATCGCCTGACGCAGGAGCGCCTTCACCGCCGGATTGCGCTCGTCGAAGGCTTCGGCGACCAGCCCGGAATCGCGATCGATCCCCAGTGTCAGCTGGGTGAGATCGTTGGAGCCGATGGAAAAGCCGTCGAAGTATTGCAGGAAATCCTCGGCCAGCAGGACGTTGGAGGGAATCTCGCACATCATGATCAGGCGCAGGCCGTTCTCGCCGCGCTTCAGGCCGTTCTCGGCCAGCAGCTCCACCACCCGGCGCGCCTCCTCCACGGTGCGCGTGAACGGCACCATGATCTCCAGGTTGGTCAGCCCCATCTCCTCGCGCACCTTGCGCATGGCGCGGCATTCCAGTTCGAAGCAGTCGCGGAACGATTCCGCCACGTAGCGCGAGGCGCCGCGAAAGCCGAGCATGGGGTTTTCCTCGTGCGGCTCATAGCGGCTGCCGCCGATGAGGTTGGAGTATTCGTTGGACTTGAAGTCCGACAGGCGAACGATCACCGGCTTCGGCCAGAACGCCGCCGCCAGCGTGGACACTCCCTCCGCCAGCTTGTCCACGTAGAAGCTTATCGGATCAGCATAGCCCACGCTGTGCTCGCGCACGGTCGCCAGCAGGTCGTCAGGCAGGTTGGGATATTCCAGCAGTGCCTTGGGGTGGATGCCGATCATGCGGTTGATGATGAACTCCAGCCGCGCCAGCCCCACCCCGGCATTGGGCAGGCTCTGGAAATCGAACGCCCGCTCGGGATTGCCGACGTTCATCATGATCTTGACCGGAATCTGCGGCAGCGCTTCCGCCGAAAGGCTCAGCACCTCGGCCCCGAGAATCCCCTTGTAGACAAAGCCGACCTCCCCCTCGGCGCAGGACACCGTCACCGGATCGCCCTCCTTGAGAACTTCGGTCGCGTTATTGCAGCCCACCACTGCGGGAATGCCCAGTTCCCGCGCCACGATGGCGGCATGGCAGGTGCGCCCGCCCCGGTTGGTGACAATGGCGGAAGCACGCTTCATCACCGGCTCCCAGTCCGGATCGGTCATGTCGGTGACGAGCACGTCGCCTTGTCGGATACGCGCCATATCGCCGACATCCATGACCACCCGCACCGTGCCGCTGCCGATGCGCTGCCCGATGGCGCGGCCCGTCACCAGCACTTCGGAATGCTCCTTCAGACGGTAACGCATGAGGCTGTCCGCACCCCTGCGCGCCTTGACCGTCTCCGGCCTCGCCTGAAGGATGTACAGCTTCCCGTCGATGCCGTCCTTGCCCCATTCGATGTCCATCGGCCGGCCGTAATGCCTTTCGATCGCCACCGCGTAGCGCGCCAGCTCCATCACCTCCGCGTCGGTCAGGGAAAAGCTGCGCCGCTCGGCCTCGGGCACTTCCACCGTCATCGTGGAACGGCCGGCTTCATTACCCCCGGCAAAAATCATCTTGACCGCCTTCGTTCCCATCTGGCGGGACAACACCGCCAGCTTGCCCTTCTCCAGCATCGGCTTGTGGACATAGAACTCGTCGGGGTTGACCGCCCCCTGCACCACCGTCTCCCCCAGACCGTAGGCTGAAGTCACGAACACCACCTGATCGAAGCCGGATTCGGTATCCAGGGTAAATACCACTCCCGAGGCGCCGAGGTCGCTCCTCACCATGCGCTGGACGCCAGCGGAAAGCGCCACTTGGGCATGAGCGAAACCATGGTGTACGCGATAAGCGATGGCGCGGTCATTGTAAAGCGAGGCGAATACTTTTTTCACCGCCGCCAGCACGGCTTCGGCACCGCAGATGTTGAGATAGGTTTCCTGCTGGCCGGCGAAAGAAGCATCCGGCAAATCTTCTGCCGTGGCCGAGGAACGCACTGCCACCGCCGCTTCGCCGCCAGCCCCCTGCGAAAGCTTGCCGTAGGCCGCCAGAATCTGGCCCGCAAAGTGCGGCGGAAAGGGCGTTTCTTCGATCCATCTCCGAATCTTCGCTCCAATCGCGGCCAGCTTCTCCACATCGGAAACGTCGAGCGCATCGAGTTCCGCGGCAATCCTGGCTGTCAGACCGGCATGGGCGAGAAAGTCGCGGAAGGCCGCCGCGGTGGTGGCAAAACCGCCGGGGACGCGGACCCCGGCACGCGCCAGCCGATTGAACATCTCGCCCAGCGAGGCGTTCTTGCCGCCGACGCTGCCCACGTCATTCATGCCGAGCTCGTCGAACCAGGCGATGTAGCGATTTTCCATGACGCTCCTTCTTTGATGGATCAAAGGGAATGACTTACACTGTCCGGAAAGCGTTCTTCGCAGAGCTGAAATGCCCAACAAGCGCACCGCCTTCTTCGTGTCGGACCGCACCGGCATCACCGCCGAGATGCTCGGCCACAGCCTGCTCGCCCAGTTTCCCGGACTGCAATTCGATATGGTCACTTTACCCTTTGTCGATACAGTTGATAAGGCACTGGCGGCACGGGAGAAGATCAGGCAGGCGGAACGCCAAGGCCCCCGCCCCCTGATATTCAGCTCGCTCGCCGATCCGGAAATCCGCGCAATCGTCGCCGCCTGCAATGCACTGACACTGGATGTATTCGAAGCGTTCAGCGCCATGCTCGAAGTCGAGCTGGAAACGGAAGCGTCGCATGCGGCGGGACGCTTCCGCGGTACGGATGACGAGGCCGTGTTCAAGCAGCGCATGGATGCGATCAACTTCACCATGGCCCACGATGATGGCGCCAGCACGCGCGATTTCCAGCATGCCGACATCATCCTGGTGGGCGTCTCGCGCACCGGCAAGACGCCCACCTGCCTGTATCTCGCCCTGCAATACGGCATCCGCGCAGCCAACTATCCGCTGACCGCGGAAGATTTCGACGAGCCTCAGCTCCCTGCGGCACTACGCCCCTACCGCGCCAAGCTGTACGGGCTCACCACCGGCCCTGAACGCCTGCACCAGATTCGTCAGGCACGCAAGCCGGACAGCAACTACGCCTCGCTGAGGGCATGCCAATATGAGATACGCCAAGCCGAAGCCCTTTTCCGTGCCCACACCATCCCGTTTCTCGACTCGACCGACCAATCCATCGAGGAAATCGCCTCTGCCATCCTCCACGAAGCAAAACTGGAAAGGCGGCTACGCTGATCAGCCGCGTCATATGCTTGCAGGGAAAACGAGGATAGCGTTAAATGCGCAGTGCGAAGTTCACGCACACGCATAAAAGAAAAATATCAGGAGCGTCTTATGTCAGCGACGGAAATAGCGCAAGACCAGGCAAGCAAGATCCTCGGCTCAATAGCCATTCCTCCTCGGCCGGTGGCACTCACTCAGCTGATGGAGGAAAACCACAAAGACAGTCCGGACCTGCGCAAAATCGGCAAAATCATCGGCGACGACGTCGGTCTTTCAGCCGCCGTACTGAAAACGGTCAACTCGCCATTCTTCGGGCTGCGGCAAAAAATCAGCTCGGTGCCGCAGGCGGTCAGCGTCCTGGGTCAGCGAAACATTGGCAATATCGTGACCGGCCTGTCGCTGCGCAACACCCTCGGGGGAAACGCGGCGTCGCTGGAGAGCTTCTGGGACGGCGCCGGCAGGATCGCAACGGTAGCGAGTTACATCAGCGCCCGCGTTCCGGATGTTGCCAAAGAAGAAGCGCATTTGTTCGGCCTCTTCCGGGATTGTGGAATTCCGCTCCTGATGCAAAGATTCCCCGACTACCAGGACACCCTGCGCCTCGCAAGCAGCGCAGCAGACAAAATATTCACCGCTGCCGAAGAAGAACGGCATGCCACCAGCCATGCTACGGTCGGCTTCCTTCTCGCACGCTCCTGGTGCTTGCCCGAACCGGTATGCGAAGGAATTCTCCATCACCATGATTATTCGATCCTTGACGAGTCCGCAAACCCCGCGATTCACCCAAAGGCGCGCGCGCTGATCGCGATCACGCGGCTCGCAGAATACGTTGCGAGCGTTGCTCAACGCTCGGATGACGACAGCGAGTGGCTGAGGGTAAGCAACCGGGTTCTTGACTACCTGGCGCTGTCGCAAGATGAAGTCGCCGATCTCACAGAAGATATTTGCGAGAAGCTCCAGGAAAACTAGGCGCGGGCCAACGGCGTAAATCGGGGACTCTGGATGGGCCAGGAAGAACCAGCAGATAAGGGCTTGGCTTTTCGTTTGAGCGAGGACGGCAGGGCGCTTCAGGCGGTTTTCACTCCGCCCGAGGCAAGACAGCCGCTCGATTCGGACTGGATCAGGACCGCATTGGCCGAGCAGGGATTCGGCGCACTGTTCCTGGACAAACAGGCGCTGGACGAGCTGATCAAAAAATGCGGCAGCGCGAGCGAGCCCTTTTCGTTCGATATCGGAGAGCGCCGGGACGGCCGCGTTTCCATCACCCTCGCTTCGGACAAAATGGCCGCATACCTGAGCATCACGCCTCCATACGGCGGCCGGGCGGCAGACCGGCAGCAGGTGCTCGACGCCCTGAAAGCAGCGGGGGTGGTGAGCGGAATCCTGGATACGGAAATCGAGGCGTCCCTCGCAGCCGGGCAGGTCGAGGCCCGGCTGGTCGCCAGGGGGCGGCCGCCGGTCCCTGGTGACGACACCGAATTCAAGAGCCTGATTCCGGAAATGACCGAACGACACCCGAAAGTGGATGAGCACGGCATTGCCGACTACCGCGATCTGGGTCTGTTCGTCACCGTCAAGGCCGGCACCGAGCTCATGAGGCGGCTGCCGGCCACCCCCGGAATGGCTGGCGAAAATGTCCTGGGAGAAACCGTCCCGCAACAGCCCGGAAAGGAAATCCCCTTTGCACCCGGGCTCAGTGGCGCCGTCATCGCCCCTCACGACCGCAACCTGCTCATAGCGGCAATCGGGGGCCAGCCCGTGCACGCCCAAAACGGCGTCACGGTGGAACCGACCCTGTCGGTACAGAACGTGGACCTGTCCACCGGCAACCTGAGTTTTGAAGGCACAGTCAACATCGCAGCGGACGTGAAATCCGGGATGAAGATCAAAGCCTCCGGGGACGTCATCGTCGGCGGCATGGTAGAAGCGGCGGAAATCGAGGCGGGTGGCGACATTACGGTCAAAGGCGGCATCATCGGGCACGGAGAGATCAGGAGCCATGGCGACGACACTCACACCAACGCCGCACGCATCCGCTGCGGGGGGTCGATCTCGGCACGCTTTATCCAGAACGCCTCGGTTGAGGCAGGAAACTGCATCGTCGTCCGGGAAGCCGTCGAGCAAAGCGGGCTCACCGCGATCAACCAGGTCGTGGTGGGCGCAGAAGGTTCAAATAAGGGGCATATCATCGGCGGCCGGACGCGGGCCACGCTTCTGGTCCAGGCCGCCGTCGCCGGCTCTCCCTCCGGCGTGAACACCGTCATCGAGGTGGGCGTCAATCCACTGATCCAAGGGAAGCTCGACGCCGTTTCCCAGCGACTGAAGCGACTGGAAAAGGAAGAGGAGGAGCTTGCCCGGGTGATTAGCCGCGCCGGGGAACATCCCGGCCGGTTCAACCCCGAACTCCTGCAAAAGGCAGAGCGCACCCGCGAAAAACTACGGCTGGGCATCGCCGAATGCACCGAGGAAAAGAAGACTTTACAGGCCCAGCTGAGCCTTGCCGACAACGCAAAAGTCGTGATCGGCCAGAAGGTGCACGGCGGTGTCCACGTCCGGATCGGCAACAAGATTCTGCATGTCGAAAACGAGCACGGCAGCGGAACGTTCCGGCTGGCGGAAGAAAAAATTTCGTTTGGCTAGGAGTCTGCGCGGCAGAAGCCGGGCGGACTCCTAGCCCGGCCATTTCACCTGCCGCACCCGCTCGAACAAGCACACCGCCGCGGCCGCAGCGGCGTTGAGCGATTCCACCGCGCCGGGCATGGGGATCGTGACCACCGCTCCCGCCGCCCGCCGCAGTTCCGGCGACACGCCCGCGCCTTCATTGCCGACGACGAACGCCACCGGCCCGGAGAGATCGAGCTGGTACAGGGATTTTTCCGCCTGCAAGGAGGTGACCACCACGTTTCCCGGAAATTCCCGCGCCTGCCGCGCCAGATCCACGCCTTCCACGATCGGCAGCACGAAGTGCGCCCCCATTCCGCCGCGCAGCACTCTGGGCGACCAGGCGTCGGCGCAACCGGCGGAGAGATAGGCCGCCTCCACCCCGGCGGCAGCGGCCGACCGCAGGATTGAGCCGAGATTGCCGGGATCGCGAATCGCTTCCAGAAAAACGCTGAAACCGGGAGGGACGGGCGGTGCAAGGCGCGGAACGGAGATCAGCGCAAGCACGCCGGTCGGCGTCTCCACCGGGGAGAGCTCGCGGAACAGAGCGTCGTCCAGCACGATCTGCGCGGCGGGCGGAAGCCCCTTCACCAGCGCGGGAATTTCCGGCTGTTCCCTGGCGGAAGCGGCGACAACCACCGTTTCCGGCAGACCGATCATTTCGCGGTAGGCGCCGATCAGATGCGCCCCATCGAGCAGCGTTCTTCCCGATTTCCTCCGTTCCCGTGCCGAGCCGGCCAGTTTCCTGAAAGTTTTGTATAGCGCATTGTCGCGCGAAGTAATGATTTTCATCGGCAATGCCCGATCGACTCCTGGCCGCACTTCCTGCCGTCCGTCCAGATCGCCTCGTCAAGCCGCGCACCCGAAAGCTCCGCGCCGGCAAGGCCGGCCCCGGTCAGATCGGCATAGCGCATATCGGCTCCACCGAGGTCGGCGTGGCGCAAATCGGCGTTGTTCAGATTGCCGCCTACCACCCTGGCGCCGCCAAGATCGGCGTAGGACAAATCGGCTTCGGCCAGATTGGCATAGGAAAGGTTGGCGCTCGAGAGATTGGCGCTGTTCAGCCGGGCGGCACCCAGATCGGCGCTGGACAGATCCGCCCCCTTCAGCCAGGCGCCCTGCTTGTCGCACCCCCTCCAGTTCGCCTGCGGTGCGGCCGGCCGGCGGCATTGGGGCTTGAGCGGCGCGACGCCGACCTTGACCGGGTTCACCGGCGCATAAAACATCACCGCCAGCGCCGGCAGCGCAACCAGTGCGGCCAGCACTGCCATTACGCCGAAAAACCGCTCCGGACCAAGTGCAGGCGGCGGCGCCTGGATGGCACGGTATTGGCGCAGCAAAACCGTGTCCGGGTTTTCGGGTTGCTGGCGGCGCTCGCCACTTCTGCGCTCCGCCAGCCATTTTCCCCTTGAGGCGGCGTCCTCGCCGTCCCGGCGGTCCGGACGGTATCGCTCGTCCGCCCAGCGGCGCGCGGCCAGCAGCCGCTCTTCCTGCCACCGCTTTTTTTCCGGATCAGCCCTCCCCTCCGACGGTTTGCGCGGCACCAGCTCCGGAACTTCGCTGAAAGGCAGCCAGCTTGCCTTGTCCGGGCTGACCTCGTCGTCCGGCCGGATTCTTCCCACTTCCGCATAATGGGCCAGCAGCGGCAGCGGAAACGGCCCGGTCACGTCGTCGCCCCGCTTCACGTACCAGAGCCGGTAAAATTTCATCGCCACGGTGCTCAGGAAATCGCGCAGGAGCGAAAACCGGCGAATACGTCGCGCCGGTCGGGCGTGTAGAAATTGCGCCAGGTATTGCGGACGAGGCGCGCGCGGGTGGCGAAGCAGCCGCCCCGCAGCACCTTGTGGCTGCCGAACCAGGGCTGGGAATAATCGCGGTAGGGATCCGGGGTAAAGCCCGGATAGGGCAGGAATGCGTCGGCGGTCCACTCCCAGACGTTGCCCAACATCTGGCGGCAGCCGAAGGGGCTGTCGCCCACCGCAAACGCCGCCACGTCCGCACAGCCGGGCGACAGGCCGTCGAGGCTGGCACGCTCCGGCGTGAATTCATCCTCGCCCCACGGATGGCGGCGCTTGCCGGCGCCGCCCGCAGCCAGCTCCCATTCCGCTTCGGTCGGCAGACGACGCCCGGCCCAGCGGCACCAGGCCTCGGCCTCGAACCAGTTGACATGGATTACCGGGGCGTTGAGCGGCAGCGGCACGAGCTCGGCAAACCGGCGCACCCGCCATTCATTCCCCAGCTTTGCCCAGTATACCGGCGCTTCCGCACCCGCCTCCCCGCGCCATTTCCAGCCTGCATCCGACCACAGCTCGCGCCGCCGGTAGCCACCATCGGCGACGAATGCCGCAAATTCGGCGTGGGTAACCGGCGCCCGCGCAATCGAAAACGGCTCGATTTCCACCTCGTGCGCCCATTTCTCGTTGTCGAACACGAATCCGCCGCCGACCGCGGCGCCCAGCATGAATTTCCCGCCCGGAACCGCGACATCGCCGGGCAGCGCGCCGCCCCCGGGCGGCCGCCGCTCAGCCGCAACCGGCGGGCTGGGGTAGCCCAGCGTCTGCCGCGTATACCAGAATGCTTCGCCGTGCATGTCCTCGTGATACAGCGCAAGCTGCGCGAAATAGGCCAGGTTCGCATCTTCGCCCTCCCGCCCCTCCATCCGTTCCAGTACCCGCTCCAGCACAGCCTCCATGTAGGCCAGCGTCTCTTCCCTGCCCGGCAGCGGCAGATCCCAGCGGCTGTCGTGGGGCACGGCGGAGGAATCGTAGAAGCGATCGGCATCCGGCAGAATCGAAGGCAGCCGCTTCCCGCCTTCGCAGTGGCGCAGGCACCAGCGTTCCTGGAACCATGCCACATGCCCCAGCTCCCACAATGGCGGATTGATGATGGCGAGCAGGGGCACGCGAAGCTGGCCGGCGGAGAGATCGAGCGTCAGCGCCAACGTGCGGTTGCGCGCGTCGAGGAGCATGGCGCGCAGCTCGGCAGGGGCGGGGCGATTCGTTTGGCTCATCGGGTTTGCTATAGTGGTGGCGACGACGAAGTTCCAGTCTAACCCGATTGGCCCCGCATGAAAATCGCCCTCATCACACCTGCCGCCCCTCACGCCAAGAACGGCAACCGCAACACCGCCGAGCGATGGTCACATTTTCTGCGCCAACTCGGGCATCGGGTAGACGTCCTCACCTCCTGGAGCGGCGCTCACGCCGACATGATGATCGCCCTGCACGCACGCCGCAGCCATGACTCGATCAGGCGCTTCGCGTCAGCCCATCCCGGCCGGTCGCTGGTGGTCGTCCTCACCGGCACCGACCTCTACCGCGACATCCGCAGCGACAAAACCGCCCAGGAATCCCTGCGGCTGGCAACGCACCTGGTGGTACTACAAGAAAGAGGACCGGACGAGTTGGCGCCGGAATTGCGGCAGAAAACCCGCGTGATCTACCAGTCCGCCACGCCCGCCCCACCAAGCCCGCCGCTCAAGACCCGCTTCCAGGTCTGCGTCGTTGGCCACCTGCGCGAGGAAAAAGACCCCTTTCGCTGCGCCTATGCACTGCCCCTTCTGCCCGCCGAATCGAGCATTTCCGTGATTCAGATCGGCCGCGCGCTTGCCCCGGAAATGGCGCAGGTGGCGCGCGAAACGATGCTGCATGAACCGCGCTACCGCTGGCTGGGCGAATTGCCGCACTGGCTGGTACGGCGAAAGCTGGCGCAGAGCCGTCTGCTGGTGGTCAGTTCCCGCATGGAGGGCGGCGCCAACGTGATTTGCGAGGCTGTAACGGCCGGCGTGCCGGTGATTGCCTCCGCCATTCCCGGCAACATCGGCATGCTGGGCGGGGACTACCAGGGGTATTTCCCCCTCGGCGACGAAGGCGCGCTGGCGCGACTGCTGCGTCGGGCAGAAACCGACGCCGGTTTTTACTGGCGGCTGCAAGACCAGTGCGCGGCGCGGGAGCCGCTATTCCGGCCGGAACACGAGAAGGAAGGGTTGAGGCGACTGCTGGAGGAAATCGAGCGGACGAATGGACAGGATTAACAGGATTTTTCAGGATTTACAGGATATTTTCAGCTTGCGTAATGTGGTGACGCCCATCTCTTGCGAACAATCACTGGGGCAAACCGGCAGATAAAGGCGGGCTATTGCATCGGGTGGCGTTGAAAAACTCGAATTTTCCTGTAAATCCTGAAAAATCCTGTTACTCCTGTCCATTCCTACTTCTTCGTCACATGCGCCAGCCCTTGCGCCCCGCGCAGGCAAAGCTTCTTGAATTCCTCGTAGGCGTGCTCGTCGAGAGCGCAGCCGCCGTGTTTGCGATCGGCATAGAACAGCCCGACCGGCTTGTCGTGCACGAATACCGACATGGCGAAGAAATCCCCCTCCCCGATCACCCTGCGCAATTCCGGGCGGATCAGCGGGCCCAGGGTCTTGCTGTTCGCTTCGTTGAACCATACCCCCTGCATTTTCTCCATCAGCCGACTGAATAGATGGGGTGCGCCCAGGTCGAATTCGAAGTGCCGCAACGGCGAGCCCGGCTCCGCGCCCAGGATGTATTTCGTCCTGACTCTGCCATGGTCCGGCGTCAGCAGGGCGAACAGCACGCGGGAAAGCCCGAGCCCCTCGCGCATGCCTCTCAGCACCAGCAGCATCAGGTCGTGCAGGTTGAGCGTCCCGTCGAGATGCGCAGCGATTTCGTCGGTGATTTGCCGCAGCCGGTCCTGGTGCGGCGCCAGGCAGGCCTTTTCATACCCGCCATCCCCGCTGCCCTTTCCCGGAAGCATGGGCAGCAGCGCGGCGGCTGGGCGCACTCCGTACCATTCCCATTGCCGGGCTGCCGCAACCGCTGCCTGATGGATGCCCCGCTCCACGTCGTCCCGGGGAAGATGCAGCTGATCCGCCATGGATTCCACGTAAACCTGCAGCTCGTCGCCATACCACCCGTCTTCCGCCAGCCTTGCGATGGCGACCGCCAGGAGCACCCCCTGCACCCGCGTCTTACCTGCCTGGCTACAGTCCTCCATCTCCAGCAACTGTTCTGGAAATTGCCAGGCCCGCGCCAGTGCGAGGCGCAATTCCGGCACCTCGAAACCCATCACTTCTTTGTGCGCCGCTTTATAAGCCATATGCTCGCGCCGCATGAGGTCCCGGATTTCCCGTGCCGTGTCCGGCGCGAAGCGCCACAGCATCATTTCTGGAAGATCGTGCAGCAGGGCCGCGATGTACACCTCTTCCACCTTGATGTCCTGATGCTGGATTGCCCATTCACGCGCCTGGTAGGCGGCATGGATGGAGCGGGTAAATACCCGGAGCAGGTTTTCCAGCTCATCCTGCCGGTCGCGCATGGTATCTTCCAGCGCGGCAAGCGTGCTGAACAGTTCGAACAATGGAGTAATGCCAAGCATCATGGCGGCATGGGCGACGGTCGTGATTTCGGCGTCCAAGCGGCCGTGCCGGCTGGCATTGGCAAGGCGGAGAATGTTCAGCGTCATGAAGGGGTCGTGCAGGACGGAGGCGGCCAACCTGCTCGCGGCTAGCTCGTCCGGGCGACTGCCCAGCCATTCCAGCTCGGTGATGGTCCTGCGCAGCACGGGCAGGTCCTGCGCCGACAAATACGCCACCCACTCCTCAAGGGATCTTGCCATGATGCCCCTCACAACCGGTAAACATACAGTTTCGAGCGGTGCAAATCGTCCAGATGCAGGGTTTCCGAGGGCGCGATCCCGGGAACGGCGAACGTGTTGCTGATGAACAGCGTTCCCGACCGCATCTCGGCGCGAACCTTGCGCCATAATTCGCTCATCGGAAGAGGGGATAGATAGGCGTAAACCACATCGGCTTGCGCCAGATCGAGCGCCCAATAATTGCCCCACACGATTCTGCAATTTCGCCCCGCGGCCCGCGCCCTCAGCCAGCCCAGCGCGAACGGCAGCGGCGCCTTTTCGATTCCCAGAAAATTTCCGTCCGGATGTTGCCGGCCGAGATGGGCGATCACCCCGCCCGTTCCGGCCCCCAGGTCGACAAAGTGGAATCCGGGCCGCTCCGGCAGGTACGCCGCCACCGCCCGATGCGCCTGGCGGCTGGAAAGATAGAGGGGCACGCCGCCGGGGCTTGCGCCCCCGTATACCAGAAGCAGCAACAGAAAGGCGGTGAGATACCAAAAGGGGGAGATTCCGAGGGACAGCTGCGCAATGACCGCCGGTGCAAACAACAGGTTGATCGGCAGCCACCACCATGCCAGCCCCAGCAGAGCCCCCGCGGCAGCGGCAAGCAATCCCTGCAGGAAAAAAAGCTCCTGCAAGGAAAGTTCCATACCCGACCAGCGCGCGACCGGGGCGAGGACAAACAGAACCGAAAGAAGCGCGCCGAACTGCCCGGCCAGCGCCTTCAGCGCCGGAGGAAGCGCGCGCGCGGCCGTCAATCCGAGATTGGAAACGGACGCCGCATCCTCACTTCTTGCTTTCGGCTCCACCGATCGCCTCCTTGGACACGGGCCCCTGACCGCTCGTGTCCAGTGTCGCTTTTTCGTCCTTGAGAATGGACTCCTCGGTCTGCTTGTTCATGACGATGATGCTGATCCGCCGGTTGATTGGATTAAGCAGATTTTCCTTGTCGAACGGTATGGCGGAGGAAAGGCCGATCACCCGCAGCACCTTGCCCTCCTCCATGCCGCCGCCGACCAGTTCTCGGCGCGAAGCATTGGCGCGGTCGGAGGAAAGCTCCCAGTTGCTGTAGCCCTTTTCCCCGCCGGAATAGGGTGCGGCATCGGTGTGGCCGGACAAGGTGATGCGGTTCGGAACTTCGTTCAGGACCTTGCTGATTTCACGCAGGATGACAATGGTATAGGGTTTGAGGTGCGCGCTGCCGGTGTCGAACATGGGACGATTCTGTTCGTCCACGATCTGGATCCGCAGCCCTTCCGTGGTGATATCGAGCAGCAGCTGCTTCTTGAACTGCTTCAGCAGCGGGTTGGATTCAATGACTTTTTCCAGCTTTTCCTTCAAAGATTTGAGCTTGGCGGTTTCCTGCTTTTCGAGCTCCCTCTTCGCGGCCTCGAGGTTGATGGTTTTTTTCTTGATCGGCTCGTCGGTTTTCTTGACCTGGCCTGTGGCTCGGGAAAGGTCCTGGCCGCCGCCCTTGACGACGCTGGAGCTGTCGCCGCTGCCGATGCCGCCCTGCAGCGCCACTTTCATCGGCGTTTTGAAGTATTCCGCGATCCCCAGCAAATTGGCCTTGGTGGTCGAACTCAGCAGCCACATCAGCAGGAAAAACGCCATCATGGCGGTGACGAAATCGGCGTAGGCGATCTTCCACGCGCCGCCGTGGTGTCCGTGGCCGCCCTTCTTGATCTTCTTGATGACTATCGGGCGCTGCGAATCGTCGCTCATGCAAACGTCCTACCGACAAGAAACACGGTTTTTCTCTCCTAACTACCGATGCTTGGTCTGCTTGACGTGTTCTTCCAGCTCCAGGAAAGAAGGCCGCTCGGTCGAATAGACGACTTTCCGGCCAAACTCGACCGCCACCTGCGGCGCATAGCCGTTCAAGCTGGCGAGCAGCGTTACCTTGATGCACTCGAATGCTTTGGTGACCTCGTTGAGGCGGTGTTCCAACAGGTTGGAAAGCGGCGTCACGAAACCGTAGGAAAGCAGAATGCCGAGAAACGTACCGACCAGGGCGTGCGCAATCAGAACGCCGAGCTCCGCTGGCGGCAGCCCGACCGATTCCATGGTGTGCACCACCCCCATCACCGCCGCGACGATGCCGAAGGCCGGCATGGCGTCTCCCGCCCTGGCCATGGCGGCAACGGGAACCGCTCCCTCCTGGTGATGGGTTTCGATTTCGTTGTCCATCAGATTCTCGATTTCCATCGCGTTCAGATTGCCGCCGACCATGAGCCGAAGGTAATCCGTCATGAATTCCACGAGGTGATGATCTGCGACGATTTTCGGATATTTGGCGAACAGCGGGCTTTCGTGCGGCGTATCCACATCGGATTCGATGGACATCAGGCCTTCCTTGCGCACCTTGGCCAGAATTTCGTAAAGCAGCGCGAACAACTCCATATACAAGGCCTTGGTGTAGGTGGAGTTCTTTAGCAGCCTGGGTAGCGACTTCACCACGATCTTGGAAATTTTCGTGCCGTTTGCAACCAGAAAGGCGCCGCCTGCGGCACCGCCGATCATCAGCAGCTCCACCGGCTGGAACAGGGCGGCGAGATGGCCGCCGGCCAGGGCAAAGCCCCCGAAAACCGAGCCTATCACCACCAGATAGCCGATGATAATCAGCATGCTTGCCGCCTCCCGCACGCGGACCCGCCTTCGAGCCCGCGAGAAATCATTATTTTATATGCTTGCCCCAAGAGCAAGAACGCTACCCGTTGCCCGCCGCCTTCCAGCATGGCGGCGACGGAAATCGGAAATAGCATGGCTATTCTACTTCAGCCTTGCTCACCACCGCGCAACAAATTTACTCCGGGAAAAACGAACGCTGCTGCACGCCCCGCGCCTCAACAACCGCCCTCACCGGCGCGAAGCTCCTGCGGTGCGCCTCGCAAGCGCCATGGCGCCGCAATGCCTCGAGATGCTCAGCGGTGCCGTAGCCTTTGTGGCGGTCGAAGCCGTATTGCGGAAAGCGCCGGTGCAGCTCGAGCATGTCGGCGTCGCGGGCGGTTTTGGCCAGAATCGAGGCAGCCGAGATTTCCGCCACCAGGCTGTCGCCCTTGACTACCGCCTTCGCGGGAAGGGCGATGCGCGGGCAGTGCAGGCCGTCCACCAGCACTTCCGAAGGCGCGATCCCAACAAGCCCCTCCACCGCCCGTTTCATCGCCAGCAGGGTCGCCTGCAAGATATTGAAGCGGTCAATTTCGGCAACCTCGGCGCGGGAAATTGCCCATGCCAGGGCCTGCTCCTTGATCCGCTCCGCCAGGAGATCGCGTTTTTTCTCGCTGAGCTTCTTGGAATCCGCCAGCCCCTCGATGCCGTGATCCGGGCCGAGGATCACCGCTGCCGCGAACACCGCCCCGGCGAGCGGCCCGCGCCCCGCCTCATCCACCCCGCAAAGCAGAAGAGGCATGCCGGCGCTCACCGCAAATATTCCATGATCGCTTCGGCTACCTTGCCTGCCGCGTCCTGCTTGAGCTCCCTGCGCATCCGCTCGAACTCGGCCGCCATTCCCTCCCTGGCTGATGCATCGTCCAGCAGGTTGAGCAGCGCCCGGGCCAGATTTTCCGGGGTTGCATCCTCCTGCAGCAGCTCCGGCACGATAAAGCGCCCCGCCAGTATATTGGGCAGCCCGACGTAGGGCAGATAGCCTTGGCGGCGCATCAGCCAGGCGGACAGCCGCGACAGCCTATAGGTGATGACCATCGGCCGCTTCAACAGCGCGGCCTCCAGCGTAGCGGTGCCGGATGCAACCAGCACTGCATCCGCTGCGATCATCGCATCCTGGGCGTGGCCAAACAGGATGGTGAGCGGCAAATCCTCCCCCCCTGCACGGTAGATGGCGGTTTCAAACACGGTGCGCGTTTCACGGCTGACCAGCGGCACCAGAAAGCGCGCATTCGGACGGGCTTCGAGCACCTGCCGCGCAGTTCTGACGTACAGCTCCCCCAAATAGTGCACTTCGCTCTGACGGCTGCCGGGCAGCATGGCGATCACCGTCGCGTTTTTCGGCAGCCTGAGCTGCGCGCGCATCGCTTGCCGGTCTGGCCGCTCCGGCAGCATGTCGGCCAGGGGATGTCCGACGTAACTCACGGGAATGTCGGCATCGCGGTAAATCTTCTCCTCGAAGGGGAACAGGACCAGCATGCGGGACACCGCCCGCGCGATTTTGTGTATACGCTTCCCGCGCCACGCCCAGATGGAGGGGCTGGCGTAATGGAGGGTGGGGATGCCCGCATCCTTGAGCGCCCGTTCGAGGTCGAGGTTGAAATCCGGTGCATCCACGCCGATGAACACATCGGGCGGATTGTCCAGAAAGTGGTATTTGAGCTTCTTCCGGATTCCCACCAGTTCGCGGTAGTGGCGCAGCACCTCCAGATAGCCCCTGACCGCGAGCTTCTCCATGGGGTACAGGCTTTTCGCACCGGCAGCCTCCATCTTCGGCCCGGCGATGCCGACGAATTCGATTTCCCCGAGGCGGGCTTTCAGCGCGGCGATCAGGTGGGCGCCGAGCAGATCGCCGGAGGCTTCGCCGGCGACGATCCCCACTCTGAACGGCGCACGGCGCGCAGTCGTATGCTCCTGCATCAGACTTCCACCCCCGTCCTAACGAATGATGCCGCGCGAGGATTGCGCCAGGAAATCCAGCAGCGGCGCGATTTCCGGGCACACTCCCAGTTGCTGGGTGAGCGCCTCTTTCGCTTCTTCCAGAGTCAGGCTCGAACGGTACAGCGTCTTGTAGGCGCGCCGGATGTGCGCAATCGCATCGCCCGAAAATCCGCGGCGCTTCAACCCTTCGGCGTTGATGCCGTGCGCCTCGGCAGGATTGCCCGCGACCGTGACGTAAGGGGGCAGGTCCTTCAGTACCACTGTACCCAGCGCAGTCAGGCTGTGGGCACCGATATGGCAAAACTGGTGCACCAGGGAGAAGCCGCCGAGGATCGCGTAGTCTCCCACATGGACATGGCCGGCGATCGAGGCGTTGTTGGCGAAAATGGTGTGGCTGCCGACCTGGCAGTCGTGTGCCAGATGCACGTAGGCCATGATCCAGTTGTCGTTGCCGAGCCGGGTCACGCCCCCGTCCTGCACGGTGCCGCAATTGAACGTGCAGAATTCACGGATCACGTTGCGGTCGCCGATTTCGAGGCGGGTGGGCTCGCCGCCGTATTTCTTGTCCTGCGGGATCTCGCCCAGGCTGACGAACTGGAAGATCCGGTTGTCGGCACCGATGCGGGTATGCCCGCCGATCACCGCATGCGGGCCGATCCAGGTATTGGCGCCGATCTCGACGTGTTCGCCGATGATCGAATAGGCGCCCACCGAAACGTTCGGTCCGAGTTTGGCACCGGAATGAATGATCGCGGTCGGGTGGATCATCTGCGTCATATCGCCTTGAGCGTGCACAGCAGCTCCGCTTCCGCGACCACGGCGCCATCCACCTTGGCCTGGCCGGCGTATTTCCAGACCCCCTTCATGGTGCGCACGATCTCCACATGCAGCGTGAGCTGGTCGCCGGCGGAGACCGGCTTCTTGAAGCGTGCGCCGTCGATTCCGGCAAAGTAGTACACCGATTTGTCGTCCGGCTTTCGCTCCATGGTCTTGAACGACAGGATCGCCGCCGCCTGCGCCAGCGCCTCGATGATCAGCACCCCCGGCATTACCGGATGGTGCGGGAAATGGCCGACGAAAAATGGCTCGTTGATGCTGACGTTCTTCAGCGCGACGATGTTCTTGCCGGGCTCGCAGGAAAGCACCCGGTCCACCAGCAAAAACGGGTAGCGATGCGGCAAATGTTCGAGGATTTCATGGATGTCCATATGGCTCAAGATTTATTCCTTTCGAGTTCGCTGATTTTTTGCTCAAGCTGACGGATTTTTTCCGCCAGCTTGTCCAGATGGCGCAGATGGGCCGCATTTTTAAGCCATGTCTCATGCGGCGCAAACGGCATGGCCGAAGTGTAGGTACCAGGGCGGCTGATGGATTTGGTGATCAGCGTGCCGGAAGAAATGTTGACGTGATCCGCGATTTCCAGATGTCCGAGGATCATGCCCGCTCCGCCCACGGTGCAATAGCGTCCGATCTTTGCGCTGCCGGCGATCCCGACGCAGCCGGCCATGGCGCTGTGGGCGCCGATGCGCACGTTGTGGGCGACCTGGATCTGGTTGTCGAGCTTGACCCCCTCCTCGATCACGGTATCGTCCAGTGCCCCCCTGTCGATCGTGGTGTTGGCGCCGATCTCAACGTCGTCGCCGATCACCACCCGGCCGATCTGCGGGATCTTCAGCCAGCGGTCGTCTTCCTTGGCAAGACCGAAGCCGTCGGCGCCGATCACCGCGCCGGAATGGATGATTACCCGGCTGCCGACGACGCAATCGTGATATACGACCACCCGCGGATACAGCCTCGTATCGTCGCCGATTACCGTATTGTCGCCGACGACGCAGCCCGGCCCGAGCACCACGCCTTTGCCCAGCCTGACATTTTTTCCTATGTGCACGAACGCGCCGACGCTGGCGGAATCAGGAATGCACGCGCTCGGATCAACCACGGCCGCTTCGTGGATGCCCGGCTCGACCGGCGGCTCGGGGTTGAGCCAGGCGGAAACGCGGGCGAAATAGGCATACGGATTGTCGCACACGATATGCGGCAGGGCAGTCGCGTTGCGCAGCTCCTTCCCCACGATCACCGCTCCCGCCGCAGTGGCCTGCAACTGCTTCAGGTATCTGGCATGCGTGATGAAGCTCAGATGATGCGGCTGGGCGCGATCCAGCGGCGCCAGCTGGCTGACGGAAACAGCGCCGTCGCCGACCAGCTCGCCCCCGAAGCGCGCTACGATCTCGGCCAGGGTACGTTGCTGCGGATTGCCCCAAGTCATCTAAGCGGTAATATCCGAAAGCCGAGCGGCGGTTATTTGTCGGCCATCGCCTTGATCACGCGGTCGGTGATGTCAATCTTCGGGCTGGCATAAATCGCCTCCTGCAGCACCAGGTCGAATTTCTCGCTCTCCGCGATGGAATGGATCACCTTCATGGCGCGCTCCTGCACCGTCGCCAGCTCCTCGTTGCGGCGCAGGTTCAGGTCTTCGCGGAACTCGCGCTGCGCCCGCTGGAAATCGCGGTTGAGATTGGCGAGATCCCGCTCCTTGTTACGCCGCTCGGTTTCGTTGATGGTGATATTCTCCTTTTCCAGATAGGACTGCAGGTCCTTTATCTGTTTGGCCATTTTCTGCAGCTCTTGCTCCCGCGGGGCGAACTCCTTCTCCAGTTTTTTCTGCGCCTTGAGCGCCGGGGCCGCTTGCTGGATGAGACGCTCAGTGTTCACGAAGCCGATCTTGTAATCCGCCGCAGCGGCACTCGCCGCTGCCAGGCCCAGGGTTGCCGCCAATGCGGCCAGGTGGATTTTTTTCAACATGGCTCTCCTAGTAATTCTGAACAAATACAAATTTGGCCACGAATGGCACGAACGTACCCGAATTGTCACGAATAAATCATATTCGACCGCATCGGAGAAATCGGTGTGATGAGCGTTCGATCACCCTCCTGGCGGTCAAATTCTTAAAACACCGAGCCCAGCAAAAACTGGAAGCGCTCGATCCGGTCCCCTTCCTTCTTGTTGAGCGGCGTGCCAAGACTGAATTTGAGCGGGCCGATCGGGGAAAACCAGCTTACCGATACGCCGCTGGAATAGCGCAGCTGCCCCAGCTCGATTTTCTCGCCTTTGCCGAACACCATGCCGCCGTCAACGAAAAGGCCCATCCGCACCGATTTGTCCGTCCTGAGACCGGGGAACGGGAACAGTATCTCGGCATTGCCGACAATGCGGCGGGTGCCGCCGAGCGCATTGCCGCTGGCATCCACCGGGCCGAGCGAACTCGGCTTGTAGCCGCGCACTGAAGTGTTGCCGCCGGCATAGAAGTTCTTGAAGAACGGCAGCGCCTTGCCCCCGTAGCCGTCCGCCATGCCCGCCTCGCCGTTGAGCAGGAAGGTAAAATCCCGGCCCAGGGGCATGTACAGCTGGTGTTGATAGGAAATTTTATAGTATTCCAGATCCAGGCCGGGCACCCCGATCTCGCCGAAAACCCGTTGCAGGCCGCCCTTGGTCGGATACAGCAGGCTGTCGCGCGTATCCCTCGCCCACCCCAGGTCGGTGCGGACGGTTTTCGTCTTGTTGCCGAACTGGCTGACGAAATCGATATAGCGCTGCGGGCTGTCCGACGACAGGGTCACCTTGATCTGTTCATAGGCAAGCCCCAGATTCACGCTGTCCTTTTCGTTCAGCGGGATGCCGAAGCGCATGCCGCCGCCCAGGGTCGAAGTCTGGTAGCGCCCCACCGTAAGGTAGGAGGAATCCAGATTGCGCTGGTAGATGTCGAAGCCGCGGCTGACGCCGTCCTCGGTGAAATAAGGGTTGGTATAGGAAAAGGCGTAAACCTTGTTGATCCGGCCGCTGTTGATCTGGGCGGAGAGCTGGTTGCCGCTGCCGAAGACGTTGTTCTGCGACACCGAGCCGCTCAGGATCAGGCCTTCCGAACTGGAAAGACCCGCACCCAGCATCACGCTGCCGGTGGGTTTTTCGGTCACGTTGACATTGACGTCCACCTGGTCGGTCGTCCCCGCCACGGCGGGCGTCTCGACGTTGACCTCGGAGAAGAACCCCAGGCGCTCGATGCGCTCCCGCGAACGGGTGATCTTCTCTGCCGAATACCAGGCCGCTTCCATCTGCCGCATTTCGCGCCGCACCACCTCGTCGCGGGTGTGGGTATTGCCCGTCACGCTGATACGCCGGATGTACACCCGCCGTCCCGGATCCACGAAGAAGGTAAAAGCCGCCTGGCTTTTCTCCTTATCGAGCTCCGGCACCGCGTTGACGTTGGCAAAGGCGTAGCCGTCGTTGCCCAGGCGGTCGCCGATCGCCTTGGTGGATTCGGTCAGCTTTTCGCGCGAAAACACATCGCCGGGCTTCACCTTGATCAGCTTGCGCAGCTCCTCTTCCGGAATCAGCAGCTCGCCGGCCAGCTTGACGTCCGAAACACTGTACTTGGCGCCTTCGGTGACGTTGATGGTGATGTAGATATCCTGGTTGTCCGGCGAGATCGAAACCTGGGTGGAATCGATCGAAAACTCGAGATAGCCGCGATTGAGGTAGTACGAGCGCAGCGTCTCGATATCCGCCGACAGCTTCTGCTTGGAGTACTGGTCGTTCTTGCTGAACCAGGTCATCCATCCCGGCGTAGTGAGCGTGAACAGATCCAGCAGCTCCTTTTCCTTGAACGCCTGGTTGCCGACGATATTGATCTGGCGGATCTTGGCGACCTCGCCTTCGGAAATATTGAAGCTGATGCCGACCCGGTTGCGCTCGAGGGGAGTCACGGTGGTGGTGATACTGACCCCGTATTTGCCGCGGCTGAAGTACTGCCGCTTCAGCTCCTGCTCGGCACGGTCCAGCAGCGCCTTGTCGAAGATCTTGGATTCGGAAAGCCCCGCCTGCTTCAGCCCTTCCTTCAATTGCTCCTTGCTGAATTCCTTGGCGCCGATGATATCCACCACCGCAATCGCCGGCCGCTCCTGTACCGTCACGATCAGCACGCCGTTTTCGACTTCGAGCCGCACGTCCTTGAAAAAACCGGTCGCATACAGCGCCTTGATCGCCGCCGCAGCTTTCTCGTCGTCCAGCGTCTCCCCGACCTTGACCGGGAGATAGCTGAATACGGTGCCCGCCTCGGTGCGCTGGATGCCCTCCACCCGGATATCGGTCACGGTAAAAGGCTGCATTGCCGAAGCGGAAGCCGCATAAAGGCTCAGGAATAGCAGCGAAGCGGATTTTTTCATCGAGTTGTTATTGAGAAAACAGGCGATTGATGTCGTTGTAAAGGGCAAAAAGCATCAGTGCCAGCAGCACTGCGATGCCGACTCGCTGCCCGATTTCCATGGTTTTTTCGGAAACCGGCCCCCCCTTTATAATTTCCGCCATATGATACATCAAATGCCCCCCGTCCAATAACGGGACGGGCAACAAATTGAGCACTCCCAGGCTGATGCTGATCAGCGCCAGGAAACTGAGGTAGGGCACCCAGCCGAGCTGGGCCGACTGTCCGGCGTAATCCGCGATGGTGATGGGGCCGCTGAGGTTTTTCAGGGAAATCTCGCCCAGAACCATCCTTCCCACCATTTTCAGGCTGAACACCGAAGTGTCCCAGGTCTTGCGCAGCGCCGCCCCCAGCGCCTGCAGCGGCGGATAGCGCACCTCGACCACAAGCCTGCGCATCGACGCCTCATCCACGGCGGGA
>JBFMFB010000020.1:0-45434 GCA_040752115.1 Pseudomonadota bacterium | reverse complement strand
AGCGCAGCGGAGCCGACAAGTCTCTCACACACCCACAGGCCACAAGAGCGCAGGATGATCGTCGGCTCCGCTGCGCTTGAGCCGACCTACTTGAGCCGACCTACAGCTTCTTACCCGGAATCTTCGGCGTTTCGCACGCCACGTCCGCATTCTGCGCGCGGTGGCGCAGGGCGTGGTCCGTCAGCACGATCGCCAGCATCGCTTCGGCGATTGGCGTGGCGCGGATGCCGACGCAGGGGTCGTGGCGGCCGTGGGTTTCCACTGTGACCGGCTCGCCGGCCTTGTTGATCGAGCGGCGCGGCAGGCGGATGCTGGAGGTGGGTTTGATGGCGAGATTGACGACGATGTCCTGGCCGGTGGAAATGCCGCCCAGGATGCCGCCGGCGTGGTTGGAGAGGAAACCCTGTGGCGTCAGCTCGTCGCCGTGCTCCGAGCCTTTTTGGGCGACGGCGGCGAAGCCCGCGCCGATTTCCACGCCCTTGACCGCGTTGATGCCCATCATGGCGTGGGCGATGTCGGCGTCCAGCCGGTCGAACACCGGCTCGCCCCAGCCTACCGGCGCGCCCGTCGCGATCACGGTGACTTTCGCGCCGATGGAATCGCCCGATTTGCGCAGCGCATCCATGTATTCCTCTAGCCTGGGCACGGCGCTTTCGTCGGCGGCGAAGAACGGGTTGGCGTTCACCGCATCCCAGCTCCTGAATGGAATCTCGATCGGCCCGAGCTGGGACAGGTAGCCGCGAATCGTCACGCCGTAACGCGCCTGCAGCCATTTCTTGGCAATCGCTCCGGCCGCCACCCGCGCCGCCGTTTCCCTGGCGCTGGAGCGCCCGCCGCCGCGGTAGTCGCGGATGCCGTATTTTTGCCAGTAGGTGTAGTCGGCGTGCCCCGGCCGGAAGGTGTCGGCGATGTTGCCGTAATCCTTGCTGCGCTGGTCTTCGTTGCGGATCAGCAGCGCGATCGGCGTGCCAGTGGTCCTGCCCTCGAATACGCCGGAAAGGATCTCCACCGTATCGGATTCGCGTCGCTGGGTGACGTGGCGCGAGGTGCCCGGCTTGCGCCGGTCGAGCTCATGCTGGATGTCCTCCTCGGCGAGTTCGAGCCCCGGCGGGCAGCCGTCCACCACGCAGCCGATGGCCGGACCGTGGGATTCGCCGAAGGATGTGACGCTGAACAGCTTGCCGATGGTGTTGCCGGACATCTTGGGGTTCTCGCAAAATTGATCCGCCAAGTTTAACATAAACGCTTTTTGCGCTTAGGCGGCCGCCGGGCGCCGGTATGGTCTGGAATCAAGAGGAAGAGGATATGAAAGCTGTTTTGATGACCGCGGCCGGGGAGGCGGAGGTATTGAAGACCGCCGATCTGCCCGTTCCCGCCCTGCCCACCCCGTCCCACATCCGGGTGCGGCTCCATGCCGCCGGGGTGAACCCGGTGGATACCAAGCTGCGCAAGAACGGCACCTACCATCCCGACAAGTTGCCCACAGTGCTCGGGTGCGACGGCGCGGGCGTGGTGGAAACGGTGGGAACGGCGGTAACCCGCTTCAAGCCCGGCGACGAGGTGTATTTCTTCAACGGCGGCATCGGGGCGGAGCAGGGCAACTACGCCGAATACACCGTGATTCACGAGGACTACGCGGCCGCCAAGCCGAGAAATCTCTCGATGGCTGAGGCTGCCGCCGTGCCGCTGGTGCTGATCACCGCCTGGGAATCGCTGTTCGACCGGGCCGGATTGATGTCCGGGCAGGCCGTGCTGGTTCACGCCGCCGCCGGCGGGGTTGGCCATGTCGCGGTGCAGCTCGCCCGGCATGTCGGGGCGCGGGTTGCGGCGACGGTGAGCGGAGCGGAAAAAACGGAATTTGTCAGAATGCTCGGCGCCGACCGGTTGATCGACTACGCCGCCGAGGATTTCGTCAAGGCGGCGCTCAACTGGACCGCCGGCCAAGGCGTGGATGTAGTGCTGGACACGGTCGGCGGCGATACCTTTTGCCGCTCCTTCGCCGCCGCCAGAGTGTACGGCAAGCTGGTCACCCTCCTCCAGCCCGCATGCGGCGCCGATGCCATGAAGCTGGCGCGCGTGCGCAATCAGAGCATCCACCTCGAACTCATGCTCACCCCCGAGCATCTCGGCATGCACGATGCGCGCGTCGCCCAGCGCCGCATCCTGGAACAGGGCGCCCGGCTGATCGAGGAAGGCAAGCTCAAGATCAAGGTTTCCCGGACATTCCCGCTGGAGCGGGCGGCCGAGGCGCACCGTTTTCTGGAAGCGGGGCACATGATCGGCAAGGTGGTGCTGGAGATCGAGTGAATCTCCAAGACCGGGTTTAGCCACGAATGAGCACGAATGTTCACGAATGGTCGATTGGGTCCGGCGCCCCCCAATCGCCCGAGGAGTGAAGCTTCTTGATCGGGTGTGCGTTTTTATTCGTGTAGATTCGTGTTCATTCGTGGTTGAAATGGAAATCCGCCCATGCCGCTGATCAAACAGGTGCACCTCGCTTGCGTGATGCTCACGCTGACCGGATTCGTCATCCGCGGCATCTGGATGATGCGCGATTCGCCCCTGCTACGCCGGCGCTGGGTCGGGGTCCTTTCCGCCAGCGTCGATACCGTGCTGCTCGCCGCCGGCGTGACCATGGCGATCCAGTATCATTTCAATCCCGCAGAACAGAGCTGGCTCGCGGTCAAGCTGGTGCTGGTGGTGGTGTACATCGTGCTCGGCAGCATCGCGCTGAAACGCGGCAGGACTAAATCACAGCGGATTGCCGCATGGGTGGCCGCGCTCGGGGTGTTCGGTTATATCGTCGCCGTGGCGCGGGCGCACAGTCCGCTGCCGGTTTGGGGGTGAATGGTGAATGGTGAAGCTGGTTCCGCGCCTAACCATTTCCTATTTACTATTCACCCCTCATGCGCCCAACCATTCACCATTTCCTATTCACTATTCACCCCTCATCCCACCGCCTCAGCAGCTCCATCCCCCACGCCACGCCGAAGCCGTTGACGTCGCCGGCCACCGCGCCGAGTCCGCCCTTGCAGTTGCTGGCGGAGAGGTCCATGTGCAGCCACGGGACGTCCCCGGTGAAGCGCTTGAGGAAGCGGGCGGCGAGGATGTGGTCGGCTTCGCCTTCCATGGTGCATTGTTTGATATCGGCGATCTGGCTTTCGAGCGCTTCCTCGTAGTCGGCATCGAGCGGGAAGACGTTGACCCGTTCGCCGGATTCCCTGCCCGCCGCCACGGCCTGCTCCAGCAACTTGTCGCGGCTGGCGAAGATGCCGCTGTAGCGCGCGCCCAGAGCAGTGGCCATGCTGCCGGTGAGGGTGGCGAAATCCACGATCAGGTCGGGCTTCTCGCGCGCCGCCAGGGTGAGGGTATCGGCCAGCACCATGCGCCCTTCGGCGTCGGTGTGGACGATTTCGATGGTGGTGCCGTCGAGTGCCTTGACCACGTCACCCTGCTTGTAGGCTTTGGGACTAATGTGGTTCTGCGCCAGCGCCAGCCAGCAGTCGAGGTTGAGGGGCAGTTTCGAGCGGGTCGCCGCGAGCAGCAGGCCGAGCGCTACCGCCGAGCCGTTCATGTCTTCGTGCATGCCGTGCATGTAGCGGGCCGGCTTGAGGTTGTGGCCGCCGGTGTCGAAGCAGATGCCTTTGCCCACCAGCGCAACCGTTCGCCTGGCGGACTTGTGGCGGTAGGAAAGGCGGACAATGGCGGCATCTTCAATGTCGCTGCCCTGTGCCACCGCGACGAAGGCGCCGGCGCCCATCCGGCGCAATTCCTTGAGATCGAATTCGGCGTGCTTCCAGCCTTCGTCCTTTGCCATTTTTTTCACGCGCTCGCGGTAAAGGCCGGGGGTGAGCTCGCTCGCCGGCAGCATGGTCAGTTCGCGCGCCAGCAGGTTGCCCTCCGCCTGGGCGACGAGCCTGGCGAAGCCGTCCGCTTCCTTGTGGCCGTACAGGGCGATTTTTTCGAGGGGGCGGCGTTCATCCTTCCGCTTGCGCACCGGCAGCGCCGCGCCGTTTAGCCAGGCAGCATGAACAGCAAGTCCGGCAGCCCGGCGGCACTCGTCCGCATCGCCGAACACGGCGACCGCCAGTTCTTTCGGCTGTTCCGCCAGAAGCGGTTGCAGCGCCTTGCGCATGGCGGTCTGCCGCTCGAAGGCGGATTGCTTGCCGTCCAGCATCACCCAGGCGGAGAGGGTGCCGGAGGGCAGTTCGACCGCCACCGGGGATTGGGAGAGTTTTTCGGCTTTGATGCGGCGGCGGGCGAGGCTGGCCTTGAGCGCTTCGAGCCCCGGGATGCCGCCCGCCTTCGGCAGCGCTTTGGCGGCCGGCAGCACGACCAGCAGGTGGGACGCCTTCGGCATTCCGGTTTCGGTTATTGTTTGTTGATTCTGAACGAGTTTTGCAAGCATGGAGGGCCTTTGTGCAAGCGTTTTCGGCTTGACCAAAACGGTCGAGTTGGTTAATGATAGCAAATTTATTTGCGCCCGATACGGCCGGGTTTCGAAGGCCTTATGGCTCGCGTGACAAAGCCCGGCGCGCCTTTGCGTTTTCCAGCGCCGGCAAGAATTTGAACTTGAGGAAAAAAGACGGATGAACCTTGACGAGAAAAAACGCGTGCTACGCTCCATGGTGGTGGCACGGCGCTTCGAAGAACGCTGCTACCAGGCCTACATGGAACGCAAGATCGGCGGCTTTCTCCATCTTTATCCCGGCGAGGAGGCCTGCGCCCATGGCGTGATGGAAGCGGCGCGTCCGGGCCACGATTACGTCATCACCGGCTATCGCGACCATGTCCACGCCCTGCTGTGCGGCACCGACCCGAAGGCGCTGATGGCCGAGCTCTACGCAAAGGAAACCGGCTGCTCCAAGGGGCGCGGCGGCTCGATGCACATCTTCGACGTGGCGCACCGCTTCATGGGCGGATACGCCTTGGTGGGCGGGCCGTTCCCGCTCGCCGCCGGCATTGCCAAGGGCATCCAGATGAAGGGCGGCGACGAGATCGCCATCTGCTTCCTGGGCGACGCCGCCAACAACCAGGGCACCTTCCACGAAACCATGAACATGGCCAAGCTGTGGAACCTGCCGGTGCTGTTCGTGTGCGAAAACAATCAGTACGGCATCGGCACCGCCATCACCCGCTCCACCGCGGTGATCGACCAGTTCAAGCGCGTGTGCGGCTACGACATTCCGTCCGCGCAATGCGACGGCCAGGATTTCGACGTGGTGTACGAGCATGCCAAGGCCGCGGTCGCCCATGTGCGCGGCGGCAAGGGGCCGTATTTCCTGGAACTCATGACCTACCGCTACCGCGGCCACTCCATGTCCGACTCCCGCTCCTATCGCTCGCGCGAAGAAGAGGAGCTGTGGAAGCAGCGCGACCCGATCTTCATCCTGCGCGACCGGCTGATCGACAACGGCGCGCTCAGCATGGACGAATTCACGGCGATGGAGAAGGAAATCGACGGCTACATCGAGAATGAAGTGATCCGGTTCGCCGAGCAGTCGCCGGAGCCGGACGTGGCCGATCTCGAAAAATACGTATTGGCTTGATGATTAACCGATGGAAACATTAACCACGAATTAACACGAATTGCCACGAATGTACCCGAATGAAATCCATTCGTGAAAATTCGTGTTCATTCGTGCCATTCGTGGTTAATCGCCTTTCCTGGCGGGGCAAGAAGGTTTAGAAAGGATCAACAAAATGGCAGAGATGATGTACTGGGAGGCGATCCAGCGCGCCCATGACGAGGAGATGGCGCGCGATCCGCTGGTGATCTGCATGGGCGAGGACATCGGCGTGGCCGGCGGCACCTACAAGGCGACCAAGGGCCTGTACGAGAAATACGGCCCGCTGCGCGTGATCGACACCCCGATCTCCGAGAACAGCTACACCGGCCTGGGCATCGGCGCGTCCTTCCTGGGCGTGCGGCCGATCATCGAACTGATGTCGGTCAATTTCGCCTGGCTGGCGATGGACCAGATATTCAACTCCGCCGCCAAGGTGCGCTACATGTCCGGCGGCCAGCTGACCGCCCCGGTGGTGATCCGCTCCCCTGGCGGCACCGCCCACCAGCTCGGCGCGCAGCATTCCGCCCGCATGGAAAAGGTGTTCATGGGCGTGGCCGGGCTGCGCGTGGTGACGCCTTCCAATCCGCGCCAGGCCTATGGCCTGCTCAAGTCTGCGGTGCGCTCGGACGATCCCGTGTTCATCAATGAGCACGAGCTGATGTACAACATGAAGGGCGAAGTGCCCGACGCCGAGTACTTCCACCCGCTGGAAGGCTCGGAAGTCGCCCGCAGCGGCACCGACGTCACCCTGTTCGGCTACAACATCTCGGTGCACTGGTGCCTCAAGGCGGCGGATATTCTCGCCAAGCAGCACGGCATCTCCGCCGAGGTGGTGGATCTCTACGCGCTGTCTCCGCTCGACCGCGCCGGCATCAGGAAATCCGTCTCCAAGACCCACCGCGCGGTGATCGCCGAGGAAGACGAAGGCCCGGTCGGCGTCGGTTCCGAGGTCATCGCCATCATCAACGAGGAATGCTTCTTCGAACTGGACGCCGCCCCGGTGCGCGTCCACGCCCGCAATGTGCCGATCCCCTTCAACCACAAGCTGGAAAAAGCCGCCATCCCCAATCCCGAGGAAGTGGTTCAGGCCGTGCTGAAGATGTTCGGCAAGGCTTGATTTGCGTGAGGGGTGAGGCGTAAGGCGTGAGGCGCTTAACCCTCACTCCTCACTCCTCACCCCTCACCCATTACGCACTTTAGGAACACAACAAAATGACCGCACACTACGTCATCACCATGCCGCAGCTTTCCGACACCATGACCGAGGGTGTCGTCGTCACCTGGGAAAAGCAGCCGGGCGACAAGGTCATGCGCGGCGATATCGTGGCCACGGTGGAAACCGACAAGGCCATCATGGATGTGGAAGTCTTCGCCGAGGGCTATCTTTGCGGGCCGCTGGCCGAGGCCGGCGCGACCGTGCCGGTGGGGCAGGCGCTGGGGTACCTGTCCGATACGCCGGGCGACGTCAAGATCGGTGCCGACGAGGTGGTGACCAACAAGGTGTCGGCGGACATCATCCCGCACGATGCCGGCACGCCCATCCTGATGCCGCAGCTGTCCGATACCATGACCGAGGGCGTGGTGGTGACCTGGGAGAAGGCGCTCGGCGACAAGGTGGTGCGCGGCGACATCGTGGCCACGGTGGAGACCGACAAGGCCATCATGGATGTCGAAGTGTTCAGCGAAGGCTGGCTCTCCGGCCCGATCGCGGCGGTGGACAGCGTGATCCAGGTCGGCCACCCGATGGGCTTCATCGTCGCCGAGCAGGGCAAGGTCAAGGAAACCGAGGTGGTGGTCACCGCCGAGCACAAGGTGGTGGAAAAGGGCCACGCACCGGCCCCCGCTGCGCCGGCGGCCCCCACGGCGCAGGAAGTCATCGCCAACATCCCGCAAACCCGCGTCAAGCCGGCGCCGCGCCCGGCCAACCGCTACGCCAGCCCGTACGCGCGCAAGATCGCCGCGCAGATGGGCGTGGACCTCAACCAGGTCTCGGCCAGCGGCCCGAGCGGCGTGATCGTCTCCGCCGACGTCGCCCATGCCCGCCCGAGCATGGCGGAAGTGGCGCACCAGCTGCCGCAGGTGCAGGTCCCCGGCCAAGGCCGCGCCATGACCTCGATGGAAAAGGCGGTGTCGCATGCGATGACCGCGGCGCTCACCCTGCCGACCTTCCACGTCACCTTCAACATCCGGCCGGAGAAGCTCATCGCCGCCGCCAAGGCCAAGGGCGTGTCGGTGACGGTGGCCATCGCCAAGGCTTGCTCCGTGGCGATGCAGAAGCACCCGATGATGAACAACGCCTACCAGCCGATCGACCGCATCGTCGAGCGCGCCAACCACGACTTCGGCATCGCGGTGGCGTCCGAGGACGGCGGACTGGTGGTGCCGATCCTGCACAACATCGAACTGAAGAGCCTGGAAACGCTGCAGACCGAATGGAACGACCTGGTCAAGCGCGCCCGCATCCGCAAGCTCGCTCCGGCCGAATACAGCAATCCGACCTTCACCATCTCCAACATGGGCATGTTCGGGGTGACGCACTTCACCGCCATCCCGACGCCGGGCATCGCCGCGATCATGGCGATCGCCGCCAACGGCCCGGAAGGCATGCCGGTCAACATCACCGCCGATCATCGCGTGGTCAACGGCGCCCACGTCGCCGCCTATCTGGCCGACTTCAAGCAGGCGGTGGAAAACCCGGAAACCTGGATGGAAGGCGCTGCGCCGCAAGCCGCGCCGGTTTCGCCGATCCCGGAAGGTCAGTGGGACTTCCCGGTGGTGGTGATCGGCGGCGGCCCCGGCGGCGAGGACTGCGCGCGCGACTTGGCCGAGCACGGCATCAAGGTCGCGATGATCAACAACGCCCCGCTGCCCGGCGGCGAATGCCTGTGGCGCGGCTGCATCCCCTCGAAAGCCTGGCGCCACGCCGCCGACCTGATCCGCGACCGCAGTCATGATGCGGCCAAGGGCGTCAACGGTACGGCCAAGGCCAAGCTCGTCTGGGAAACGCTGGAAGCGCACCGCAAGCAGATATTGCAAACCCGCGGCGAAATGGCGCTCAAGACCGACAAGGGCGTCAAGATCGACGTGCGGGAGGGATTCGCCTCCTTCGTCGATGCCCACACCGTCGAAGTCAAGCCGGCGGAAGGCGCGGCCTACCGCCTCACCTTCGGCGCCGCGGTGATCGCCACCGGCGCGCCGCCCTTCGTGCCGCCGATCCCCGGCGCGAAAGAAGGACTGGCTTCGGGCGGCGTGCTGACCTCGGATACCGTGTGGAATTTGGCAAAGCCGATCAAGAAGCTTGGCATCGTCGGCGGCGGCGTCATCGGCGTGGAAATGGCGCAGATCTGGCGCGACTTCGGCGCCGACATCCTGATGCTCGAAGCCAAGGACCGCATCCTGGCCGAGATCGAGGAAGAAATCGCCAAACAGCTCACCGACGTGCTGACCGCGGAATTTCCGGTGGTGACCTCGGCGAAGATCGCCGAGATTTCCGGCAAGCCGGGCGCGATGACCGTCAAGTACGCCGACGCCGAAGGCAAGGCGCACGAATACGCCTGCGACTACGTGCTGATGGCCACCGGCAAGCGCCCCGACACCTCCCGCCTCAACCTGGAGGCGATCGGCGTGCAGCTCGACGGCGCCGCGATCAAGACCGATGCGGCCTGCCGCACCAGCGTGCCGCACATCTACGCGGTGGGCGACGTGATCGGCGGCTATATGCTCGCCCACACCGCCGCGACCCAGGGCCGGGTGGCGGCCTCCAACCTCACCGGCCACGCCCGCAGCTACAACCAGGACCTGGACTGCGGCGTCACCTTCAGCCGCCCGCAGGCCGGTTTTGTGGGATTGAGCGTGGCGCAGGCCAAGGCCAGGGGCATCGACGCCGCCGAAGCCAAGATGCCCATGAGCATCGACGCCAAGGCCATGATCTCCCTCGAAACCCAGGGCATGATCAAGCTGGTGGCCGACAAGGCCAGCCAGAAGATCATCGGCGTGCATTTCCTCGCCGACCACACCGACACCCTGATCGGCGCGGCGGTGATGATGGTCTCCGGCGGCATGGCGCTCGCCCAGGTCGCCGAAGCGATCTTCCCGCATCCCACCCAGACCGAGCTGTTCGGCGAGCTGGCACGGAGGCTGCTGTCGCGGCTGCGGCGGACAGCGAAGAAATAGCGCGCCGGGCGGCCCTCTCCCAAACGCTCCGGCTGCGGAAGCCCGCTGCAACTTCTGGTAATTTATAAGAAATATCGGCAATATTGGCGATATCTCAAATAATTCAGGACATCCAGGGCGCCGGGGGACATCATCAATAACTTTCACACCGCTTTTCCGCCACTGCTGATCGAGCTACAGCGCCACCTGGAATACGCCAGGAGCGCCGTGGCTGCGGTGCTTGCCGGCGGAGGCGCGCAGCCTGCGCCGGCGGAGGATTACTGGAGCTGGTACGAGAAGGGAGCGCCAATCGCCGGCCGTCTGGGCAATCCCGCCCTGATCGCGGCCTGGGAGCTAACCGGGACGCTGCACCAGGAATTCCTCCAGGCGGCGCAGGCGGCCGTCGCGGCAGCCGCGCGCAAGGAGGGCGAAGCGGCGCATCGCCACCTCGACCGGATGCTGGTGTTGTCTTCCGAGCTGACCGGGCTGGTGGTCGGTTCCAGCCTGAGCGAACTGATGGCGGCCATCGGGCGGCACGAGAAACAGCTTGCCGCCAGGTACGAGCACGATTTCCTGGAAGCGGCGCAGATGGGCCGGTTTGCGGTGCGGCTGCCGGAGGGTGCGCTGATCGAAACCGATGGCCGCTTTGCCGGGTTCCTGGGGTATGCCCCGGAAGATCTTGCCGGAAGGCCCGTTTCGCTCATTCTGGACGATGCGGCCTGGGCGCAGGTGCGCGCCGTCGTGGCTGGCGGCGGCGCTCCGCGCGTGGCGGTCAAGGCCAGGCACCGCGACGGACATGTCGTTGCGCTGGAAGTCATCGCCTACCCCGAATCCGACGAGGGCGGCCAGGTACTGCGCGGCTTTGCGGCGGACATCACCCGAAGCGAGAGCGAAGCGCAGCAGCAGCGGCTGCTTTCGACGGCCATCGAGGTTTCCGATCATGTCATCATGATCACCAACGACCGGCAGGAAATCGTCTACGCCAATCCCGCTTTCACCAAGCTGACCGGCTACAAGGTCGAGGATGTAATCGGGAAAACTCCACATTTCCTGCAGGGGCCGGAAACCAGCGAGGCAACCCGGCTCATGATCCGCGAGGGGCTGACCGCCGGCCATAACGTGCACGCCGAGGTGCTGAATTATGCCAAGGAAGGGTGGCGCTATTGGGTTGACCTCTCCATCGGCCCGGTTACCGACGGCGGCGGGGCGATCACGCATTACATCGCGATCGAGCACGATATTACCGAGCGCAAGGCGGCGGAGCAGGAAATCGTCCGCATCGCCCTGGCTGATCATCTCACCGGCCTGTCCAACCGCCGCGCCGCCGAAGACCGGCTGCTGCTGGAATGGAACCGGGCGCGCCGCAGCAGCGGCACGTTCGCGCTCGCCATTGCCGACATCGACCGCTTCAAGCTGATCAACGACCAGTATGGCCACCATGTGGGCGACGAAACCTTGAAGCATGTCGCAGACCTTCTGGCGGCCAACCTGCGCGGCGGAGACTGGGCCGCACGCTGGGGCGGGGAGGAATTCCTGCTGTGCTTCCATGACCTCGATCACCGCGGCGCGGTGACCGCGGCCGAGCGCATGCGGAAACTGATCAAAGCCAACCCGATCAAGGTAAGTCAAGGGGAGCTGCCGGTCACCATCAGCATGGGAGTCGCGCTCTACGAGCCGAATTACGATGGGATCGATGCCATGCTGGCCCAGGCCGATGCCTTGCTATATGAGGCCAAGCACAGCGGACGCGACAAGGTTTTCTGCTCGGGAGGCAGCAAGAGCCGCAACAAGGGCAGCGTGATCTGGGAGGGAACCCAGGTGCAGAGTGCCCTCCAGGAGGGGCGGCTGGTTCCGGCCTTTCAGCCCATCGTCGATCTGCGCACCGGCGAGGAGGTCGCCGACGAGGCGCTGGCGCGGATCCGCGCCAAAGACGGGCGGCTGGTGCCGGCGTTCGATTTCGTCCATGCGGCGGAGGCGCTGCACCTGATTTCCGCGGTGGACATGGCCATCTCCATGAAGGCCATGTCACGCTGCGCCTGCCTGGGGCGCAAGCGGCCGAGCACGGCCGGCTGCGTCCGCTTCGTCAACCTCTCGCCGCAGTTTCTCGCCAACGCCGATCAGGTCGAGGCCCTGCTGATGCGGGCCGACGAATTCCGGCATGTCTGCATGGGTGGGTCGGGCGCCGTCAAGCAGGTGGTCATCGAGATCACCGAGCGCCACGGCGGCGATGTCATGGCGCTCAAGAAAAACCTCCAGCCCTTGCTGGACTTCGGATTCCGGCTGGCGCTGGACGATTTCGGCAACGGCAATTCCTCGTTCCGTTTCCTTGCCGAACTGCCGGTGGATTTTCTCAAGATCGAAGGCTGGATGGTGAGCCGCGTCAAGCACGATCCGCGCGTCCGGCAACTGGTCGAAACCATCGTCGGCACGGCGCAGAAATTCAACGCCACCACCGTCGCCGAATGGGTCGAGGACGCGCAGACGGCGCAGATGCTGCGCGACATGGGGGTGGATCTCGGCCAGGGATACCACTTCGGCAAGCCGGTCGTGGATGAGGAAGAATGACTGCGATGGGGCCATTCGAAGCCGTGGCCGAACAGCGTATCCTCGATGCGCTTCGGAACGGCGAGTTCGACGATCTTCCGGGAATCGGCCAACCGCTAGCGCTTGACGACGATTCCATGGTGCCACCCGAACTGCGCATGGCCTACCGCATCCTCAAGAACGCCGGCTTAGCTCCGCCCGAAGTCATGGCGCGCAAGGAAATCGCCGAAGTGGAAGCGCTGCTCCTGGCCGCCACCGACCCCGGCGAACGGTCGCGCGCCCTGGTTCGCCTGGACTTCCTGCGCATGAAGCTCGCCGCCAGCCGCGGGGGTGAAAACCTTGCGCTGGAGGCGCAGTATTTTGAAAAGGTGGCGGAGCGGCTGGGGGGAGAGCGGTAGGCGGTGGCGGCGCCGGAGGGTAAAGCGGGATTTGGCGCTGTGGTCTTGATCGAGCAGCTTCAGTGATGGTTGGTCGGTCATTTTTTAGGATGCTCTAAAAATGTGTAATACACTGATTCGTATAGAATCATGCATGAGTCAAAAAATCTTATCCATCGCTTTGACGCAATATATTGCGTCAAATAGGATGGCTACTTTACGTTAGGCAAATTCATCATGAACCTTCGAGATTTGTTACCCCAACTACTGCCTCATGCAATTGCGTGGGCTGAATTTCAATCCCAACATATAGCTTCATTGGGTGTGGCCCTGCCAGAACCGTTGTTAAATGTCGCACGCCGCGTAGGTGTGCAGCGTCCGGAGCTAATTCGGGTAAAGCTCGTAGACCGCCTTCCTCAACCAGAAGAACCAATGCTTAGACAGGCTGCTATCGAAACAGGGTTGCTTGGACCAAACATGGTTGGCCTCACCTTGGGATACAGCATCTTTTTGGTTCATGGCCATGACAACGTGCGTCTCATCTCACATGAGTGTCGCCATGTATATCAATACGAAACACTTGGCGCAATTGATGGGTTCTTGCCCGTCTATTTGCAGCAAATCGTTGATTTCGGGTACCAAAATTCCCCTCTAGAAGTTGATGCCCGCGCACATGAGATCCATATCGCCTAACCCATCAGTCAAGTTCGCTCCGCTTCGCTGCGCTGGGACTGCGCTAGCGCGCAGCCCCTTACCTCCACGTTGGGCGTCAAAATAGAACCGTCATGAATATTCGCATAGCCACAACAGATTCTGAGATTGCCGCTTGTTATCCCGTCATGCGGGAGCTTCGTTCCCACATCGCAGAAGATCAATTTCTATCCAGAGTTCGAAGCCAAGAAAAATCAGGCTATCAACTTGCCTTTGTCGAACAATCGGATGGCGTGGTAGCTGTCGCAGGATTTCGAGTCGGTGAAAACCTAGCATGGGGTCGTTTTCTGTACGTTGATGACCTTGTAACATTGCCCACTCACCGATCAAATGGCTTCGGCGCCAGCCTGCTTTCTTGGCTTCGAGAATTCGCAGCAAAGGAAGGCTGCGTGCAAATGCACCTTGATTCGGGTATTCGAAGAAAAGATGCACATCGTTTCTATGAGCGTGAAGGCATGTCAATGGCAAGCTTTCACTTCGTCGAAAACATCACGCCCAACAAGGCGCTCCAGTGGGACGCGCCGCAAGCGGCGCGCCCCTGAGCTGGCACGTTAGGCAGCTGAAAGGCGTACCGCCATGACTGACACTCGCTCTCAGATCATCATGGCGTCGTTTGCATGGGTACCCTACGTACTTGTCTCATGGGGCTACGCAAGGCTTTCGGACGGTAGCTTTTGGTCTGCTCTTGGAGTTCTGCTTGCTATTCGTCTCTTCTTCAGCGTCATAGAAACTCTCGGCAGTGTTTTCGCTTGGCGCCTCTATGGAAGGAGGAAAATGATTGAAAGAAACCTGGCCATGCTGCGGGCTAACAATTTTCCTAAGCGCCAATATGCACATGATGATTTCCTAAACTACCTGAGCCGTATTGAGGACGACGAAACCTGCCCGCAGCAACTCAAGATGGCTGCAAAGCAATGGGAGCAGGCACTCGCGTTCTTTGAGAGCTCCGGCATCCTCCTCGGTATGCGTATGCATGCTGCAGCAGACGCGGCTCTTGACATCTATTCACCGAAGCATGAAGCACCAATCGTTGGCACCAAAGCTGCTTAATCCGTCGGTCGAGAGGGACCGCCGAGAAGCTGCGCTTCTCGGTTCCCTTCGCGGCTTCGCCGCTCCGGCGGCCCCTCACCTAGCACGTTAGCCAGCATCATGCGATCTCCCAAGGTAATGGTCTATGCGCCTCGCGCTCCTCTGGTCGCCGAGATAATGCAACATGCTCTGACGAATTACATTCGAGTCGAGCAGCTTGTGAATGTTTACCACCGAGAGACCGAAGGGCGGAAAGGAAGGCGCGACAATTCAACGATCGATGTGCTGAGGTCCGCCGTGGTCTTCATTCACGCAACGTTGGAAGATGGAATGCGGGCGGTTATCCGGCACAAGTTCCCGCGTCATAAGCGAGAGCTGCTGGATAAGATTCCCCTTATTGGCATCACGCAATCTGGTAATCCGGAAAAGTTCTTTCTCGGGCGCTTGGTCGAGCATCGCGGAAAGAGCATCGATGACGTCATAGAGGAATCTCTTACAGCATATCTTGAGAGAACCAGCTTTACTTCGGCAAACGACCTTTCCTACTGGCTGTCCGTTCTGGGCGTTGATCTAAAGATCGTTCACCGGGATCTACCGAAGATTGAAGCGATGATGAAACGCCGTCATCATATCGTTCATCGCGGCGACAAGTCCGATGAAGTAGGCCCGGGAAAGCAGTATGCGAGATCGCTGAATGCGAAACTGGTTCAAGACTGGAATACAACCGTCAATACATTTCTGGTCAAGATAACTGAGGCATTACACCCATTTGGGGAGAGCGCGCGTGCTAATGCAGATGCTGGCTAACCCATCGGTCAACCGGACCGCCCGCAAGCTGCGCTTGCGGGTCTAGGAGGCAGCACTTTGGACGGTGAGACAATCATCGCTGAACTCAAGCGGTATGAAGGCGACCTCGCTGGAATACTATCCAGGTTCACGCGCAGCCGTGATGGCATTCACATCGGTCGCGGTGACGACCCGCTGTTTCGACAGTACGTCCGGGAACTTGTAGATCTATTCAACGACATTCTCGGTAGCAATGCCTACTCTGCTCAGATCGTTGGCGAGTTCAACGAAGGTGTGTCCAACTTCATTGGCTCTCCGTCATACAAGAGTGTTGAAAACATCCTCTCGGTCGTCCGGGCCTCACTCACTCGCCTTACCCGCAACCCGGAGCTAATGGCTCGCAAGAAGGCCGAAGATGCCCTGCGCCGCCGAGAAAATGTATTCGTAATTCATGGCCGAGATGAAGCGAAATGGCGAGAACTGAAAGACATCTTGAAATCGGAATTCCGTCTTAACCCGATCGTATTGCTAGAACAGCCGGACGCTGGCTGCAAGACGGTAATAGAGAAATTCGAGCACTACGCGAAAACGTGCAGTTACGCGATCGCAGTGTTCACGCCCGATGATGAAATTAACTCGGGAAAGGACGTCTACCTCCAAGCCCGCCCCAACGTCATCTATGAACTGGGGTGGTTCTGCGGTCGGCTCGACCGGTCGGGTGCAATGCTTCTCCTCAAGGAAGGAACATCGCTGTTTTCAGACTTTGGCGGAATTATTCAAAAGCGATTTACTCACAACATCTCCGAAAAACTCTTGGAGATCAAAAGAGACCTCCTGGCCGCTGGAGTACTTGATGCAACCTAGGCCCAACCCATCATTCCACCGGACGCTCCGCCTATCAACTGTTGGGGTCAGGTCTTGCATTAACACATTTCCACAAAATAAATGGTAAATCAGCAGTGTCCGGTTAACTTACGAATTCCACACAAAAATGGGACCACGGTTTATGCTGGGCAACGCACGCTTCACCGAACAGGTGGCAGCAGCCCTTGGCAAGTGTGTGGTGCGGGGAAATCGGGGTGTCCGCGTAAGACCCCCGAACTGGAGTCGGATAAACTGTTCCGGAGGGATGGGAAAACGGGCGCTGGAAAAACCGTGGTCTGTTCCTCATTCTTTCTTTTTTGCCGCAGGACGCGTTCGCGGTAGCGTTCCTCATAGAAATCCCGTCCATACCTCGCAATGCGGCGGGATATGCGGTTCAGCGGCTTTTCCCCGATAACCTGGCGGCCTTTCTCCCCCACACCCACATATAGTTCAGCCCGGAGGCCAAGGTGACAAGAAGCGCCAGGCCGAACAGCGGCCGCATCTGGTCGGGGGTGGCGACGACCGCGGCGGCGTTGGCCAGAACCAGCGCGAACAGGCCGAAGATGATCAAAGTGTGGATCTTGCCCAGCAGCGTCGGCGCCATTTCCAGCCCGCCGGCCAGCCGGTGGTAGGCGGCGGCGCCGGCGACGATTACCAGGTCGCGCGCGATCAATGCCAGCGCCAGCCAGAGCGGCAGCAGCGACTGCCAGGCCAGCAGGCCGACGCAGGTGAGGGTGAGCATCTTGTCGGCGATGGGATCGAGCATCGCGCCCAGCGGCGTGAACTGATTCCAGCGCCGGGCCAGGAAGCCGTCGAGCGCGTCGCTCATGCCGGCCGCGAGAAAAACTGCCAGCGCCGGGCCGTAAGCGTGGCGGAGCAGCAGCCAGGCGAGCACCGGCACCAGAACGATGCGCAGCAAGGTGAGCAGGTTGGGAATGTTCAGCATGCTGGTCCGGGTGCTCACTAGGTTAGTCCCAGCGAGCGTCCCTGACCTGCACCACGCCGCCTTCGATCCGTACTGGAAATGTGGCGACCGGCTCGTAGGCGGGCGGCGCGAGCACCGCGCCGGTCTTGATGCTGAAACGCGCGCCGTGGCGCGGGCAGGTGATGATGCCGCCCTCCACCTCGCCGCTGGCCAGCTCTCCGCCGTCGTGGGTGCAGGTATCTTCGATGGCGTAATACTCGCCGCCGAGGTTGAATACGGCGATGGCGGTTCCTTCCACGTCCACTACCCGCCGGGTTCCAGGCGGGAAGTCTTCCGCTTTGGCTACGTTGGTCCAGTCGGACATCGTGTTTTCCTTTTGCGAACGGGAGGGGCGACTGAAGTCGCCCCAACGGGGTCAGTAGAACATTCCAAGCTCCAGCCTGGCTGCTTCGGTCATCTGGTCCTGCGACCAGGGCGGATCCCACACCAGCTCGACGTGCGCATCGGTGACGCCGGGCACCGCGCGCACGGCCGATTCCACCATGCCGGGGAATTCCTGGGCGATCGGGCAGCCCGGCGCGGTGAGGGTCATGTCGATCTCGACCCGGCCCGCTTCGTTTACGTCGAGGCGGTAGATCAGCCCGAGGTCGTAAATGTTGACCGGAATTTCCGGGTCGTAGATGGTGCGCAGGGCGGCGATGACTTCCTCGCGCAGTTGATCGAGGCGGTTTTCGTGGTCTGCCTTGGGAGTGGTCATGGTGTCCTTGTTTGATCGAGGTGTAGGATGGGTGGAGGCGCAAGCCGTAACCCATCACGGGCATTGATGGGTTGCGCTGCGCTCCACCCATCCTACGACCATCACTCGGTCGAAACCGTTTCCTGCCTGTTCTCCAGCGCGCTGTGCAGGGAATGCCAGGCAAGGGTGGCGCATTTCACCCGCGCCGGAAATTCTTTTACTCCCGACAGGACGGCGAGCTTGCCGAGGTCGGCGGGCGATTCTTTCCCGATGAGCATGTTGTGGATGCCCTGGAACAGGTGCTCGGCTTCCTCCACCCGCTTGCCTTTCACGCTTTCCGTCATGAGCGAGGCGGAGGCGGTGGAAATGGCGCAGCCGTGGCCTTCGAAGCTGACGTCTTCGATCACGCCGTCTTTTACCTTCAGATAAAGCGTCAGCCGGTCGCCGCACAGCGGGTTGAATCCTTCGATGCTGCAGGTCGCGTCCGCGAGCCTGCCGAAATTGCGCGGGTGGCGGTTGTGGTCGAAGATCACGTCCTGGTAGAGATCGCGCAAGTCAGCCATGGAATACCTTCCTTGCCTTGCGGATCGCGGCGATCAGCGCATCCACGTCCTGCGTCGTGTTGTACAGCGCGAACGACGCCCGCGCCGTGGCCGGCAGGCCGAGCCGCTCCATCACCGGCATGGCGCAGTGATGGCCGGTGCGGATCGCCACGCCTTCATGATCGAGGATGGTGCCGATGTCGTGCGGGTGGACGCCTTCCAGCACGAACGACAGGATGCCGGCCTTTTCTTCGGCGGTGCCGACGACGCGCAGTCCCGGCACTTCGAGCGCGGCCGCGGTCGCGTATTCGAGCAGGGCGTGCTCGTGCGCGGCGATGGCGTCCAGGCCGATCTCTTCCAGGTAGTCGATGGCTGCGCCCAGGCCGATGGCGCCGGAAATGTCGGGCGTGCCCGCCTCGAATTTGTAGGGCAGCTCGTTGTAGGTGGTTTTCTCAAACGCCACCTGCCGGATCATTTCGCCGCCGCCCTGCCAGGGGGGCATCGCTTCCAGCAGCGCCGCCTTGCCGTAGAGCACGCCGATGCCGGTCGGGCCGTACAGCTTGTGGCCGGAGAAGGCGTAGAAATCGCAGTCCAGTGCCTGCACGTCGACGTGAGCATGAGGCGCGGCCTGGGCGCCGTCGAGCAGCACCGGGATGTTCTGGGCGTGGGCCAGTTCGATCATCTGGCGCACCGGGTTGACCGTGCCGAGCGCATTGGAAACATGCGTCGCCGCGACCAGTTGGGTGCGCGGCCCGAGCAGGCGGGCGTAGGCGTTGAGGTCGAGCTCGCCCGCGTCGTTCATCGGCACGACCTTGAGCAGAGCGCCGCTGCGCTGGCAGGCCATCTGCCACGGCACGATGTTGGAGTGGTGCTCCAGCGCGGTGATGAGGATTTCGTCGCCGGGCTTGAAGCGCGCGCCGAAGCTGTGCGCCACCAGGTTGATCGCCTCGGTGGCGCCGCGCACGAACACGATTTCGCGCGCCTCGCGCGCATTGAGGAAGCGGCGCACCTTTTCTCGCCCGTCGTCGAAGGCGTCGGTGGCGCGCTGGCTCAGGGTGTGCACGCCGCGGTGCACGTTGGCGTTGATCGTCAGGTAATAGCCGCTGATCGCGTCGATCACCTGGCGCGGTTTCTGCGAGGTGGCGGCGTTGTCGAGGTAGACCAGCGGCTTGCCGTGCACCGCCTGTTCGAGAATGGGAAAGTCCTGGCGCAGCCGTTCGGCGTCGAGGCGGATATTACTGTTCACCGTAAAACTCCCTGATTCGTTCGCCCTGCGGCAGCCGGGCCAGCAGCCTCGCCTCCAGCACGTGGCGGATCGGTTCGTTGGAAATGCGGTTCAGCACCTCGGCGGCGAAGGCGTGGGTCAGCAGCCCTTTGGCGGCGGCCTCGTCGATGCCGCGCGAGCGCAGGTAAAAAATCATGTCCTCGTCCAGTTGGCCGACGGTGGCGCCGTGGCTGCATTTCACGTCGTCGGCGTAGATCTCCAGTTGTGGCTTGGTATCCGCTTCGGCATCGCGCGACAGCAACAGGTTCCGGCTGGTTTGCCGTGCGTCGGTTTTCTGCGCGCCTTCGTGCACCATCACCTTGCCGCTGAACACGCCGCGCGCGCGGCCGGCCAGGATGCCCTTGTACAGCTCCCGGCTGGTGCCGCGCGGCTGGGTGTGGTCGATGCGGGTGTGGTGATCGACGTGCTGGCGGTCGTCGGCGAGATACAGGCCGTTGAGCTCGCAATTCGCATCTTCGCCGTCGAGCGCAGTGTTGATGTCGTTGCGGGCAAGCAGGGCGCCGAGCGAGACCGAGTGCGAGGCATAGCGGCTGCCCGCGCCCTGCCGGGTTTCGATCACGGCGATGTGGAATGCCTCGAAGCTTTCCTCCTGCAGCTTGAGGTGCTTGATCTGCGCATTCCGGCCGAGGGCGACCTCGGTCACGGCATTGGTGAAGTAGGCGCCGTCGTCCAGCGCGGCATAGTGCTCGACGATCATGGCCCGGCTGCCTTCCCCGGCGACGATCAGGCTGCGGGGATGGGTCATGACCGCCTTGCCTCCCGAGGCTGTCAGAAACAGCAGGTGGATCGGTGCTTCCACCACCGCGCCCGGCGCCAGCTCGATGCAACCGCCGTCTGTGGCGAAGGCCGCATTGAGCGCGGCAAACGGGCGATTCTCGGTACCGGAAGCACGGGTCAGCCGCGCTTCCAGCCTTTCCGGATACTGTTCCAGAACGTCAGCCAGGCTCGCGATCCTTACCCCGGCGGGCAGCGGCAGCAGCCGTGACAGTGCGGGAGCGAAGCGGCCGTTGATGAACACCAGTCGATGGCAGTCCACGCCGGCAAAGCCGAAAGGCGCGATTTCGCCCGGTTCGGCAGGCGGAGCGGTCGCAAAGGAGATTTTCTCCAGTGCGGCGACGCTGGTGTATTTCCATTCTTCCTCGCGGGTGGTCGGAAAGCCCTTTTCGGCAAAGCGCGCGAACGCCTCCTTGCGCAGGCGCGCCAGCCAGGGGATTTCGCGGCCCGGCATCGCGCGGATGAATTCGGCCAGGTAGCGGCCCTGCAGTTCGGCATTCATGCGCGTGTTTCTCCCTTAGCCCGGATTTCTTCCTCGATCCAGCCGTAGCCCCGCTCTTCCAGCTCCAGCGCCAGCTCGCGTCCGCCGGTCTTGACGATACGGCCGTCGACCAGCACATGGACGTAATCCGGCACGATGTAATCGAGCAGCCGCTGGTAGTGCGTCACCATGATGACCGCGCGCTCCGGGCTGCGCAGCGCGTTGACGCCGCTGGCGACGATCTTCAGCGCGTCGATGTCGAGCCCCGAGTCGGTCTCGTCGAGGATGGCCAGCCGCGGCTCCAGCAGGGCCATCTGCAGGATCTCGTTGCGCTTCTTTTCGCCGCCGGAAAAGCCTTCGTTGACGGAACGGTAGAGGAATTTCTCGTCCATCTCGACCAGCGCCAGCTTGTCCTTGATCAACGCGAGAAAATCCATCGCATCCAGCTCGGGCAGGCCGCGGTGCTTGCGGATGGCGTTGAGCGCGGCCTTGAGGAAATAGACGTTGGCCACCCCGGGAATCTCCACCGGGTACTGGAAAGCGAGGAATATTCCCTCGCGCGCCCGCTCCTCCGGCGCCATGGCGAGCAGGTCGCGGCCGAGATAGCGGACTTCCCCGCCGGTGGCGACGTAATGCTCGCGCCCCGCCAGCACGTTGGCCAGCGTGCTCTTGCCCGAGCCGTTCGGGCCCATGATGGCGTGCACTTCGCCCGCATTCACGCGCAGGTCGATACCGCGCAGGATCGGTTTGTCGTCGATGTTGGCGGACAGATGTTTGATTTCGAGCATGTGTTTTTCCTTGTGAGGAGTGAGGGGTGAGGGGTGAGGAGCGGGAGGTTTTCCCCTCACTCCTCACTCCTTACCCTTCACTTTCTGCATCACCCAACCGCCCCTTCCAGGCTCACCCCCAGCAGCTTCTGCGCTTCCACCGCGAATTCCATCGGCAACTCCTTGAACACTTCGCGGCAGAAACCGTTGACGATCATCGAAACCGCGTCCTCTTCCGAGATGCCGCGCTGCCTGGCGTAGAACAGTTGATCCTCACCGATCCTGGAGGTGGAAGCTTCGTGCTCCACCGTCGCGGTCGGGTTCTTCACTTCGATGTAGGGGAAGGTGTGGGCGCCGCATTGGTCGCCGATCAGCAGCGAATCGCACTGGGTGTAGTTGCGCGCGTTTTCGGCCGATTTCACCACCTTGACCAGCCCGCGGTAGGCGTTCTGCCCATGCCCCGCCGAGATGCCCTTGGAAAGAATGGTGCTGCGGGTGTTCTTGCCGATGTGGATCATCTTGCTGCCGGTGTCCGCCTGCTGGAAGTTGTTGGTGAGCGCCACCGAGTAGAACTCGCCCACCGAGTTGTCGCCGGTGAGCACCACGCTCGGGTATTTCCAGGTAATGGCCGAGCCGGTCTCGACCTGGGTCCAGGAGATCTTCGAATTGGCGCCGCGGCATTCGCCGCGCTTGGTGACGAAGTTGTAGATGCCGCCTTTGCCTTCGCGATCGCCGGGATACCAGTTCTGCACCGTGGAATACTTGATGTGCGCGCCTTCCAGTGCGACCAGCTCGACCACCGCGGCATGCAGCTGGTTCTCGTCGCGCTTCGGCGCAGTGCAGCCTTCCAGGTAGCTTACATAGGCACCTTCATCCGCGATGATCAGGGTGCGCTCGAACTGGCCGGTGTCGGCGGCGTTGATGCGGAAATAGGTGGACAGCTCCATCGGGCAGCGCACCCCCTTGGGCACGTAGACGAACGAGCCGTCGCTGAACACGGCGGAATTGAGCGCGGCGAAGAAGTTGTCGCCCTGGCCCACCACCGTGCCAAGGTATTTGCGCACCAGTTCGGGGTGCTCCCGCACCGCCTCGGAGAAGGAGCAGAAGATGATGCCGAGCCTGGCGAGCTTGTCCTTGAAGGTGGTGGCCACCGAGATGCTGTCGAATACCGCGTCCACCGCTACGCCGGCCAGGAGCTCGCGTTCCTTCAGCGGAACGCCCAGTTTTTCGTAGGTGCGCAGCAGTTCCGGGTCGACTTCGTCCAGGCTTTTCGGGCCGTCCTTTTTCGATTTGGGCGCCGAGTAATAGACGATGTCCTGGTAGTCGATGGCCGGATGCTTCACCGTTGCCCAGTTCGGTTCGGTCATGGTCAGCCAGTGGCGATAGGCAGCGAGGCGCCATTCGAGCATGAACTCCGGTTCGTTCTTCTTGGCCGAGATGCGGCGGATGATGTCCTCGCTCAGCCCTTTGGGGAGCGTGTCTTCCTCCACCGGGGTGACGAATCCCCAGCGGTATTCCCGCTCCACGAGTTCCTTGACGCCTGGTGTCGCGTTTTGCATGGGGTTCTCCATTTGCGATTGCCGTGTGCCGGGGTTCGCTTCGCTGCCTATGCTGGGGTTCGCTTCGCTCATCCCAGCCTACATCCGGATCGGGTGGACGGCCACGGGCAGCAGCATGTCCGCCAGCGTGACTTTTTCCAGCGCCTGCTGCACCGCCTGGTTGATGCGCTGCCAGTTGCCGCGGATGGTGCAGGTGCGTTCCTGCGCGCACATTCCCTCGCTGCCGCTGCATTCGGTGAAGGCGATCGGCCCTTCGATGGCGATGATCACCTCGGCCACCGAAATCTCCTCGGGGCGGCGGGCAAGCGCATAGCCGCCTTTCGCGCCGCGCCGGGAAACCAGCAGCCCTTCGCGGGCCAGCACTTTCAATAATTTGACCACGGTCGGAGCCGCGAGATGCACCGCCGCGGCAACTTCCGTCGCGGTGTGCACCCGCTCCGGCTGCCGCGCCATGTGCGTCATCATGACCGTGCCGTAATCCGTCAATTTGCTCACGCGGAGCATGGTTCGATCCCGGAATTTTGAAGTAGGACTAATCTAGTCCTGATTGGTTCGGTATGTCAAGCGTGATTTTTCAGGCGCAAAAAAAGAGCGGGTTGTTCCCGCTCTTTAGAGTTCGCTCATCCTTGATGTTACTGCCCGAAAAACTCCTTCACCTTGGCCATCCACGACTTGGCGCGGGGATTGTGCCGGTTGCCGTCGCTCAGGTTGATCGCTTCCAGCTCCCGCAGCAGTTCTTTCTGGCGCTCGGTGAGATTGACCGGAGTTTCCACTGCCACGTGGCACAGCAGGTCGCCGTGCGAATGGCTGCGTACGCCCTTGATACCCTTGCCGCGCAGGCGGAAGATCTTGCCGCTTTGCGTTTCTGCCGGGATTTTGATCTTGGCGTGGCCGTCGAGCGTGGGGATTTCGATTTCGCCGCCCAGTGCCGCGGTGGTGAAGCTGATCGGCATTTCGCAATGCAGGTCGTCGTGGTCGCGTTTGAATACGGAGTGCGGCTTGAGCTGGATGACGACGTAAAGATCGCCCGACGGGCCACCGTTGACGCCGTCTTCGCCTTCGCCGGAAAGGCGGATGCGGTCGCCTTCGTCCACCCCGGCCGGGATTTTCACCACCAGCGTCTTGTGCTGCTTGACACGCCCGGCCCCATGGCATGAGGGGCACGGGTTAGGCACGATCTTGCCGCTGCCGTGGCAGTGGGGGCAGGTCTGCTGGATCGAGAAAAAGCCCTGCTGCATGCGCACCTGGCCGTGCCCGCTGCAGGTGGGGCAGACGGTTGGCTGGGTGCCGGGCTTGGCGCCGCTGCCGCCGCAGGTTTCGCAGGCCTCCATGGTGGGGATGCGGATCTTGGTTTCCGCCCCGCGCGCTGCTTCTTCCAGAGAAATTTCCAGGTTGTAGCGCAGGTCGGCGCCGCGGTAGACGTTGGAGCGCCGCCCGCCGCCGAAGATGTCGCCGAAGATGTCGCCGAAGGCGTCGGCGAAACCGCCGGAGAACCCCTCGAAGCCGGGCCCGCCGCCGCGCGCACCCTGGTCCACTCCGGCGTGGCCGTACTGGTCGTAGGCGGCGCGCTTGCCCGCGTCGCTCAGGATTTCATAGGCTTCCTTGGCTTCCTTGAAGTGCTCCTCCGCCTTCGGATTGTCCGGATTGCGGTCGGGATGGTGCTTCATGGCCAGCTTGCGGTAGGCCTTCTTGATTTCCTCGTCGGAAGCGTCGCGGTTGACGCCGAGAACTTCGTAGTAGTCTTTTTTGCTCATTGTGCGTGTTCTGCGTGAGGAGTGAAGCGTGAGGGGGGAGGGGCACAGGCACCCTCGCCTCACACCTCACCCCTTACCCCTCACTTTTTGTCGGTTTTGACTTCCTCGAATTCGGCATCCACGACGTTCTCGTCCTCGGCTTTCTTGCCGCCTTGTTCGCCGCCGCCGGCCTGGGCCTGCTCCTTGGCATACATCTGCTCCGCCAGTTTGTGGGAGGCTTCCGCCAGGGCCTTGGTCTTGGCTTCGATCGCATCCTTGTCGTTGCCTTTGAGTGCTTCCTCGGCGTCCTTAAGCGCGGCTTCGATCTTGGCTTTGTCGTCGGCGCCAATCTTGTCGCCGTATTCGCCCAGCGATTTCTTCACCGAGTGCACCATGGCGTCGCACTGGTTGCGGGCATTGACCAGTTCCAGCGCCTTGCGGTCCTCGTCGGCGTGGGATTCGGCATCTTTCATCATGCGCTGGATTTCTTCGTCGGAAAGCCCGGAGCTCGCCTGGATCTTGATCTTGTTCTCCTTGCCGGTGGCCTTGTCCTTGGCCGAAACGTGCAGGATGCCGTTGGCGTCGATGTCGAAAGTGACCTCGATCTGCGGCATGCCGCGGGGCGCCGGCGGGATGTCGGAGAGGTTGAACTGGCCCAGGCTCTTGTTGCCGGATGCCATTTCGCGCTCGCCCTGGAGCACGTGGATGGTGACGGCGTTCTGGTTGTCTTCGGCGGTAGAGAACACCTGCGAGGCCTTGGTCGGGATGGTGGTGTTCTTCTGGATGAGCTTGGTCATGACGCCGCCCAGGGTTTCGATGCCGAGAGACAGCGGCGTGACGTCCAGCAACAGCACGTCCTTCACTTCGCCCTGCAGCACACCGCCCTGGATGGCTGCGCCGATGGCGACCGCCTCGTCCGGGTTGACGTCCTTGCGCGGCTCCTTGCCGAAGAATTCCTTCACCTTCTCCTGCACCTTGGGCATGCGGGTCATGCCCCCCACCAGAATCACGTCGGCGATGTCGTCGATCTTGACGCCGGCATCCTTGATGGCGATCTTGCACGGCGCGATGGTGCGTTCGATCAGGTCTTCCACCAGGCTCTCGAACTTGGCGCGGGTAATCTTCACCGCCAGGTGTTTCGGCCCCGAGGCGTCGGCGGTGATGTAGGGCAGGTTGACCTCGGTCTGCTGCGCACTGGACAGCTCGATCTTGGCCTTTTCGGCCGCTTCCTTCAGGCGTTGCAGGGCCAGCACGTCCTTGCGCAGGTCGATGCCGTTTTCCTTCTTGAATTCCTCGGCTAGATAGTCGATCAGGCGCAGGTCAAAATCCTCGCCGCCGAGGAAGGTGTCGCCGTTGGTGGACATGACTTCGAACTGGTGCTCGCCTTCGATCTCGGCGATATCGATGATCGAGATGTCGAAGGTGCCGCCGCCCAGGTCGTACACCGCGATCTTGCGGTCGCCTTCCTTCTTGTCCAGGCCGAAGGAGATCGCCGCCGCGGTCGGCTCGTTGATGATGCGCTTGACTTCCAGGCCGGCGATGCGGCCGGCGTCCTTGGTGGCCTGGCGCTGCGAGTCGTTGAAGTAGGCCGGGACGGTGATCACCGCCTCGGTGACTTCTTCGCCCAGGTAATCCTCGGCGGTCTTTTTCATTTTCATCAGCACCGCGGCGGAGACTTCCGGCGGTGCCATTTTTTTGGTGCGCACTTCCACCCAAGCGTCGCCGTTTTCCGCCTTGATGATCTTGTAAGGCACCATGTTGATGTCTTTCTGCACGATCTCTTCGTCGAAGCGCCGGCCGATCAGGCGCTTTACCGCGAACAGCGTGTTTTTCGGGTTGGTGACCGCTTGCCGCTTGGCGGGTGCGCCCACCAGAATTTCGCCTTCCTCGGTGTAGGCGACGATGGAAGGTGTGGTGCGCGCGCCTTCGGCGTTTTCGATCACCTTGGGCTGGCCGTTTTCCATTACGGCCACGCACGAGTTGGTGGTTCCCAGGTCAATACCGATAATTTTTCCCATGATTTTCCTCTGCTGAAAAGTGAATTCGTGTCGCCTCAGCGGCGAGTCCGCTATCTAAAGTGCGGCCGTTCCTTCCGGTTTCAAGCGTCCTTGGGCTTGGCCACCATCACCAGCGCCGGGCGGAGGATGCGGTCGTGAAGCTGGTAGCCTTTCTGCAGCACGGCGACCACGGTATTCGGCGCGGCGTCGGATTCCACCATGCTCATCGCCTGATGCTTGTGCGGATCGAATTTTTCGCCGACCGGGTTGAGCTCGGCAAGGTTGAATTTGTCGAAGGCGCTGACCAGTTGCTTCAGGGTCAGCTCGACGCCGCTCTTGAAGTTCTCCACGGTGGCGTTTTCCACCGCCAGCGCCGCTTCCAGGGCGTCCTTGACGGCCAGCAGCTCGGAAGAAAAACCTTCGATTGCGTATTTGTGGGCGGCGGCAACGTCGGCCTGCGCCCGCTTGCGGATGTTGTCTGCCTCGGCCTTGGCGCGCAGCCATGCATCGTGGTGCTCCTGTGCGGCAAGTTCGGCCTGCCTGAGCATCTCTTCCAGGCTGGGCATGGTTTCTACGCCCTGTTCCGGCTGCGGCGGGGTCTGTTCTCCGGCCGGTTCTGTCCGGCCGATGGCGGGATTCTGTTGTTCGTCTTGCATCAATGGCCTCCTGATAAATTACCACCGACATATTGCGGTGGTTTTTTCAATTTCAAGCCGGGGCGGAAATTATTCTGGAAGGAAGGCTGTCGCGGACGTCAAATACCGCGGGGAAGCAAGGGCGGGATGCGATGTCGAGGCGGGCAGAAAGGGTATGAAATCTATCGAAATAGGCTCTTAGGTGCGGACAACCCGGATAACTACAGTTCGATTATCCCCTCCTTCAGGGCGACGGCAACCAAATGGGCTCGGGTCGATGCTCCGAGTTTCGCCATGGCGTTCACGATATGGAATTTTACCGTCCGCTCGCTGATATGGAGAGTCGCCGAAATTTCCGGATTCGTCTTGCCCGCTTTGAGCCACTGCACGACCTCTATTTCCCGGTCGGAGAGGGGAACGGCAGAGGAAGAAGGATAACGGGAAAGGGACGCCAGCGAACTGTGCAAATAAGGGGTGAGATATTCAAGCAGTGCCGCGTGCCTGGGGTGGCTCGCCAGTTCTCGGCCCTGAAACGCGAACATGCTGGCCGACATGCTGCGGGCGGACTTGGCGCCCGAGGTAAATCCGTTTTCCAGGCCGAAAGACTTGGCCTCGCCCACAAATGCTTTTTCTATATCGGAGGCCGCCCTGGCAAAAGTGTCTGACCAGATCTGGGGTAAATATCTGCCGAAATGGTTGCGCGCAATCGGGTCGATGTGGATGTACCCATTTTCAAGATAGCGCGATAACCATTCGTAGGGGAAGCTGGCATTGACGACGTTTTCGATTTCCTTGAAATTTCCGTTCGAATCCGTTCTCACCAATCCGGAGACGATCCCTTCGGCGGGCACGATGTCGTGCAGGGATAGCAGGAGGCGGCGAAATTCTTCCGGCGTTTGCACCATCCGGCAGCGCTCGATGAACTCCAGCAAGTGGAGGAGCTCTTTTTTGCCAAGCTGAGCCGCAGCGTTCCTCACCAATTCCATATTCTCCTGGCGTTCTCCCAGTGATTTATGAAGAAACCGCCGAATAACTTGCTGTGCACCCCGATAGAGGTGGTGCGTGCCCATTCGCTCTTTGCCTATCCACAGCTTGAATGTCTCGTCGCTCACCGCGCAGCTGCTTGCGCTCAAGGCTGTTTGTTACGGTTATTCAGAGGTGCCTGAAGCGCTACCTGTCCAAATGGACAGCTATCGCAATTGTACGTTTTGCCGCGATAATTTCAATGAATTTTCAAATTTGCGGACCGCATGCTCGCAAATTTGGATGTCTGCCTATCTTCTGCGGCCAGGGGATTGTCTCATGACGGAAGAATTAGCGACCAGGCGCCATGTTAAGACCGAGATGAAACAATATTTGGCGGATAAGCAGGTTTTTTCCACCCGTGGCATGCAGGCAGCATGGATCATCTTGATCGTTTCCCTCTCCGTAACGGTATGGGGATGGTACGCGGCCCACGTCGATGCGCTGCGCAGCGGCCAGCAGCGCTTCGATACCCGGGTGGCCGAGATCAAATCCGCGATCCGGCAGCGCATGATGGCGTACGAACATACCCTGCGCGGAGGGGTCGGCCTCTTTGCCGCCTCGGACAGCGTGGGGCGCAACCAATGGCGCGCCTATGTGCGCAGCCTCGATATCGAACGCAATTACCCGGGCATCCAGGGGATTGGTTTTTCCAGGCTGGTTTCCGCGGCCGGGAAAGATGCCCATCTCCGGCAAATCCGCGCCGAGGGTTTCCCCGCTTATTCGGTCCAGCCGGAGGGCGAGCGTAGCCAGTATTCCCCGGTCATCTATATAGAGCCCTTCGCCGGCCGCAATCTGCAGGCCTTGGGCTTTGACCTGTATTCCGAGCCCGTGCGCCGCGCCGCGCTGGAAGAGGCTCGGGATACCGGTCGGGCCGCCCTTTCAGGCAAGGTGAAGCTGCTGGGGGAAGATGAAGGTAGCGCCCAGGCCGGGTTCCTGATGTACTTTCCCGTATACCGCAACGGCTGGCCTCGCGGAACCGTGGCGGAGCGCCGCGCGGCTCTGGAGGGGTATGTGTTTGGCTCGTTCCGGGCGAACGATTTGATGCAGGGCATTCTCGGCCGGAAAATGCCAGACGTTGACCTCGAAATTTTCGACGGCACCGAGATTTCCGAGAAATCCCAGCTTTATGACAGCGATTCCAGCGGCCACTCGCTAGCAAAAAAACATCGGCCCGCTTTTTCCACCTCGGCGACTGTGGATATCGCCGGGCGTACCTGGAGTTTGCATTTTTCTTCCCTGCCCCCGTTCGAGTCGGCGGTTAATGCCGATGAGCCGGCTATCATCCTGGGTGCCGGCATGCTCATCAGCCTGTTGTTGTTCGCCATCACCTGGTCGCTGGCGACCAATCGCGAGCGGGCGCTTGTCCTGGCGAACGGGATGGTGGCGGCGTTCAGGGAAAAGGAGGAGAGGCTGAACGGCATCCTCGATTCCCTGGATGACGCTGTTTGGTCCATTTCTGCGGATACGCTGGAGGTGCTCTATCTGAGTCCGGCGGCAGAAAAGATTTACGGACGCCCGGCAGGGGAGTTCTACGACAATCCCGGTCTGTGGCAGGAAATGGTGCATCCCGATGATTATGCCCGGACGGAAGAGTTTTTTGCCGAACTGCAGAAATCCGGAGTAGGCAACCTGGAATACCGCATCGTGCGCCCCACCGGCGAAATATGTTGGTTGTACGACCGTGCCCACCTGGTGCGCGACGCCGGCGGCACGCCGCTGAGAATTGACGGTATAGCCAGCGACATTACCCGTCGCAAGCGGGCGGAAGAGGCGCTGGAGCGGCAGGCGCAAATCATGGCCCAGATCCATGATGCCGTGGTTTCCACCGATCTGGACGGATTTGTGATGAGCTGGAACAAAGGGGCGGAACAGTTGCTGGAATACAGCGCGGAAGAAGTGCTGGGGAAGCATATCTCGTTTATCCATCCGGGCGAGGACCAGGAATTCTTTCAGAAGCAGGCGATCGCTCCCCTGAAGGAGAAAGGCAGCCACGAGGTGGAGGCGCGGATGCGGCGGAAATCCGGCAAGGATTTTTATGCCCAGATTTCGCTTTCGCTTCTCAAGGATGCCAAGGGGGCCGTGATCGGCATGATCTGGGCGGCGATGGACATTTCCGAACGCAAGAGCTACGAGGCGCAGATCGAGCACCAGGCGAACCACGATGCGCTGACCGGGCTGCCCAACCGGAATCTGCTGCAGGATCGCCTGCCCCAGGCGATCGCCCATGCCCGGCGTCATGGATGGGGAGTGGCGGTGCTGTTCCTGGATCTGGATGCCTTCAAATTCGTCAACGACAGTCTCGGCCACAATATTGGCGATCTCCTGCTCAAGGCCGTGGCGGAGCGGCTGCTTGCCTGCGTGCGGGAAGGCGATACGGTGGCGCGCCAGGGCGGCGACGAGTTTGTGCTGGTTCTCGTGGGCGTCAGCCGCGAGGAGGATGTTTCCGCCGTCGCGCAAAAAATTCTGGATACCTTGTCTCTGCCGTTCACGATCGAGGGGCGGGAGCTGTTTGTAACCTGCAGCATCGGCGTGGCGAGCTACCCCAAGGACGGGGATGACGTGCAGACCTTGCTGAAACATGCGGACGTCGCAATGTATCGGGCCAAGGACGGGGGGCGCAATAACCATCAGTTTTATACCGCGGAGATGAACGCCAAGGCGCTGGAAAGGCTGACGCTGGAAAACAGCTTGCGCCATGCCCTGGAGCGGGATGAATTGCTGTTGCACTACCAGCCTCAGGTGGATCTCTACACCGGGGGGTGGTCGGAATGGAGGCGCTGGTGCGCTGGCAGAATCCGGATTTGGGGCTGGTTTCGCCGGCCAGGTTCATTCCCCTGGCGGAAGAAACCGGGCTCATCGACAAGATCGGCGAGTGGGTGCTGCGGATTGCCTGCGCGCAAAACAAGGCCTGGCAGGATGCCGGTTTGCCGGTGCTGACCGTGTCGGTCAATCTTTCGGCGCGCCAGTTCAGGAAGCAGAACATAGTGGCCCTTGTCGCTTCCATTCTGGAAGAAACCGGGCTTGCGGCCGGCTGCCTGGAGCTCGAGATTACCGAAAGCATGCTGATGAAAAATGCGGACGATGCGATTGTCACGCTGGGGAAACTGAAAGCGATGGGGGTGAAAATTTCCGTTGACGACTTCGGCACCGGCTACTCATCCTTGACCTACCTGAAGCGTTTCCCGATCGACACCCTCAAAATCGACCGCTCGTTCGTGCGGGACATCACCAGCGATCCGGATGATGCCGCCATTTCCAAGGCCATCATTTCCCTGGCGCACGACATGGGATTGAAGGTGGTCGCGGAAGGGGTTGAGACCGAGGCGCAAATGGCGTTTCTGCGGATGCGGCATTGCGATCACATGCAGGGGTACTATTTCAGCAAGCCGATAGGCGCCGAGGAGTTTGCCCAGATGTTGCGAGACCGGCGGCGCCTGGAGGTGGAGGAGGAAGCCCAGGAAGGAGCGGCGCGGACGCTGCTGCTGCTGGACGACGAAGAGAGTGTTCTTTTTTCACTTACACGCCTGTTCCAGCGCGACAGTTACCGGGTCCTTAGGGCGAACACCGCCGGTCACGCCTTCGAATTGCTCGCGACTTACCGCGTCGGCGTGATTCTGTGCGATCAGCGCATGCCGGGCATGAGCGGCGTGGAGTTTCTGCGGCGGGCCAAGCAGCTCTATCCCGAGACTGTCCGCATGCTGCTTTCCGGGTATACCGATTTGGAAAGCGTGACCGGCGCCATCAACGAAGGGGCGGTTTTCAAGATACTCACCAAACCCTGGGAGGACGATTTGTTGCGCGCAACGGTCCGCGATGCGTTCGAGAGCTTTGAGCAGGCAAGGGAAAACGAACGGCTGGCGCGGGAAATTACCGGAAAGGGCGCGAAGTCGTCCCGTGCCAGGCAGGAACGGGATAAGCGCGCTTAGGCTCCCGAGCCCGGATGTTTCATAATCCAGGCTAGGTTTTATGCGGACAGCGGGGCTTGGTGCAGTCCGCGAAGAGATAGAGCGAATGCTCGCGGATGGCGAAGCCGCGTTCTTTGGCGATTTTCTCCTGCCGCTTTTCGATTTCCGGATCGTAGAATTCTTCCACCCGGCCGCACTGCATACATACCAGATGGTCGTGATGCGTCCCCTGGTTCAGCTCGAAAATCGCCTTGTCCCCCTCGAAATGATGGCGGATCAGCAATCCGGCGGCCTCGAATTGCGTGAGCACGCGGTACACCGTGGCAAGGCCGACATCCATACCTTCGGCTAGCAGGATCTTGTAGACGTCTTCCGCAGTAAGGTGCCGCACGTCGCTCGTTTCAAAGAGGTTGAGAATCTTGATGCGCGGCAACGTGGCCTTGAGTCCGACGGTCTTGAGGTCGTGGGATTCACTCATTTGGCGTGCTTTGAGGCGTTGAATTGGGGTATCATAATACAAGACCGTGCAAAGACCAAAAATCCTCGTTCATGCCGAATAAAATTATCGTTGCCGTGCTGGCGTTTCTGGCCGCTTCCTGTTCGTACGTTCCGCTGTCGCCTTACAAGATCGATATCCAGCAGGGTAATGTCGTGACCCAGGAAATGGTGTCCAAGCTCAAGCCCGGCATGACCAGGGCGCAGGTGCGTTTCATCATGGGCGCGCCGCTGATCACGGACGTGTTCCATGCCAATCGCTGGGATTATGTCTATCGCTACCAGAAGGCCGGCAAGGTGACCGAAGAGCGCAGGGTAGCGCTGATTTTCGAACAGGATGTGCTGAAGCGCATCGAGGGCGACGTGGTGCCGGCCGCCGAGGAGAAGGCGACGCCTGCGACCCCGCGACCGGACTCTGAAGGACGTTAAATGACCACACTGAATATCGCGATTGCCGGCAGTTCCGGGCGCATGGGGCGTGCCCTGATCGAGGTGGTGGCGCAGGCGCCGGATATGCGGCTTCATGCCGCGCTGGAGCGGACGGGCAGCCCCTATCTGGGCAAGGATGCCGGTGAGCTGATCGGCGCGCCTTGCGGTGTCGTCATCAAGGACGACGCGGCCGCCGTACTCGGGGGCGCGCAGGTGCTGATTGATTTCACCCGCCCCGAGGCAACCCTCCATCATCTCGAGCTTTGCCGCAAGAACAGCCTGGCTGCGGTGATCGGCACCACTGGCTTCAGCGCGGAACAGAAGCAGCTGATTTCCGAGGCGAGCCGCGACATCGGCATCGTCTTCGCGCCCAATATGAGCGTCGGCGTCAACCTGGTGTTCAAACTCCTGGAAACCGCGGCCAAGGTGCTGGACGAAGGCTACGACGTGGAAATCATCGAGGCCCATCATCGCCACAAAGTGGATGCTCCCTCCGGCACTGCGCTCAGGATGGGCGAGGTGCTGGCGGGCGCGTTGGGCAGGAACCTGGGGGAATGCGCGGTTTACGGCCGCGAGGGGCTCACCGGTGAGCGCCTGCCCTCGACGATCGGTTTCGCCACGGTGCGCGGCGGCGACATCGTCGGCGACCATACTGCGCTGTTCGCCGGCATCGGCGAGCGGGTCGAAATCTCGCATAAGGCGAGCAGCCGAGCCACCTTCGCGCTGGGGGCGCTGCGCGCGGCGCGGTTCCTGGCCAACGGCCGGAAGGGGCTGTTCGATATGCAGGACGTGCTGGGTTTACGTTGATCCCGCGCCCGGAATAGAGTACAATTTTGTCCGTTTAACTTGCGAGCGGGATAGGTGATGAGCCTGTCCCGCTTTGCACGTCAGTCCGCAATTTCGCTTGTCCAATCGCATCGTCGTTAAAGGAGTTTCCGTGCCGCAACACCAGCCTGCCATACTCGCGCTCGCGGATGGGACGGTATTTCGCGGTGCCTCGATCGGCGCGGAGGGCCATGCAGTCGGTGAGGTGGTGTTCAATACTTCGATGACCGGCTATCAGGAGATTCTCACCGATCCTTCCTATTGCCGGCAGATCGTCACCCTGACTTATCCCCATATCGGCAACACCGGCGTCAATCCGGAAGACGAGGAAGCCGGGAGCGTCTTCGCCGCCGGCCTGGTGGTGCGTAATTTGCCGCTGCTGTCGAGCAGTTGGCGCAAAACCGAGGAGTTGCCTGCCTACCTGCGGCGGCAGAACGTGGTGGCCATTGCCGATCTCGACACCCGTCGGCTGACCCGCCTGCTGCGCGAAAAAGGGGCGCAGAACGGTTGTCTGATGGCGGGCGACATCAACGAGGCGGAGGCGGTGCGGCTGGCACAGGGCTTCCCGGGTCTAGCCGGCATGGATCTCGCCAAGGTGGTGAGCTGCGACAAGCCGTATTTGTGGCAGGAAGGCGAGTGGCGGCTGCAAGGCGGCTTTAAAACCCAGGATTCGCCGCGCTTTCATGTCGTCGCCTATGATTACGGCATCAAGCGCAACATCCTGCGCATGTTGGCAGAGCGTGGCTGCAAGGTGACGGTGCTGCCTGCTCAGACTCCCGCGGACGAGGCGCTGGCGCTGAAACCGGACGGCATATTCCTGTCCAACGGGCCGGGCGATCCGGAGCCCTGCGATTACGCCATCGCCGCGATCCGCAAATTCCTGCAGACGGGCATTCCGATTTACGGCATCTGCCTCGGCCACCAGCTCCTGGCGCTGGCAAGCGGCGCAAAGACGGTAAAGATGAAATTCGGTCACCACGGCGCCAACCACCCGGTGCAGGATCTGGATTCCGGGCGCGTCATGATCACCAGCCAGAACCATGGCTTCGCGGTGGACGAGGCGACATTGCCAGCCACCCTGCGCGTCACGCACCGTTCGCTGTTCGACGGCAGCAACCAGGGCATCGCCCGCACCGATGTGCCGGCATTCAGCTTCCAGGGTCATCCCGAGGCGAGCCCGGGGCCGCATGACGTGAGTTACCTGTTCGACCGCTTCATCGGTTTGATGCAGCAACACAAAAAGTGAGGCGTGAGGGGTGAGGCGTGAGGCGTGAAGGGTTTTCTCCCCCTCACTCCTCACCCCTCACTCCTCACGGAATGAAATGCCAAAACGCACCGACATTAAATCCATCCTCATCATCGGCGCCGGCCCGATCGTCATCGGCCAGGCCTGCGAGTTCGATTATTCTGGCGCGCAGGCATGCAAGGCGCTGCGCGAGGAAGGCTATCGCGTCATTCTGGTCAACTCCAACCCGGCCACCATCATGACCGATCCGGAGATGGCCGACGCCACCTATATCGAGCCGATCACCTGGCAGATGCTGGAGAAGATCATCGCGGACGAGCGTCCCGACGCGCTGCTGCCTACCATGGGCGGACAGACTGCGCTCAACTGCGCGCTCGACCTGGCGCGCCACGGCGTGCTGGAAAAATACAATGTCGAAATGATCGGCGCCACCAGAGAGGCGATCGACAAGGCCGAGGACCGCGAGAAATTCAAACTGGCGATGGAGAAGATCGGCCTCTCGTGCCCGCGCGCGGCGGCCGCACACAGCATGGAAGAAGCGCTGCAGGTGCAGGCGATGATCGGCTTTCCCACCATCATCCGGCCCTCCTTCACCATGGGTGGCTCGGGCGGCGGCATCGCCTACAACCGCGAGGAGTTCGTCGCCATCTGCGAGCGCGGTCTGGAGGTCTCGCCGACGCGGGAGCTGTTGATCGAGGAATCGGTGATCGGCTGGAAAGAGTATGAAATGGAGGTGGTGCGGGACAAGAAGGACAACTGCATCATCGTCTGCTCGATCGAGAACTTCGATCCGATGGGCATCCACACCGGCGACTCGATCACGGTCGCGCCCGCCCAGACGCTGACCGACCGCGAATACCAACTGATGCGCAACGCCTCGCTGGCCGTGTTGCGTGAAATCGGGGTGGAAACCGGCGGATCGAATGTGCAGTTCGGCATCAATCCGAAAGACGGGCGCATGGTGGTGATAGAGATGAACCCGCGCGTGTCGCGTTCGTCCGCCCTGGCCTCCAAGGCAACCGGTTTCCCGATTGCCAAGGTGGCGGCCAAGCTCGCAGTCGGTTACACCCTGGATGAGCTTAAGAACGACATCACCGGCGGCGCCACGCCCGCTTCGTTCGAGCCCAGCATCGACTATGTCGTGACCAAGATTCCGCGTTTCGCTTTCGAGAAATTCCCGGCTGCCGACGATCGCTTGACCACCCAGATGAAATCGGTGGGCGAAGTGATGGCCATCGGCCGCACCTTCCAGGAATCGCTGCAGAAGGCACTGCGCGGGCTGGAAACCGGCAGCGACGGGCTGGATGAAAAGACCGCGGATATCGACACCATCGAGAACGAACTGGGCGATGCCGGCCCGGAGCGCATCTGGTACGTCGCCGATGCTTTCCGCGCCGGCATGGGCGTGGAGCAGGTGCATGGCCTGACGCATATCGATCCGTGGTTTCTGGTGCAAATCGCCGATCTCGTTGGGCAGGAGAATGCGCTCAAGGGCAAAGCGGTGGCCGATCTCGCCCAAGAGGAAATGCGCCGGCTCAAGCGCAGCGGTTTCTCCGATCGGCGGCTGGCCAGGCTGCTGGGAGTCTCTCAGCACGAGGTGCGCAAGCGGCGCCATGAAATGGGCATCCGGCCGGTCTACAAGCGGGTGGATACCTGCGCCGCGGAGTTCGCCACCCATACCGCCTACATGTATTCCAGCTACGAGGAAGAATGCGAGGCGCAACCTTCCGGCAGGAAGAAAATCATGGTGCTGGGCGGCGGTCCCAACCGCATCGGCCAGGGCATCGAATTCGATTACTGCTGCGTCCATGCGGCGCTCGCCATGCGCGAGGACGGCTATGAAACCATCATGGTCAACTGCAATCCCGAGACCGTTTCCACCGATTACGACACCTCCGACCGGCTGTATTTCGAGCCGCTGACGCTGGAGGACGTGCTTGAGATCGTTGCGGTGGAAAAACCGTATGGCGTGATCGTGCAGTACGGCGGCCAGACGCCGCTGAAGCTGGCGCGCGATCTGGAAGCCAACGGCGTGCCGATCATCGGTACCACGCCGGACATGATCGATGCCGCCGAGGATCGCGAGCGCTTCCAGAAAATGCTGCAGGGGCTGGGCCTGAAGCAGCCGCCCAACCGCACCGCCCGCGCGCCGGAGGAGGCAATCCGGCTGGCGGAGGAAATCGGCTATCCGCTGGTGGTGCGGCCGAGCTACGTGCTGGGCGGCCGGGCGATGGAAATCGTCCACGAGCAGGCCGCCCTCGAGCGCTACATGCGCGAGGCGGTCAAGGTGTCCAATGATTCGCCGGTGCTGCTCGACCGCTTCCTCAACGATGCCACCGAAGTGGATGTGGACGCCATTTGCGACGGCGAGCAGGTGCTGATCGGCGGAGTGATGGAGCACATCGAGGAAGCCGGGGTGCACTCCGGCGATTCCGCCTGCTCGTTGCCGCCCTACAGCCTGTCGCCCGCATTGCAGGACGAATTGCGCCGCCAGACGGTGCTGATGGCGAAGGCGCTGAAGGTGGTCGGGCTGATGAACGTGCAGTTCGCCATCCAGGGTGAGACGGTCTATGTACTGGAAGTCAATCCCCGCGCCTCGCGCACCGTGCCGTTCGTGTCCAAGGCGACCGGCATGCCGCTGGCCAAGATCGCGGCACGCTGCATGGCCGGCAAATCGCTCCGGAGCCAGGGCGTGGAGAAGGAAGTGATTCCGCCCTATTGCTCGGTCAAGGAAGCGGTGTTCCCCTTCAACAAGTTCCCAGGCGTGGACCCGATTCTCGGCCCGGAAATGAAATCCACCGGGGAGGTGATGGGGGTAGGCAACACCTTTGGCGAGGCTTTCGTCAAATCGCAGCTTGCGGCCGGGGTGAAGCTGCCCTCCGGCGGCAAGGCGCTGCTTTCCGTGCGCGGCGCGGACAAGACGAAAGTGGCGGAAATCGCGCAGGAGCTGCTCGATCTGGGTTTTTCCCTGTATGCCACGCGCGGCACCGCCTCCGCCATCCAGGAAGCCGGTTTGCCGGTGACGCCGGTGAACAAGGTGCACGAGGGGCGCCCGCACATCGTGGATATGATCAAGAACGGCGAGATCAGCCTGATCATCAATACGGTGGAAGACAAGCGCGCGGTGAAGGACTCCTATTCAATCCGGCATGCTGCGCTGCAGCACCGAGTCACTTACTTCACTACGCTTTCCGGCGCCCGCGCTGCCTGCGTCGGCATCGGGCAGATGCGGGAGCTGCGGGCATTCGAGCTCCAGGGGCTGCACCGTCGACTGGCGTGATTTTGGAAATTCAGGCGCGGGGGCGGGTCGCCCGTTCGCGCCGTTTCTGTTTGTTGTGAGGAAAACAAGTTATGAACAAGGTGCCTTTAACCGTCGTCGGTGCGGAAAAGCTGCGTGCTGAATTGCAGCACATGAAGAATGTCGAGCGGCCGGCCGTGATCGCCGCCATCGCCGAGGCGCGCTCGCATGGGGATCTGTCCGAGAACGCCGAATACGATGCGGCCAAGGAGCGCCAGGGATTCGTCGAAGGGCGCATCGCCGAGCTGGAAGCCAAGCTGGCCAATGCGCAGATCATTGATCCCAAGCTGCTGGACGCCGACGGGCGCTGCGTGTTCGGTGCCACGGTGGAGCTGGAGGACCTGGAGAACGGTGAAACCGTCACCTACCAGATCGTCGGTGACGATGAGGCGGACATCAAGGAAGGCAAGATTTCCATCAGCTCCCCCATCGCCCGCGCGCTGATCGGCAAATCACCGGGCGACATCGCGGAGGTAAAGGCACCGAGCGGCATCCGGGAATATGAAGTGCTGGATGTGAAGTACATTTGAGTGAGGAGTAAGGGGTGAGGAGTTAGGAGTGGGCATCTCTGGGTTTTTCTCCTCCCTCCTGACCCCTCACTCCTAACTTTACCCGAAAACATGAAAAACCTCGCCGACAACCTTTCCTTGATCGCCGTCACTGCCTGGGTGGGCGGCCTGTGGGCGATCGGCTATATCGCAGCGCCGGTGCTGTTTGCTGCGCTGCCGGACAAGACCGTGGCAGGCATGCTGGCGGGGAAGATGTTCGCGTGGATCGCCTATCTCGGCGTGGGGTGTGGTTTCTACCTGGTGATCCATCGCCTGGCGCGCTTCGGCACCGCCGCCCTGAAGCAGGCGTTCTTCTGGGCGGCGCTGGCGATGCTGCTGCTCACCGTCGCCGGTCATTTCGGCATTCAGCCCATCATGGAAAGCCTCAAGGCGCAGGCGTTGCCGCTGGATGTGATGCAAAGCGTGTTCAAGGATCGCTTCGCCGCCTGGCACGGCATTTCCAGCATCCTTTATCTGATCCAGAGCGTGCTGGGCCTGGTGCTGGTGCTGAAGCGCTGATTCCGCTTCCGGTTATCCGGCCTGCCTGCGGCTTGCTTTCGCGTTCGATCCGGAAGCGGACTGAGGCAGCGCCAGGCGCGGCTTTTCCGCCGGCCGGTAGATCACCAGAATCTTGCCGATATGCTGAACCGGCGCGGCGTCCAGTCGTTCGCAAATTTCCGCCAGTTGGGCTTCGCGCGCTGCCCTGTCGCCGCTGTGGCATTTGATCTTGATCAGTTCGTGGCTGGCCAGACTCCGGCCGGCTTCCTTGATGATGGCTTCCGTCAGGCCCGCATCCCCGATCATGACTACCGGATGGAGAGAGTGGGCTTGGGCGCGCAGGAAGCGGCGTTGGGCTGGCGTGAGTGTGAGCATGGACTTTTTCCGGAAAACCCGCAGTTTACCCGATGAATTGCCGATATGAAACGTAGCCGTACCAGCAAGGCGTGGATGCGCGAGCATGTAAACGACCCGTTCGTAAAGCAGGCGAAAAAACAGGGATACCGTTCGCGCGCCTCGTTCAAGCTGATGGAGATCGATCAGCGCGACCATTTGCTGAAACCGGGCATGGTGGTGGTCGATCTGGGCGCCGCTCCTGGCGGATGGTCGCAGGTGGCTGCCGAGAAGATATCACCCGGCGGCATCCTGATTGCGCTCGACGTGTTGCCGATGGAGCCCCTTCCGGGCGTGGCATTTCTTCAGGGCGATTTCCGGGAGGAGGCCACCCTGGCTGCGATGGACGAATTGCTTGCCGGTAGGCAGGTGGACCTTGTGATTTCCGACATGGCCCCCAATATCAGCGGTATCGGAATCGCGGACCAGGCGCGCAGCATGCATCTGGCGGAGCTGGCGCTGGAATTCGCCGGACATCGCTTGAAACCGGGCGGGAGCTTCCTGGTCAAAGTATTTCAGGGCGAAGGGTTCGACGCCTTTTTGCGCGACATGCGAAAGATTTTCAGCCAGGTGGTGACGCGAAAACCGAGGGCTTCGCGCGATCGAAGCACGGAAACCTATCTGCTGGGCAAGGGGAAACGCCGTCCGGAGGGTGAAGGGGTGTGACGGAGCCGGAGCCCAAATATCGCTAACGCAATCGGAAAAAAAGAGTTTAGAATTGAATCAACTATGTGTGTTTATGCTTTGAAATAAGCAAGGAGTGGTTTTGAACAATTTGATGAAAAATATTGCGATCTGGCTGGTGATCGCGCTGGTGCTGATGATGGTGTTCAACCAGTTTGGCGCGCGTCAGGCGGTGCATAGCCAGGTGGAATATTCCCAGTTCATCGAAGAGGTGAAGCAGGGAAGGGTGGCCAAGGTGACGATCGAAGGCCATATCCTGAAAGGGATCAGGGCCGACGGCAAGCGCTTTACCACGTATGCGCCGTCCGATCCCTGGCTGGTGAGCGACCTGCTCAAGAACAATGTGGTGGTCGACGCCAAGCCTGAAGAGGAACCCTCGTTCCTGATGAACATCTTCATCTCCTGGTTCCCGATGTTGCTGCTGATCGGCGTGTGGATCTTCTTCATGCGCCAGATGCAGGGTGGCGGCAAGGGCGGCGCGTTTTCCTTCGGCAAGAGCCGGGCGCGGATGCTGGACGAGAGCGCCAACACCATTACTTTCGCCGATGTGGCCGGCTGCGATGAGGCCAAGGAAGAAGTGGCCGAGCTGGTCGAATTCCTGCGCGACCCCAGCAAGTTCCAGAAGCTCGGCGGGCGCATTCCGCGGGGTGTGCTGATGGTGGGTAATCCCGGCACGGGCAAAACCCTGCTTGCCAAGGCGATTGCCGGCGAGGCCAAGGTGCCGTTCTTCAGCATCTCCGGTTCGGATTTCGTGGAAATGTTCGTCGGCGTGGGCGCGGCGCGGGTGCGCGACATGTTCGAGCAGGCGAAAAAAAGCGCGCCATGCATCATCTTCATCGACGAAATTGATGCGGTGGGCCGCCAGCGCGGTGCGGGCCTGGGCGGTGGCAACGACGAGCGCGAGCAAACCCTGAATCAGCTGCTGGTGGAGATGGATGGCTTCGAAGGCAATGTCGGCGTGATCGTGATCGCCGCCACCAACCGTCCCGACGTGCTCGATCCGGCGCTGCTGCGTCCCGGCCGCTTCGATCGCCAGGTGGTGGTGCCGCTGCCCGACATCCGTGGCCGCGAGCAGATCCTGTTGGTGCACATGCGCAAGGTGCCGATCGCTCCGGACGTGCGCGCCGATATTTTGGCCCGCGGCACGCCGGGGTTCTCGGGCGCGGATCTCGCCAACCTGGTGAACGAGGCGGCGCTGTTTGCCGCGCGCAGCAACAAGCGCCTGGTGGATATGGACGATTTCGAGCGCGCCAAGGACAAGATCATGATGGGTGCGGAGCGCAAATCCATGGTCATGCCTGAAGAGGAGCGCCGCAATACCGCCTATCACGAGGCCGGCCACGCCGTGGTGGCGAGGTTGCTGCCCAAGACCGATCCGGTGCACAAGGTGACCATCATTCCGCGCGGCCGTGCGCTCGGCCTGACCATGCAGCTGCCGACGGAAGACCGCTACAGCCTGGACCGCGAGCAGATCTTGTCGAATATCGCCGTGCTGTTCGGCGGGCGCATCGCCGAGGAGATATTCATGGGCCACATGACCACCGGCGCTTCCAACGATTTCGAGCGTGCCACCGAAATGGCGCGGCGCATGGTGACGCAGTGGGGCATGTCCGATGCGCTGGGGACGATGGTTTACGGCGAGAACGAGGGCGAGGTGTTCCTCGGCCGCTCGATCACCACCCACAAGAACGTGTCCGAGGCGACGATGCAGAAGGTGGATGCCGAAATCCGCCGCATCATCGACGAGCAGTACGCGCTGGCGCGCCGCCTGATCGAGGAGCATCGCGAGAAGGTGGAAGTGATGGCGAAAGCGTTGCTGGAATGGGAAACCATCGATTCCGACCAGATCGCCGACATCATGGAAGGGAGGGCGCCGCGTCCTCCCAAGCCCAGCCAGGGCGCGACGCCGCCATCCTCGCAGGGCGGCACGCCGAGCGCGCCTCCCGCCGCAACGGCCACGCCGGCTGAGGGAACTTGATTGTGTGAGGAGTGAGGGGTAAGGAGTAAGGAGAAAAACCTCACGCCTCACCCCTTACTCCTCACCATCATGCCAATGTTTCACTGCGGCAAATTCACTCTTTCTTTCTCCCGTCCCCTGATCATGGGGATCGTCAACGTCACGCCCGATTCGTTTTCCGACGGAGGGCGCTGCAATACGGCGCGGTCTGCAGTCGAACACGCCTTGCGCCTCGTTGAAGAGGGCGCGGACATCCTGGACATCGGCGGGGAATCCACCCGCCCCGGTGCGGCGCCGGTCAGCGCCGGAGAAGAATTGCGGCGCGTGCTGCCGGTGCTCGAGGAATTGTCCGGAAAAGGGGTTCCGCTCTCGGTGGATACCCGCAAACCGGAGGTGATGCGCGCAGCCATCGCTGCGGGCGCTTCCCTGGTCAACGACATCAACGCCCTGCAAAGCGAGGGCGCGCTGGAAGCGGTAGCCGCATCCGGTGTGGGGATATGCCTGATGCACATGCGGGGCGAGCCGCAAACGATGCAGCGCGCCCCGCACTATATCGACGTCGTGGCCGAGGTGCTGGATTTCCTGCGCGGCCGGGTTGCGGCTGCGGAAGGTGCCGGCATCGCGCGCGATCGGTTGCTGATCGACCCCGGCTTCGGGTTCGGCAAAAGCCTGGAGCATAACCTTGTGCTGCTGCGCGGGCTGCCGCGCTTTGCAGCGCTGGGCGTGCCGGTGCTGGCGGGTTTGTCGCGCAAGTCCATGCTGGGTAAAATCACCGGTCTGGAAGTGGGAGCGCGGGTGCACGCCAGCGTCGCCGCATCGTCGCTGGCAGTGCTGAAAGGCGCGAAGGTCGTCCGTGTACATGACGTGAAGGCCACCCGCGAGGCATTGCAGGTTGTGGCCGCGATTGAGGAAGGATTATGACAAGAAAATATTTCGGCACCGACGGTATTCGCGGCCGGGTGGGGGAGGCGCCGATCACCCCCGATTTCGTCATGCGTCTGGGGTATGCCGCCGGCAGGGTGCTGGCTGCGTCAGACAGGCGTGCGGCCGGCGAGCATCCGGCGGTGGTGATCGGCAAGGATACCCGCATTTCCGGCTATATGCTGGAATCGGCCCTGCAGGCGGGACTGTCCGCCGCGGGAGTGGACGTGCTGCTGCTCGGGCCGATACCGACGCCAGCGGTGGCTTATCTCACCCGGGCGCTGCGTGCCCAGGCGGGCATCGTGATCAGCGCTTCGCACAACCCCTTCGAAGACAACGGCATCAAGTTCTTTTCCGGCAACGGCGCCAAGCTGCCCGACGAGGTCGAGCGCGCCATCGAAGCCGGGCTCGACGAGCCGATGCGCACCATGCCTTCTGCCCAGCTCGGCAAGGCGCGCCGGATCAATGACGCCGCCGGCCGCTACATCGAATTCTGCAAGAGCACCTTCCCCAACGAACTGGACCTGAGAGGACTCAAGATCGTGGTGGACTGCGCCCACGGCGCGACCTACCACATCGCGCCGCACGTGTTCCATGAGCTGGGCGCAGAGGTGGTTTCCGTCGGCAGCCAGCCGGACGGCCTCAATATCAACCACCAATGCGGTTCGACCCATTGCGCCGCGCTTCAGGCGGCAGTGCTGCAGCACCAGGCGGATCTCGGCATCGCCTTCGACGGCGACGGCGACCGGGTGGTGATGGTCGCCGCGGACGGCAGTATGCTGGACGGCGACCACCTGCTCTACATCATCGCCCGCCATCGCAAGCAAAACGGCGTGCTCAAGGGGGGCGTGGCCGGCACGCTGATGACCAATCTGGGCATGGAGCATGCACTGGAAAAACTCGGCATCCCATTTGCGCGCGCCAAGGTGGGCGACCGCTACGTGCTGGAACTGCTGCAGCAAAAGAGCTGGCAATTGGGCGGGGAGAATTCCGGCCATATCCTCTGTCTGGACAAGCACACCAGCGGCGACGGCATTATCTCCGCGCTGCAGGTGCTGCACGCCGTGCGCGACTGCGGCTGCGCCCTGGCCGATCTGGCGCGTGGCCTCACGCTCTATCCGCAAATTCTGATCAACGTGCCGGTGGCGAAGAGTTTCGATTTCCACAAGAGCGCACCGGTGCAGGCGGCGCTCACCGAAGCCGAGGGCGCGCTCAATGGCAACGGCCGGGTACTGCTCCGCCCCTCCGGCACCGAACCGGTGCTGCGCGTGATGGTGGAAGGCAGCCAAAAGTCCGAAGTCGAGCGCTGGGCGGGCTACCTTGCCGACGCCGTGCGCGGGGCGGCGGGGGGGTAAGTTGCCCGCGATTCCCTGGGAGCAGCTTGCAGGGGTGGTTTCAGGGTGTAGGGCGGGTTAGCCGAAGGCGTAACCCGCCAGATGTTTCAGCCATCCAGCGCAATGCGCTTCGCATTGACGTTCTACCAGTGCGCTTCACGCGGGTTGTGGATGTGGTGTGCGCTGCGCGCGTTTGTTTGATTTGCCGGGGGCAGCCCGGCGGCTGGTTACTTTCTTTGAACGGCCAAAGAAAGTAACCAAAGAAAGGCCGCCCCCATCCGCCGCCCCTTCGGGGTTCCCTGCGTTGCTCACCAAGCCGGGCGGCTGCGCAACTCAACCTCGCGCCTATGGCGCTCGGGATTCGAACAATGCTCGCCGACTTCCCCCGGCTTGTCTGCGCTACTCGGC
>JBFMFB010000002.1:0-131101 GCA_040752115.1 Pseudomonadota bacterium | reverse complement strand
ATGCGGCGCGCTTCGTTTCCGGCCTTTCCCAGGCCGAGGGCGGGGTGCGCCGGTTCGGGCAGACGGCGAAGCGCGAGTTCGACGCGCTCAAGGGCGCGCTCGGATCGATCCAGGGGCAACTGGCCACGCTGGGCCTGACCACCGGCGCCGTCGCCTCGCTGATGCAGTCGGCACGCATGGACAAGGGGCTGGTGCAGATCGGCCAGACCGCCGGCATGACGCGCACCGAAGTCGCCGAACTGCGCCGCGAGCTGTTCCGCATGGCCGGCGATACCGGCCAGCAAGTCGATGACTTGCAGCTGGGCTTCAACAATGCCGTGCAGGCCGGCCTCAAGTTCCGCGAAGCCCTGCCGGTGATCGACGCCACCAACATGGCGATGGCCGTTACAGGTGCCAGCGCCGACCGTCTGACCGCCAGCCTGTCGGTCGCCGGTACCGCTTATCAGTTTGACCTGGCCAAGCCGGGCATGGCGATCTCGCTGCTCGACAAGATGACGGTCGCCGGCCGCCAAGGCAATGCCGAGCTGCAAAACCTCTCCGACATCTTCGGCCGCGTCGGCGTCAATGCCGCCAGCGCCGGTTTGAGCTTCGACAAGACGCTGGGCTTCATTGAGGCACTCTCCCTGGTCGAACGCTCCCCGGAGCGCCTGGCGACGCTGGCCGACTCGACGCTGCGGCTGTTCACCAACCTCAATTACATGAAGGAAGCGGCGCAGGCCACCAACGTCCGCTTCTTCGAGAAGGATGGCGCCCGGCGTGATCCGGTCGCCGTGCTGCGCGACGTCAAGAAGGAATACGACAAGCTCACGACCGACAAGGATCGCGCGCTGTTCATGCAGAAGGCTTTCGGCAAGGCCGACCTCGACACCATCAAGGGCCTCAAGACGCTGCTCGGCGGCGACATGCTCGGCAAGGTGGATGAGTTCGCCAAGGCCATCGGCGATGCCGGTGGCACCATCGAGAAGAACCTGCCCGAGGCGATCAGTAACGCGGTGGATCAGACCGGGCGGCTCAAGGCCGAACTGCGCAAGGCTGCCGACGACTTCGCCAAGCCGATCAACGATGCGCTGGCCAAGACCATCCAGTGGGGCATGGACAAGAAAGAAAACGGCGGGCTGGGTCTGTCCGGCAAGGAAATGATCGGTGGTGGTGCCGCGCTTGCCCTGGGCACGCTGGCCGCTGCGCGTTACGGCGGCATGGCGCTCGGCGGACTCGCCAAGCGTTTCGGTGGCACGGCCGCCGGCGTGGCCGAAGGCAAGGCGCTGGAGACCGCCGCCGGGGTAACGCCGGTCTTCGTGGTCAACTGGCCTGCCTCGATGGGCGGCGCCAGCGTTGTCGGCGAGATCGCGGCCACGGCCGCCGGCGGTGCCGCCGGTGCCGGTACGGCAGGGAAGGTAGCCAGCCGGGCCAAGTCGCTGGCCGTGCTGGCTGGTGGCCTGCCGCTTTCCGCCTGGGGATCGATGGGCGCCGCCGGTCTCGCGACCGCTGGCGCTGGGGTGATGGCTGCCGGCGCCGGTGGCTATGCGGTTGGCACCGGCATCAACAAGGCGTTCATCGAGGGCACAGCCGTCGGCGACAAGATCGGCGAAGGCGTGGCTCGCGTGCTGGCCTTCTTCGGCAACGAGGAAGCCCGCCGCGCAGTCGAGATCAACGACAAGCTCCGCGACGCCAAGATCGGCGGCGAGGTGCGCATCCGCATCGACCAGGATGGCCGCGTTTCGTCGATGTCGGCCCGCTCCGATAACCGTGACGTGCCGCTGTCGGTCGATGGCGGCATGATGATGGTGGCTCCATGACCTGGCGCGATCAACTCCAGCCGGCCAGCTTCCGGGGCGTGCCGTTCTTCGTCCGCAGCGCGGACACCGAGGAAGGGCGGCGCGGCGTGCTGCATGAGTACCCGCTGCGCGACGATCCCTTCGTCGAGGACATGGGCCGCAAGGCCGGGGAATTCACCCTGGAAGCGCTCATTGTCGGCGAGGATTACTTCCCGGCCCGCGATGCCCTGCGTGATGCGCTCAAACAGCCAGGCGCCGGCGAGCTGGTGCACCCGACTCTCGGCCGCATGCAGGTCGCCCTGGTGGCGCCGGTGCGCTTCGTTGAATCGCTGGTCGATGAAGGCGGCTCGGCGCGCTTCACGCTGCGCTTCACCGAGACCGCAGAAAATACCCAGCCGGCCGCCGACACCAACACCGCCGCCGTGACGGACGAGGCGGCCGATGCGGCCGAGGCCGCCGCCGCCGAGGACTTCGCGGAAGTCTTCGATGTCAGCGATACGCCGGAGTTCGTTGGCATCAATGCCAAGGAACTGCTCGGGGACGCCCTGGAGGCCATCAACGCCGCCCGCGCCGGCATCACGCCGGATCTGTCGGTCGTCGGCGAGTTCGTCAATGACCTGTCGGCCGTCGGCGCCTCGCTGGCCAGTCTTATCACCACGCCGGCCACGGTGGCGACGCGGATCTTCGGTCTCTACGCCGGCCTGCGCGGCGCAATCCAGCGGCCGCTCGATGCGCTGGCGGCGATGGGCCGTTTGTTCGGCTGGAAGTCAAAGCGCCCGGCACCAGCGGCCACCACGCCGTCGCGGCGTGTGCAGGCCGCCAACCGCACGGCCATCGAGTCCCTGGTGCGGCGTGCGACCGTCATCGAAGCGGCGCGCGCTTCGGCCCGTCTCGACTTCAAGGCGCCGGTCACGCCGGGCGCCCCGCGCATCACCTACCAGCAGGCCATCGCGATCCGCGAGCAGCTCGCCGATGCGCTGGAAGACGAGGCGGCCACCGCCTCGGTGGCCGTGTTCAATGCCCTGATGGATCTGCGCGCTGCCGTGGTGCGCGACATCACGGCGCGCGGCGCCGATTTGCCTCGCCTGGTGACGATCTCGATGCCGGCGACGCTGCCCGCCCTGGTTGTCGCCTACCGATCCTTCGGTGACGCCACGCGCGAGGCCGAGATCGTGGCGCGCAACCCGATCATCGTCCGCCATCCTGGTTTCGTGCCGGGTGGCGTGGCGCTGGAGGTGCTGGCATGAGCGGCCGCGCCGAACTCTACGTCGGTACCGAGATCTACGGCGGCTGGCAGCGCGTGTCGGTAACGCGCTCCATCGAGCAGATCGCCAACGGCTTCGAGCTGGGGGTGACCGAGCGCTGGCCTGGCCAGTCGGTCAGCCGGCCGATCCGCCCCGGCGAGAAGTGCTCGCTCAAGCTCGATGACGACACGGTGATCACCGGCTACGTCGACGACGCCGAGCCGAGCTTCGGCAAGCAGGCGCATAGCCTGACGGTCAAGGGGCGCGACGCCACCGGCGACCTGGTCGACTGTTCCGCCATCCACAAGGCCGGCCAATGGACAAACGCACCGCTGGATCGGATCGCACGCGATCTGTGCGCGCCCTTCGGCATCAAGGTCAAGGTGGAAACCGACGTCGGCAAGCCCTTCTCCAGCTACAACATCCAGGAGGGCGAGACCGCCTTCGAGTGCATCGAGCGCGCCGCACGCCTCAAGGCCGTGCTTCTGATCTCCGATGGAGAGGGCAACCTGGTCATCACACGGGCTGGAAAGACGCGCGTGGAAACTGCGCTGGCCGAGGGCGAGAACATCCTCGATGCGCGCGGGCAATTCAGCTGGAAAGAGCGTTACTCGATCATCACCGTCAAGGGGCAGGAACGCGCCACCGACGACTTCTTCGGCGAGCATGCCGCCGGCCCGTCCGCCAGTGCTCGCGACGACGCGATCACCCGTTACCGCCCGCTGATCGTGCTGGCCGAGGCCCACGGCGCCGGCGCCACCCTGCGCGATCGCGCGACATGGGAGCGCAACGTGCGCATGGGGCGCGGCAATCGCGGCACGGTCTCCGTCCAGGGCTGGCGCGATGCCGACGGCAAGCTGTGGCAGCCGAACACGCTGGTCACCGTTACGTCGCCGATGCTGTGGCTCGACCAGGCCGAGATGCTGATCGTCGGCTGCACTTACTCCCTCGACGACAACGGCACGCGCACCACGCTGGCGATCGCCCGTCGCGAAGCCTTCGACCTGGTGGCGGGCATCGGTGCCTCCAAGCTCTCGAAGAAGCTCAACGACAAAGAGGAACGCGAGAAGAAAAAGAAGGGCGACGACTGGAGCATGCTATGAGCCGGGAAATCGCCAAGATGCTTGCCCCCCTGTCGCGCCGCCTGCGCCTGATGGCCTCGCGCGCCGTGCTGAGTCTGATCTCGGACGCGACGGGCATGCAGATCGTCCAGGTCAAGCTGCTCAACGGCGAAGTGCGCGACGGCATCGAGCGCGTGCAGAACTACGGCTTCACGTCGGTGCCGCTGCCTGGTGCAGAGGCAATCTTCCTGTCCCTGGGCGGCGATCGCGATCACGGCATCGTCATCACTGCCGACGACCGCCGCTATCGCGTCAAGGGACTGCAAGGCGGCGAGGTGGCGATCTACACCGACGAGGACAAGGCTGCCGGCGAGCACCGCATTCTCTTCAAGCGCGGCAAGGAAATCCACCTGGTGGCTGGGGCGTCGAGCATCGTGATGACGCCGACCGGCATCACGATCACCACGCCGAACCTCGACATCGTGAAAGCCTGACCATGCACGGCATCGCACGCATCAATCAAGACTCTGCCGGTGGCCTGATCATCGGCGCGCTGCAAGACTTCGTGACGGTCGAGGGCACGCTGTGGTCGGTGCTCGGTGATCCGGTGCAGGGTCACGGCATTCCGCCGCACGCTGCGCCGGTGATGGCCGAGGGCAGCCCGTTCATCCGCATCAACGGCATCCCCGTCTGCCGCGAGGGCCACCTGGCCACCTGTGGCCACGCCGCTACAGGTAGCGCCTCCATGAGGATCAGCGAATGAGCGACATCCGCACGATCTTCATCAGCTACGAGAAGGGCGCGGACTGGCTGCTGCAACAGCCCAGCCTGGCCGGCGACGACGGACTCGACACCGCCGTGATCCTGTCGCTGTTCAGCGATGCGCGCGCTCGCGCTGGCGACGACACGCCGGCCCCGGACGATCTGCGCGGCTGGTGGGGCGATGCCTTCGCCGCCAAGACCGGCGATCGCTTCGGCTCGCGCTTGTGGCTGCTCGGCCGCCGCAAGCAACTGCCGTCGGTGCTGGCCGAGGCCAAGGGCTACGCCGAGGAGGCGCTGGCCTGGCTGATCAAGGATGGCATCGCCAGCCGCGTTGAGGTCGAAGCCTTCATTCCCCGCGACGAGATGCTCGGCTTGCGCGTAGCGATCACCCGGCCGAACGGCCAGCCGGTGCGCTATCGCTTCGAGGCCCTGTGGGCATCCTTATAGAGAGACCAGCATGGCATTCACCCGACCCGATCTTCCGACCCTGATCAACCGCTCCGAAGCGGACATCGAGACACGCCTGCCGGGCGCCGATGCCCGCCTTCGCCGCTCCAACCTCAACGTGCTGGCGCGCGTGCATTCCGGCGCAGCGCACGGCCTGTACGGCTATCTGGAATGGATCTCGCGTCAGGTCATCATCGACACCGCCGATGGCGACATGCTTGAGCGCCACGCCTCGATCTGGGGCGTCGAGCGCAAGGCCGCATCGCCGGCCGTCGGCAACATCACGGTGACCGGCAGCAACGGCGCCATCGTCCCGGCCGATTCGACGCTGGCGCGCTCCGATGGCGCGCAATACACGACCGATGCCGAGGCGACGATCGCCGGCGGCACGGCCACGATTGCCGTTACCGCCGTCGAGGGTGGGCAGGCCGGTAACGCGTCCGCAGCCTCGTCCCTGAGTTTCGACACGCCGATCGCCGGCGTCTCGGTCACTGCCACGGTGGATGCCGGCGGCCTCACCGGCGGCGCCGACATCGAGACCGACGACGATCTGCGCGCGCGGCTGCTCGCCCGCATCCAGGCGCCGCCGCACGGTGGCGCTCAACACGACTACGTCGCCTGGGCGCTCGAAGTGGCCGGCGTCACGCGTGCCTGGGTGTATCCGGCCGAGCTGGGCCTCGGCACGGTGACCGTGCGTTTCGTGCGCGACGACGATGCCAGCCCGATCCCCGATGCCGGTGAGGCCGCGGCGGTGCAGGCGTACATCGACAGTGTGCGTCCAGTGACGGCGGCTGTCACGGTGGTCGCGCCCGTTGCCGTGCCGCTCAACTTCACCATCGACATCGTGCCGGACACCGCCGCGATCCGCGCCGCCATCGAGGCCGAACTGCGCGACCTGCTGCGCCGCGAAGCCGAGCCGGGCGCCACGATCCTGCTGTCGCACATTCGCGAGGCGATCTCGCTGGCCGCCGGTGAAAACGACCACATCCTCACCGTGCCGGCCGCGAACGTCACGCATGCCGTCGGCGAGATGGCGACCTTCGGGGCGATCACATGGCTCTGACCGCCGCCGACTATCAGACCCAGCTCCAGGCGCTGCTGCCGCAGGGCTTCGCCTGGCCGCGTCAGGCCGATGCGGCGCTCACCAAGCTGCTGCTGGCCTGGGCGGACGAGATGGCGCGCATCGACGGCCGCGCCGCCGACCTGGTCGAGGAGGCCGACCCGCGCACCACCGCCGAGCTGCTCGCCGACTGGGAGCGCGTCGCCGGCCTGCCCGATCCGTGTGTCGCTGCCTTGGGCATCAGCCAGACTGCCGCGCGGCGACGTGCCGCCCTGGTGGCCAAGCTCACCACCATCGGCGGGCAGAGCGCCGCCTACTACATCGCGCTGGCCGCGAGCCTGGGCTACACGATCACCGTCACGGAATTCAGTCCGTTTCAGGCTGGCAGCGACGCCGGCGATGCCTTGACCAACGACGGCTGGCAGTTTGTCTGGCAGGTCAATGCCCCCGAAGCCAGCATCGTCGAATTCGCTGCCGGCCTGTCATCTGCCGGCGAACCGCTCCGCAGTTGGGGAAACGAGCTGCTCGAATGCGTCATCAACCGGCTAAAGCCGGCCCACACCTACGTCTTGTTTGCTTACGGTTAAGGAGCCGCCATGCACAGAATAGATCATGCCACCGCCGCGCCGGGTGACCTCTTTACTGAGGGCAACCCGGCAACGGCAACCCCTGCCACCACCGTTACCGACGACTGGCTCAACGACGTGCAGGAAAACATCTGCGCAGTTGTCGAGGCGGCGGGGATTCCCCTCGTAAAGGGCAATTTCACACAGTTGCTCGAAGCCATTAAGCGCCTCATCACCGGCGGCGATTTCAAGGATTCCGTGCGCGCCGCCACCACGGCCAACATCACGCTCTCGGGAGCGCAGGCCATTGATGGCGTATCCGTGGTGGCTGGCGACCGCGTGCTGGTCAAGGATCAGACCACCGGCAATGAGAACGGTATCTACGTTGCCGCTGTCGGCGCTTGGACTCGCGCAACGGATGCCGATACCGGTGCAGAATTTAATCCAGGTGCGGTCATCCCGGTCGAGGAGGGTACGGCGAACGGCGACACGATCTGGCTGCTGACAAACAATGGTACGGTCACCATCGGCACCACTGCCCTGGTCTTTTCAAATGCGTTCGGCAGTGGCGGAACTCCGGGAACGTATGACCTGGTGACCACCAATGCACGCGGCCAGGTAACAGCCGGCCAACTCATCAACATACTTCCATTCTCCGCTCTGCCGTATCCCACCGTCGACAACGCCAACCGGTATCCGATCATCAATGCCGCCATCGTTGGCGGCACTGGCGGCAACGTGACGATCACGGCCGGGACGCGATTCTCGCTGGCCGAAACGGTATCGACTGGTCTAGGCCGCATGCGGAACTTCAGCACTGCATCCTGGACGAGTCCGAACCTCGATGCCAGCAGCACCTACTACCTCCGCTGCCAGGTGCAGGGTGGTGCGGCCGTGTTTTATGTACAGAAAGGAACCGACTCTGACAGCATTCCTGGCTCGCTGCTTGGAATCGTCAACGGCACAAGTGGTGGCGGTTTCGATTCGACGCAGCTCGATATGCTGTGCGCAAAGCTTGTCACTGGCGTCAATGGAACTGCACCAACAGTCATCCCGCTGGCGAACGCAGCAATGTTGTCTTACAAGGGGTCATCTAACTACACGGAGACAACGGCGTCAGGTGGTTGGATCGCTAGGAGCTATTCCTACACGCTGAACTGGGCGCGGACTCCGAAGGCCCTGTTTACCGTTGGCGCCCACGGCGTCGGCCCATCCGCGCAGGCGATAGACCAGATCTATTCATCGTCGGAGGCGGCGACACGATACACCGTATCGCATAACGCGACAGTGGATTGGCAGAACGACACTGCATTTTCAGTCACCAGCTACAGCACCGTGCTTGCAATTGCATAAGGGGGAACGACCATGAAACTGATCATTGAAAACGGCGTCGTCATTGGCAAGTTTGAGGGGGTCGGCGTCGGAGTTGAAGTGCCCGATGATCACCCTGTGCAGATCGGATGGGTTACGTCTGGAGACGACTTTGTGCCGCCCCCACCGAAACCGCTGAACGATCTCAAACTAGTCAAGAATATCGAGATCAATGCTGCCCGCGCGCTGGCAAACACCAGCACATTCGTTCACGGCGGCAAGGTTTTTTCCTGCGATCAACTCTCGCGCAGCGACATCGATGGCATGAATGGCTACGTGGCGCTCTACGGTGCATTGCCGCCTGGGTTCCCTGGAGCATGGAAGGCGGTGGACAACACCTACCTTCCGCTGGCCGACGTCGAGGCGTGGAAGGCGTTCTATACGGCGATGGTGGCCACCGGCGCGGCCAACTTCGCTCACGCCCAGGAACTCAAGGCCCAGCTCGCCGCCGCGACCACGCCAGAAGCCGTGGCAGCCATCGTCTGGTAACGCCATGAATGCCCAGCTCGCCATCGTCTGCGATCCGAACAGGTTCAGCGCCCGCTTGCAGCATCGGTTTGTGAAGCGACCGCACCCGGCCTACCCGTACCACTGCGCCTGGCTGGTCGGCGATCGCATGTTCGACATGAACTGGCTGTTCCGCGAGATCCCGGCCGGCCACTACGCCGATCGCACGGTCTTCGTCTTCGAGGCCCCGGCCGCGATCGGCATCGACTACCTACGCGGCATGGTCGGCAAGCGTCACTACGGCACCCTGGACGTGGCGCTCTACCCGATCCTCACGCCGCTGGGCTTCAACGCCCCCGGCACGCACTGCGCCGAGGCGATCAACGATGACCTGTGGTTCCACGGCTACCGGACGCCCTGGATTCCCTACGGCGCCCCGCCCGACCCGAGCGACATGCTGTGGTGGGGCTTCGAGCAGCTACGGAGGGTGATGTAACCAGAAAGAGAGACGGCGCGACCGGAGGGGTGTTGGAGCACCCAACCGACCGCCGCCCGCAGAAGCAACCTGCGTTATGGCCGAAGGCGCCGCCACCGTGCACACGGCGTTACAAGGCTACCACGCGAAGATATGAGACTTGCAAACGATACGATGCGGTAAGTGCAACAGAAAACTGGCCGAGGCTGAATTCAAGCACCTGGCCATCATGTGTCCCCGCTGTGGGACGCTTAATGTAGTGAAGGCCGCGAGCCTCGAACCCGAGCGCCATCGAGCGTCAAGCCGAAAGGAAACGACCGATGGCAACCTCAAACCGTAAGCCGCTATTTAACAATGAACACGTCAGCCTCCCAAGCGCCGACCTCTACCGAGGTGACTGCCTGGCCGTGCTGCCCAGCCTGACCGGCCCCTTCGATGCCGTGGTGACCGATCCGCCATACAGCTCGGGCGGGCAGTCCAAGGGCGACCGGGCGCGATCGACGGGCGACAAATACCTCAACAGCGGCGGCACCAAGTTCCCGGACTTCTTGGGCGACACCAAGGATCAGCGCAGTTACCTGCACTGGTCGGCACTCTGGATGGGGCTATGCGTCGAGCGTCTGGCCGAGGGCGGGCTGGTGATTGTCTTCTCCGACTGGCGTCAGCTCCCCGTTACAACCGATGCCATGCAGGCGGCTGGTGTAACGTGGCGCGGGGTGGCGGTCTGGGACAAGACCGGCGGCGCGAGGCCCTACAAGGGCGGTTTTCGCAGCCAGGCGGAATACATCGTCTGGGGCAGCAAGGGGCCGCTGCGCGGCGAGACCTACTCGCCGGGGGTGTTCCGGGTCAATCCGCTGGCCGGTGGCAAGCTTCACCAGGTAGGCAAGCCGCTGCCCCTGATGGAGGATATTGTGGCCGCCTGCGGCCCCCGTATCCTTGACCCGTTCATGGGGTCAGCGACCACCGGAGCGGCGGCTTTAAGCCAGGGCAAACAGTTCGTCGGAATCGAGGCCAGCGAGCATTACTTCCAGGTGGCCATCGAGCGGCTTGGCGGCAGTGCCAAAAGTCGCGCAAAATAGTGCCAAAACGCGCGCGGCCTTACATCGAGAACCCATTGCCGGATGACTGGAACGAGCAGCGTGCAGCGATCGGCGGGCGGGCCGCTTGACCGTGAGAGCACGTTCGAAACCCCGCCGCTATGCGTTGTGTGGTGCAAACCACCGCCCGGAAGCCCGCATGGTTACAGGGTTCAGAGCCTTAACCGGACAAGACAAAAACTGAGAAAAGAGAGGAATTCGGGTGGCCGGCAGGGTGGAATCAGGGCCTTCCGGAGATCAACGAAATTCGCACCGCCCGCGAAGCCCCGCCACTACTGGCCATTCGCGGGCATGAAAAAGCCCGGAGCATGTCCGGGCTTTAAGGTACTGGTGGAGTGGAGGAGGATCGAACTCCCGACCTTCGCATTGCGAACGCGACGCTCTCCCAGCTGAGCTACCACCCCTGAGTGCTTGTGCATTTTACCTCAAAATTCGGGTGCGTGAACGGCACACATTCTTCCTCGGAGATTTTGCAGGCGGAGATTCGCTTGCCTCGGGCGGCAAAATCGTGTGGAATAGCCGGATGGCCGATAGCAAAAAATATGAGATCACGGTGAAATCGCTGGCTTCCTACCTGCCGGACCAGTCGGACGAGGAGCGCGAGCGTTACGTGTTCGCCTACACCATTACCATTCTTAACACCGGCACGGTGCCCGCCCAGCTCATCAGCCGCCACTGGATCATTACCGATGCCGCCAACAAGGTGCAGGAGGTGCGGGGGCTGGGGGTGGTGGGAGAGCAGCCGCTGCTGCGCCCCGGCGAGAGTTTCGAGTACAGCAGCGGAACGGCGCTGGCGACGCCGATGGGAACCATGCGCGGCAGCTATCAGATGGTGGCCGAGGACGGCACGAAGTTCGATGCGCCGATTCTCGAATTTGCCCTATGCGTGCCGAAGGTGCTGCACTGATCGCCCAGCCGCTTTGCCCGGCCTGTTTCTCCGATGTCCCTGAAATCATCCTATACCCTGTTCGCCCCGTTTTACGATGCGCTGATCGCGAAGGCCTCCGCCCGGCTTCGGGCGCAGAGCCTGGCGCAGCTGCCGGGGGAGGGTGCGCAGCATGTCCTGGTTGACGGCATCGGCACCGGGCTCGATCTGCCCTTTTTGCCGCCGCAGCATCGCTACACCGGCCTGGACTTGACCGCCGCCATGCTGAGGCGGGCGAAGACGCGGCGGGACGGGCTCGATCTCGCCCTGGTGCAGGGCGACTGCCTGGCGCTTCCGTTTCGGGACGAGAGTTTCGATCACGCGGTGCTGCACCTGATCCTGGCGGTGGCGCCGAATCCGCCGCAGGCATTGAAGGAAGCCGCTCGCGTAGTAAAATCCGGCGGCATGATACTGATCCTCGACAAATTCCTGCGCCCCGGCCAGCGTGCCTGGCTGCGGCGCGCGCTCAGCCCGCTGGCGGGGCGGATCGCCACGCGCCTGGACGTGGTGCTCGAGGAGGTGCTGGCGCAGGTGCCGCGACTCGAATTGCAACAGGACGTGCCGGCCCTGGCGGGGGGATGGTTCCGGATGATCCGTCTGGTCAAGGCATGAACGCCGTAACGCTCCGTTTCAAATCGCTTGCCGCCGCCGCACTGGTGTCGCTGCTCACCGCCTGCGTGGCGCTGCCGCCGGCCGCACCGCCTCCCGCGCCCGCCGTCCCCCCTGCGCCCGCGCTGCAACCAAGCGCCTGGGATGCGGTGGCCGGGTGGGGCGAAGACAGTTTTCCGCAGGCCTGGGATGCCTTCCTGCAAAGCTGTGCGGCGCTCAAGGCCCAGCCCGCCTGGCAGTCCGTTTGCCAGGCGGCGGCCGGGCAACCCGCCGAAGAAGAATCGCTGCGGCGCTTCTTCGAGGAAAATTTCACCCCCTATCAGGTGACAAATCCCGACAGCACCGCCCAGGGGCTGATCACCGGCTATTACGAGCCGCTGCTGTACGGCAGCCGCACGCCCTCGACCCGCTTCCGCTATCCGCTTTACGCCGTGCCGAACGACCTGCTGATCGTGGACTTGAGCACCGTTTATCCGGAGCTCAAGAACATGCGCCTGCGCGGCCGGCTCCAGGGCAACCGGGTGATCCCCTATCTCAGCCGGGCGGAGATCGAGAACGGCGGTATGCCGCTCAAGGGGCGCGAGCTATTCTGGGTGGACGACCCGATCGAGCTGTTTTTCCTGCAAATCCAGGGGTCTGGCCGGATCTCGCTGCCGGGCGGCGAAACCGCCAGGGTCGGCTACGCGGAGCAGAACGGCTACCCCTACCGCTCCATCGGCAAGGCGTTGATCGAGCGGGGCGAGCTGACAGCGGACAAGGCTTCGATGCAGGGGATCAAGAACTGGGCGCGGCAACATCCCGACAAGCTGGCGGATCTGCTGAATTACAACGCGAGTTATGTATTTTTCCGCGAGCTGCCCAACTCGCTGAACGGCCCGCCGGGCGCGCTGGGGGTGCCGCTGACCGCCGGCCGCAGCCTGGCCGTGGACCCGCGCGCCATTCCCCTAGGCGCGCCGGTGTTCCTGTCAGCCACCTGGCCCAACAGCGCCAAACCGCTCAACCGGCTGATGATGGCGCAGGATACCGGCGGCGCGATCAGGGGCGCGGTGCGGGCGGATTTTTTCTGGGGGTTCGGCCCCGATGCCGGCAAACAGGCGGGCAGCATGAAGCAGAGCGGCCGGATGTGGGTGCTATGGCCGAAGGGGCAGCCGCTGCCAAACGGCAAGTAGTTTTCACGGCGGCGCAACTCCGGCAAGACGAGGATTGGCTGAACACATGCACAAGAGCAACCGGCTGTTTGTCTCCATCGCGCTGGCTTACGGGCTGCTAGGCGGCCTGATCGCGCTGTCGCGGCTGCTGAGCCCCGGCCTGATCCCCGGCAACGTACCGCGCCTGCATGGCCACGTCATGCTGCTGGGGTTCATCCTGATGATGATCTACGGCATCGCGCTGCATGTGCTGCCGCGATTTTCCGGCCGGCCGCTGCATTCCCAGCGCATGGCCAACTGGCAGTTGTATCTGGCCAACGCCGGACTGCCGCTGATGATCGCGGGGTGGCTGACCTGGACCGACTGGCCGGTTTTTGCCGGCGGCGCGCTGAGCTACGCGGCGATCATGCTGTTTGGCATCAACATCGTTCTGACCGTCCGAACCGGCGGGCCGGCGAGCTGAGGGAAGAGTAATGGCCGAATACCGCGGCTGCGAGCTGCCGGAAAACCTGTACTACGACCTCGATTACATCTGGGTGCGCCCGGAAGCCGACGGCACCTATACCATCGGCCTGACCGATCCGTCCCAAACCATGGCGGGGCGGGTGCAGTATGCCTCGATCAAGGAGCCGGGCACCCGCCGCCAGCGGAAAAAACCGCTGGCGCGCATCGAGTCGGGCAAGTGGGCGGGCGGCATCCCTGCCCCCTTCGACGGCGTGATCGTGGCGCGCAACCAGCGGGTGCTGGACGAGCCGGGCTTCCTCAATATCGAACCCTACGGCGGCGCCTGGCTGGTGGCGATGAAGCCGGACGACCCGGCCGGCGCCCTGCAGCATCTGGTTACCGGCGAAGAAGCGCTGGCCGGACTGCGCGCCTGGATCGACCGCTACGACGTGCAGTGCATGCGCTGCCAGGAATAAGCAGGCAGGGTTACAAAAAATTTGCCCAATGACCCTGGAAAAAACCTTTTAGCCACGAATGACACGAATGTTCACGAATGATCATGACATTACTCGGGGGGCCATGCTCACCTCGATGGTGTGCTCCGAATCGGTCGCGCTTCCCGGTTCTTATTCGTGGTTATTCGTGTCATTCGTGGCCAAATCCCGTTAGGATGAAAATCGAGCTGCTGGTTTCCGAGTGGTGCCCCTCCTGCCATCAGGCGGAAAAGATCTGGCGCGAGGTTTCGCAGGAGCGCGATTTCGAGTTCGCCGTCGTGGACATGAGCCAGCCGGAAGGCAGGGCGCTGGTGAGCGCATTGCGGCTGAAAACCATCCCGGCGCTGGTGATCGACGGCGAGCTCAAGGGCATCGGGGTGCAAAGCCTGGCCGAGGCCAGGGCGCTGGTCGCGCAGGCGCCGCCCAAGGCGCGGACATCGCTGCAGCATGCCGGGCTGTCCTTTTCTGCGGACAATCGGTTTTTCGTACTGGCCGCCGTGGGCTATCTGATGCTGGCCGGGGCGGGGCTGGCGATCGACGGCGCACTATTGACCGAAGGCCCGGCGCGCCCCGCGGTCCTGCACCTTCTTACTCTGGGCTTCTTGCTGTTCCTGATCTTCGGGCTGGGGGCGCACATGCTGCCGCGCTTCACCGGCAACCCGATCCGCACGGGCGCCTGGCCGTGGGCACAGATGGCGCTGGCACATGCCGGCGTCGCGGGCTACGCCCTTGGCTATCTCGCCGGCTGGCACGGTGCGATCATTTTCGGCGCGGTTTGCGCCTGGCTTGCCCTGCTGCTTTTCGCAATCCGCATCTGGCCGGTGTTGTGGCGCGAACCCGCCGGGTAGCGCCGGTCGGATGCCAGATTAAATTTCGGCGATTACCGGCGCATGATCGGACGGCCGCTCCCGCCCTCGCATTTCCCTGTCGATCGTGCATGATTTGCAGCGTTGCGCCAGCTCGCGGCTCAGCAGAATATGATCGATGCGCAGGCCCATGTTGCGGCGAAAGGCGTTCATGCGGTAATCCCACCAGGTAAAGGATCGATCGGGCTGGTCGAAGAGGCGGAAGCTGTCCGTGAGGCCGAGCTGCAGCAGATTCCGGAACGCTTCGCGCTCGGGCGGGCTGAACAGCACCTGGCCTTCCCACAGCTTGGGGTCGTACACGTCGCACTCTTCCGGCGCGATGTTGAAGTCTCCCAGCAAGGCAAGCCGGGGATGGCGGGCCAGCTCGCCTTTCAGCCAACCGGCCAGCGCAGCCAGCCACTCCAACTTGTAGCGGTATTTGTCGGAATCCACGCTCTGGCCGTTGGGAACGTAAACGCAGATCACCCGGACTCCGCCGATGGTGGCCGCAAGCAGGCGCTTTTGTGCGTCGTCGAGGCCGGGAATGCCGACGACCGCGTCTTCTGCGGGCTGCTTGCTCAGAATCGCCACGCCGTTGTAGGTCTTCTGCCCGGCAAAGCGGGCCTGGTAGCCCGCCGCCTGAATCTCAGCCAGTGGGAAATTGGCGTCCTCCAGCTTGGTTTCCTGCAGGCACAAGGCATCCGGCTGGTTGGCGGCGAGCCAGTCGAGCACCTGCGGCAGACGCACCTTAAGGGAATTGACGTTCCACGCGGCGAGCTTCATGGGCAAGAGCAGCGGCTACCGCTTGCCCTTTGCTTCGTCAGGCTGCTTTCCGGAGCCGGTGTTTTTCCCCGAGGGAAGTGCTTTGCCGAGGAGATTGTTCTTGGGGTAGCCTGCAACATCCAGCGCGGCATCCCACATGCCGGCCTCGTACCCCTTCAGCGGCGCGGCGCTGCCCACCGTCAGCACCGGCACTTCCAGCCCGCCGGTCAACTTCTTCAGCGACTCCCGGTCAGGTTCGGATGTCTGGGGGTTTTTTGCCGCATACGGGATGCCGCGCTTGGCCAGGTGATCGCGCGCCTGGGTGCAGGGTTCGCCGCAATCGCTGGCGTAGAGCACCACGGGATGATTCCTGACGGCCATCTGGGTGGCGTAGGGCAACTGAATTTCCGTGACGGAACTGCCGCCCAATTTCTTTTCCTCCACGGCTTTCGCAGTTGCCGGCGGCGGCCGGTCGGTGTAATGCACCTTGCCCTCGGCATCCGTCCAACGGTAGAGGGTGCCCGCGTGGGCCAGCAGCGCGGCCAGGCAGCCGGCTAGCAGAAGCAGACGTTTCATCTATATCCGCAGCCCATGCAACCGCCGGCGGTAATAGGCACCCAGGATGGTAATGCCCAGCCCGATGCCCAGAAGCAGGCAGCCGATCGCGATTGCCGGCAGCAGAAAGCCGAATCGTTCGAGCCGCTGTTGTTCGAGCTTGAGCTGCGCCTGGCTGGCGGCAAGCTGATTCTGGAGCACCTGGATCGCCGTCTGTTGCGCGGCTTCGGTCGTGCTTGGAGAAGATGCTTTGTCTGCGGCGGGCTCCTCCGGCCTAGCCTCCTGCACCTCCAGCAGCCGTTGCAACACCCAGCCGGTTTGCCCCTCGGCGGTTTTGACTTTTGCGTACCCCTGCTCGATCGCCACGATTTCCACCTCGGCTTTGGCCGGCAGCACTTTGATAATTCTGTAATTTTCCCCTTTGCCGCTGCGCAGGTTGACGCGCGCGCCGTCTGCCACGAGAGCGGTTTGTGCGTAGCCCGCACCCCCCCACACCAGCATCACAAGGAATGCAAAAGCTCTCATTGTTCAACCCCTTACAAGGAGATGTTGGAGTAATATCACACCCATGGGGAAAAAATCAAGCCTTTTAAACAGGTTCCGAGCTTTTTGACTGCACCCCGGGAGGCGTCAGCTCATCCCGCTGTGACGCAACAGCGCATCAATGGAAGGCTCGCGCCCCCGGAATGCGACGAAGGATTCCAGCGCGGAGCGGCTGCCGCCCACTCCCAGAATCTCGCTCCAGAAGCGGCGGCCGATTTCCTCGCTGAGCACGCCGTTTTCTTCGAACAGACTGTAGGCGTCCGCCGACAGCACTTCGGCCCACTTGTAGCTGTAATAGCCGGCCGCGTAGCCGCCGGCAAAGATGTGAGAAAAATTGTTGGGGAGGCGGTTGTAGGAAGGGGGCATCACCACCGCGATCCGCCGCCGCACGTCTTCCAGCAGCTCCAGCACGGACTGTCCGCCGGAGGGGTCGAAATCGGTATGCAGACGCATGTCGAACAGCGCGAGCTCGAGCTGGCGGACGGTCTGCATGCCGCTCTGGAAATTCTTGGCGGCCGTCATCTTGTCGAACAGCGCACGGGGCAGGCTTTCCCCGGTATCCACATGGCGGGCGAGATGGCGCACCACTTCCCATTCCCAGCAGAAATTTTCCATGAACTGGCTGGGCAGCTCGACCGCATCCCATTCCACGCCGTTGATGCCGGAAACGCCCAGCTCTTCCACCTGCGTCAGCATGTGGTGCAGGCCATGGCCGAATTCGTGGAACAGGGTGATCACGTCATCGTGAGTGAGCAGCGCCGGCTTGCCCCCCACCGGGGCCGAGAAATTGCAATTGAGGTAGGTCACCGGCGTCTGGATGCCCGGCCCCTTCCTGCGCCGGGTGACGGCGTCGTCCATCCAGGCGCCGCCGCGTTTGTTCTGGCGGGCGTAGAGATCGAGATAGAACTGGCCGACCAGGTTGCCGTGGCGGTCGTTGATGCTGAAAAACTTGACGTCGGGGTGCCACAGCGGCGCCTCGGCCGGCGCGATGGAGAGCCCATAGAGCGTTTCCACCACCCTGAACATGCCGGCCAGCACCTGCGGTTCGGGAAAATACCGCTTCACCTCCTGCTCGGAAAAGGCGTAGCGCTTGAGCCGCAGCTTTTCGGATGCGTAGGGAATGTCCCAGGCTTCCAGTCCGTCCATGCCGAGTTCGTCGCGGGCGAACTGCGCCAGATCAGCCAGATCGCGCTGAGCATAGGGCTTGGCCCGGCCGCCCAGTTCGTTGAGAAAATCCAGCACCTGCCGGGGCGATTCCGCCATCTTGGTCGCCAGGGACTCTTCGGCGTAGTTGCGGAAGCCGAGAAGCTGCGCGGCTTCCAGTCTCAGCCCGAGGATTCGGGAAATGAGCGGGGCATTGTCCCATTCCGGCTTGCCGTATTCGCTGGCGCGGGTAACGTAGGCGCGGTAGATCCGCTCGCGCAGGGTTCGGTTGTCGGCGTATTGCATCACCGGCAGGTAGGAGGGCGCATGAAGGGTGAACTTCCAGCCCGGCTTGCCATCCTGCTGCGCCGCTTCGCGCGCCGCCTGCAGCGCATCCGCCGGCAGCCCGGCCAGCTCGGCTCGGTCCTCGAGGTACAGCGCGAAATCGTTGGTGGCGTCGAGCAGGTTTTCCTCGAACCTGGCGGAAAGCGACGCCAATTCTTCCTGGATCGCCTTGAAGCGTTCTTTCTCGTCCTGCGGCAAATCGGCGCCGCCCAGACGGAAGTCGCGCAGCTCGTTTTCCACGATTTTCTTCTGCGCCGGGCTGAGCTGCGCGAATGCGCCGGATGCCCTGATCTGCTTGAATTTCTCGAACAGGCCGGGATGCTGGGACAGGTCGGCGTAATAGGCGGTCAGCTTGGGCAGATTGGCGTTGTACGCTTGGCGCAGCTCCGGATTATTCATCACCGCATTGAGGTGCGACACCTGCGACCAGGCGCGGGAAAGGCGCTCGTTGGCATCTTCCAGCGGCTGGACGAAATTTTCCCAGGTGGGAGGGGACCGGTCTTCCGTGAGCTTTTCGACCAGCACCCGGTTTTCGCTCAGCAGTTGATCGATCGCGGGCGTCACGTGCTGCGGGGTGATCTCGGGAAAGCGGGGCAGGCCGGTGAAGTCGAACAAGGGATTCATCTTGGCGAAGGTCTTAAGGTTGAAATCGAGGCGGCATCGGCCGCGCGGAAGGGTTGCATTATACTATGCACATTGCCCCAGGAGATTTCCATGCCGCATCTTGACCCGACCAGCATGCCGTCCAACGCCACGCCATACCAGGGGATATATCCCCGAATCGACGCCTCGGCTTTCCTTCACCCCAGCGCGCAGGTCATCGGCGACGTGTGGATCGGCGAAAATTCCTCGGTGTGGTGTGGCGCGGCGATCCGCGGCGACGTCAACAACATCCGCATCGGCGACGATACCAACATCCAGGATCTGAGCGTGCTGCATGTCAGCCACAAAACGGCGGACAACCCGGCAGGTGCGCCGCTGGTGATCGGCAGCCGCGTCACCGTGGGTCATCGCGTCATCCTGCACGGCTGTGAAATCGGGGACGAATGCCTGATCGGCATGGGCGCCATCGTGATGGACGGTGCCGTGCTGGAACCTCATGTGCTGCTGGGCGCCGGCAGCTTGGTGCCGGAAGGCAAGCGGCTGCAGGGCGGCTTTCTCTATCTGGGCAGCCCGGTCAAGCAGGTCCGGCCGCTCAAGCCCGAGGAAATCGCCTATTTTGCCTATTCCGCGGGGCATTATGTGCGGCTGCAGCGCAGCTACGGTTAACACAGAAACGGCATGGTCGGATCGCCGGAGCGCCTGGCGGGCGGAAAAACTGATGGCGAGGGCGGAGACGGTTTCCTGCTCGCGCTGGCGGCATCGCTCATCCTCCACTTGGCGATCATTTACGGGGTGGTGGTCGAACCGCCGCGAAAAGAGGGTGGCAAGCCGGTCATCCTGCAAGCCAGAATCGCACCGCAGCCGCCTGCCAAAACCGCGCTGACGGCGCCCGCTCGGGAAAGGAAAGAGACGGCGCGGGCCCTCGTCCGTCCGCCCGCCGAGCCGGAGCCATCGGCAAATGAGAGCCAGCCGGAAACCGCACGACCGGCAGAATCGTCTTCCGGCCTGCCCGCGGTGGAAATCCCGCTGCCCGAAGACCCCACCTATTACCCCGCCAGGCAGCTAGACGCGCATGCCTCTCCGCTGCACCCCATCAGGCCGGAATACCCCGAAGCCGCGGCGGCGGCCAATATCGGCGGGGAGGCGGTGGTGCTGGTGTTGATCGACGAGTTCGGCACGGTGCGGGAAGCAACCGTAGTGGAGGCGAATCCACCAGGGTATTTCGAGCAATCATCGCTGGAAGCCTTCCGCAACGCGCGATTTGTTCCGGCGCAGCGCAACGGCCGCAACGTGAAAAGCCGGTTCCTGGTCAGGGTGCGCTTCGAAGTCGGCAGCGATGGCGCCTTGCAAGTCAAATAGGGACGCCGCTGCTTGACAAACCCGGACGGGGATGAGATAAATGCCGCGTTGCGCCGATTTGATATCAGCTTGCGGGCGCTTAAAAAATACGGCTAAAGCGAGGGCGACCCGTTTTAGTTCAAGCTAAAAACGGGTTTTTTTACGCCCCGAATACGCCGTGGTGTTCCAATCCATTAACTGTATTGACGAGACTATGCACGAATACCTCTTTACTTCCGAATCCGTTTCGGAAGGGCATCCCGACAAAGTTGCCGATCAGATCTCCGATAGCGTTCTCGATGCCATCCTGACCCATGACAAGCACGCCCGCGTTGCCTGCGAAACGCTGGTCAGCACCGGACTGGTGGTCATTTCCGGAGAAATCACCACTACTGCGGCGGTGGACTACATCCAGACCGCGCGCCATGCCATTCAGCGCATCGGCTACAACAGCTCGGAAATCGGCTTCGATTACCACACTTGCGCCGTACTGACCGCACTCAACAAGCAGTCGCCGGATATCGCCCAAGGGGTGAACGAGGGCGAAGGGCTCGACCTCGAGCAGGGAGCGGGCGACCAGGGGCTGATGTTCGGCTATGCCTGCGATGAAACGCCGCAGCTGATGCCGATGCCGATTTACTATGCCCATCGCCTGATGGAGCGCCAGGCGGAGCTGCGCAAGGACGGCCGCCTGCCGTGGCTGCGGCCCGACGCCAAATCGCAGGTCACCATCCGCTATGTGGAAGGCAAACCGCAGCATGTGGACACAGTGGTGATTTCCACCCAGCACAGTCCGGATATATCCCATGGCCAGCTGACCGAGGCGGTGGTGGAGGAAATCATCAAGCCGATCATTCCGGAAGCGATGCGCAACGAAGATATCCGGTATCTGGTCAACCCCACCGGCCGTTTCGTGATCGGCGGGCCAATGGGCGATTGCGGCCTGACCGGCCGCAAGATCATCGTGGATACCTACGGCGGCGCCGCGCACCACGGCGGTGGCGCGTTCTCCGGCAAGGACCCCTCCAAGGTGGACCGTTCTGCCGCTTACGCCGGCCGCTATGTGGCGAAAAACATCGTCGCCGCGGGACTGGCCAGTAAATGCGAAGTCCAGGTGGCCTACGCCATCGGCATTGCGCGGCCAGTCAGCCTGATGGTCAACACCTTCGGCACCGGCCGGATCAGCGACGAGAAAATCGCCAAGCTGATCGAAGCTCACTTCGACCTGCGCCCCAAGGGCATCATCCAGTCGCTCAACCTGCTGCGCCCGATCTACTCCCGCACCGCCGCCTACGGCCATTTCGGCCGCGACGAACCGGAGTTCTCCTGGGAAGCGACCGATAAGGCGGAAGCTTTGCGCGCGGATGCCGGACTGTAGCTTGGTAAGGCGTGAGGAGCAAAGCGGAAGGCTGCCCGTCTGCGGCATTCCTTTCCTCCTCACCCTTCACTCCTCACCCCTCACAAGGAAACCCTTATGAACGCCGTTCTAAATCCCAACTTCACCGACTACAAGGTCGCCGATATTTCCCTCGCCGAATGGGGACGCAAGGAAATCAGGATCGCCGAGACCGAGATGCCCGGCCTGATGGCGCTGTGCGAGGAATATGCCGGCAAGCAGCCGCTAAAGGGGGCGCGCATCGCCGGCTGCCTGCACATGACCATCCAGACCGCGGTGCTGATCGAAACGCTGGTGAAGCTGGGCGCCGAGGTGCGCTGGAGCTCCTGCAACATTTTCTCCACCCAGGACCATGCGGCCGCCGCGATCGCTGCCGCCGGCATCCCGGTGTTCGCGTGGAAGGGCGAAACCGAGGAGGAATTCTGGTGGTGCATCGACCAGACCATTTTCGGTCCGGACGGCTGGCGACCCAACATGATCCTGGACGACGGCGGCGATCTGACGCTGGTGATGCACCAGAAACACCCGGAGCTTCTCAAGGACGTGCGCGGCATATCGGAGGAAACCACCACCGGCGTGCACCGTCTCTACGAAATGATGCAGAAGTGCGAGCTCAAGTGCCCGGCGTTCAACGTCAACGACTCGGTCACCAAATCCAAGTTCGACAATCTGTATGGCTGCCGCGAATCGTTGATCGACGGCATCAAACGCGCTACCGACGTCATGGTTGCCGGCAAGATTTGCATCGTGTGCGGCTACGGCGACGTGGGCAAGGGCTGCGCCCAGGCCTTCCGCGGCATGGGCGCCACGGTGTGGGTCACCGAGATCGACCCGATCTGCGCCCTGCAGGCTTCGATGGAAGGCTACCGCGTGGTCACCATGGACGAGGTCGCGGACAAGGGGGACATTTTCGTCACCGCCACCGGCAACATCAAGGTCATTACCCACGAGCACATGCTGCGCATGAAGGACGAGGCGATCGTCTGCAATATCGGGCATTTCGATTCCGAAATCGACATCGCCGCCATCCGCGGATATCGCTGGGAAAACATCAAGCCGCAGGTGGATCATGTGGTCTTCCCGGACGGCAAGAAAATCATCGTGCTGGCGGAAGGGCGGCTGGTCAACCTGGGTTGCGCCACCGGCCATCCCAGCTTCGTGATGTCGGCTTCCTTCACCAATCAGGTGATGGCGCAGATCGAGTTGTGGAACAATCCCGGCAAGTATCCGGTCGGAGTCTACGTGCTGCCCAAGCACCTGGACGAAAAGGTCGCGCGCCTGCACCTGAAGAAGATCGGCGTGCACCTGACCGAGCTCACCGGCGAGCAGGCGGAGTACCTGAACGTGTCCAAAGAAGGGCCGTATAAGCCGGTACACTACAGATATTAAGTAAAGAGTGAGGGGTGAGGAGTAAGGTGATTGCCGCGCCGCCTCACACCTCACACCTTGCCCCTCGCCTATGAAAAACCACCACATTCTCAGCTTCGAATTCTTCCCCCCCAAAACCGCCGAGGGGGTGGAAAAGCTGCGCGCGACCCGCAAGCAGCTGGCGCAGCTCAACCCCGAGTTTTTCTCCGTCACGTTCGGCGCCGGCGGCTCCACCCGCGACCGCACCCTGGAAACCGTGCTGGAAATCCAGGCCGAAGGGCATCGCGCAGCGCCGCATCTTTCCTGCATCGGCTCGACGCGGGAGAACATCCGCGCCATCCTGAACGAGTATCGCGCCCACGGCATCCGGCATATCGTGGCACTCAGGGGCGACCTGCCTTCCGGCATGGTGGACGCCGGCGAGTTCCGCTACGCCAACGAACTGGTGGCCTTCATCCGCGCGGAAACTGGCGACCATTTCAACATCGAGATCGCTGCCTATCCCGAATTCCATCCCCAGGCTCCTTCCTCGCGCGAAGACTTGCTCAATTTCAAGCGCAAGGCGGAAGCCGGGGCGAACGCCGCAATTACTCAGTATTTCTACAATGCCGACGCCTATTTCAATTTCATGAACGAGTGCGCGGCGCTGGGCGTCAATATTCCGGTTGTTCCGGGCATCATGCCGATTTACAACTTTGCCCAACTGGCGCGCTTTTCCGATGCCTGTGGTGCGGAGATCCCGCGCTGGTTGCGCCTCAAGCTGCAGGACTATGGCGACGATGTTGCCTCGATCCGCGCCTTCGGCCTCGATGTGGTGACCGAGCTATGCGACCGGTTGTTACGGCACGGCGCACCAGGGCTGCACTTCTACACCCTGAACCAGGCAGGACTGGTTTCCACCATCTGGCAGCGACTTGGGCTTTGACATAGCCCGACCCGTCCTCTAGAATCAAATCTGTTACACTTCAGCTGACGGCACAAATACCCTGCCGTTCGCCGCAAGATCTTTTGCGGCGGCAACCCGACGCGCCCCAACCGATGACGACGAATTCCAATCTCAAGCTCCGTATTCTTCTGCCGCTGGCGGCGGTGCTGGTCATCATATTCGGCGCCTCGATCTTCAGTCTGTACCGCCAGGAAACGCAGTACGCCGACGAGATCTTCGAGCGCGACCTGCAGTCGGTCCGCAACCACTATCAGCGGGATGTCGAACGACGCGCCGAGAAGATGGGCGCCGTGCTCGAGGCCATCCTGCGGGATGAGCAGTTGCAGGCCGCATTGCACGCGAAAGACCGGGACGCGCTGTTCAAGCGGGCAACGCCGCTGTTCAACGATCTGAAAACCAAATACAGCATCACTCACTTCTACTTTCATGACCCCGCGCGGATCAACCTGCTGCGCGTCCACATGCCCCAAAGCTACGGTGACACCGTCAACCGATTCACCCTATTGACCGCCGAAAAAACAGGAAAGCTCGCCTATGGCGTCGAACTGGGGCAGACCAACACCTTCACGCTACGCGTGGTCGCCCCTTGGCGCGACCAAGGAAAGTTGATCGGCTATGTGGAACTGGGAGAAGAAATCCAGGGGGTATTGCAGGATATCAAAGATGCCGTGGGCGTCGAATATGTGGTCGTCATGGACAAGCAGTTTCTTAACCGACAGGAGTGGGAGGCCGGCATGCGTATGCTCGGCCGAACGCCGGATTGGGACCACCTGCCGTCCGCGGTCATCGCCCAGCAGACCGTGCAGCTGCCTGATGACATCCTGACCCTCCTGCTGTCCCGGCAGGCGACTTCCGGCCCGGCGGGAATGGAAGAATTTTTCGTAGGAGACAGGCATTTTCATGCCGGAGGCATGGCGCTCAAGGACGATACCGGGCGCAAGGTAGGCAGCCTGCTGGTGCTGAGCGACATGAGCGCCCATTTCGCCGATATACGCGCGACCTTCATCACCGTCATTGCCGTTTACGTTGTCCTGGGAGGGGTGCTGTTCGCGGTTTTCTACCTGATATTGGGGCGGGTGGAGCGGCAGATGGCGGCTTCCCGCAATGAGCTGCTGCAAGAAGGGAAGATGCGGGAGGAACTCCAGGCGCGGCATATCGCAGAGCTCGAGTGGGAGCAGATCAAGCTGCGGCAAGCCCAGGAAGAGCTGCAAAAGAGCGAAGAAAGCCTGTCCAGGGCTCAACAAGTCGCCCGCCTCGGCAGTTGGGATTGGGATGTTGCCAGGAATGAACTGCACTGGTCGGCAGAGATGTATCGCCTCTTCGGGGTGGTGCCGCAGAATGGCAGCGTCGCCTATGAAACATTCCTTGAGTTCATTCACCCTGAAGACCGCAGCCGCGCCCAGCAAGCGTTGAAAGCTGCCGTCCAGGAGAAAAAACCATTCAGCGTCGAGCACCGTGCCATTTTGGCGGACGGTTCCGAACGAACCATGCACATTCAGGCAGAAGTTATTCTCGACGACGGCGGCAATGTTGCACGGGTGACCGGGACGGTGCAGGACATTACCCAGCGCCGGCAAGCCGAGGAGAATCTGCGCCTTGCCGACAAGGTATTCGAGAACAGCATCGAGGGCATCATGATCACCGATGCGCGGGGCACCATCCTGCGCGTGAACAAGGCATTCACCGGCATCACCGGCTACAGCCAGGAAGAAATCGTCGGTAAAAGCCCGCGGGTGCTGCGCTCGAATCGGCACGACGACGCCTTTTACAGGGATATGTGGGCGATGCTGTTGGAATACGGCTACTGGCAAGGCGAAATCTGGAACCGCCGCAAGACCGGCGAGGTATATCCGGAATGGCAGGCCATTATCGCCATCCGCGACGAGCGTGGAGAGGCGGTCAACTACCTGGCGGTATTCGCCGACATTTCCAAGCAGAAGGTAGCTGAGGAGCGCGCCCAGCACCTGGCTTATTACGACGCCCTGACCGAGCTGCCCAATCGCATGCTGATGCTGGACCGGCTCAGGCAGGCGCTGATCATTGCGGACGCCAACAAATGGCGGGTGGCGGTGCTGTATCTCGACCTGGACCGCTTCAAGTCCATCAACGATACGCTGGGGCACCCCTTCGGCGACAAGCTGCTGCAGGCGGTGGCCGGGCGGCTAAGCGACTGTGTCAGCGAAAGCGACACCTTCGCCCGATTCAGCGGCGACAAATTTACCGCTGTGCTGACCAACCTGGGCAACAAGCAGGACGCCGCCGTGGTCGCCCAGGGCATGCTCGACGCTTTGGCCGAGCCATTCGTGCTGGAGGGGCACGAAGTGTTCGTCTCTCCCAGCATCGGCATCGCCTCGTATCCGCAGGATGCCGGCAACGGCGACGACCTGGTCAAGAATGCCGAGGCCGCGATGTACCATGCCAAGGAATGGGGGGGCAATGGGTACCGGTTCTACAACGCGGACATGAACGCGACCGCCTCCAAGCGGATAACCATGGAGAACGGCCTGCGCCGCGCACTGGAGCGTGGCGAGTTCGTATTGTATTACCAGCCGCAGCTCAGCTTGCGTTCCGGGCGGATCATCGGCATGGAGGCCCTATTGCGCTGGCAGCATCCGGAGCTGGGTTTGGTGGCGCCGGGAGAGTTCATTCCCCTGCTCGAAGAAAACGGCCTGATCGTCCGGGTCGGCGAATGGGTGCTGCGCACGGCCTGCACCCAGAACCGGGCATGGCAGGAGGAAGGGCTGCCGCCGCTGCGGGTGGCGGTCAACCTGTCGGTGTACCAGTTCCGCCAGAGCGATCTGGTCGATGCGGTGCGCCACGCACTGGAAGACGCCGGGCTGGAGCCAAAATATCTGGAACTCGAAATTACAGAAAGCACGCTGATCCAGGACGTCCAGGCGACCATCACGACCTTGCAGCAACTGCACGAACTCGGTGTCCAGATCGCCGTGGACGATTTCGGCACCGGCTATTCCTCGCTAAGCTACCTGAAACGCCTGCCGATCCACAAGATCAAGATCGACCGGTCTTTCGTGCAGGATATCTGCTGCGACCCGGATGACTCCGCCATCGCCAGCGCGATCATCAGCTTGGGGCATAGCCTCAACATGCAGGTGATCGCCGAAGGCGTCGAGACGGAAGAACAGCTGCGGTACTTGCGCGAGGAGGGCTGCGACAAGATCCAGGGTTATCTGTTCAGCCGCCCGCTGCCGGCCGATGCCTTTCTGCGGATCGTCAAAGAGAAAGCTGGCAGCCAGTGATCCGGCAGCGCGCCCTCTTCATTCATCCTGGAAAAAGCGATTAACCACGAATGTTCACGAATAATTAATGAATTAACCATTCCTGTCCGGCTCACCCGTTGGGTGAGGCAAAATTATGTTCTAACTATTTGTGTTCATTCGTTAAAATTCGTGTCATTCGTGGTTAACTGCCGTTTTAAGATTCATTTTTCGTACCCCATCACCGGCGCCAGCCAGCGCTCCGCCGTCTCCACATTCCACTCCTTGCGCCTAGCGTAGTCCTCCATCTGGTCGCGCCCGATTTTGCCGACCGCAAAGTAGCTCGCCTCCGGGTGGGAAAAGTAGAAGCCGCTGACCGCTGCCGCGGGCAGCATGGCGAAGCTTTCAGTGATAATGATGCCGGCCTTTGCAGTGGCGTCGAGCAGTTGGAACAGCGGCCCCTTTTCGGTGTGATCCGGGCAAGCGGGGTAGCCGGGCGCGGGGCGGATGCCGCGGTATTTTTCTTCGATCAGCGCCTCGTTGCTCAGATTTTCGTCCTTGGCGTAGCCCCAGAATTCGCGGCGCACGCGCGCATGCATGAGCTCGGCGAAGGCTTCCGCCAAGCGGTCAGCCAGAGCCTTGGCCATGATGGCGCTGTAATCGTCGTGCTTGGCCTGGTATCCTGCAACCAGCTCGTCGGTGCCGAGGCCGGCGGTGACGGCGAAGGCGCCGAGGTAGTCCTTCTTGCCCGAGTCCTTGGGCGCGACGAAATCGGCCAGCGCCAGGTTGGGCCGATCTTCCGGCTTTTCCATCTGCTGACGCAGGGTATGCCACACCATCGCAACTTTGGTGCGCGATTCGTCGGTGTAGAGTTCGATGTCGTCGCCCACGCTGTTGGCCGGGAACAAGCCGATCACCGCGTTGGCGTGTAGGCGCTTATCCGCGATGATATGTTTCAGCATGGCCTGGGCGTCGGCGAACAGCTTGCGCGCTTCCTCGCCCACCACTTCGTCCTCGAGGATCTTCGGGTATTTGCCGTGAAGCTCCCAGGCCTGGAAGAACGGCGTCCAGTCAATGTAGCGGGCGATTTCTTCCAGCGGATAGTCGATGAACGCCTTGACGCCGAGGAAAGCCGGCGCGGGCGGCGTGTAGGCCGTCCAGTCGGTCTTGAGGGCGTTGGCGCGCGCTTCTTCCAGGGTGAAACGCTTGCTGCGCGACTTGGTACCCTTGTGCCGTTCGCGGATCGCTTCGCACTCGGCCTTGAGCTCACGGATGAAGTTGCCGCGCAGTTCCGGGCTGAGCAGGTTGGTGCACACCCCCACGGCACGCGAGGCGTCCTTCACATACACCGTCGGCCCGCTGTAGTGGGGTTCGATCTTGACCGCGGTGTGCACCAGCGAGGTAGTGGCGCCGCCGATCAGCAACGGGATGGAAAGCCCGAGCCGCTCCATTTCCTTGGCGACGTGCGCCATTTCTTCCAGCGACGGGGTGATCAGGCCGGACAGGCCGATGATGTCGGCCTTTTCCGCCACGGCGGTTTCGAGGATCTTCGCCGCCGGCACCATCACGCCCAAATCCACCACTTCGTAGTTGTTGCATTGCAGCACCACGCCGACGATGTTCTTGCCGATGTCGTGCACGTCGCCCTTGACCGTGGCCATCAGGATCTTGCCTTTGGCCTGGGCCGGCCCGCCGGCCTTTTCCGCCTCGATGTAGGGGATCAGGTGCGCCACCGCCTGCTTCATCACGCGGGCGGATTTCACCACTTGCGGCAGGAACATTTTGCCCTCGCCGAACAGGTCGCCGACCACGTTCATGCCGTCCATCAGCGGGCCTTCGATGACGTGGATCGGACGCTCCGCCTGCTGCCGCGCTTCCTCGGTATCCTCGACGATATAGGTGGTGATGCCCTTGACCAGCGCATGGATCAGCCGCTCGCGCGCCGGCGCCGCTCTCCAGGAGAGGTCTTCGGTCTGGGCCTTGGCCGCGCCCTTGACGGTTTCGGCGAATTCCACCAGCCGTTCGGTGGCGTCCGGGCGGCGGTTGAGCAGCACGTCCTCGACCCGCTCCAGCAGGTCTTTCGGGATTTCCGCGTAGACGCCCAACTGGCCGGCGTTGACGATGCCCATATCCATGCCCGCACGGATGGCGTGGTAGAGGAAGGCGGTGTGGATCGCCTCGCGCATCGGCTCGTTGCCGCGGAAGGAGAACGACACGTTGGACACGCCGCCGGAAACGCGCGCATGGGGCAGTGTTTGCTTGATAATGCGCGTGGCCTCGAAGAAATCGAGCGCGTAGTTATTGTGCTCGTCGATGCCGGTGGCGACGGCGAAGATGTTTGGGTCGAACACGATGTCCTCGGGCGGGAAGCCGACCTTGTCCACCAGCACGCGGTAGCTGCGGGTGCAGATTTCGACCTTGCGCGCCCGGGTGTCCGCCTGACCGTGCTCGTCGAAGGCCATGACGATGACGGCAGCACCGTAGCGGCGGCATAATTTGGCCTTTTTGGCGAACTCCTCCTCGCCTTCCTTGAGCGAGATCGAGTTGACTATGCCCTTGCCCTGGATGCACTTCAGCCCGGCCTCGATCACCTCCCACTTGGAGGAGTCGATCATGATCGGCACCTTGGCGATGTCCGGCTCCGAAGCGATCAGGTTGAGGAAGGTGACCATGGCCTTTTGGGCATCCAGCATGCCCTCGTCCATGTTGATGTCGATGATCTGTGCGCCGTTTTCCACCTGGCTCCGGGCCACGTCGAGCGCCTTATCGTACTCGCCGCCGATGATCATGCGGGCGAAGGCTTTCGAGCCGGTGACGTTGGTGCGTTCGCCGACGTTGACGAATAGCGAGCCCTCGCCGATGTTGAGCGGCTCCAGGCCCGACAGCCGCAGCTTCTTCTCGATCTGCGGAACCTTGCGGGCAGGCAGCGGCGCGACCGCGTCGTGGATCGCCCGGATGTGCGGCGGTCGCGTCCCGCAGCAGCCGCCGACGATGTTGAGCAGGCCGGAAGCAGCCCATTCGCGGATTTTCTCCGCCATCGCCTCGGGTGTTTCGTCGTAGCCGGTTTCGGACAGGGGGTTGGGCAGTCCGGCGTTGGGGTGGGCGGAAACGAAGGTGTCGGCGATGTTGGACAGTTCTTCGACGTACTGGCGCAGTTCTTTCGCGCCGAGGGCGCAGTTGAGGCCGATGGAAATCGGATTGGCGTGGCGCACCGAATTCCAGAACGCCTCGGCGGTCTGGCCGGAAAGCAGGCGGCCGCTAGCGTCGGTGATGGTGCCGGAAATCATGATCGGCACGCGCACCGCGTGGTCGTCGAAATACTGGTCGATGGCAAACAGCGCGGCCTTGCAGTTAAGGGTGTCGAAGATCGTCTCGACCATCAGGATGTCGGCACCGCCGTCGAGCAGGCCGCGCACAGCCTCGGTGTAGGCCGCCACCAGCTCGTCGAAGGTGACGTTGCGCGCGCCCGGATCGTTCACGTCCGGCGAGATCGAGGCGGTGCGTCCGGTCGGCCCCAGCACCCCGGCGACGAAGCGCGGTTTGTCCGGCGTTTTGGCTTCGTACTCTTCGCACACCTCGCGCGCGAGCCTCGCGGCATTGACATTGAGCTCGTACGACAGCGCCTGCATACCGTAATCCGCCATGGAAATGGCGTTGGCATTGAAGCTGTTGGTCTCGATGATATCCGCCCCGGCATCGAGATAGCCGGCATGGATGGCTCGGATGATCTGCGGCTGGGTGAGCACCAGCAGATCGTTGTTGCCCTTGAGATCGCGCGGATAATCGGCGAAGCGGCTACCGCGGTAATCGGCCTCCTGCAGCTTGTAGGTCTGGATCATGGTGCCCATGGCGCCATCCAGAATCAGGATGCGTTGTTCGAGTTGTTCTTTGAGCAGCGCGGAGCGATTTCGGGGCATGGTCACACTCATTTCAAGGCAAGGCGAAGAAAAGCTATAATTTTATCATTATTGACTTTGCGTCCGGACCTAATGCATCTGGTTCGATCAAGAGAGCGCGGCGATGAAACACCTGACTCCAAAAGAAACGCACGAATTCCTGAAAACCAACCCGGAAGCGGTTTTTATTGATGTGCGCAGCGAAATGGAACACCTGTTCGTGGGACACCCGGAGGGGGCCATTCTCATCCCCTGGCAGGATGCCCCGGACTGGGAGATCAATCCCGACTTCATCGCCCACGTCAAGGCCGCCGCCAGCTCCCACCGCCCGGTGGTGCTTCTGTGCCGCAGCGGCAAGCGCTCGGTGGATGCGGCGGTCGCACTGGAAAAAGCCGGCATGACAGAGGTTTACAACGTGCTGCACGGTTTCGAAGGCGATCTGGACGAACACCACCACCGCAACACGGTCAATGGCTGGCGCTTTGATGGCCTGCCGTGGACGCAGACCTGATCAGCCCCCCCTGGAAACGAACTCTAGCCTGGCAATCCGCATTGCCGCGGATCAGCTCCGGTCGAAGCGCCGGTATTGAATCGCCTCGGCGATATGCGGGGCAGCGATATCCTCCACCCCGGCGAGATCGGCGATGGTGCGCGCTACCTTGAGAATGCGGTGATAGGCGCGCGCCGATAGGCTGAGACGGGCGATGGCCTGCCGCAGTAGTTGTTCGCCTGGTGCGGCCGGATGGCACAGACTGTCTATCTCGGCAGGAGAAAGATGTGCGTTCGCCTTGCCCTGGCGGCTCATCTGGCGCCTATAGGCGGCCTCCACGCGCGGCCGGATGGCAGCGCTGCCCTCGGCCGCGGCCGGCCGTGCCAACTCGTCCTCCGGCAGGGCCGGCACTTCGATCTGGAGATCGATGCGATCAAGCAAGGGGCCGGAAATTCGGGCACGGTAGCGTGCAACCTGGTCCGGGGTGCAGCGGCACTTTCCGTTGTGGTGACCTAGGTAGCCGCAGGGGCAGGGATTCATTGCGGCAATCAACTGAAATCGGGCGGGAAAATCGGCCTGGCGCGCCGCACGCGAAATGGTGATGCGGCCGGACTCCAGCGGCTCGCGCAACACTTCCAACACCTTGCGATCGAATTCCGGCAGCTCGTCCAGGAACAGCACACCGTAATGAGCCAGCGAGATCTCGCCAGGCCGGGGGTTGCTGCCGCCGCCCACCAGCGCGGCCGCGGAAGCCGAGTGATGCGGGCCGCGAAACACGCGCCTTTTCCATGCCCGGATGTCGAAACCGCCGCTGCCGATGGATTGCAGCGCGGCGGATTCCAGCGCTTCGGTTTCGGACATGGGCGGCAGAATGCCGGGAAGGCGCGCAGCCAGCATGGACTTGCCGGTTCCGGGCGGTCCCGACATCAGAATGCTGTGACCGCCGGCGGCGGCGACTTCCAGGGCCCGCTTGGCGTGGGCTTGGCCTTTTACCTCGCTGAAATCGGGATAATCCGGCGCCGCCTCCGTCGGCGTTTCGTGCTGGCGCGCCAGCATCTCCCGCCCCATCAGGTGGGCGCACACTTCCAGCAGCGAGCGTGCGGGGTAAACCCGTGCATCTTCAACCAGTGCCGCTTCGGCGGCGCTTTCACCGGGCAGGATGAAAGCCCGGCCATCGCCGCTGGCCTGGCAGGTCATTGCCAGCGCCCCGCGGATCGGGCGCAGCGCGCCGGTCAGCGCCAGTTCGCCGGCGAACTCATAGTCCAGTAATTTGTCCGCCGGAATCTGGCCTGAGGCAGCGAGAATTCCCAGCGCGATCGGCAGATCGAAGCGCCCGCTTTCCTTGGGCAGGTCCGCCGGTGCAAGGTTGACGGTAATGCGCCGGGCGGGGAAGTCGAAGCGCGCATTCTGCAGGGCGGCGCGTACCCGGTCGCGGCTCTCCTTGACCTCGGCCTCGGGCAGGCCAACGATGGTGAACGATGGCAGGCCGTTGGCCAGATGCACCTCCACCGTGACCAGCGGGGCGTTCATGCCGGACAGCGCCCGGCTATAGAGCACGGCTAACGACATCGTCTTCGGCTCACCCGGCGGCCGGACGGCTAGCCGATTGTTTCATCCGTTTTCGCCAGACCGCTTTCGGCCAGCGCATTGCCGGTCTGGGCCGGCAGGAGCGCCGCCTCCAGGACGGCAACTTTCCCTTCCAGCTTGTCCAGCTTTTCGCGGGTGCGGGCCAGCACCGCCTGCTGCACCTCGAATTCCTCGCGGGTGACCAGATCCAGCCTGGAAAACACGCCGTGCAGCATGGCGCGCAGATTTTTCTCCACGTCGCCGGCGGGGCTTTTCGCCAGCACTTCACTGATCTTGCTTCCGATTTCATCCAACGTCTTCTGGTTCAACATGGGCAAAAACCTCAAAAATTCACAGTTTACCAAACATTTCTTTCTTTCCGCGGCAACCAGGCGTTGCGCACCTTGTTGGTGCGTAAACGGATGTCGCGATCTCAAAATGGTGCCGGCAGCGGCCAGTTTCGCCCGCAACCATCCGCAACAGAATGTTTATAAACACAATTTAATATTGGCATATTCCATGCTTAATTGGCGTTACCATTTTTTGTTTTTTGAATTCGAGGGAGGAACATCGTGCACAAACAACTTACCCGTATGCTGGCCATGGCCGGCATGATTGCCGTCCCGGTTCTCGGACATGCGGAAACGCCGGTCACCATGCCGGAAAAACCCGCCACGCCCACCATCGGGCAAATCATGGGGGCAGCCGGCATCGAGATCGGCGGCTACCTGGATGTTTCCTACACCCACCTGTCGAGCAGCGGCAAATTCAGCGGCGGCAGCCTCAACAACCGGGTATTCGACATCGAGCGCAACAGCTTCAACCTGCAGGCGGTCAACCTGTCGGTCTCCAAACTGCCGACCGAAGGCTTCGGCGGTATGGTCGATCTGATTGCCGGCAAGGACGCGGACACCATCGCCGCCTATGGCACCATCGACAGCACCAAGGGCCCGGCCAACGGCGCGAACCACCAGTTCGACGTCACCCAGGCCTACCTCCACTACGCCACCGGGCCGTGGATGGTGATTGCCGGCAAATACGTGACCTTGTCGGGTGCCGAGGTCATCAAGAGCCCCAGCAACACCAATTTCTCCCGCTCCATCCTGTTCGGCTACGCCATTCCCTTCACCCACTCCGGCGTGCGCGGCTACTACAAGCTCAACGACGCGGTTTCGTTTATCGCCGGCGTGAATAATGGCTGGGACAATCTCAAGGACACCAACAGCCAGAAGACACTGGAACTGGGCGCATCCTTCGCGCCCACCAAGAATTTTTCGTTATCGGCCCAAGGCTACAGCGGCACCGAACAGATCGCCAACTACCCGACGATTTCCTCGGTTCAGGGCACGCGCAACCTGGTTGACCTGGTCGCCACCTTCACCGCCACAGACCAGCTCAGTTTCGTGCTGAACTACGACTACGGCTCCCAGCAGAACGCGTCGCTGGCCAAGGGCGGTAGCGGCACGGCCAAGTGGGAAGGGCTGGCCGGCTACGTCAACTACCAGTTCAACGACCAGTGGCGCATGTCGCTGCGCGGCGAATACTTCAACGATAAGGACGGCTACCGCACCGTGGTCGAATCCGGCAAGTCCGCCGGACAGAAATGGAAGGAAGCGACCCTGACTTTAGCCTATCTGCCGAACAAGAACGTCGAACTGCGCGCCGAAATCCGCGGCGACAAATCGGACCAGAAAACCTTCCTGCAAACCAACGGCAGTCTCAAGGACAACCAGAACTCCTTCGGGCTGGAAGCCATTTACAAGTTTTGATTTCTTAAGGGGCCAACCAAGATGAAATTCGTCACTGCCATCATCAAGCCGTTCAAGCTGGACGAGGTTCGCGAGGCGCTCTCCGCCGTGGGCGTGCAGGGCATCACCGTGACCGAGGTGAAAGGCTTCGGCCGCCAGAAAGGCCACACCGAACTGTACCGCGGCGCGGAGTATGTGGTGGATTTTCTGCCCAAGGTCAAGATCGAGGCCGCCATCAAGGCGGAGACTCTCGACCAGGTGATCGAGGCGATCGAAAAATCGGCCAGCACCGGCAAGATCGGCGACGGCAAGATTTTCGTTTTCGATCTGGAGCAGGTCATCCGCATTCGCACCGGCGAAACCGGTCCGGACGCCTTGTAAAAGGAGCATGCCATGAAATACTTGCTCGCACTTTTCGCCCTGGTCGGAGCGCTTTGCTTCGGTAGCGCGGCCGTGGCCGAAGAAGCCGCTCCGGCAGCGCCGGTGGCCGCGCCCGCTACTGCTGCCGCAGCGGCGGCAGTAGCTCCTGCCGTCGTACCGGCTCCTGTGCCGCAAAAGCTGGACACCGGCAATACCGCCTGGATGCTGGTGTCCACCGCACTGGTCCTATTCATGACCATTCCCGGCCTGGCGCTGTTTTACGGCGGCATGGTGCGCAAGAAGAACGTGCTCGCCACCATGATGCAAAGCTTCGCCATCACCGCCATGGTGACGGTGCTGTGGATGGCGGTCGGCTACAGCCTGGCGTTCCGCGAAGGCGGACCATGGATCGGCGGTCTTGACCGGCTGTTCCTGAACGGCATGGAGGTGGGGGCGCTGGCCGGCACCGATGGTGCGAATATCCCCGAGTCGGTGTTCATGACCTTCCAGATGACCTTCGCCATCATCACCCCGGCGCTAATCGCCGGCGCCTTCGCCGACCGCATGAAGTTTTCTGCCATGCTGCTGTTCATGGCGATATGGTCGCTGGCAGTGTACGTGCCGATCGCGCACTGGGTGTGGGGGCCGAAGGGCTGGCTGCTGGACAAGGGCGTGCTCGACTATGCCGGTGGCACGGTGGTGCACATCAACGCCGGTATCGCCGGCCTGGTGGCGGCACTGGTGATGGGCAAGCGCATCGGCTACGGGCGCGAGCCGATGGCGCCGCACAACCTCACGCTCACCATCATGGGCGCGGCGATGCTGTGGGTGGGCTGGTTCGGCTTCAACGCGGGCTCCGCGGTCGCGGCGGATGGCCGCGCCGGCATGGCCATGGCGGTCACCCAGATCGCCACCGCCGCCGCTGCGCTCGCCTGGATGTTCGCCGAGTGGCTGGCCAAGGGCAAACCGAGCGTGCTGGGCATCGCCTCCGGCGCGGTCGGCGGACTGGTAGCCGTCACCCCGGCCTCCGGCTTCGTCGGCCCAATGGGCGCGCTCATCATCGGCCTTGCGGCGGGCGTCATCTGCTACTGGGGCGCGACTTCGCTCAAGCACATGATGAAATATGACGATTCGCTCGACGCTTTCGGCGTGCACGGCATCGGCGGCATCGTCGGCGCGGTCCTCACCGGCGTGTTCGCGGTAAAGAACATCGGCGGCACTGCCGGCCTGCTGGAAGGCAACGCCGGGCAGGTCGTCACGCAGATCCTCGGCGTGGGCGTGACCGTGGCGTACTGTGCCGTCCTCACCTTCGTCATCCTCAAGGCGATCGACCTCGCCATCGGCCTGCGCGTCACCGAGGAAGAGGAGCGCGAAGGGCTGGATGTCTCCTTGCATGGAGAACGTGTGGAATAGGATCGGCCATGCCCTTCTCTTTGGAATCAAGGGGCGCCGCCTGGCGCCCCTTTTTTCTGCTCTTCAGAAGAGCAAGCGGCTCTTGTCGCCCACCCTGAATCCTATCAGCGGTTCGGCGATTCCCCGCTCCGGAGTTTTTGCACGTGGGCGGCGAGCGACAGATAGGCGCCCGTCGGACAACATCGGTGAGGCACTGGAGCGCGGAAACCATAAGCTTCGTCTGCTCGTTGGAGGAAATCCGGAAGGGTGGTTACCTTCGCGGCAGTTATCTCAGTAGAGCGCATAACTGTTGAGCAGATAAACTGCCGCCGGCGGGACATCCGCCAGCAGAGGCCCTGGCAGGTAGAACACGTCGTCCACGGCGAGGATGGCGATATTGAATAGGTTGCCGCCGAGCCTCGGCTTCGGTCAAGCCTTGGAGCAAGGAATTCAGGAGGTTCCGCGCCTGCTCCCCGGAAGTAGTCCAGGCGAGTGATTCTTTGAGTGTCCTGCAAGGATTGGGGCGCCATTCGGGGTCTCCATGTGGACAGCCAGGCGATCGGGTTTTGTCCGGAAAAAAGCAGGGCGTTTCTCGTTCGGCACAATGCCCGCTGCTTACGTGCCCTTGGGCTGTCAGCGCCTTTGCGCAGATTTTTCACCCGGGCTGGCTTCCTGTTCGTTGCGCAGCAGGCTGTAACTTTCAATGGTAACGATGGCTTTCCGGAAAGCGGCCGCCCCCATCTCGCTTTCTTTTCGAGATTGCTGCGGCGCCGGATAGATATCGTCCTGGGTTACTTCAAATCCTTTCCCAGCCAAAATTTTGGCCACAGAACCGGCCCGTTCAAACGCCAGACCGGGGGTGTTTTTGCCTTTTTCCCTCAGAGCTGCAAAGCCGGTTATATGGACGCGCCGATTGCCCCAGCGCTCCAGCGCCCATAGAATGCTGTCAAGTTCGTCTTGTCCATCTTTGCTCAGTTCGACGCTGCCTGCCTCGAAAGAAACCGAGGGAAGAGATTCAAATGGCGGGATCAGCAAGATGCTCCAGTCGGGAAATTTCCTTTTCAATTCGCCCTCGGCATTTTTTATCGCCGATAGCGGCGTGCCGGCTTCCCCGGCGACCGCCAGGAATTTTGCCGATTTTGTCTTTGAATCGATTTCCGCGATTGCGGCGCGCATTGGCAGGGCGACTCGCAATTGTTCCGCGATATTCTTGCCGAGGAGCTCTTCCTGGCGAGCTGCAAGCATGGCCGGACTGACCGTAGGCTGCGACTTGGGTATCTCCAGATTCGCAACGATCTGGTCGAGGTGAAGTTGGACCGAATCGCCGAGCTTGTCCGACAGGTCTTTTTGTAATTTGGCTTCCGCTTCCTTGTCGTAGCGCTGGGTCAGTATGACAGCATTGACGACCGTTTTTTCGCCTTCCCCGTCCGTCAGAATTTCCAGCCGGTCCAGCCTGCTTTTTCCCTTGTCCATGCCCGTGCGCAGGATATTCTCGACTTGGTTCGATAAGATTGTCTTGCTCACGCTTTCATTCAAGGTTTGCACCAATGGAATTGACAAGGCTGCCAGAGCCGCTGCTGCACCCAGCGTTTTCCAGGCCAGTTCGCGTCTCGTGCGCAAGTTGCCCAGACCATACCAGGATGCCATGAAGGCGACGCTGAACGCGATGGCCAGCATGTTGGTCAGAAACAGGAAGAATGCGCCGCTGAAAATGGCCATGTTTGCGGTTGCAAAACCGTAGCCGGATGCAGCGAGAGGCGGCATCAGGGCGGTTGCAATGGCAACCCCGGCAAATGTTCCACCCTGCTGGCGGATGACCGCATAGCCCCCCACCAGCCCCGAAACGATTGCCACCAGGAGATCGAACAGGTTTGGATTGGTTCGCGCCAGGATTTCCTGGGTGGGAGGAATGAAAGGTGCCAGTTTGACAATGAGCGTGGCGGTCATCAGTGCGCCGGCAATGCCAATTGCCAGCGCCTTGCCGGCCCGAATGGCCAGCAGTACATCGGTCTTCGCGATGGCGAGCCCAAGCAGGACAATGGGACCCATTAGGGGCGCAATCAGCATCGCACCGATGATGACCGCCGCGGAATTGAGCAGCAGTCCCAGTGTGGCGATCGCGCAGGAGGTAAGAACCAGAAAAACGTATGGATAGCTGAGGCCGCCTTCTACGGATATGCGATCTTCGACGGACTGGCGATCTATGTTTTGAAAATGTTGTCTCCACCACTGCAGAAAACCGCGTTGCAGAAGGGCAATAATCCTTTTTATTTTCATGGATAAAGAACCTGCTGTCCGAGCAATTTTTGTCAGTAAAGAGCATAGCTGTTGAGCAGATAAACTGCCACCAGCACCAGTCCGGTGCCAGCTCATAATACCGCCGATGCGTTTGCGCGGGCGGACGAGCAGGCCGATCACCACCACTGCGCTCATAGTGACGGCCGATAGCGCAGAAACGGCGTGGATCGGCGCGACGTCCGCCAGTAGTCCGGGCACCCACCGAACTGATTCCCGTCACCAACTCCAGCAGGGAAGTCGCCGTTGCGAACAACGCCAGTCCGATCCATGATCCGGATAGTACGGTCTTTTCCACGATTACATCGCCGTAGCGGGAAAGGTGTTAGCCCCCCGCCACGATGACGCCGGAGACAAGGACGAATTGCAGCCAGGTTTGACTCATGGGCATGGTTACGCCCCCAAAAAACACTCCTCGCGAAATCGCCGCAGAGATGCATCGACCATCCCCTCGGCGCTACCGCTTTCAGCGCATTGCTGCCGGAGATAATTGGCATCGCTTCCTTCCTGCACGGTCTGGTAAAGATATTCCAGTGCCGGCAGACTGCGCATGGCCTCGGCGTGGGGCTCCACTCGCCGCAAGGTGGTCAGGATGTCTTCGCGCAGCGACAGCGATTCAAAAGTTTTCGGGTGCACAACGACACCATCCAGACCAAACCGACAAGCCTGGAAGCGGTTGTAGTTGTAAACCAGATAGTCGTCTTCGGCAGGTGCAGGTTCGGTTTGCGCCAGCAGGTATCTGCACAGCGCTTGCAGATAACATGCCAGCGCCGCCGCCTTTTCCACTGTCAGGGGCGTGTCGCAGACGCGGAGCTCAATGGTGCCGAATTCAGGCTTGGGGCGAATATCCCAATAGAAATCCTTCATGCTCTTGACGATGCCGGTATGCTCCATCTTGGAAAAATACCCGTGCTCGAAGTTTCCCCAGCGCAGCAGAAAAGGGGCCCGCCCGCTCAGGGGAAACGCGAATACCGAATTGAGCCGCGCCGAGTCGAACAGCGTATCGTTTCCCTGAACGTAAGGCGAAGATGCGGACAGGGCGATAAAGTGGGGCACATAGCGGCTCAGGGAATGCAGCAGGAAAAGCGCGTCGTCGCCGGAGGCACAACCCACATGCACATGCTGGCCGAAGATGGTGAATTGCTTTGCGAGATAGCCATAAAGCGCGGACACCTCCCTGAAGCGCGGTTTGGAAAATATTTTCCGCTCGGACCACTTCTGAAAGGGATGCGTGCCGCCCCCGCATACGCCGACATTCAGCCGGTCGCCCGTTCGCACCAGGGCATCGCGGATGCGCTGCAACTGGTCCAGCAGTTCCGCGTGGTTCGAATGCACATCGGTGGAAATCTCGATCATGCTTTCGGTGATTTCCGGCGTGACATTGCCGGGAAACCGGCTCCGGTTGAGCAGCGCCAGCATATCGGGGCTGGCATCGACGAGATCGAAATCGCTGAGGCTGACCAGTTGGAGTTCCAGTTCGACGCCGATTGTGAGCGGTTCCGATTTCTTGAATGGTTCCAGGGGCATGTCAGGTCTCCGGCGAGCTCGGCGTTTCTCTCGCCCATATCAAGGCACGCTGGGTAAGGGCTGGCCCGATGATTTCTAGAAGCAGCGTCACGGCCGCCAAAGGGGCTAACTGGTCCACCAGATCGATGCCGAGGTAGCGTGTCTGTTCCAGCATCAGGATGACGAATACCGAGATGGGGGTCAGCGCGATCCCTGTCAGTGTGCCTTTTCGCCATGAAATGCCACTGAGGCGGGAGAAAATCGCCACGCCCGCTGTTTTGGCCGCGAAGCGCGCGCCAATCAGCGCAAGGGCGAGGCCGATACCTGCCATGACTCGTGGCCACTCCAGAGTCGAGGCGACGAATACGAACAACAGAACCGTCAGCATATCTCCCAGTGCACCGAAATTTCGTTGTGTCTGGCTGAGCGCCACGCGGCGATGGCGTGCCACGAAACCGAAGATCAAAGTCGCCAGAATGGGGGAAAGCTTGAGCGTGTGGGCTACGGTCACCAGGAAAATCACGGTGATGGCGAAGGCCACGGTGGCATCCCGGCCGAGATTGCCGAGCCGCCTCAAAAGGCCGGGTACGGCCACACCAAAGAACGCCCCAAGCGCGGCAGAAACGGATAGCATCACCAGGCTGTTCCAGGCAGCTTGCCAGAAACTGCCGGAACTTTGAAAAACCCAGAAACCGACGATGACCTTGAAGGTAAAAACGGCAAGGATGCAGTTGATCGCGGACAGGTGCAAAACGCGTTCCGTGACCTGCCCGGAGCTGCGCTGTTCATTTACGATGCGCATGACCGTTGCCGGCGAGGTCGACATGGCAAGCGAAGCCAGCAGCAGGGCGGTCATCATGGACATGCCATGCCATTGCGCAACCATGTACACGGCCGCGAACGTGCCGATCGCTTCAAGCAGACCGGTTGCGCCAATCCAGGGATTGGTGCGCAGCCACCGCAGGTTGATGCGGTAGCCAAATTCGAACAGGATCAAACCAAATGCGACGTTGGCCAACAGCATGATCATACCGCCAGTCTCCGGGGGTAGAAAACCGGACTGCGCATTTGCCAATAGAAAACCTGCCAGACCGTAAAAGCTGAGGCGCGGCAAGCCCGTCCACCTATGCCCGAACTCCCCCGCCACCCAGGCGACAAGGAGGGCGAAGGGCCAAGCGAGGTCGGCGACAACTGGCAATGACTCCGGCATATTTCTCCTTGAACTAACCAGAATGTTTCACAAATAGCGCAGCCAGACATAGGCCGTGCTTACCACGATGCTCATCAGCATCAGCGGAAACGCCATCAGCATGAACGGCAGGAAGCGGATCGGCTGGCCGGCGCGCTCGGCGAATCCGGCCACCACCAGGTTGGCGCTCGCCCCCACTAGGCTGCCGTTGCCGCCCAGGCAGGCGCCCAGCGCCAGCGACCACCACAGGGTGTTGAGGTTCTCCGCGCCGAATGCGGGCGCCATGCTTTGCACCACCGGGATCATGGTGGCGACGAAGGGAATGTTGTCCACCACCGCCGAGGCTACTGCCGATACCCACAGGATCAGGACGGCGGTGGTGGCCAGGTCCCCACCGGTGAAGGCAACCAGTTGCTCGGCCAGGATGTTCAGCGCGCCGGCCTTTTCCACTCCCGCCACCACCACGAACAGGCCGACGAAGAAGAAGATCGTCACCCATTCCACTTCGGCATAGCTGTGGTGGACATCATGGGTCTGTTCTTCCGCGGTTTTGCCGAAAGCGCGCAGCAGAAGCAGCAGCGCCGCGCCGAACATGGCGATGGTGGCGGGCTCCTGGTGAATCTGGTGGGCCAGGGCGAAACCCAGGATCACCAGGGCGATCACCGCCAGGGACTGCTTCAGCAGGCGCGGATCGGTGATGGCTTCCTTTTCGTCGAAGGCCATCACCTGGGTGCGATCCTCCGGTGCGGCATGGAGCTTGCGCCCCCAGATCAGGTAGAAGGGAACCATCGTAAGGACAAACACTGCCAGCGCCGGCGGCGCCATGTGAGCGAGGAAATCGTTGAAGCCGAGCCTCGCCGCCGAGCCGATCATGATGTTGGGCGGGTCGCCGATCAAGGTTGCGGCGCCGCCGATGTTGGAGGAGAAAATCACTGCGAACAGGTAGGGATAGGGATTGAGTTTGAGCGCGTCGGTGATGAGTAGCGCCACCGGGGCAATCAGCAGCACGGTGGTGACGTTGTCGAGCAGCGCGGAAAACACCGCCGTCACCACCGACAGCATCACCAGCAGCCCCCAGGGATCGGCGCGCACGGACTTGGCCGCCACCACTGCCACATACTGGAACACGCCGCTTTTCTGGGTGATGGCGACGATCACCATCATGCCGGTGAGCAGGCCGATAGTGTTGAGGTCGATGCCGGCGAAGGCTTCGCTCTGGTGCAGCACACCGGACAGGATCATCAGGCCGGCGCCGAGCAGGGCGACGATGGAGCGGTTGATCTTTTCCGTGACGATGGCGGCGTAGGTCAGCACGAAAATGGCCAGCGAAACCGCCAGCGGACTCAAGCCCAGGATGACCTGGGAAGCAACGGGAGCGGCGCCATGCATGTTACAGCCCCGCCTGCTGCGCCAGATAGGCCAGCAATGCGCGCCGGCTCAACATGCCGCGCAGCCTGCCGTCCTTGCCCACCACTGGCAGCGGGACCGCGCTCTGGGTGAGCAGGAGTATCGCTTCCAGGATCGGGCAGTCCTCATCCAGCACGGCGATGTCCTTCAGCGCGAACTCCCCCGCCTTCAGGCGTTCCAGGTCGCGCAGATGCGCGCTCAGCATGGGCAGCGCGTCACCGACGAACTTGAGATTTGCCAATCCGCCTTCCACCCGCGCGCTGGCCGGAATCAGGGCACGCAGAATGGCGCTGGTGCTGATGATGCCGGCGAAGCTGCCCTGAGCATCGCACAGGGGGATGTGGTTGATTTCTTTCTCTAGCATCAGCCTGAGCGCATCAAGCAGTGTCGCTTGGGGCTTGAGGCAGACAGTCGGCGGGAAGGTAGGGATGGATCTGATCGACATTCGGGGTCTCCGTGTGGTGTCAATATTTTGGGGCGCCTATAACATCCGGCTCCTGTCGCCCATCCTGAATCCTATCAGCGGTTCGGTAATCCCCCGCCCCAGCGCAATGGCCTTGAACAACTCCCCCATTTCCGCCGGGCTGAGGAGTTTTTGCGCCTGGGCCGCAAGCGGCAGATAGGCGCCCGTATCGGACGGCGGCGTCTGCGCGAGGATTTCGGTGATGCCGCAGTTGATCAGGAAATGTGCCTGGGTGGTGTAGCCCATCAAGGTCAGGCCGTTTTCAATCCCGGCTACCGCGATGGCGGAAAAATCCACATGCGCGGTGATGTCCTGCAGTCCCGGCAGGAAGAACGGATCGCCGTGGGCATGCTGGCGATAGTGGCACATCAGGGTGCCCTCGCTACGCTGCGGGTGGTAGTACTCGCTCGCGCCGAAACCGTAATCAAGCATCAGGATTGCGCCCTGTTCCAGGATGCCGGCCAGGGTGGCGACAAACGCACGGGAAGCCAGGTTGATCTCGCTCACATAGCCCGCCGGCAGATTCAGACCGGCTGCGGCCCTAAGCAATTCGCCGTCGGTCAGCTTGCGCTCGCTCCAGGAAAAACCGCCATCCCCGGCGGCCACGCCGCGCTCGTAAATGCCGTCTTCGCGCCACGCCACGATATGCACCGGCATCGCATCCAGCACCTCGTTGCCCAGAACGAGACCGCGAAACCGGGACGGTAGTTCGTCCAGCCAGCGCACCCGGTCGGCAAGGTAGGGGATCTTTTCGGCCAATAACGCCCGCTGGCGTTCGCGCAAGTCCGCGCTTACTTCGAGAATCAGGTATTGGGCTGGCAGCCGCCCCAGCCGCTCCAGCTCGGGCAGCAGATCGGCGGCCAGCCGGCCGCTGCCCGCGCCGGCCTCGAGCAGGTCACCACCGCTCAGTTGCAGCACCTGCGCCGCCTGGCGCGCCAGTGCGCGGCCGAACAGCGGGGAAATTTCCGGGGCGGTGACGAAATCTCCGGCCGTCCCGAATTTTCGCAGCCCGGCACTGTAGTAACCCTGCCCCGGCGCATATAGGGCCAGCTCCATGAAACGGGCGAAACTCAGCCATCCGCCAGCGGCGGCAATTTCGTCCAGGATGTGCGTGCGCAGGGCTTCGCTGTGCCGTGCCGCATCCGGCTCGGGGGCGGGTAGTGGGGACATCGGGAATGTGCTAAATTAGCAGGTTATTTTGGGATAAAAGCGGAACCATTCTGCCGGCTGATGGTTCTTAAATGGCCGCAATATACCATATCGCGGTATGCCTTCACCCGGGGGCCGGTTCTACGCATGGAAGATAGCTTGATGTCACACGCTCGCATGGTTACGCTCGACGGCAATGAAGCCGCCGCTTACATCGCTCATCTCACCAATGAGGTGATCGCGATCTACCCGATCACGCCCTCCTCGCCGATGGGGGAATACTCGGATCTGTGGTCGGCGCAGGGCCAGAAGAACCTGTGGGGCACGGTGCCGCAGGTGATCGAGATGCAGAGCGAGGCGGGTGCCGCGGGCACGGTGCACGGCGCGCTCCAGACCGGGGCGCTGGCGACCACTTTCACCTCGTCGCAAGGCCTGCTGCTGATGATCCCTAATATGTACAAGATCGCCGGGGAGTTGACGCCGATGGTGATGCACGTCGCCGCGCGCTCCCTCGCCGCGCAGGGGCTGTCGATTTTCGGCGACCACAGCGACGTGATGTCGGTACGCGCCACCGGCTTTGCCATGCTCGCCGCCAACTCGGTGCAGGAGACGATGGACATGGCGCTGATCGCGCAGGCCGCGACCCTGGAGGCGCGCATCCCGATCATCCATTTCTTCGACGGTTTCCGCACTTCGCACGAAATCGCCAAGATCGAGCAGGTCGGCCAGGATGTGGTGCGCGCCATGATCGATGACAAGCTGGTGTTCGCGCACCGCGCCCGCGCGCTGTCGCCCGAGCACCCGGTGATCCGCGGCACGTCGCAGAACCCGGATGTTTATTTTCAGGCGCGCGAGACCGTCAACCCTTATTACAACCGCATGCCGGAAATCGTGCAGGGCGCGATGGACAGGTTCGCCGGCCTGACCGGCCGCCAGTACAGGCTGTGCGAATACGCCGGCGCACCCGATGCGGAGCGGGTGCTTGTCCTGATGGGTTCGGGCGCGGAAGCCGCGGAAGAAACCGTGGAGCACCTGACGTCACGCGGCGAGAAGGTCGGCATGATCAAGGTGCGCCTGTACCGCCCGTTCCCGGCGGCCGAGCTGCTCAACTCACTGCCGGGCACGGCGCGCAAAATCGCCGTGCTCGACCGCACCAAGGAGCCCGGTGCCGACGGCGAACCGCTGTACAAGGATGTGGTCACCGCGGTAATGGACTGCTTTGCTTCCGGCTGTACCGCGCTTTCCGCTCTGCCGCGCATCGTCGGCGGCCGCTACGGGCTGTCCTCCAAGGAATTCACGCCGGGCATGATCAAGGGCGTGTTCGACGAGCTGAAGAAAGACAAGCCGCGCAATCATTTCACTGTCGGCATCGTTGACGACGTGACCCACACCAGCCTGGAATGGGATGCCGGCTTCCGCACCGACGCCGGCCAGGGCGTAACGCGCGCCCTGTTCTACGGCCTGGGCTCGGATGGCACGGTGGGCGCCAACAAGAACACCATCAAGATCATGGGCGAGGAAACCGATCTCTATGCCCAGGGCTATTTTGTCTACGACTCGAAAAAAGCCGGCGCGGCGACCATCTCGCACCTGCGCTTCTCGCCGCGGCCGATCCGCTCCACCTACCTGATCGGCGACAACGAGGCCGCCTTCATCGGCTGCCACCAGCCGGTGTTCGTGGAGCGCTACGACATGCTGGACGCGGCGGCGGAGGGCGCGGTATTCCTGCTCAACTCCCCGGAATCGGCGGACAGGGTTTGGCATAGCCTGCCCTGCCGCATGCAGCAGCAGATCATCGACAAGAAAATCCGGTTCTACGCCATCAACGCCTATGCCGTGGCGCGGGCGACCGGCATGGGCGGGCGCATCAATACCATCATGCAGACCTGCTTCTTCGCCATTTCCGGCATTCTGCCCAAGGAACGCGCCATCCAGGCGATCAAGGACGCGGCGCTGAAAACCTACGGCAAGAAAGGCATGGAGATCGTCGAGCGCAACTACCAGGCAATCGATGAGACCCTGGCCAATTTGCACGAAGTGCCGGTTCCTGCCGCCGCCACCAGCTGCTTCGAGAAGCCGGAGCCGGTGCCGGCGCAGGCGCCGGAGTTCGTGCGTCGCGTCACCGGGGAAATCATGGCCGGTCGCGGCGACCGTCTGCCGGTAAGCCTGTTGCCGGTTGACGGCACCTGGCCCACCGGCACCGCCAAGTGGGACAAACGCAACCTGGCGCAGGAAATTCCGGTGTGGGACGCCGAGCTGTGCATCGCCTGCGGCAAATGCCCGTTCGTCTGCCCGCACACCGCCATCCGCAGCAAGGTGTTCGATCCCGCCCTGGCCCAGGATGCGCCGCAGACGTTCAAGCATGCGGCGGTGAAAGGCAAGGATTTCGATCCCGGCATGCACATCACCTATCAGGTGGCACCCGAAGACTGCACCGGCTGCGGGCTGTGCGTGGACATCTGCCCGGCGGTGTCGAAAACCGACCCCAACCACAAAGCGCTCAACATGGCCCCGCAGGCGCCGATCCGCGAGCAGGAGCGCGAAAACTGGGAATTCTTCCTCAGGCTGCCGGAGTACGACCGGCTCAAGCTGCGCCCCAACATCATGAAAGCCGCCATGGTATGCGAGCCGCTGTTCGAGTTTTCCAGCGCCTGCGTCGGCTGCGGCGAGACGCCGTACATCCGCCTGGCGACCCAGTTGTTCGGCGACCGCATGGTGGTCGCCAATGCCACCGGCTGCTCCTCGATCTACGGCGGCAATCTGCCCACCACCCCCTACACCCGGAACGCCGAAGGGCGGGGGCCGGCGTGGGCGAATTCGCTGTTCGAAGACAATGCCGAATTCGGCCTGGGCTTCCGCCTGACGATCGACAAGCAAACGGAGTACGCACGAGAGCTGGTCGAGAAGCTGAAAACCGAAATCGGCGCCGAGCTGGCCGACGCGATTCTCGCCGCCGACCAGGCCACCGAGGCCGGCATTTACCAGCAGCGAGAGCGGGTAGCGGCGCTGCGCCAGGCGCTGGCAAAAATCGTCTCGCCCGAGGCGCGCGCCCTTGAAAGCGTGGCCGAAGCGCTGGCCAAAAAGAGCGTGTGGATCATCGGCGGCGACGGCTGGGCTTACGACATCGGCTTCGGCGGTGTGGACCACGTGCTGGCCTCGGGCCGCAACGTCAACATTCTGGTGCTCGATACCGAGGTCTATTCCAACACCGGCGGGCAGGCTTCCAAGGCCACCCCGTGCGGCGCGACCGCCAAGTTCGCCGCCAACGGCAAGGCCACCGGCAAGAAGGATCTGGCGCAGATCGCCATGAGCTACGGCCACGTATACGTCGCCCAGGTAGCCTACGGCGCGAAGGACATCCACACCCTGCGCACTTTCCTGGAAGCCGAATCCTACGATGGCCCGTCGCTCATCATCGCCTACAGCCCATGCGTGGAGCATGGCTTCGACATGTCGCGCCAGCACCAGCAGCAGGAACTGGCGGTCAACACCGGCCACTGGCCGCTGTTCCGCTACGATCCGCGCCGCGCCGCCGCCGGCGAAAACCCGCTGTCGCTGGATTCCAAGCGGCCGTCGGTGCCTTACCGCGAGTTCGTCAAGAACGAGCCGCGCTTCCGCGGACTGATGAAGGCGGTTGAGAAGCAAGGCGAGGAGGCGCTCCGGCACTGCCAGAATGAGATCGAGAAGCGCTACAAATTTTACGAGCACCTGGCGGGAGCGGACGGAGCGCCGGAAAGCAAGGGGAAGAGCGAAGCCTGACAAGGGGCGCGCATGGTGGAAGGCAAAGTCGTCCTCATCACCGGCGGCGCCAAGCGGGTAGGCGCGGCCATCAGTCGGATGCTGCATCGGGAAGGGGCGCGGCTGGTGATCCACTACCGCTCCGCGGCGGACGAGGCTCGCTCCCTGGAGCGCGAGCTCAACCGGCTGCGGCCGGACTCGGCGGCGCTGGCGCAGGGCGACCTGCACGATCCCGACACCTACGCGCAGCTTGTGACCGCAGCGGTGGAACGGTTCGGCGGGCTGGATGCGCTGATCAACAACGCCTCCAGCTTTTACCCGACCGCAGTGGGGGAAATCACCGAAGCGGACTGGCAAGACCTGATCGGCACCAACCTCAAGGCGCCCCTGTTCCTGGCGCAGGCCGCGGCGCACGAACTGGCCAGGCGCCACGGCTGCATCGTCAACATCGCCGATATCCACGCCGAACGCCCGATGAAAAGCTATGTGGTTTACAGCCTGGCCAAGGCTGGGCTGGTGGCCCTGACCAAGTCGCTCGCGCATGAACTCGGGCCGACGGTGCGGGTCAACGCGGTGGCGCCGGGAACCATCCTGTGGCCGGACGACGATCCCCGCTTCGACGACGCGGAGCGGCGCCGCATCATCGCCCACACCGCCCTGAAGCGCGCCGGCGAACCGGACGACATCGCCCGCGCGGTGCGCTTTCTGGTCAGCGACGCGCCGTACGTCACCGGAGAAATCCTGGCGGTGGACGGCGGCCGCAGCGCGGGCTTGTAAACCAAAAAGCTCACCACGAATGTTCACGAATAAGCACGAGTAAAAAAATGCTGACGGCCTGCATCCTCGCCTGTCGACCGACAGACTGAAATTTTGCCGGCTCGATGAACATTGTGACAATTCGCGGTTAAGAGGCTCTTCTAGAATGAACGACAAACACGAACAACCCAGAGGCGCGGAAGAAGCGCATTCCGCCACCTTTCTGCGCCTGAAAACCCGCCTGGAGCATCTGGCGGGCAAGGCGATTGCCGACTTCAACATGATCGAGGACGGCGACACGGTGCTGGTATGCCTCTCCGGCGGCAAGGATTCCTACACCATGCTTTCCGTCCTGCTGGCGCTGCGCGAGCGTGCCCCGGTCAGCTTCCGGCTGATCGCCATGAATCTCGACCAGAAGCAACCCGGCTTCCCGGAACATATCCTGCCGGACTACCTGAGCTCAATCGGGGTGGAATACCGCATCGTCGAGCAGGACACCTATTCCATCGTCAAGGAAAAGATCCCGGAGGGAAAAACCACCTGTTCCCTATGCTCCCGCCTGCGGCGCGGCATCATCTACCGCACCGCCAAGGAACTCGGCGCCAACAAGATCGCACTCGGCCACCACCGGGACGACATCGTGGCGACCCTGTTCCTGAACCTGTTTTTCGGCGGCAAGCTGAAGGCGATGCCGCCCAAGCTGGTGACCGACGACGGCCAGCACATCGTGATCCGGCCACTCGCCTATTGCAGCGAGAAGGATATCGCCCGATATGCGCGGGGCATGGAGTTTCCGATCATCCCCTGCAACCTTTGCGGCTCGCAGGAAAATCTGCAGCGGCAGCACATCAAGGGGCTGCTGGCGGAGTGGGAAAAGGCCTGGCCCGGCCGCACCCAGACTATCTTCACCGCGCTGCAAAACGTGGTGCCGTCGCATCTGGCCGACAGCCGGCTTTTCGATTTCAAACACTTGCAGCCGGGCGGCTGGAGGGGGGAGGGCGACGTGGCATTCGACGACCCGCTTGCCGAATCGTCCGACACGGCTGCCGCGCTAGCGGCGGTGCCGCTGCACGAAATTACCTTTCCCCCCGCGTAGGAAGCCGCTTTTATCGCGGCAGCCTGCGCCGCCGCACGGCAGCCAGTCCGGCCAGGCCAAGCCCGGTCAGGGCGAGAGTTGCGGGCTCTGGAGCGGGATGAGTGGAGCGAAGGTCGCTGTCGGTATCCTGAACGAAAGTCCAGTCGCCGCGCAGGCCCTGGTCAAAGCTGACGCTCAACATATGCCACAAATCTCCCACCGCGGGATCGGCTCCAATGGCCACTTGCAGCGAATAAATTGCAGTGCCGGCGGTGGTGGGCGTTTCGGCAAAGTCCAACCCCCGAGCCGAACCGGGCGTCCCAAACGCGCCGCCGAAAGTGCGGTCAAATACGGTGAGCCCCGGCCGTGCGTCCAGCACCAAGCCCAGCAAAGCAGCGCCAGTATTGTTCGTAAAAACCCAGGAATTGCTGAAGGTATCGCCGGATTCCGTGAGGCTCCAGCCGGTGCCGAACGCGCCGCCCGCGCCGGCACCCGTGGCGCCCCAGCTGCGGGTTTCGTTCAGCTGATTGGCAAAAATGGCCTGGACGGTCATGCCGGCCATCTGGTCGCCGAAGGTCGCAAACCCGGTCAAGCCGGGAATGCTGTCGGTAATTGAGGCATCGGTGCTGATGGTCGTTGCATTGGCGCAAACCGGGGCACTGAGCGCCAGTACCAGCGCCGAAAGCCAGTTCCGTGATGATTTCTTCATGATCGTTCTCCTTTGACGCTTTCGGTGTTGCAGAAATAAGTGATGACTAATCAAACCGCTAAATATTCACAAGCAAAAAGTTCGCCAAAGATTCGGATGTAACATAAATGTTAATTATTACAATGGCATACAAATTACGCGGCCGCTTTTGTCGCTTGTCGTTCGCGACGAGTGTAAAAAATACCGACAGCTTCCGGACTGCTCGGAGCCGGGAGACAAGGCGCGAACGCGCCCGGTGGGGTAAAATTCAACTTTGAATTTTTTCGGGCGCGCCCGAAAGGAGTTTTACATGCGTATCGAAGTTCATGTGCACGGAAGCATACATCTCTGCAAGGGCGTCACGCTGGCGCAGGTCGAAAATGCGCTGCGCAAATGGCTGGATTACCTGGACGTGGAGCACATCGCCGAGGCGCATAGTCTGGAGCAAAGCGAGCCCGGAATCGAATTTGATCGCGCCAGCCGCGTTCTCGATATTTGCTGGACGGGGGAGGTGGGGCGCAGCTTCCGCCGCCGCTTGCAGGAAGCGATGGAAGACATCGGTCTGCTGGCTGAACGTGCTTCCGAAATCGAGCTGACCACTTACCATGACGATGGCCGGGACGAGTTCCAGCTGCTGTTCGTCGGCCCCACCCCGGAAGCCATACACCAGGCCCAGCGGCAGCGCATGGTAGAGGACGTCTCCAGCCTGCTTTCCCGCCATTTCGGCCAAGCTGCGGTGGCGCGGGTGGCTGGGGTGGTCAACGAGCTTTTCGACCAGGACTGGGTGGAGAAGGGCGCCGAAGCCGAGCCGAATTCCCTGCCTTCAGGCAGCCTTGTCCACTTTCGGCGCAAGCATCTGCATTAGGGAACCTCTGAAAAAGTGTCGCGAGCAACCCCGAGCGCCAGGAGCCGCGCAGCGAACGACGAGACATATCAAATGGATAGGCGAGGAGTGAGCGAGCACGCGACACCGCGATCGGGGTGCGCAGTAACTTTTGCAGAGGTTCCTTAGACTGCAAGCGAAGGCACCAGCAAGGCTTGTGCTGAACGGGCGTCAATCCTGGCTGGAAAGCCGGACGACATACCCGCCGGATTTCTCGTCCCGCTCCAGTTCGACGAGCTGCCGCGCCCGAGCTTCTTCCAGCAGGTCGCTGAAAGTGCGGAAGCCGTAGTAGGACTCGTTAAACCCGGGCCGGCGGCGCTTGAGCGCCTGCTTGACCATGGACCCCCAGATTTTCTCGCCTTCGCTGCGCTCGGCCGTCAGGGCTTCGATGGTTTCAGTGATCAGGTCGAGCGCTTCCTGTTTTTTTTCATCCTCGCCCTTTACCGCGCTCTTGCCGGCTGCGGCGGGAGCGGCCTTGCTCGGAGCCTTCTTCTTCGCCCGCTTTTTGGTTTCCTGCTCGCGCACCAGATCGTCGTAATAGATGAAATCGTCGCAGTTGGCGATCAGGAGGTCGGAAGTCGAGTTTTTCACGCCCACGCCGATCACGGTTTTGTTGTTTTCCCGCAGCTTGCTGACCAGGGGAGAGAAATCCGAGTCGCCGCTGATGATGACGAATGTTTTCACATGCGACTTGGTGTAACACAAATCAAGGGCGTCGACGACCATGCGAATGTCGGCCGAATTCTTGCCGGATTGCCGCACGTGGGGAATCTCGATCAGCTCGAACGAGGCTTCGTGCATGGGAGCCTTGAATTCCTTGTAGCGGTCCCAGTCGCAGTACGCTTTCTTGACCACGATGCTGCCTTTCAGCAGCAAGCGTTCCAGCACCTTCTTGATGTCGAACTGGGCATACTTGGCATCGCGCACGCCCAGCGCGATATTTTCGAAGTCGCAGAACAAAGCCATGTTATCGGTTTCGTTGGATGCCATACCGCTTCCCGAGTTGGTGAAATGCGTCGTTGCGGATATCGGTGTATCCGGGGCCAGATTCTTAAAGTTCAGTGCTTCTTGCCGGTTTCGCTGCTTACCACCACTTTGTTGACGAACATGACGGTCGGGAAGGTTCGTTTCAGCGTCTTGCTGTAATAGTTGGTCATGATCGTGCCCTCGCCGAACTCGATCGTGTCGCCCTTCTTCACCTGTGCCATTTGTGGCGCCGCAATCCAGGCCGTCTGGCTTGCGGCGGAAACCTCGAGGTAGACATAGCCGCCGACGTCTATCACACTGACCACCCTGCCTTCGTAGGGCAGGGCCGCGCCGGCCGCGCCGCCCGTTGCTGGGTGGCGGTTCGCCGGTGCAGCACCCCAAGCCGCTGCGCTGATGAGCAGGAAGGCAACAAGCGGCAGAAGAAATTTCATGCGGACGATCCTTTCAGAATTTCGAGGCGAGCGGGAAATGACGCGGGGCAGCCCCGCGGAAATTATACGCCCCCCGCGCTGCGCGCCAAGTGCTCTAAACCTTTAATCTTTCCAGAAACTCGCGCAGCCCCGCTTTCGCTCCGCCGATCCAGGGCTTGCCGTGGGCGAACAGCATGTGGTCGAAATCGCGCTCCAGATGGGCAAGAAACGCTGCCCGCAAGCCGCGTTTGACGGCTTCCGGATCGTCGCCCATCAGCATGTCGGGCACGAAACTCAGGTTCCCGTCCTCGCGGATGATGGCGTCGCCGACCGCCAGTATTCCTCCGGCTAATGGAATATACAGCGCCGTCTCCTCCGGGCAGAGCGCCCCGACTTCCAGGGCCAGGATACCGCCCGGCAGTTCGTCGCCATGAATGAAAGGCTGCACCTTCTCGCCATGGGTAAATTCGTGCAGGCCGTCCTTGTGGCACCAGACCCGGGTACCGAAGCGTTCCGCAAACCGTCCGCTGTGGCGATAATGATGGCGGTTGGTCAGGTAGGCGTGCGCGGGCGGCGTGTGTGCCGCGAACCAATCCAGCCCTTCGGCCGGGACGCGGGGATCGATCAGCACCGCGGGGTCGCTGGCGGCGACGTAGCAGGAGTGCACTCGCGCCTGGATGCCTTCGTGGAAAGTGGTCCAGTGATAGACGCCGGGGAGGATTTCTTTCATGGTGGGTCTCCTTCGCATGCAGGAATCAGGGGGGCGGCGACCAGTAGGTAACGGCGTAATAGATCGCCCAGGCAATCAGGCCGACGGCAACCGCAATCAGCCATGACGGGATGGCACCGCGCCTTTCCTCGATGCCGGTCTCGCCGTAGACATAGGTATCTTTTTGCGGCTCGCCCGCTTCGCTTTCCTGCCTCTCGTCTTCTGGTGTCATGGCTGCCGCCTTTCTGTGATTTGCCGGTCTATCCTGCCCCGGCTGGCCGCCTCGGAGAGCGCCGCCCACAGCTCCCGCCGTGCTGCCGCAGCGTCGCCGTCCTTGAGCCCGGCCTTTTGCAATTCCTGCAGGTGCGCCGCCACGCGCAGCGACTGGACGTAATGCACGATGTCCCATAGCTGCTCCGGCGTGAACGAGGCGGCGAAAGACGGCATCGGCGTTCCACCGACGCCGCTCATGATGGTCTTGAACAGATGCCGGCCGTCATGGCCGAGCTTGACGCCGCCAGGGGCGCCGGCCGGCAGGGTGAAGTTGGCTGGTCGCGCAGGATGCCCCCAGGTGTCGGCCAGTCCTGCGGCGGCCAGCCCGTCGCCCCTGCCTTCGTTGCCGTGGCATACCGCGCAACTTTCCGCGAAACGCTCGGCGCCGGCTTTCAGCGAAGCCGCGCTGACCGGCGGCTCCGGTGCCACGGCGAGGGGCTCGCCCGGCTCCTCCTTTTGCCACCGGTCGGAGAAGGTTTTGAGGTACCGAACCACCGCCAGCCGTTCCTCGGCCGAGATGTCGTACCAGGGCGGCATGGCAGTGCCCCACAGACCGTGGGTGACGGTCAGGAACAAGTCCTGGTCGGTGGGCAGGGCGTTGGGGATCGGGGTGGAATGGAACTTGAAAATGCCGCTGGTGAAGTCCCTTGGCCTCGGGTCGAGGAAGCGCGCCGACGGTCCGTTGCCGTCGCCCTTCTCGCCGTGACAGCCGGCGCAGCGCCGCGTGTAAGTTTGCCTGCCCAGAGGCAGCAGCTCCTTCTGGCGCAAAGTGTCGCCCGCCCGCAGCGCGGCGCCTTCATCCAGCCTGGTCGAAACGAAAATCTCGCGCCAGTCACCGATGCTGGTGCCAAGGCGCTGAACATAGGCAACCAGCGCCTTGCCATCGGTGTTAAGGCGGGGCGGTTCGCCCTTCTTGGCCGGTTCGAACAGCCAGGGGAAGCGCGGCATGATCGAATCCGGCACCACATCGCGCGGATTCCAGTAATGCGCCGCATGCCAGCCGTCATCAACCTTGCGCCCGACGCGCGTCAGATCCGGTCCCGTGCGGCGGGTGCTCAGGAGATGCGGCTGGTCGAAGGCGTATTCCCCCGCCTGCGACACCGGCCCCCAGCGAAATGCCTCGCCGGTCGCCGGCCGGACATACTGCGAGTGGCAGTACCAGCATCCTTCGCGGATATACACTTCGCGACCATGCTGTTCCAGCGGCGTGTAGCCTGCCACGGCGATCGCCTTGCCGGTGGCCGCATCCACGACTTCCGCCTTGCTGGTTTCCGGCATGAGCGAAGGCATGATGCCCTGGATCAGCACCGCCGCGGCGAAAAACGCGATGCCGGCAATGACGGCGACCGCCGACGGCCCGGACAGCCAGCCTCTGATCGCCTCGCCCGCCGGCCGGCCCTCGGAAAGGCCCACAGCGTAGACAGGCTCCTCGAAAGGCTTGCCAAAACGGGCGCTCTGGACGAGGTTGACGGCCATCAGCGCCAGACCGATGTCCATGGTCGCCCCGGCGAGGGTCCGTATTTCCCACCACGGCATCATTTCCTTCACGGTATCCACGAAATTGGCGCCGTATTCCAGCATTCCCCCCTGGACAAATCCCTGGGCGGCAAGGCCGAGGAACATCACGCTCGCCCCGCTGATGGTGAGCCACAAGTGCCAGCTGGCCAAGCGGGCGCTCCAGAGCTGCCGGCCGGTGACACGGGGCCAGACGAAATACATTGCGCCCGAAACCCAGATGATGAAGGTGCCGAAAATGGTGAAATGAGAATGGGAAATGACGAAGTCGTTGAAATGAGTGAGTTCCTGCATGCGCCGCAGCGACTCCACCGATCCCTGGAAGCAGCCCAGCACATAGTACAGCGCGCCGAGCAGCAGAAATTTGGCGCCGTAGCTGTCTCCATCGCTGCCGCCCGCTGTCCGGCCCCAACGTCCCATCGCCGTGCCGTAGAAGTTCGCCGTCACCGTCCACACCGGGATGATCAGCAGCATGCTGGTGACGATGGCGAGCGTCTGGGTATGGAAGGGAATCGGGCTGTAGATGTAATGGTGGGTGCCGACGAAGGGATAGAACAGCGCCAGCGACCAGAAGCCCAGCAGCGACAGACGGTGGCTGAACAGCGGATTGTTGACGGCGAGCGGCAGGAAGTAATACATCAGCGCCAACCCCGCCGGGGTGATCCACAGTCCCACCACGTAGTGGATATACAGCCCGTGCAGCGCGGCATTGCTGATGCCGGACATCGGCACGTAGGGCAGCACCGCATTGCCCAGGATCAGGTTCATCAGCGTCCACACCAGTGCGGCGATGACGTACCACAGCGCGACGTAAAAGCCCCGTTCGCGGCGCCGCAGAATGGTCACCATCACCTGGCCGCCGAGCGCCGCCAGCACGGCCCAGCGCAGGATGTTGAACGGCCACTGAAATTCGCCTGCCTCGAAGCCAAGGTTCCAGCCTGCCAGCAGCGAAATCGAGCCTGCGATCACGAACAGATTCCAGACGGCGAGCTGCCACCAGCCCCAGTTCTCCTTGGCCATCGGCCGGCCGCACAGCCGGGGAACCAGGTAGTAAAGCAAGCCGAGAAAGGGCGTGGAGAAGGCGCCGAATATCACGCCATTGACGTGCACCGGCCGCACGCGGCCGTAGGTGAGCCAGGGGATGTCGCCGAGAAATCCGGGGATGTGGAACTTGATCGAAATGAGCAGCCCGACCAGGGGAAAGAGGGTGATCCACACGAGCGACCACCACAGCCAAGCCTTGACCAGGGATTTGTTGACCAGCTCGGATGCTGCCATTCGCGGGCCTCCTGTTATGGATGCCCTCCCTGGGTTGGTTTTTTTGTCGAGCCGTTAAAACCCGATCTTGTTCTTCTTTCTGCTCAGTCTTTCCGTATCCAGATCCTTCGGCAGCAGATGATCCCGCTGGTCGAGTTTGGCGTTGCCGAAAGCGTCGATCAACAGCTTGCGCATGTCGCGCGGCGGCACTTCGGCCAGCTTGGCGAGCACCTCCTCACTCGGCTCCGGCGGGAAACCCCAATTGTGTTCACCCAGAATGCCCCGATAAACCGATCGGGCGATTTTCAGGGAACCCTCGAAGTCCGGCCGTTCAATGGTATAGACGTTCATGCGGTTCAGGATCGGTTCGGGGATGCGGCTTTCGTCGTTGGCAGTAGCCATCCACATGATGTTGCTGGCGTCCATGTCGATGTCGATGAATTCGTCCTTGAAATGAACCGCGGTTTCCTTTTCCAGCAGGCTGTAGAGGGCGCCCATCGGATCGTAGCGGGAATCGCCGCCGCATTTGTCCACTTCGTCCAGCGCGATCAGGGGATTGGCGAATTCGCCCTCCACCAGCGACTGGGCGACCTTGCCCGGCTTGGCGTTCATCCACTGCGGGGACGCACCCGACAGGATCCACCCCGCCGTAAGCGAGCTCATCGAGACGAATTCGAAAGCCGTCCCCAACACCTTCGCCACGCTCTTGGCGAAGTGGGTTTTCCCCAATCCCGGCTCGCCCAGCAGCAGGATCGGCGTGAAATTCATCGGTTCGTTGCCGGAAATCGCCAGCGTCATGTGCTTCCTGAGATCGTCGATCACCGCCCTGAAATTCGGCGAGGCGTCGTACAGGGAGTCTATACCTTCGGTCGAGGAAGGCTTGACGATGTAGCGCACCCCGCCGGTTTTCCGCATTTTCTGGTAGAGAGATTTCAGCGTTTCGTTTTTCGATGGCCCGGCTTCCTCCAGGGCGCGATCGACATCGGCAACACTGTAAATGGCTTTGAAACCGGCGATGGGGATTTGATATGCGGTTGCCATGATAGCCTCCTCTCCCGAAAGACCAATGCCTTATTCGTGTTATCGGCAAGGCGCGAATAATCTTGACCCCGTAGATTTGAAAGGCGCGGCCCGCAAAAAGTTCTGGCCCATCGGGTTGACTCGTGAGCGCCACCAGCGGCTGTGTTAGAATGTTTGTTGTTTCGGTTGTTGTTTTTTTGTCTCCAACTTTGACTGCAAAGGGGTGAAATAGCGATGCGTAAACTGTTTGTTGCAACAGGAATGGCCTTGGGTCTGGCTTTTGCCCAGTCGGCGGTGGCTTCTTCCCATGACCACGAGCACCATGACGAGATGGCCCAGGTCAAGGGCATCGTCAAGAATCTGCTGAAAGACAACGAGGCGTTCGTCAAAGGGCACAAGGCCGAATATTTCAAGGCGTTCACCGAAGGCCAGCGTCCGCGCGCAACCGTGGTAACCTGCTCCGACTCCCGCGTGCATACCCATGCGCTCGACAAGACGCCGGACAGCGACCTGTTCATGGTGCGCGACATCGGCAACCAGATCGCTACCGCCGAAGGCTCGGTGGAGTACGGCGTGCATCACCTGCACACGCCGCTGCTGATCGTCATTGGCCATTCCGCCTGCGGCGCCATCAAGGCCGCTTCCGGCGATTATTCCAGCCTGTCCACCCCGATCAAGCGCGAACTGGATACGATCAAGATCGGCAAAGGCGTCGAGAACATGGAAGGCGTAAAAACCAATGTCAACAACCAGGTCGAGTACGCCCTGAAGAAATTCGCCGCCGAGGTCAAGGAAGGCAAGCTGACTGTGGTTGGCGCAGTGTACGACTTCCGCAACGATCTCAAGCAGGGCTACGGCAAGCTGGTGATCACCAACCTCAACGGCGAAACCGATGCGGCAAAGATCAAGCAGTCGCCGCTGCTGTCGATGAAATAAGGGCGTCTCTGGCAGCTCCCCGAGGGAGTTGCCAGACCTCTGAAGTAAAGCTGTGCATCTTCACATTCTCGGCATATGCGGCACCTTCATGGGAGGTATCGCAGCCATCGCGAAGCAGGCCGGTCACACTGTGACCGGCTGCGACGCCAATGTCTATCCTCCCATGAGCACACAGCTGGAGGCCCAGGGCATCCGTCTGATCGAAGGATTCGACCCGGATCAGGTCGAGCTCGAGCCGGATGTGTATGTAGTCGGCAACGTGGTTTCCCGCGGCAATCCGCTGATGGAAGAAATCCTCAATCGCGGCTTACCCTATGTTTCCGGCCCGCAATGGCTTGCAGAAAATGTGCTGTACGGCAAATGGGTGCTCGCCGTCGCCGGCACTCACGGCAAGACCACGACTTCCTCGATGCTGGCGTGGATACTGGAATACGGCGGGCTCAACCCAGGCTTTCTGATCGGCGGTGTGCCGCAAAATTTCGGCGTTTCGGCGCGCCTCACCGACTCGCCTTTTTTCGTGGTGGAAGCGGACGAATACGACACCGCGTTCTTCGACAAACGCTCCAAGTTCGTCCACTACCGGCCGCGCACTGTGATTCTCAACAATCTCGAATTCGACCACGCGGACATCTTTCCCGATCTTGCCGCGATCGAAACCCAGTTTCATCACCTGGTGCGCACCGTTCCCGGCAGCGGCCTGATCGTCGCCAACGGCCGCGAGGAAAGCATTGCGTGGGTGCTCAAACGCGGCTGCTGGACGCCGGTCGAGCATTTTGGCGGGAAAGACGGCTGGGCGGCAGCGGAAGCGGCTGAGGACGGCAGCTTCGAAGTCGCCTTCAACGGCGAATCCCAGGGCACAGTCCGCTGGACGCTGCTCGGCGAGCACAATCGCCTGAACGCGCTCGCCGCGCTCGCCGCTGCCCGGCATGCCGGTGTGCCGACGGCGGCGGGCATCGAAGCGCTGTCGCAATTCGTCAACGTCAAGCGCCGCATGGAAGTGCGCGGCATCGAAAACGGCGTGACGGTCTACGACGACTTTGCCCACCACCCTACCGCGATCCGCACCACCCTCGAAGGACTGCGCCGCAAGGTCGGAGCCGGGCGCATCCTGGCGGTGTTCGAACCGCGCTCCAACACCATGCGCATGGGCGTGATGAAAGACCGCTTGGCCGCAAGCCTCGAGGCCGCCGACCGGGTGTTCTGCTACACCACCAACCTGGGCTGGGATGTCGGCGCGGTGCTCTCCCCCCTCGGGGCAAAGGCCGCTGCGTTCGACGTGCTGCCCGATCTGGTAGACGCCGTCGCCCGCGAAGCGGGGAAAGGCGACCATATCCTGGTGATGAGCAACGGCAGCTTCGGCGGCATCCATGACAAACTGCTGGCCGCCTTGCGGGAACTTAAGGCGGCCTGATCTGCCGTAGTACCCTTGCAAGGACTCTCGCCAATCGCTTGTTCAACCCAGATTATCCATTAGGGCGCGAGATGATGGCGAGACGGGTTACGAGGCAGTTTCAGTGCAGGCGCGAAGCGCCGCCTAATGGATAATCTGGGTTCAATTCGGGCGACCAAAATCGTCCTACCATTCTGAGACCATGAACGTATTTTACGAGGAAGACGGCAGTTTCAAGGTCGGTGCCATTCTGACCGATAACGCCACCTCGCTGCAGGTGGAAGCCACCCACGGCAAGCGCAGCAAGATCAAGGCAAATTCCGTGCTGCTCCGTTTCGACCAGCCTGGCTTGGGCGAATTCATGGACCTCGCCCAGCGGGCGGCGGAAGATCTCGAGGTAGATTTTCTTTGGGAATGCTGCGGCTCGGAGGAATTTTCATTCGCCGATCTGGCGCGGGATTATTATGGCCGCGTACCGCAGCCGTTCGAGGCGGCGGCAGTGGCGCTGCGCCTGCACGCTGCGCCGATGTACTTCTACCGGAAGGGCAAGGGTCGCTACAAAGCCGCTCCCCCCGAGGCGCTCAAGGCCGCGCTGGCGAGCGAGGAGAGGAAACGCCGCCAAGCTGCACATATCGCCGAATGCGTGGAGCAGCTCACGGCGTTTATCCTGCCCGCGACCTTGGCGCCGCATATCAATACCCTGCTCTACAAGCCCGACAGAAGTGCGCCGGAGTACAAGGCGCTGGAGCAGGCATGCGCGCAAACCGGGATGACGGCGGTCAGACTGCTGGAGAAATGCGGGGCGCTGCCCTCCTCCCACGAATACCATCTGAACCGCTTCCTGCTCGAACATTTCCCTGCTGGCACGGGATTCCCGGATTTCGGCGACTTTGTCCGCGACCATCCGCTGCCTGCCGGCGATGCGGTAGCCTTCAGTATCGACGATGCCTCGACTACGGAAATCGACGATGCGTTTTCTGTCGCCCGATTGCCCGACGGCAACTGGCGCATCGGTGTCCATATTGCGGCGCCGGCGCTGGGCATCGTTCCCGGCTCCACGCTCGACGAGATCGCGTTTGCACGCCAGTCCACGGTGTATATGCCGGCCAACAAGATCACCATGCTGCCGGAGGCGGTGGTGGATCACTTCACCCTGCGGGAAGGGGCGGCCTGCCCGGCCCTGTCCCTCTATCTGGATGTGGCGCGGGACGACTGGCGCGTGCTCAGCGCGGAGAGCCGGATCGAGCGGGTGACGGTTGCGGCCAACCTGCGCCACGATACGCTGGAACAGGTATTCAATGAGGAAGCTCTGGCACAGGGCGGGGGCCCGGATTATCCGTTCAGGCAGGAGCTGAGCATACTGTGGGCGCTTGCCAACCGGCTGGAGCAGGCCCGCGGCAAGGCCGACTCCAATCAGAACCCGTACCGCGACTACAATTTCCTGGTGGAAGGCGAGCGCGTCACCATCACCGAGCGCAAGCGCGGCTCGCCGATCGACAAGGTGGTGTCGGAGCTGATGATTTACGTCAACGCCCACTGGGGCAAGCAGCTGGCGGATGCCGGCATTGCCGCGGTGTATCGCACCCAAGGCAACGGCAAGGTACGCATGACCACGGCTCCCGCTCCGCACCAGGGGCTGGGGGTGGAGTGCTATGCCTGGGCAAGCTCGCCGCTGCGGCGTTACGTGGATCTGATCAACCAGCGCCAGCTCGTCGCCCTGCTGCGCGGCGAAGAAGCGCCCTATGCACCGGACAGCGAGGCGCTGTTTGCCGCAATCCGCGATTTCGAACTGGCTTACGAGGCGTACCAGGACATCCAGCGCACCATGGAGCGCTACTGGTGCCTGCGCTGGCTGGTGCAGGAAAACATCGCGGTCGCCGCCGGCAGCGTGCTCCGGGAAAACCTGGTCAGGCTAGACGGCCTGCCTCTGGTTGCACGCCTTTTCGGCGCGCCGGAGCTGCCTCCAGGCAGCGTGATTAACGTGGAGGTCGCGCACGTGGACACGTGGGAACTGGAAGTCAAGTGCAAATTCCGCAACGTAATCGCGGCGGAGGAAGCCACGGAGCCGGCTCAAGTTGGATAGGCGCTTGCCCGATTTCGCGCCGTTGCTCGGCAATTTCGCCGCAAGGTTCGACCCATCTTCCCGCCTTGGCCTGATGCTGGCGGTATCCATCGTCGCGCATGCCATCGTTCTCGCCGCCCACTTCACGGTTCCCTACGCCAAGCGGCTCATGGATGCCCCGCCCAATCTCCAGGTCGTTCTGGTCAACAGCAAGACGCCAAGCCGGCCTGCCCGGGCCGATGCCTTTGCCCAGGCCGACCTCGACGGCGGCGGAAATACCGATGCCGAGAGGCAAGCCAAAAGCCCTCTGCCCGCTGCCGACACCCGCCAGCCCGACCCCGCCATTCAGCAGCGCGAACAGCGCATAGCGAAGCTCGAGGAGCAGGCGCAAAACCTGATGACCCGTCTCAAATCGCCGCACCGCGTAGACCAGGCGCGCCCCGTCGCCCGGCCGCAACAGGCTCACGAACCGTCGCCCGCACCCAATGCCGCCGAGCTAATACAAAAAAGCCTGGAGGCGGCACGCCTGCAAGCGCAGATATCGCGGGATTGGGACAAATATCAGAAAAAACCGAAGGAACAATTCTTTCCTTCCGCCAAAACCAGGGAATACCGCTTCGCCCGCTATGTGGAAGACTGGCGCATCAAGGTGGAACGAGTCGGCAACCTCAACTATCCCGAAGCCGCCAGGCAGCAGAAAATTTACGGCAGCCTGCAGCTCACGGTTTCCATCCGCGCGGACGGCAGCCTGGAAAGCGTCGAAATCAACCGCTCCTCCGGCCACAAGGTGCTGGACGAAGCGGCAAAACGCATCGTCGAACTGGCCGCCCCCTACGCTCCCCTTCCCCCGGACATCCGCAAGGATACAGACGTCCTGAACATCACCCGCACCTGGATTTTTACCCGCGCGGATCAACTGGCCAGCGAGTAGCGCGGATGAAGGATGGCGAACCCAGGCTGTTCGCTGCCGATCCGCTGGGCAGTAAGCCCAGCGCACCGGGCCAGATCGGGCGCACACTGCCGCGGGTCAGCCTTTCCCCCGTCCGCCGTAATATTCCCGATACCAGACGGCAAACTTCGCCACGCCGTCGCCAAGCGGTGTGCTCGGCGCAAATCCCACCGCCCGGCGCAGGTCTTCGATGTCGGCGTAGGTCGCCAGGACATCCCCGGGCTGCATCGGCAGCATGTTCTTGATCGCCGGCCGGCCCAAAGCCTTTTCCATCGCGCCGATGAAATCCAGCAGCTCCACCGGCTCGTGGTTGCCGATGTTGTAAAGGCGGTAAGGCGCATTGCTGACAGCGGCGTCGGGCAGTTCGGGATCGAAGCCGGGATCCGGCTCGGCGATGTGATCCATCACCCGCACCACGCCCTCGGCGATGTCGTCCACATAGGTAAAGTCGCGCCGCATCTTTCCCTGGTTGAACACGTCGATCGGCCGGCCGGCCAGGATGGCCGAGGCGAACAGCGAGGGCGACATGTCCGGCCGGCCCCACGGGCCATAGACGGTGAAGAAGCGCAGGCCAGTGGTCGGCAGCCGGTAGAGGTGGCTGTAGGTGTGCGCCATCAGTTCGTTGGATTTCTTGGTGGCGGCGTACAGGCTGACGGGGTGATCCACGTTGTCGTGCACGCTGAAGGGCATTTTGAGGTTGGCGCCGTAAACGCTGGAGCTGCTGGCGTAGACCAAGTGCTCGACGCCGTTGTGGCGGCAGCCTTCGAGCACGTTCATGAAGCCGACGATGTTGGCCTGGATGTAGGCGTGCGGGTTTTTCAGCGAGTAGCGCACGCCGGGCTGGGCGGCGAGGTGCACCACACGCTGGAATTTTTCCGCCGCGAACAGCTTCTCCGTGGCTTCGCGCTCGGCCAGATCGAGCTTGATGAAACGGAAGCCGGGATGGGGCGCGAGCTGCGCGAGCCGATCCTGCTTCAGCCGGACGTCGTAGTAGTCGTTGAGATTGTCCACGCCGACTACCTCGTCGCCGCGCGCCAGCAGGCGCTGGGCGACGTGCATGCCGATAAAACCCGCGCTCCCCGTGACTAAGACACGCATGGCATTCCCCCGTGGCGCGGGGAGCCCGAAAGCAGGCAAAGTGCGCGGGTTTCAGTGCAGGCTAATGCGCGCCAGCGCGTTACGCCGGTAGCTAAAATTTTCACGTCATTTCCCTTGCTGCAAAGCCAGCAGCTTTGCGTATTTCATGAAACTGTTGAAGCAGCCGATGGCGATGTGCACCAACCCTGGTAAGCCGTCGAGAAAACCCAGCCGCAGCAGGTAGAAGCGGATGAAACGCAGCACCGGGCTGAGCAGCAGGTGGCCCAAGTGGGCGCGGCGTCCTTGCGCGAGCATCTTCTCCGCCTGCAGGGTGGTGTAGCGGTTCTGCTTGTCAAGGTAGCTGGCGAGGTCTTCCGCCGACTCGTGCAGCAGGTCGCCTTCGAGCGTGCCGATTTCGGCTTCGGTCAGCACTTTTTCATGCACCGCGTCGTCGCTCCAGCGGGCGGCCGTGCGGTCGAACAGGCGCAGGCTCCAGTCCGGGTAGCCTTCGCCGTGGCGCAGCCAGCGCCCCATGAAGCGGTTGCATCGGGCCATGCGGTAGGCCCGGAAGCGCGGCGCGGCAAGCGCCTGCTCGATGCTTGCGCGCAGTTTCTCGCTCACGCGCTCGTCCGCATCCAGGCACAGTACCCAGTCGTGCGCGGCCTGGCTGACGGCAAATTGCTTTTGCCTGCCGAATCCCAGCCAATCCTGATGGATCACCCGGGCGCCGCATTTTAGCGCAATTTCCACTGTCTCGTCGGTGCTGCCGCTGTCCACCAGCACGATTTCGTCGGCGAAGGCGGCGCTCTTCAGGCAGGGCTCGATCTGCCCGGCCGCGTTGCGGGCAATGATCGCCACCGACAGCGATTTCGCCTTTCTTTCAAGCTCTTTCGGCATGGGGCCCTATTCTAGCGCAATCGCAGCGCCGGGGTAGGCTAAAATACGCCATGCTCGAAATCCTGATCGTCAAGACTTCCTCGATGGGGGACGTCATCCACCAGTTACCTGCGGTGACCGACCTCCGGCTGCATTTCCCCGATGCCCGGATCGACTGGGTAGCGGAGGAAAGCTTCGCCGATATTCCGGCGCTGCACCCCGGTGTGGGCGAGGTCATCCCGGCCGCCGTCCGACGCTGGCGCAGAACGCTTTCCAGCCGGGCCGCATGGCAGGAAATGCGCGCATTCAAGACCCGGCTGCAAGCCCGGGATTACGATGTGGTGATGGACAGTCAGGGGCTGATCAAAAGCGCCGTCATCGCCCGCCTCGCCCGCGGCGCGCGCTGCGGCTTCGACCGGGCGAGCGCGCGCGAACCGCTGGCTGCGCTGGCTTACGACAAGGCTTTTCCCGTGCCCCGGCAGCTTCATGCGGTGGAAAGAAACCGGATGCTGGCCGGGCTGGCTTTCGGCTATGAGCCCGATACGCCGCCGGATTACGGCGTCGCGGCGCCGGCGCTCGACTTGCCCTGGCTGCCGCGCGCGCCGTATGTGGTGCTGCTGCACGCCACCAGCCGCGCCGACAAGGAGTGGCCGCAGGCGGATTGGCTCGCGCTGGCCGACTGGTGCAACGGCGCAGGATTGGCGTGCGTGTTGCCCTGGGGTTCGGAGCCTGAGCGCGAACGCAGCGAGTCGCTGGCCGGCCAGATGGGGCTGGCCGTGGTTCCACCCCGGCTGAGCCTGCGCCAGGCCGCCGCGATGCTCGCCGCCTCCCGCGCAGCCGTCGGCGTGGATACAGGGCTCACGCATCTCGCGGCGGCGCTCAAGACGCCGGTGGCAGCCATTTATTGCGCCTCCGACCCTGGCTTGACCGGCGTCTATGCTTCGACTCCGCACACCAATCTCGGCGGCGTGGGTCTGCCGCCGGCTGCCGACGAAGTCATCGCGGCGCTGGCCGAACTGATACCCGCATGAAACTGCTACGTTTCGGCTATACCCTGCTGCTGTACCTGCTGCTGCCTTATGCGGTGTTCCATCTGCTGTGGCGGGGGCGCAGGCAACCCGGCTATCTGCGCCATATCGGCGAACGCTTCGGCCGCTACGGCAGCAAACCGGACCAGCCGGTAATCTGGCTGCATGCGGTGTCTGTGGGCGAAACCCGCGCTGCGGTGCCGCTTGTCCAGCGCCTGCGGGAGCGCTATCCGGGGCACCGGATCCTGATCACCCACATGACCCCGACCGGCCGCGAGACCGGAGAGCAGCTGTTCGGCGGCTCCGTGCTGCGCTGCTATTTGCCCTACGACTATCCCTTCGCCGTGCGCCGCTTTCTGCGGCATTTCAGGCCGGAAGTCGGGCTGCTGATGGAAACCGAGCTGTGGTTCAACCTGGTGGAGGCCTGCACGGAGCGGGGCCTGCCGCTGCTGCTGGTGAATGCCCGGTTGTCGGAGAAATCGGCGCGGCGCTACCGGCGTTTTTCCGGCCTGACCCGGGCTGCTCTCGGGCAACTGGCCGCCGTGGCGGCGCAGACCGGCGAGGATGCGCGCCGGTTGGAAGAACTGGGCGCCCTCTCCCCGGCGGTGATGGGCAACCTCAAATTCGATTGTTCGCCGTCCGAATCCATGCTGCGGCTGGGGAGCGAGCTGCGCGCCCGCTTCGGCGCGGATCGGCCGCTATTCCTGGCCGCCAGCACACGGGAAGGGGAAGAGGAGCTGATTCTGGACGCGGTGCGCGGCGCGCAGGTGCCCGGCCTGCTCACGGTGATCGTGCCGCGCCATCCGCAGCGCTTCGACGAGGTGGCGCGGCTGCTGGAACAGCGCGGCATACCGTATCAGCGGCGATCCTCGGAGCTGGCGGTGGAGCCGCAAACCGAAGTGGTGCTGGGAGACAGCATGGGCGAGATGTTCGCCTACTACGCCACCAGCGACGTGGCATTCATCGGCGGCAGCCTGCTGCCCTACGGCGGGCAGAATCTGATCGAAGCCTGCGCTGTGGGCAGGCCGGTGCTGATCGGGCCGCATACCTACAACTTCGCCGAGGCGTCGCGCCTGGCACTGCAAGCGGGCGCCGCGCTGCGAGTGGCGAACGGCGAAGCGCTTGCCGCCGCGCTGAACCGGCTGTTCCGGGACGAGGCCGCGCGGGAAGCGATGTCGAAGGCTGGACTGGCGTTCAGCCGCGATCACCGGGGTGCGACGGAGCGTGTGATGAGCCTGATCGAGGGGTTTATCCGGGAGTAGGAGAGCTCGCCGCTCTCCTACTGTCCCAGCCACTGGTTGACCTGCTGCAAGTCTTCTTCGGCCAGTGTTCCGACCGCAGCCTTGAGCTTGAGCTGGCTGATGAGATAGTTGTAGCGCGCCTGGGAAAGGTCGCGCTTGGTGCTGTATAACTGCTGCTGGGCGTTGAGCACGTCCACGTTGGTGCGCACGCCGACCTCGAGGCCGAGCTTGGTCGAATCGAGCGAGCTCTGGCTCGACACCAGCGCCTGCTCCAGCGCCTGCACCTGCGCCATGCCGCTGGTCACGCCCAGGAATGCCTGCCTCGTGTCGAGCGCGGTCTGGCGCAGGGATTGCTCCAGATCCTGGCGCGCCTTCTCCTGGTTGGCCACCGCCTCGCGCACCCTGGAGTTGACCGCCCCGCCCTGGTAAATCGGCAGATTCAGCTGCAGGCCGATGGCCGAGGCGCGGGTGTCGCTGCCGGCGCCGAAGGTGCTGGCAGAGGCGGAAGTGTCGCTGTAGGTGGCGACGGCGTCGAGCGTGGGATAATGCCCGGCGCGGTTGCGCTCCACTTCCTGGTTGGCGATTTCCGCCGCCGCGCGCTGGATCAGCACCTGCAGGTTCTGCTGCTCGGCCGCTTCGACCCATTTGTTCATGTCGCCGGGCTCGGGCTGCTTCAGGGGCAGTTTTTCGCGCAGTCCGGCAAGCTGCTCCGGGATCTTGCCGATGATTTTCTGCAGCGCGCGTTTCTTGATCTCCAGGTCGTTCAGGGCGGCGATTTCCTGGGAAACGGTGAGATCGTAGCGGGCCTGGGCTTCGTGGGTATCGGTGATAGTGGCCGTGCCCACTTCGAAGTTGCGCTTCGCCTGCGCCAGTTGTTCCGAAATCGCGGCCTTCTGCGCGCCCGCCAGGGCAACGTTGTCCTGCGCCAGCAATACGTCGAAATACGCCTGGGCCACGCGCAGGATCAGGTCCTGCCTGGCGCCGGCGAACTGCACTTCGGCCTGCTCGGCCTGGCTCTTGCCCTGTTGGTACTGGGCGAAATTCTGCTTGCGGTAGATCGGCTGGCTGAGCGACAGCGTGATGCCGTTGGAATTGTAGTTGCGGCGGCCGCCGGGAAAGCTGGTTGCGCCACGGTAGTGGATGTCTTGCTCGTTCCAGGTGGTGTTCGCGCTGGATGTGACGGTGGGCAGCAGCAGCGCCCGGCCCTGCGGCAGTTTTTCCAGGCCGGCCTGCCAGGCGGCCCTGGCGGAGGCGAAGGCCGCATCCTGCTGCTGCGCCTCGCGGTAGATGTCGAGCAGGTTTGCGGCATGCAGCGCCGGGCTGAAAGCGAGTCCGAGCAGGAACAAATAGGGTTTCATGTCGTTCCGGTTCCTTTTTCTCAATATTTCGGCATGGCGGGGTCGACATCGTGCCCCCAGGCATCCACGCCGCCCTGCAGGTTGTAGATGCGGGAAAAGCCGGAATGTTCCAGATAGGTGCCCACGCGGTGACTGCGGTGGCCGTGGTGGCAGATGACGACGATGTCCGCTTCCGGGTCCAGCTCCCCGATGCGCGCCGGGACTTCACTCACCGGCATCAGGAGCGACCCCTCGATATGGCAGTATTCGTATTCCTGCGGTTCGCGCACGTCCAGCAGCAGCGGCTTGCGGCGGGATTCATCCCGCAGCCACTGCTGGAGTTCCAGCGGTTCGATTTCCTCCATCTTCGCCCCGCCGGATCAGAACACGAAATGCTGCGGCTGCAGCGCATTTCGTAGAGGAGGAATGCAAGTTTCGAACAGGTTGTCGCTGCAGAAAATATCCTCGGCAATGCGGGTGACGAGTCTGGCGGTCATGGCCGGGCCTTCGCCGACAACGGCGAACAGCCTGCCGCCCACTCTCAGGCTCTGGGCGAAGGCATCCGGCAGAACCGGCACGGATCCGGTGAGCACGATCACGTCGTAGGGTTCGATCCGCTCCCATCCGCGCGCGGCATCGCCCACTTCCAGGGTGATATTTTCCACACCGTGCGCTTTGAGCTTTGCCGCCGCCTGCGCGCTGAATTCGGGAATGATTTCGACGCTGAAGACATGCCGCGCCTCCCGCGCCAGCAAGGCGGTCTGATAGCCGCTGCCGGTGCCGACTTCGAGCACGGTGTCGCCGGGTTTGATCGCGACTTCCTGCAGGATGCGCGCTTCCAGCTTGGGGGAAAGCATGACCTCGCCCTGCCCGAGGGGGATTTCCATGTCCACGAATGCCAAGCCGCGGTAAGCCGCGGGAACATAATCCTCGCGCCGGACTTCAAACAGCAAATCCAGCACTTCCTGATCCAGGACGTTCCACGGCCGGATCTGCTGTTCCACCATGTTGAAACGCGCTTGTTCGATGTTCATGACGCACTCCGGAGTATAGTTTGAGGTCGAACGGAAACTTGCAATTATTCCACAATTCCAGTAGTTTCACACCCTTGCTAGGGGTCCTGGCGCGATTCAGCCGCCGGGTGAGAAAAACCCTTTGAACCTGATACGGATAATGCCGCCGCAGGGAAGCATTGCCGGCGCAATGTTCCTTGCGCCAAGGAGTACCGCCATGAACGCCAATCCCCAGTTTCTCGACCCGGCCGCCATCGACGAGGCCGCGTTCAAACCCATGCCCAGTTCGCGCAAGGTGTACGTGCAGGGCTCGCGTCCCGACATTCGCGTGCCGATGCGCGAAATCAGCCAGAGCGACACCCCGGCCAGTTTCGGCGCGGAGAAGAACCCGCCGATCTGCGTGTACGACACTTCCGGCCCGTACACCGATCCGGACGTCAAAATCGACATCCGCGCCGGCCTGCCCAGCGTGCGCGGCGCGTGGATCGCCGAGCGCAACGACACCGAGGAACTGTCCGGCCTGTCTTCGGCTTACGGCCGGGAGCGCCACGCCGACCCGCAACTGGCGCAGCTGCGCTTCGAGCTGACGCGCCGCCCGCGCCGCGCCAGGGCGGGCATGAACGTCAGCCAGATGCACTACGCCCGGCGCGGCATCGTCACGCCGGAAATGGAATACATCGCCATCCGCGAGAACCAGCGCCGCGAGGGGCTTTCCGAGCTGCTCACCCGCCAGCACCCGGGCGAGAGTTTCGGCGCATCGATTCCGGCGATCATCACGCCGGAATTCGTGCGCGACGAGGTGGCGCGCGGCCGCGCCGTGATCCCCGCCAACATCAACCATCCCGAGCTGGAGCCGGCGATCATCGGGCGCAATTTTCTGGTCAAGATCAACGCCAACATCGGCAACTCCGCCGTCACCTCATCGATCGGCGAGGAAGTGGAAAAGATGGCCTGGGGCGTGCGCTGGGGCGCGGACACGGTGATGGACCTGTCCACCGGCAAGAACATCCACGAAACGCGCGAATGGATCATCCGCAACAGCCCCGTGCCCATTGGAACAGTCCCGATCTACCAGGCACTGGAAAAAGTCGGTGGCAAGGCCGAAGAACTAACTTGGGAAATTTTCCGCGACACGCTGATCGAACAGGCCGAGCAGGGCGTGGACTATTTCACCATCCACGCCGGCGTGCGGCTCGCCTACGTGCCGCTGACCGCGAAACGCATGACCGGGATCGTCTCGCGCGGCGGCTCGATCCTGGCGAAATGGTGCCTGGCGCATCACAAGGAGAATTTCCTCTACACCCACTTCGAAGAAATCTGCGAGATCATGAAGGCCTACGACGTCACCTTCTCGCTCGGCGACGGTCTGCGCCCCGGTTCGGCGTATGACGCCAACGACGAAGCCCAGTTCGCCGAGCTAGCGACGCTGGGCGAGCTGACCAACATCGCCTGGAAGCATGACGTCCAGACCATGATCGAAGGCCCCGGCCATGTGCCGCTACACATGATCAAGGTCAACATGGAAAAGCAGCTCGAAGAGTGCGGTGAAGCGCCGTTCTACACCCTGGGCCCGCTGGTCACCGACATCGCCCCCGGCTACGATCACATCACCTCGGGCATCGGCGCCGCGCTGATCGGCTGGTACGGCTGCGCCATGCTGTGCTACGTCACGCCGAAGGAGCACCTCGGCCTTCCGGACAAAGAAGACGTGCGAACCGGCATCATCACCTACAAGATCGCCGCCCACGCCGCCGACCTCGCCAAGGGCCACCCCGGCGCGCAGATCCGCGACAACGCTCTGTCCAAGGCAAGGTTCGAATTCAGGTGGGAAGACCAGTTCAACCTCGGCCTCGACCCGGAGAAAGCGAAATCCTTCCACGACGAAACCCTGCCCAAGGACTCCGCCAAGGTCGCGCACTTCTGCTCCATGTGCGGCCCAGCGTTCTGCTCCATGAAGATCACCCAGGACGTGCGCGACTACGCCGCCGCCCAGGGCGTTTCCGAAAGCGAAGCGCTGGAAAAGGGCATGCAGGAAAAGGCGGTGGAATTCGTGCGCCAGGGCGGCAAGATCTATCGCGAAGCGTAGCGCCGACAACACCGTGCCTACGCGATTCCCTGGCTGCGCAGGTAATCCTCGTAGCCGCCGAGGTAGTGGCGGCAACCGCCCGCGTCGTCGAGTTCCAGGACTTGCGTGGCGAGCGACGACACGAACTGGCGGTCGTGGCTGACGAAGATCAGCGTGCCTTTGTACTGCTCCAGCGCCAGGTTGAGGGATTCGATCGATTCCATGTCCATGTGGTTGGTCGGCTCGTCCATCACCAGCACGTTGGGACGCTCCAGCAGCAGCTTGCCGTAGAGCATGCGCCCCTTCTCGCCGCCGGACAGCACGCGCACCGATTTCTTGGCGTCGTCGCCGGAAAACAGCAGGCGGCCGAGGGTGGCGCGGATGATCTGGTCGTCGTCGCCGGGCTGGCCCCACTGCTTCATCCAGTCGAACAGGGTGAGGTCGGAGTCGAAATCGGCGGCATGGTCCTGGGCGAAGTAGCCGATCCGGGCTTTTTCCGCCCACTTCGCGCTGCCTTGGTCAGGCTCGATCTCGCCCACCAGGGTTTTCAGCAGCGTGGTCTTGCCGGCGCCGTTGGGGCCGATGATGGCAAGCCGCTCGCCCGCTTCCAGGCCGAGGGAAAGGCTATGGAACAGCACCTTGTCGTAGCCCTTGGCCAGCTCCAGCATTTCCACCGCCTTGCGGTGAAGCTTGTCCTTGTCATCCATCTCGAAGCGGATGTAAGGGTTCTGCCGGCTGGATGGCTTGACCTCGACCATCTCCTGCTTGAGCTTGTCGGCCTGGCGGGCGCGGCTGGTGGCCTGGCGCGCCTTGGAGGCGTTGGCGGCAAAACGCGCAACGAAGGCATTCAGTTCGGCGATCTGCTCCTTCTTCTTGGCGTTGTCGGCGAGCAGCCGCTGCCGCGCCTGGGTGGCGGCGACCATATACTCATCGTAATTGCCGGGGTAGACGCGGATTTCGCCATAGTCCAGGTCGGCCATGTGGGTGCACACGCTGTTGAGGAAGTGGCGGTCGTGGGAAATGATGATCATGGTGCTGGAGCGCGCGTTGATCACGTCTTCCAGCCAGCGGATGGTGTTGATGTCGAGGTTGTTGGTCGGTTCGTCCAGCAGCAGGATGTCTGGATCGGAAAACAGCGCCTGCGCCAGCAGCACGCGCAGCTTGAAGCCGGGCGCAACCGCCTTCATCAGGCCGGTATGCAGCTCCAGCGGAATACCGACGCCGAGCAGCAATTCCCCGGCGCGGGATTCGGCGGTGTAGCCGTCGAGCTCGCCGAACTTGGTTTCCAGCTCGGCGGCGCGCATGTAGTCCTCCTCGGTCGCTTCGGGATTGGCGTAGATCGTGTCCTTCTCCTGCTTCACCCGCCACAGTTCGCCGTTACCCATCATCACCACGTCGAGCACGACGTTGTCCTCGTAAGCGAATTGATCCTGACGCAGCTTGCCCAGGCGCTCGCCGGGATCGATCGAGACATTGCCCGCAGTGGGCTCCAGGTCGCCACCCAGAATCTTGAGGAAAGTGGACTTGCCGCAGCCGTTGGCGCCGATCAGGCCGTAGCGGTTGCCCTCGCCGAATTTGACGGAAACGTTTTCGAACAGGGGCTTCGCCCCGAACTGCATGGTGATGTTGGCGGTGGAGATCAATTTGATACGACCCTGAAAAACTTCATGAAAAACCTGCAATTATACCGTGTTGCGGACAAGGGCGCAGCGCTTTCGGCACGGCCCTGACAAACCCCGCCGCTTCCGCTACAATCTGCACTTCCCAATGATTCAAGACGCCCTGATGGTTCCCCGTTTGACCACCGCCCTCACCGGCCCGCTGCACTCCCTGGAACAGCATATCCTGGATGCCCAGCCCAAGATCGAGCACTGGCTGCGCGCGCAATGGGCAGCGCATTCGGCGCCGTTCTATGCCTCGGTGGACCTGCGCAACGCCGGTTTCAAGCTGGCGCCGGTGGACACCAACCTGTTTCCCGGCGGCTTCAACAATCTCAATCCGGATTTCCTGCCGCTATGCGTGCAGGCGGCGCAGGCGGCGATCGAGCGGGTCTGCCCGCAGGCAAGCCGTTTTCTGCTGATCCCGGAAAGCCACACCCGCAACGTTTTCTACCTGCAGAACGTGGCGGCGCTTGCCGCCATCCTGCGCCAAGCCGGGCTGGAAGTGCGGCTCGGCAGCCTGCTGCCCGAGGTTACGGCGCCCACGCCGGTCGGCCTGCCGGACGGCTCGACGCTGATCCTGGAACCGCTGAAACGCGCGGGCCGGCGGCTCGCGCTCGAAGGCTTCGATCCCTGCGCGATCCTGCTCAACAACGACCTCTCCGGCGGCATTCCCGAGATCCTCAAAAACCTGGAGCAGCCGGTGATCCCGCCGCTGCATGCGGGGTGGACGACGCGGCGCAAGTCCGGCCACTTTGCCGCCTACAACCGGGTGGCCGAGAGTTTTGCCGAACTGATCGACATCGATCCCTGGCTGATCAATCCGTTTTTCGCCGCCTGCGGCGAGATCAATTTCCAGGAGCGGCGGGGCGAGGAATGCCTGGCGGCGCGGGTGGACGCGATGCTGGCCGACATCCGCGAGAAATACCGCGCCTACGGCGTGGAGCAGGCGCCGTTCGTGATCGTGAAGGCCGACGCCGGCACCTACGGCATGGGCATCATGACGGTGAAGGACGCATCCGAAGTCCGCAACCTCAACCGCAAACAGCGCAACAAGATGGCGGTGATCAAGGAGGGCAGGCACGTCACCGAGGTCATCATCCAGGAAGGCGTGTACACCTTCGAAAGCATCAACGACGCGGTAGCGGAGCCGGTGGTGTACATGATCGACCACTATGTGGTAGGCGGTTTTTACCGCGTGCACACGGCGCGCGGCCAGGATGAAAACCTGAACGCGCCCGGCATGAAATTCGAGCCGCTGGCGTTCACGACCTGCTGCTCACTGCCGGACTGCTGCGGCAACCCGGACGCCGCGCCCAACCGCTTCTATGCCTATGGCGTGGTGGCGCGCCTGGCCCTGCTGGCGGCGGCGACGGAACTGGAAAACACCGCGCCATGAAGATCGCCGTCATTCTCGACCCGCTCGAAACCCTCAAAACCTACAAGGATTCGACCTACGCCGTTATGCGCGCGGCCGCTGCGCGCGGGCACCAGATCTATGTCATGGAGCAGCAGGACGTGGTGCTGGCCGAGGGAAAAGTGATCGCCTCCACCCGCAAGCTCGACCTGGTGGATGACGAGCTGCGCTGGTACGCGCTGGAGGAGCCGCAGGCCGGCCCGCTGACGCGCTTCGACGTGGTGCTGATGCGCAAGGACCCGCCATTCGACATGGAGTATGTCTATAGCACCTATCTGCTGGAACTGGCCGAGGCGCAAGGGGCGCACATCTTCAACCGACCGCTGGCAATTCGCGATTTCAACGAGAAGCTTTCCACCGCAAAATTCCCCGAGTTTTCACCGCCGACGCTGGTCACTAGGCAGATGAGCCTGATCCGCGAATTTATCGAAAAGCATGGCGCCATCATGGTCAAGCCGCTCGACGCCATGGGCGGCGCTTCGGTATTCCGCGTGACCCGCCACGACCCGAATCTCAACGTCATCCTGGAAACCATGACCCGGCTCGGCAGCCGCACCATCATGGCCCAGCGCTACATCCCGGAAATTGCCCTGGGCGACAAACGCATCCTGTTGATCGACGGCGAGCCGGTGCCTTACGCGTTGGCGCGCATCCCTCAGCCGGGCGAGACGCGCGCCAATCTCGCCGCCGGGGGCAGGGGCGAGGCCCGGCCGCTGTCGCCCCGCGACCGCGAAATCGCCGAGAACCTCGGCCCGAAGCTGCGCGAAAGGGGCCTGTTCCTGGTAGGGCTCGACGTGATCGGCGACTGGCTCACCGAAATCAACGTCACCAGCCCGACGGGAATGCAGGAAATCGCGGCCCAGACCGGGTTCGATGTGGCGGGGATGTTTGTCGAGGCGCTGGAGGAGCGCGTGAGGAGTGAGGCGTGAGGGGTAAGGTGTCGAGCATTGGTGGCAGGTTTTCCCGCCTCACGCCTCACGCCTTGCGCCTCACGTGTCTGCCAATCCTGGCCACTCTGCTGTTCAGCCTGTCCGGCTGCGCCAAGGAGCCGATCCACCAGCAGCAAAGCTTCGTCTTCGGCACCATGGTCGAAGTCACCATTTACGGCGAGGAGGAGGCGCGCGCCCGTGAACTGTCGGGCCAGGTGCTGCGGGAGTTCGACCGGCTGCACCAAACCTACCATGCATGGAAACCGGGGCCGCTCGAACGCCTGAACGCCGCTTTTGCCGAGGGACCGGCCAAAGTCGGAATAGATCCCGAAATGGCCGGCGTCATCGCGAACGCCGCGCGCTTCTCCGAAATGTCGGGCGGGCTGTTCAATCCCGCCATCGGCAACCTGATCAAGCTGTGGGGTTTCCAGAGCGACGAATTCAAGCCGGTACGGCCGGATCCGCAGGAAATCGCCAACCTGGTCAAGACCAACCCGCGCATGAGCGACATCGTGATCGTGGGCGGCGAGATTTACAGCAAGAACCCGGCCGTCAGACTCGATCTCGGCGGCTATGCCAAGGGTTACGCGCTGGATGTGGCTGCAGCGTACCTGCGCGCGCAGCATGTGAAAGGCGCGCTGATCAACATCGGCGGCAACATCATCGCCATCGGCACCCGCGGCGGCAGCCCGTGGCGCGTTGGCATCCAGCACCCGCGCAAGCCTGGCCCGATCGCCACGCTCGATCTTGCCGACGGCGAGGCCATCGGCACCTCCGGCGACTACCAGCGCTATTTCCTGCTCGACGGCACGCGCTACAGCCATATCATCGACCCGCGCACCGGATATCCTTCGCAGGGCGTTCAGGCTGTGACCGTGCTCGTGCCTCCCGGGCCGCTCGCCGGTACTCTGTCCGACGTGGCTTCCAAGCCGGCTTTCATCGCCGGTGTCGAAGGCTGGCGCGAAGCCGCGAAGAAAATGGGGATCGGGCAGGTAATACTGATCGACGAGCGCGGCGAGATTTATCTGACGGAGGCGATGAAAAAGCGGCTGCAGTTCGTGGAAAAAGGGCTGACACTGCATGAGACGCAGTAAAGCCGGAAAATTTTTAGCCACGGATGAACACAGATAAACAAGGATTTTTTGATCCGCGCAGATGTAGGTCGGATCAAGCGCGCAGCGCGGATCCGAAATCTTTCTTGTCGGCTCCGGCCTTTTGCCTTGAGCCGACCTACGCTTCCAGTAATTCCAGTAAAATGACCATATTTTCAAACAGAGCCTGTCAAGCATGATCGGAATTCTTATCGTCGCCCACGGCACGCTGGGCGAAAGTCTGATCCATTGCGCCAGCCACGTGATGGGAAGCCGGCCGCTGCAGCTGCAGCAGCTCGGCGTCACCATCCATGACGACCCGAATGCGATCTTGCCGCAAGCGCGGGAGCTGGTCAGGCAGCTCGACCAGGGTGAGGGGGTGCTCGTGCTCTCCGACATCTATGGGGCCACGCCGTGCAACATCGTTTGCCGGATCCTGGAGCCCGGCCGGGTGGAAGGCGTGGCCGGCGTCAGCCTGCCGATGCTGGTGCGGGCGCTCACCTACCGCGACCAGCCGTTGCAAACCGTGCTGGAAAAGGCACTTTCCGGGGGGCGGGAGGGAGTAGTCAATATCACTTTGGAGTCTTGCCATGTCGCAACAGCAGGGCGTTGAGATCATCAACAAGCTCGGCCTGCACGCGCGCGCCTCGGCAAAGCTGGCGCAGGCCGCCGGGCAGTTTCAGAGCGAAATCTGGCTCGAACGCAACGGCAAGCGCGTCAATGCCAAGAGCATCATGGGCGTGATGATGCTGGCGGCGAGCAAGGGCAGCACCATCAACATCGAAACTTCGGGAGCGGATGAGGCAGAAGCCATGCGGGCGCTGGTGGAACTGATCAATGATCGCTTCGGGGAGGGCGAATGAGCTTCACCATGCATGGCGTCGGCGTTTCCGGCGGTATTGCCATCGGCTACGCCCAACTGATGTCGCACGCCACGCTGGAAGTGCCACATTTCGTCCTCCCGGCGGCCCACGTCGGGGAAGAACAGGCGCGCTTCGATGCGGCAATCGCCGCGACAAAAGCAGAATTCGAGGCGTTGCGTGCGCACATTCCCGCCAATGCCCCGGCCGAGTTCGGCGCCTTTCTTGACCTGCATCTGATGATCCTGAACGACTCGACGCTTTCGCAGGCGCCGAAAGACCTGATCAGGAGCCAGCAGTGCAACGCGGAGTGGGCGCTCACCCAGCAGATGGATGCCCTGCTCGACCAGTTCGAAGAAATCGAGGATGGGTACCTGCGGGAGCGCAAGGCGGACGTGGTGCAGGTGGTGGAGCGGGTGCTCAAGGTGTTGCTCGGCCACCCCGGACACATGGCGGCGCCCGCCGCTCCCAGTCCCGAGCAGAGCAGCATCCTGGTGGCGCACGACCTCAGCCCGGCCGACATGATCCTGTTCAAAAAGCATCAGTTCGCCGCCTTCATCACTGACGTCGGCGGCACCACCTCCCACACTGCGATCCTGGCGCGCAGCCTGAAAATCCCATCGATTGTGGCGCTCCATCATGCGCGCAGCCTGATCCGCGAGCACGAGCTGTTGATCGTGGACGGCAGCCAGGGCATCGTGATCGTCAACCCGGACAAGACGGTGCTGGCCGAATACAAGCTGCGCCAGACCCAGTGGGAACTGGAAAAACAGAAGCTCAAGCGCCTTAAAACCGCCCGCGCCACCACCCTGGACGGCACGCCGGTAGAGCTGCACGCCAACATCGAGCTGCCCCAGGACGTGGCGGAAGTCAAAGCCAATGGCGCCACCGGCATCGGCCTGTTCCGCAGCGAATTCCTGTTCATGAACCGCAAGGACCTGCCTGGCGAGGAAGAGCAGTTTCTTGCCTACCGCAAGGTGGCAGAGGATATGCGCGGCTTCCCTGTCACCGTACGGACCCTGGATCTGGGCGCCGACAAGAATCTTTCCACCGACGTTGATCGTACCGGCGCCAACCCCGCCCTGGGGCTCCGCGCCATCCGGTTGTGCCTCTCGGAGCCGCAGCTATTCCACACCCAGCTGCGCGCCATCCTGCGCGCCTCTCACTACGGCAAGATCAAGATCCTGATCCCGATGCTGTCGTCCATCACCGAGCTCAATCAGACCCTCCACCTGATTGCCCATGCCAAGCAGACGCTGGCGGAGGACGGTATACCTTTCGACCAGGACGTCGAGGTCGGCGGCATGATCGAAATTCCTGCGGCGGCGCTGGCAGCTCCACAGTTTGTGCGGCACCTGGATTTCGTGTCGATCGGCACCAATGACCTGATCCAGTACACCCTTGCCATCGACCGTACCGACGATACCGTGGCTCATCTTTTCGACCCGCTCCACCCCTCGGTGCTGCAGCTGATCGCCTACACCATCCGCAGCGCCGACAAGGCACGGGTGCCGATCTCGGTGTGCGGGGAGATGGCGGGCGACACTGCCATGACCCGGCTGCTGCTGGGGTTCGGGCTGCGGCAGTTTTCCATGCATCCGGCACACCTGCTATCGGTGAAGCAGCAAGTTCTCAAAGCCAACCTGCCGGAGTTGCCGGCACTGGCCAACAAGATGCTCAAGACCGAGGATCCGGAAAAAATGCGGGCACTGCTGGCACGCCTGAACGGCTAGCAGGGAAGAGGCCAGCCCATGCCGATCCAGCCGTTTTCGTTGACCGGCCTCGCGGTTCTGGCGATTTTCACTATCGGCATGCTGGGCATCATTTTCGAAGCCAGGCTGAAGATCGACAAATTCAAGCCGGCGATGCTGATGATGTCCGCGCTGGTGGTGATCGGGCTGCACTATTATTTTTCCGGCGACGATCCGCGCCGCTTCGAGCGCTTCCTCGAAATGCAAAGGGAGAACAAGGTCGAGCTGTTCTCCCTGATCGCATTCATGGCTTTCATGTGGATGATCGTCGAACTGCTCAGCGAGCGCGGGGTGTTTGCCGCGCTCAACCGCTACCTGCTGGCGAAGGGACTGGGGCCGAAGGGGATGTTCTGGGCGACGGGGGCGCTGTCGGCGGCGCTCTCTCCCTTCCTCAACAACATCACCACTGCCATGATTTTCGGCAAGGCTATCAAATCCATTTCCACCAACCGGCGCTATTCCCATGTCGCCCTGTGCAACATCGTGCTGGCCTCCAATTCCGGGGTGTGGTTCATCGGCACCGCCACCAGCCTGATGGTGGTGCTGGCCGGCAAGATCACCATCGCCGGCCTGCTGCTGCTCGCCCCCTCTGCGGTGATCGGCTGGATCGCCAGCGCCGCGGTGCTGCACTGGATGTACCTCGGCAGGCTGGAAGGTGAGCTCATTCGTCCGGCATCCGGCTCGGACGGTCTGAAGAACGGCGGCTGGGGACTGATCGTCCTGAGCATTTTCGCCGTCGGGAGCGCGGTGTTGCTCAATCTCGTCCTGCACATGGACATCGAATATGCCGTCGGCCTGGGGCTCGGCACGATCTCGCTCTACACTTGGTATCTCAACCGGCGCGGCGAGCAAATTCCGCTGATGGTGCAGCTGCAGAAAGTCGAATGGAGCACCCTGATGTTCTTCATCGGCATCATTACCGGCGTGGCGGCGCTGAATCACGCCGGCTGGCTGTCCTACGTCTCCCGGCTGTACGAAGTGCTTTCGCCGACCTGGGTGAACGTAATTCTTGGCGGTGTTTCGGGCGTGCTCGACAATGTGCCGGTGGAAGCCGCTGCGCTGATGTCCAACCCCAGCCTCGGTCTCGACCAGTGGGCACTCAACGCGCTGATGGTGGGCATCGGCGGCAGCCTGACGGTAGTCGGCTCCGCGGCGGGAATCATGGCCATGTCGCTGGACAAGAGCTATACCTTCGGCGTCCACCTCAGGTTCATGCCGGCAATTCTAGTGAATTTCCTCGCTTCGCTGGGGGTCTGGTACCTGCAGTTCCATGCGTTGAAGTGATTGGTCACGGTTGGCGCGACAGCACGGATTCGTTCCGGCTGCTCGCCAGATTTCTCGAACAACAAGGCTTCCGGTCGAGGGGAGTTTTTTCGTCGATCACACCGCCCTGCTGGCCAAGTTTCATCAGGAGATCGGCGCCGGCTTCGACTAGGTTCTGACAATGAGCATGCCGGCCACCCGCGCAGGGCGATACGACCTACTTTGTGAAGATCGTCCTTCCACGTGCCCCTCGAACGAGGTGCTCAAAATAGTGAGCGTCGCGAGTTAACCGCGCGCCACCTCCAACGCTACAGCCCTATCGATGCTGCCTCCCGGGAATATGAGCCACTTTGGCAGCCTTTCGTCATGACGAAAGCATCAATCCGTATGTTGCAATTGCATTTCGTCTGGTAATATAGAGCCTGCTCGCTTGACAAATCTCACCGCGGGGATAACAACATGCCTACTAAAAAGAAAGAACCGAAATCGTCAATCCAGGTAATCGAGCGTCTGATGAAACTGCTGGACGCCTTGGCGCAGAACCCTGCCCCCGTTGGCCTGAAGCAGTTGGCGCACCTGACCGGGCTCCATCCTTCCAGCGCGCACCGGATTCTGGCTTCGATGGTGGAAGGGCGGCTGGTGGAGCGGGTCGAGCCGGGAACTTACCGGCTCGGATTTAAGTTGCTGGAACTGGGCAACCTGGTCAAGGTGCGCATAAATGTTCGGCAAGTCGCGCTGCCCTATATGCAGGAACTGGCCCATGAACTAGGCGAAACCGTCAACCTGATTCTGCGCGAGGGTGACCAGATCGTTTACGTGGAACGCATCGCCAGCACCCGATCCATGATCCGCGTGGTCCAGCTCATTGGGGCGCGTGCGCCGTTGCACATCACGGCGGTCGGCAAGGTATTCCTCGCCGAGGACGGGCGCGCAAAATGCCTCGAATACGCACGGCGCACCGGACTGCCGGTTTTTACCGCGCACACCATCAGCGACCCCCAGCAACTCGTCCAGGAAATCGAGCAGATCAAAAATCAAGGCTACGCCCTCGACCGGGAGGAAGCGGAAAACGGCGTATGCTGCATTGGCGCCGGCATTTACGGTGCCGAGGGCAAGCTGGTTGCGGGACTGTCGGTGTCCGCCCCGGCGGAGCGGATCAACTGGAAGTGGGCCGCCAGGGTCAAGGATTTTGCCGACCGGATTTCGCGCGCGCTGGGCTATCTGCCGGGTTCAGAAAGGCGCTAAAAAGGTTGAATGCTACTGCGAGGGCGTGCCCCTGCGTCTTCGCGCCCCTAGGTATTCATTCGGGCCATTCGCAGCAAAAAGCCATTTTTAAGGAAGCTCTGAAAAAGTGCGCGAGCGGGATGAAGCGCAAGGCGCCCGGAGCGCAACGACCGAGACATATCAAAAGATAGGCGAAGGAGCGAGCACCGCGCAACGCAGCGATTCGCCCGCGCAGCCACATTTTCAGAGCTTCCTTAACGCACGATCAAGTAGTGCACGGCAAACTGCCGAGCTTCGTCCATCCACACCCTTGCCGGCTCGAAACCAGCTTGCGTAGCCAGAAACTGGAATTCCTCTATGGTGTATTTGTAGGAATTTTCGGTGTGAATACTCTCTCCCTCCGCGAAGGTCGCGCCAAAACCAGGCATCTCTACGGTCTGCTTCCTTGCGCTGACTAGATGCATCTCGATCCGCCCCAGCGGCGCGTTGTAGAAAGCATAGTGCCGGAATCTGTCCAGCTCGAAATTCGCGCCGAGCTCGCGGTTGATACGCGCCAGCAAGTTGAGATTGAAGGCGGCAGTCACTCCCTGCGCGTCGTTGTAGGCGGCATGAAGCGTGGAGGCATTCTTCTTGAGGTCCACTCCAACCACCATACCGCCGGACGGCCCAGCCAGGTGCGCCGCATTGCGCATAAATTTAACTGCTTCCGCCGGGACGAAATTGCCAATGGTGGACCCAGGAAAAAAAACCAGCTTGCGCCGTCCCCCGGCATCATCGGGCAAAGACAAGGGAAGAGAATAATCCGCGCAAACCGCGGCAATTTTCAGACCGGCGTATGCGCCGGCCAACTCTGCCGATGTCCGGAGCAGTTGCTCACGGGCAATATCAACCGGAATGTAGGCGGCTGGACGAAGCGCTTCGAGCAGCATCCTGGTCTTGCGGCTGCTGCCGCTGCCGTATTCGATCAGCTCGCAGCCCTCGCCGGCCAACTGCGCTATTTCCTTGGCGCTGTCGTGCAGAATGGCGGTTTCCGTACGGGTCGGGTAATACTCCGCCAGCTGGCAGATTTTCTCAAACAATTCGCAACCGCGCGAATCGTAAAGATATTTGGGCGGAAGATCCTTCTCGGGTTTGGCCAGGCCCGCCACCACATCGGCACGAAAACTACCCTGAAGGGGCTGCAGGTCATGAAAAACGAAACTTTCGGCAAGTGCAGGCTGAACCATTGGTTCTCCTTCCACGCCTGATTCGGAAACAGGGCGGAACGCAGACGAAGCCGCGGGTTATTGGGCGGTTATGGTTCGATAACCTAGGGGGAGATAAGTTCTTGGAGCGTGATGAAAACGGGAAAGGGATCCCGTCTTCCCCGTATTAGGGAAAACTAGCCGTTTGAATTATCCGGGCGGAGTTTGCTGCTGGTTTCCAACCATTTCTTGGATTTGCTGCTGGTTTCCAGCCATTTTTTGATCCGGTTGGCATCGGCGATCCGGGTATATTTTCCCCACGAATCCAGCAACACGATGATTACCGGCTGGGTTGCAATCTTCGCCTGCATCACCAGGCAGCGCCCGGCTTCATTGATAAAGCCGGTCTTGGAAAGGCCGATATCCCACTTGCGGCTCTTGACCAGCGCGTTGGTGTTGTGAAACGCCAAGCGGCCGTTCCTGCCCGAAGGGGTCACATCATAGGCCTCGCGGGTGGTCATTTCCCGAATCAGGTCGTAGTGGTAGCCAGCGCGCACCATCTTGACGAGATCTTCGGCCGTTGAGGCGTTCTCGCTGCGCAGTCCGGTGGAATCCACGAAAGTGGTGTTCGCCATGCCGAGTTCGGCTGCCTTGTGATTCATGGCGGCAACGAATTCCTTGGTCCCGCCGGGGTAAGTCCGCGCCAATGCTGCGGCGGCGCGGTTTTCGGAAGACATCAGCGCGAGCTGCAGCATCTCGCTGCGGGTGAGCGTCGTACCGACCCGCAACCTGGAGCCCGATCCGCGCAGCAGGTCAACGTCCTCCTGAGCGATCGTGAGGGGCTCATCCAGCGGCAGGTTCGCGTCCAGCACCACCATCGCCGTCATCAGTTTGGTGATGGAGGCGATCGGCGCCTTGACGTCGGATTTTCTGGCATAAAGCGTTTTGCCGCTTTCCTGGTCGACGATCATCGCCACCGAAGAAGCCAGCATGAGCGGGCCATCCGCCGCTTTCACCGCGCGATGATGCTTGGCTGTTGCAGTGCGGCCGGAGCGCTTCGCCGCAGCCTGGTCGGCAAACGTCATGGATACGGCCAGCAGGGTACATACCATTGCCCATTTAAACTTCATGAAAGCCTCCTCGTGTCCGCTGAGAACAACGTTTTATATAACGACACGTTCCCGGCCAAAGTTTACAGGAAGTTTAATGTATTTTTGCCGCCGAATAAAACTGAAATCAGCCGATGCAGCGCAAAAATGCCTGCTCCAGGTTGCCTCCCTGGTAATGGCGGCGGCAGTCCGCAGGGGTTCCGGCATAACGCAGTTCTCCCTGGTGCAGGATCGCCATGCGGTCGCAAATCTCTTCCACATCGGCGAGCGCGTGGGAGCTGAAAAATACCGTGCGACCTTCCGCCTTCAGGGCCTGCAACTGCCGTTTCAGCAGTGCGCGCGCTTTGGGATCGAGACCGCTCGTCGGTTCGTCCAGTACGTACAGGTCACGGCGACTCAAAAAGCAGGCAGCAAGTCCCAATTTTTGCGCCATTCCCTTGGAATAGGCATGTACCGGCTTGCCCAGCGCGGCGAAATCGAAATCCAGCGCCGCCAGCGCACGCCCGGCTTCATCCTCGTCAAAATTCATGGAGCGAAGCCGCAGCATGTACTTCAGGAAATCCCTCCCGGTAAGGAAAGAAGGGGGCGCAAACCGCTCCGGCACGAACGCCAGCCGGCGCCGGGACTGGTGCAGCCGATAGCTGACTCCGAAAATTTCGATATTACCTCCTTCCGGCGCGCAGAAATCCAGCAGACATTTGATGAGCGTGGTTTTGCCGGCGCCATTGACCCCCACCAGACCGAAAAGCTCGCCGCTTGCCACCTCCAGCGTCAATCCCCGCAGGGCGCGCGTATCGGCATAGGACTTGGAGACGTTCTCGAATTTCAGCGCGACAGGCATGGGAATGAGCGGAATTCCGGCTCCAGAGCAAGGCGAGGGTGGCAAGGACTGGCCAAACACTATAACATTTCTGCCTTGACTGGCAATGACCGCGGACTCGTCCATGAACATCTGCTTTATCGGCGGCGGCAATATGGCCGCAGCATTGATCACCGGCCTGCTGCAAAAAGGTTTTCGCCCTGCGCAAATCCGCGCGGTAGAGATCGTTTCGGAATCCAGGGCCCAACTGGAAGCAAGATTCGGCATACGGACCTACGACCGCCTCGATGGGGGCTGCGCCGGCAGCGACATTGTCGTCCTCGCCGTTAAGCCGCAGCAGCTGTTCGAGGCGGCAGCGCAACTGCGCCCCCTCCTGGACGGACAACTGGTGATCTCCATCGCCGCAGGGGTGCGGGCGGCCGACCTCTCCCGCTGGCTGGGCGGGTACGGACGGCTGGTGCGCGCCATGCCCAACACGCCGGCCACGGTATTGGCCGGCGTCTCGGGACTCTACGCCATGCCTGAAGTCGAAGCACCTCTGAAACAGCAGGCTGAAACCGTTCTTGGCGCCATCGGCATCTGCCTGTGGCTGGAAGAAGAGGCCCGGATGGATGCAATTACCGCCGTGTCCGGCAGCGGCCCGGCCTATGTTTTCTATTTCATCGAGGCAATGCAGCAGGCCGCGAAAGAGCTGGGCTTTACGCCGGAACAGGCGCGCCTCCTCAGCCTGGAAACTTTCCTGGGTGCGGCCAGGCTGGCTGCCCAAAGCGAGGAGGACGCCGCCGTATTGCGTGCCCGCGTCACATCCAAAGGAGGCTCGACGGAACGGGCGCTGCAAACAATGGAAGAGGGCGGAGTCAAGCAGCACATCATCCGGGCCATCCACGCAGCGGCGGTGCGCTCGCGCGAAATGGGCGATACGCTGGGTAATGCGGGCTGATGCGCGTCGCAGTAGCTTTTCAACACCCAGCTAAACTAATCCAGGACTGACCCTCCTATGCTGAACCAAGCCGCACAATTCATTCTGGAAACAGTGCTCAGCCTGTTCCTGTTCGCTGCGTTGCTACGCTTCTACCTCCAGTTGCTGCGGGCACCGTTCCGCCACCCTTTCTCGCAGTTCATCGCGGCGCTGACCAATTTCGCGGTACTCCCGCTACGGCGCGTCATTCCCGGCTTGTGGGGAGTCGATCTGGCCTCCCTGGTGCTGGCATGGGTGGTACAACTCCTTCTGCTACTCGGACTGGCTTGGCTCGGCGGCTTCCCGTTTTCCGCGGCAACCGCTTCTGTCTATTTCGGCCTCGCCTTTTTGGCGGCGGTCAAGCTGGTGCGGCTGAGCCTGTATCTGCTGATGGCCGCCGTGTTCGTGCAGGCGATCATGAGCTGGATCAACCCTCACAACCCCCTGGCCCCGGTAACCGACAGCCTGACCCGGCCTTTCCTGCGCCTCGCGCAAAGAATCGTTCCGCCCATCGCGGGCGTCGATCTTTCTCCCTTGGTGATCTTCTTCGTCTGCCAGCTTCTGCTGATGCTGCCGGTGGCCTGGCTGGAGCAGCTCGCCGGCCGGCTGTACTGAGCTGCCCGAGGCCCCGATGGCCGCTTCCTGGTACCGCATTGAAAACGACCGGTTGATCCTCACCCTGCACGTTCAACCCAACGCCAGGCGTACCGAGGTCGTGGGCCTTCGTAGCGACGCACTCAAAATCAAGGTGGCGGCAGCCGCCGTGGAGGGCCAGGCAAACGCCAAGCTGCTGGAGTTCCTGAAAAAGGCATTCGACGTGGCGTCGAGTCAGGTGATATTGAAGCACGGTGAAAACGCGCGCCGCAAAGTCGTCGAAATCAGCCACCCGAAGCGCGCACCAGAGACTTTGTTGATGCAATCGGGAGCCGCATGACTCTCCCGCTCGAGCTCGAAATTGCCCATTACCGGCATTGGCGCGAAGAGCTGATCGCTACCATCGGCGCCTACCAGTCGTGGCTGGACAGCACCGGCCAAGGTGATGTTGAGCAATCACTAAAAATTTTCGATCTGCTGGAAAGCCTGGGCAAGGACCGTTTGGTGCTGGCTTTCGTCGCCGAATTTTCACGGGGCAAGACCGAACTCATCAACGCCCTGTTTTTTTCTGATTTCCGGCAGCGCCTACTGCCTTCGGACGTCGGCCGCACCACCATGTGTCCGACCGAAATTTTTTACGACCCTGCAGAAGCGCCATACATCCGCCTGCTGCCGATCGAGACCCGCCGCCGCGACGAAAGCATTGCCGCCCTCAAGCGGATGCCGGTGGAATGGAGCATGGTCCGACTCGATCCCACCTCGGGCAGCAACATGGCGGAGGCCATGCGCACCGTGGCCCAAACCAAGAGCGTTTCGGAGGAAGAGGCTCGTGCCTTGGGGCTGTGGGTCGATAGCGACCCTTGCCTGCAATATTCGAAACAGGAAGACGGGCGGGTAGAAATTCCCGCCTGGCGTCACGCCCTGATCAACATTCCACACCCCCTGCTGGAAGCCGGCCTGGTGATTCTCGATACCCCTGGCCTCAACGCGTTGGGCACCGAGCCTGAGCTTACCCTGGACATGATCCCGAGCGCCCATGCCGTGCTGTTTCTGCTGGACATGACGACCGGAGCGACCAAGTCCGATCTCGACATCTGGCACAGGTTCATTCAGAAATCCATCACCCGCCGGCTGGCGGTGCTCAACAAGGCCGATGTCTTGTGGGACGAGCTGAAACCGTGGGAGCAGATCGAGGCCAGTCTCCAGCGGCAAGTGGAAGCAACCGCCCGCCTGCTTGAGTTGCCCCCTGCCAGCGTCTTCGCCGTTTCGGCACAGAAAGCGCTGCTCGCCAGAATCCGGGGCGACGGTACGCTGCTCGAAAAAAGCGGGATCGAAGCGCTGGAGACGGCCCTTGCCCGGGACATCGTTCCGGCCAAGCAGCACCTTCTGCGCAGCACGGCGCTGCGGGAGCTCGGCTCCATGGTGGAGGCCTCGAAGAAGGCGGTGGACGACCGGTTGGCGTCCGTCCGTCACGAACGGAAAGAACTGGCCTCGCTTGCCGGGAAAAACCGGGAAGCGATCAAGAACCTGCTCGACCAAGCGCAGGCGGAGAAAGCGCGCTACGAGCATGTGGTAAGCAGCTTCAACGCCACTCGCGGCGTCGTTTCGCGCCAGGGTCGGCTGCTGATGTCGGAATTCAGTGCCGACAAGCTGGAGCGACTGCTGGCAAAGAGCAGAGAAAACATCGTGGGCAGTTGGACCACCCCCGGCCTGTTCCGCAGTATGCAGTCCCTGTTCGAACAAGCCGCCCGCCAGTTCGAAAAAATCCACGTCCTCAGCAAGCAAATCAAAGTGTTGGTGGATGCCGCTTACAAACGCTTTCACGAACAGCACGGTTTCGCGGAGCTCAGCCCGCCGCCGCTCGAGCTGGAGCCGTTCAGCCTGGCGCTGCTCGAACTGGTGAAAAAAACCGAGGAATTCTGCGCCGATCCCGTCAATCTCGTGACGGAAAAACACTTCCTCATCAGGAAGTTTCATCTCGGGCTGGAAAGCCGGGCGCGCCAGATCTTCATGCAGGCCAAAGGAAAAAGCGAAGTTTGGGTAGGGGCGGCGCTATCGCCTCTGACGGTGCAGATTCGCGAGAATAAAACGCAAATCGAGCGACGCCTGAAAAACATCCGCCAAATTCACGACAACATCGATTCCTTGGAAGAACGCATCCGCAAGCTGGCGGAGGAACAGGCGGAGGTGGAGGAGCACAGCGCAGCCATCGCGCGGATCCGCGCGAAGCTGCAGCCTCCCAGCTGACCCGGTGGGAGAGCCTGGCTGTTCTTCTGACTCCAACACGAAATGAAGACCGGCGGCAACGATGAGGCGATGAAGGCAGTACAAGCGATCCGGCAAGACGCCGGGACGTAGCCAACGTACGTGTCACCGTCTATGGTAGATCGGAATTACATCAGAATGACGTCGTACTGCTCCTGACTGTACTGGCTTTCCACCTGCAGCGAAATCGGCTTGCCGATGAAATCCATAAGCTGCGCCAGGCTTTGCGATTCCTCGTCGAGGAACATATCCACCACCTGTTGCGAGGCGAGGATGCGATACTCGCGGGCATCGAACTGGCGCGCTTCGCGCAGCAGCTCGCGCAGAATCTCGTAACACACCGTTTGCGCCGTTTTCAGCTCGCCCCGGCCTTGGCACACCGGGCAGGGTTCGCAAAGGATGTGCGCCAGGCTTTCACGGGTGCGCTTACGCGTCATTTCCACCAGCCCCAGCGCAGAAAACCCGTTGATGGTGATGCGTGCGCGGTCGCGCGCCAGCGCTTTCTTGAATTCCGCCAGCACCGCAGCCTGGTGCTCCTCGTTGTCCATGTCGATGAAGTCGACGATGATGATGCCGCCAAGGTTGCGCAGCCGGAGCTGGCGCGCGATGGTCTGCGCCGCTTCGAGGTTGGTCTTGAAGATGGTGTCATCGAAATTGCGGCCGCCGACAAAGCCGCCGGTGTTGACGTCCACCGTGGTCAGCGCCTCGGTCTGATCGAGCATGAGATAACCGCCGGACTTGAGGTCCACCCGCCGCGCCAGCGCTTTTTCGATCTCCTCCTCCACGCCGCGCAGGTCGAACAGCGGACGCTCCCCCTGGTAGTGCTCCACCTTGGCAGCAGCGTTGGCTACGTAATCACGGGCGAAAGCTTCCATTTTCAGGAATGTTTCACGTGAATCAACCACCACCCTGTCGGTGTCATCGCCCACGAAATCGCGCAGCACCCGCAATGGCAAGGTCAGGTCCTGGTAGAGCATGGTTTTCGAGGGAGCGGTCTTGGCCGCTTCCTGGATGCCGTTCCACAGCTTGCGCAGATACTCGATGTCCGCTACGAGTTCCTTGTCGCTGGCGGTTTCTGCCATCGTGCGGATGATGAAGCCGCCGTGGTTTCCGGGCGGCAGGAGCTGCTGCAGTTTTTCTCGCAGCAGCTCGCGCTCGGCTTCGTCCTCGATGCGCTGCGAGATACCGATGTGCGTTTCCTGGGGCAGGAAAACCAGAAACCGGCCGGCGATGCCGATCTGGGTGGAAAGCCGGGCGCCCTTGGTGCCGATCGGATCTTTGAACACCTGCGCCAGGATGGTTTGCCCCTCATGCAGCAGCCGCTCGATCGGTCTGGGCTCCTCTTGCGGCGGCTGCCAGATATCGGCCACATGCAGGAATGCGGCGCGATCCAGACCGATTTCCACGAACGCCGACTGCATGCCGGGCAACACCCGGCACACCCGCCCCTGGTAGATGTTTCCCACCAGCCCGCGAGCGCTCGCGCGCTCGATGTGCAGCTCCTGCACCACCCCGTGCTGGATCACGGCGACGCGGGTTTCCTGGGGTGTAACGTTGATCAGTATTTCTTCGCTCACAGCACTTCCAATCCAAACTGCGCCAACAACAGGGCGGTTTCGTACAGCGGCAGCCCCATCACGCCGGAATAACTGCCCTCGATGCCCGCGATAAACGCCGCCGCCCGCCCCTGGATGGCATAGGCGCCCGCCTTGTCCAGCGGTTCACCGCCGGCCACGTAATGCCGAATCTCGCGTTCGCTCAACTCCCTGAACCGCACCGCCGTGGTCGAAAGCGCGAGCTCCAGCCGGCCATCGAGCACTACGGCGACTGCGGTATGCACCCGGTGTCTGGCGCCGGACAGCATTTTCAGCATTTCGACCGCCTCGCTCCGGTCCGCCGGCTTGCCGAGAATACGCCGCCCCAAGGCAACCGCCGTGTCGGCGGCCAGCAGCGGACGACGCGGCAGTTTGCGCTCGACCACCTGCATCCAGCCCACCTCGGCCTTGATGCGGGTGATGCGCCGCACATAGTCCGTCGGCGCCTCGCGCGGAAGCGGCGACTCGTTCACGTCCGGGGCGAGCACCTCGAACTCCACGCCGATCTGCTGCAGAAGCTCGCTGCGACGCGGGGAACGGGAGGCAAGATAAATTTTCCGGTCAGCCATGTCCGGCTATTCGCGGTGATAGGGATGGTTTTGAATCACCGTCATCGCCCGGTACAGCTGCTCGGCCAGCATCACGCGCACCAGGCCATGCGGCAAGGTCAGGCGGGACAACGACCACAACCGGCGCGCCCGGCGTTTGACGTCTTCGTGCAAGCCATCGGCACCGCCGATTGCGAACGCCACATTTCGCCCGCCGGCGAGCCAGTCTTTCATGCTTTCGGCCAGCTCCAGCGTGCCCATTTCCCCGCCGCGTTCGTCCAGCGCCACCAGCTCGCAGTCATGCGGAAGAGCGGCCAGGATGCGCCCCTGTTCCGCTTCCTGTATCTGGGTCACGCTCTTGCCGCCGACGCGTTTTTCAGGCTTGATTTCCAGCAACTCGATCCGCGCCTCTCGCGGCATGCGCTTGGCATAGTCGCCGAACGCGGCATCCACCCAGCCTGGCATCCGGTTGCCCACCGCCAGGATCCGTAGTTTCATCGCTTTACCGCTTCATCCGCTCGGCTCAAGGCGCTCCGGCAGGCCGGGCCGGCTGCGGCCTGGGACTCGGCCGCGCCCCACCCCACAGCTCCTCGATGTTGTAGTACTGGCGCACGGCCGGCTGCATGATATGGACGATGACATCGCCCAGGTCGACCAGCACCCACTCCCCCGCTTCTTCGCCTTCCACGCCCAACACGTGCGCCCCGAGCGACTTCAGCTTCTCCTGCACGTTGCTGGAAAGCGCCCTGGTCTGACGGTTCGAATCGGCGCTGGCGATGATCATGCAGTCGGTCATGCTGGTCTGGCGGGAAACGTCCAGCACCACGATATCTTTCGCCTTGATGTCTTCCAGGGCGGCAATGACCGCCTGTTTCATGGCTTCAAGTTCCATCGGCTTCCTTGGTATATAAACGATTGGTCTGAATATAATCGAGAACCGCGTCGGGAAGCAAATAACGCGGGCTTTCCCCGGCCTGGAGACCGGCGCGGATCTGCGAGGCGGAAATCCCCAGCGCGGTGATGCCGTGCGCCAGAATCGCGCCGTGCGGCACCACGTGCAATGCCTGCGCTCCGCTCCGCAGCCGGCGCTGCAGCTCGCGTTCGAGGTCGCCGTGCATGCTGTCGGCATGGTACTCCAGCGGAAATCCGGGGCGGTGCGCCACGACGATATGCGCCAGCTCGAACAGCTCGCGCCAGCGATGCCAGGTATTCAACCCCAAAAACGCATCCGCCCCCATCAGCAGGCACAAGGGCTGATCTTCGCCCAGCTCCCGGCGCAGCTCGGCAAGCGTCTCCACGCTGTAGGATGGCGTTTGCTTCAGCACCTCCCGCTCGTCCAGGGAAAACAGGGCGTTGCCGGCGATGCCCAGCCGCACCATTTCCAGCCGCTGGCGGGAAGAAACAACCGGTACGCCGCGGTGCGGCGGGTGGCCCGACGGAATGAAGCGCACCTCCGCCAGCCCGAGGCCGGTCGCCAGTTCCTGGGCAAGCCGCAAGTGGCCGTAGTGGATGGGATCGAAAGTGCCGCCGAAAACGCCGAGGGGTTTCAAACCCTAGCCTCTTACCTGCCCGTCGCCGAGCACGATGAATTTCTGGCTGGTGAGCCCTTCCAAACCGACCGGGCCGCGCGCATGGATCTTGTCGGTAGAGATGCCGATCTCCGCGCCGAGGCCGTATTCGAAACCGTCGGCAAAGCGGGTGGAGGCATTCACCATCACCGAACTGGAATCCACCTCGCGCAGGAAGCGGCGGGCGCGGCTGTAGTCCTCGGTAACGATGGCATCGGTGTGCTGCGAGCCGTAGGTGTTGATGTGGCCGATGGCTTCATCCAGCCCCTTCACCACTCGCACGGCGAGAATCGGTGCGAGATATTCGGTGTGCCAGTCTTCCTCGGAAGCCGGCTTCATCTGCGGGATAATGGCGCGCGAGCGCTCGCAGCCGCGCAGCTCCACCCCCTTGTCGAGGTAAATCTTGCACAGCGGCGGCAACACCGCTTTGGCCGCGGCTTCCGCCACCAGCAGCGTTTCCATGGTGTTGCAGGTGCCGTAGCGGCTGGTCTTGGCGTTGTCGGCAATGCGGATAGCTTTTTCCTGGTCCGCCTTGTCGTCGATGTAGACGTGGCACACGCCGTGCAGATGCTTAATCACCGGAATGCGCGCCTCGGCAATCAAGCGTTCGATCAGCCCCTTGCCGCCGCGGGGGACGATCACGTCCACGAACTCCTTCATGGTGATCAGCTCTCCCACCGCCGCACGGTCGGTGGTTTCGATCACCTGCACCGCGGTTTCCGGCAGGCCGGCAGCACTCAGTCCTTCGCGCACGCAGGCGGCAATGGCCTGGTTGGAATGGAGCGCCTCCGAACCGCCGCGCAGAATGGCGGCATTGCCCGATTTCAGGCAGAGTCCGGCGGCGTCGGCGGTGACGTTGGGGCGCGCTTCATAGATGATGCCGATCACCCCCAGCGGCACGCGCATCTTGCCCACCTGGATACCGGAAGGGCGGTAATTGAGGCCGGAAATCTCGCCCACCGGATCGGGCAGGGCGGCGATTTGCAGCAGACCCTCGGCCATGCCGGCCACGCCTTTTTCGGTAAGTTGCAGCCGGTCCAGCAGCGCCGCATCCAGTCCCGCCCCCCGCGCCGCCTCCATGTCGCTGGCGTTGGCTGCCAGCAGCTTTGCGGCATCCCTTTGGATCGCCGCAGCCATCGCCGTCAGCGCCTTGTTCTTGGCATTGGTGTCCGCCTTCGCCACGGCGCGGGAAGCGGCACGCGCCGCCCGCCCCAGGTCTTGCATGTAGCTTTTCACGTCCATAGTTGGATTCCCTCTTTCAGCCTGAAAAATTTCTAGTGACCGCCTGTCACCGCCAGCCCCAGCTGCAACAGCTCGTCCCATACGTCGCCGCGCGCCAGTCCCTTGATCGTGCGGTCAATCGCCGCGGCCCGCTTCAATCCCTCCAGCAACTGCGTTTCCGGAAGCCGCTTCACCGCACGCTCCACCAAGGGCTGGCGCGACTCCCAGATCCACGCCTCGCGCATCAGCTGCGGAAGGCTCGCGCCGCGGCGCATTCCACCTCGCAACTTGGCTAGCATCCTGATTTCCCGTGTGAGCGCCCACAATACCAAAACCGGCTCCACCCCCTCGCCATGCAGTCCTTCCAGCACACGGACAAAGCGCGCCGCGTCACCGGCCAGGAGCTCGTCGCCCAGCTTAAACACGTCGAAGCGCGCCACGTCCAGCACCGCACTCTTGACTTGCTCGAACACCAGTTTTCCAGGCGGAAACAGCAGCACCAGCTTTTGCGTTTCCTGATGCGCCGCGAGCAGGTTGCCTTCCACCTGATCTGCGAGAAACTGCAAGGTTTCCGGATCTGCCTGCCGCTCCTGCGCCGCGAGGCGTGCGCCGATCCAGGTGGCAAGCCGACTTCGATCCACCGGATAGACCTGAATCACCACGCCCGCACTTTCCAGCGCCTTGAACCATTTGGCCGCCTGCGCCTGCTTGTCCAGCTTGGGGCAGGTCACCAGCGTCACCGTGTCCGGCGGCAGCGCCTTGCAATACTCCTGCAACGCCTGCCCGCCTTCGGTTCCAGGCTTGCCCGAGGGAATGCGGATTTCCAGCAGCCGCCGGGCGCCAAACAGGGACAGACTGGCGCCGCTTACCGCCACCTGTCCCCAATTGAAACCCGCCTCGGCCGTCAGCACTTCGCGTTCGGCATAGCCGTTCTTTCTAGCCGCAGTGCGGATCGCGTCCGCCGCCTCCAGCGCCAGTAGCGGCTCATCGCCAAACACCGTGTACAACGGCTGCACGCCGCGCTGCAAGTGCTGGGCCAGTTGTTCGGGCTTCACGCGCATATCTTCAGGAGCGCATCAGGGCGCGGGACGGGATTTCGCCACCGAGAGCCGGCGCAAAATCTGCTGCACGGCATCGTTCTGCATGTCGCGATAAAGCAACGCTTCTTCCTGCTCTTTAGCCAGCACCTGGGCATCGTTATAGGAAAAATCCCGCTTTAGCTCGATCTGCTGGCTAGGCAGCAATTCGCCGCCCTTGGCATCGAGGACGCGGAACGAAACACGGTAAAACAACAGGTACTCGCGCACACGCCCGCCGGCACTCAGCGAAAGAATGCGTTTCTCCCGCGTTTCATCTACAAGCTGCAGCACCGCCTCGGCCTCCTCGGCACGGCTGACGAGGCGGACATCGCTGCCGAAGCGCAGCGCCGAGACAAGTTCACCGCCCAATTGCTGGCTCTTCCCGGCATCGAGATAGAGCGAGTGGAACGGCAAGGCGGTCGCGCCGCGCAAGTGAAAGCCGCAGGCCGCCAACGCGAGCGTCAGAACAATCAGAAAAAAGCCTCGCACCACTCCTCCATTCGCGCTATATCACAATGTTCACCAGCCGCCCCGGCACCACCACCACCTTTTTCACCGTCTGGCCACCGATATGTTTTTGCACCTGGTCGTTGTTTAGCGCGATCTTTTCGATCGCTACGCGGCCGGCGTCTTTGGGCGCGCTTATGCTGCCCCTGAGCTTGCCGTTGACCTGCACCACCAGCTCGATTTCGTCCTGCACCAGCGCCGCGGGATCGGCTTTGGGCCAGCCTGCATCAAGCAGGGAGGTGCCGGGATTGAGTTCGCCCCACAGCGCGTGGCAGATATGCGGCACGATCGGGGAAAGCAGCAGCACCGCGGCTTCCAGCACCTCCTGCGCGACGCCGCGTGCGGCAGGGCTGGCGTCGTCGAGCTTGCCCAGCGCATTCATCAGCTCCATCACGGCGGCGATCGCGGTGTTGAAGGTGTGGCGCCGGCCATAGTCGTCCGTCACTTTCTGGATGGTCTGGTGCAGCTGGAAGCGGAGCGCCTTCAGCTCGCCGCTCAAATGGCCGCCCCGGAAAGCCGCAACCGCGCCCTTTTCCAAATGATCCGCCACCGCTTTCCACAAGCGTTTCAGGAAGCGGAAAGCGCCCTCCACTCCGGCGTCGGACCATTCCAGGCTCTGCTCCGGCGGGGCGGCGAACATCATGAACAGCCGCGCCGTATCGGCGCCGTACCGCTCGATCAGCGCCTGCGGATCCACCGTGTTGCCCTTGGATTTGGACATCTTGGCGCCGTCCTTGAGCACCATGCCCTGGGTCAGGAGGTTGGCGAACGGCTCGTTAAATCCACTCGAACTTGACGACTGCCCCCTTTCCTCCTGGGAAAGGGTTGGGGAGATGGCCTCCCCGCCAAACAAACCAACGTCGCGCATCAGCTTGTGGAAGAAACGCGCATACAGCAGATGCAGAATGGCGTGCTCGATGCCGCCGATGTACTGGTCCACCGGCAGCCAGTAGCGCGCCCGCTGGTCCAGCATGGCAGTGGCACAGTCATGGCTGGCGTAACGCGCGTAGTACCAGGACGACTCGACGAAAGTGTCCATGGTGTCGGTCTCGCGCGTCGCTTCGCCGCCGCAATCGGGACAGGCGGTGCGATACCACTCCGGCATTTTCTTCAGCGGCGAGCCGGTGCCGTCGATCTTCACGTCCTCCGGCAACACCACCGGCAGATCCTGCTCCGGCACCGGCACGTCGCCGCATGTCTTGCAGTGGATGATGGGGATCGGGCAGCCCCAGTAGCGCTGGCGCGAAATTCCCCAATCGCGCAGGCGGTAATGCACCTGCTTGTCCCCCAGGCCCTTGGTTTTAAGGTCAGCAGCGATTGCATCCCTGGCCTGTTCGTAGTTCAGGCCATCGTATTTTCCGGAATGAACGCAAACACCATTCTTTTCGCCGTACCAAACCTGCCAGCGATCTGATGTAAATTTGAAATCGGAAAGGACTTTTTCGAGTTGAGCCAGCCCCTTCTCAGAATAATTTCCCGAAGCAATCGCATTCCTGGCTTCTTTTAGTTCCCCTGCTTCAATCGCCTGCCTGATCGGCAGGCCGAATTTTTTCGCGAATTCGAAATCGCGCTCGTCGTGGGCCGGCACCGCCATCACCGCGCCCTCGCCGTAGCCCATCAGCACGTAGTTGGCCACCCACACCGGCACCTTCTCGCCGGTGATCGGATGCAGGACGAAATGCCCGGTCGCCATGCCCTTCTTCTCCTGGGTGGCAAGGTCGGCCTCCGCCACGCCGCCTTTCTTGCATTCCTCGATGAAGGCGGCAAGCCGGGGATTGCCCTCGGCCGAATCCAGCGCCAGCGGATGCTCCGCCGCGACCGCGACGTAGGTGACCCCCATCAGCGTGTCGGGGCGGGTGGTGAACACCTTGAGCACCTCCGCACTGCCGGCATAGGGAAAGTGGATTTCCACTCCTTCGCTCTTGCCGATCCAGTTGCGCTGCATGGTTTTCACCTGCTCCGGCCAGCCTGGCAGGTTGTCGAGTTCGCGCAACAGCTCGTCGGCATAGGCAGTGATGCGCATGAAATACATCGGAATGTCGCGCTTTTCCACCAGGGCGCCCGAGCGCCAGCCGCGCCCGTCGATCACCTGCTCGTTGGCGAGCACGGTCTGGTCCACCGGGTCCCAGTTGACCGGGGCAGTTTTCTTGTAGACCATCCCCTTCTCGAACAGCTTGGTGAACAGCCACTGCTCCCATTTGTAGTAATCGGGCTTGCAGGTGGCAAGCTCCCGGTCCCAGTCGATCGCCAGCCCCAGGCTCTTGAGCTGGCCGCGCATATAGTCGATATTCTGGTAAGTCCATGCGGCTGGCGGGACGTTGTTCTGCATTGCCGCGTTTTCCGCCGGCAACCCGAAAGCGTCCCAGCCCATCGGCTGCAGCACGTTATAGCCCTGCATGCGATGGAAGCGAGCCAGCACATCGCCGATGGTGTAATTGCGCACGTGCCCCATGTGCAGCTTGCCGGAGGGGTAGGGGAACATCGACAGGCAATAGTATTTTGGCTTGCCGGGCGTTTCCACAGCCTTGAAAGCCCGGCTTTCTTCCCAATATTTCCGGGCTTGTTGTTCGATTTCTGCGGGCAAATAGTGCGGTTGCATGGGTAATGCGGTTCCTTGGTTTTCGTGTATGACAAAGCGGGCAATTATACTCCGAAATCAAGGCCCAAAACCCGTCCCCTAGTGACAAAACCGGCTCTTGCGGATTATACTGAGCCATTTTTTGCAAAATCCGGGAGAACCTACGAGATGTCCAAGAAGCACCCAGTCATTGCCGTGACCGGCTCTTCGGGCGCCGGCACCACGACGGTCAAGCGCGCCTTCGAGCATATTTTCCGCCGCGAGAAGATCAACCCCGCCGTCGTTGAAGGCGACAGCTTTCACAGCCTGGACCGCAAGGCTTTCAAGGAGGCGGTCGCCGCGGCAGAAAAAGCCAACAAGCGCGCCCCCAGCCACTTCGGGCCGGAAGCCAACCATTTCGACAAAATCGAAGAGCTGTTCCGCACCTACGGCGAAACGGGCACCGGCAAACGCCGCTATTATCTGCACAATGCCGAAGAAGCCGCGCCCTACAACCAGGAAGCGGGCACCTTCACCCCGTGGGCGGATCTGCCCGCAGGTAGCGATTTGCTGTTTTACGAAGGCCTGCATGGCGGCGTCGTCACCGACCAGGTAGATGTCGCCAAGTTCGTGGACCTGCTGATCGGCGTGGTGCCGATCGTCAACCTGGAGTGGATACAGAAAATCCACCGCGACTGCGCCGAGCGCGGCTATTCCGCCGAAGCGGTGACCGATACCATCCTGCGCCGGATGTACGACTACACCCATTACATCACCCCCCAGTTCTCGCGCACCCACGTCAACTTCCAGCGCGTGCCGACGGTGGACACCTCCAACCCGTTCATCGCCCGCGACATTCCGACGCCCGACGAAAGCTTCATTGTGATTCGCTTCCGCGACCCGAAGAACGTGGATTTTCCGTATCTGCTCAGCATGATTCATGACTCGTTCATGTCGCGCCCCAACACGATCGTGGTGCCGGGAGGTAAGATGGGCTTCGCCATGGAGATCATCCTGACGCCGCTGATCCACGAGATGATTGAAAACAAGAAAAAGGCGTAAGCCTTGCAGCTCGAAAAGGCCGGGATACCCCGGCCTTTTTTGTTTTCTCGCCGATCATCCTTGCTTCTTATCCCTGCGCCCATATCTAAACAAATGATGTCCTCTTCCCTGTTAGCCGGCCTCAACCCCGAGCAGCGCGCCGCCGTCACCTTGCCACACGAGTCCGCCCTGATCCTGGCGGGCGCCGGCAGCGGCAAGACGCGCGTGCTGACGGCGCGTATCGCCCATCTGATCCAGTCCGGGCAGGCGAGCCCGCACGGGATTCTGGCAGTCACCTTCACCAACAAGGCGGCGAAGGAGATGGCAACGCGGCTTGCCGCCATGCTGCCGATAAATACGCGCGGCATGTGGATCGGCACCTTCCACGGCCTGTGCAATCGTCTGCTGCGGGCGCACCACCGCGAGGCAGGGTTGCCGGCGTTGTTCCAGATTCTGGACAGCCAGGATCAGCTCGGCGCGATCAAGCGTTTGCTGAAAACGCTCAACGTCGACGACGAGAAACATCCACCGAAGCAGCTGCAGCATTTCATCAACAACGCCAAGGAACAGGGGCTGCGCGCCGACCGGATCGAAGCCCACGACACCTACACGCGCAGGATGCAGGAGCTTTACGCTGCCTACGATGCGCAATGCAACCGCGAAGGCGCGGTGGATTTCGCCGAGCTGATGCTGCGCAGCTACGAGCTGCTCACCCGCAACGAGGCGCTGCGGCGCCACTACCAGGAGCGCTTCCGGTACATCCTGGTGGACGAGTTCCAGGATACCAACCGCCTGCAATATTTGTGGCTCAGGCTGCTGGCCGGGGCCAACAGTGCAGTCTTCGCCGTAGGCGACGACGACCAGTCGATCTACGCCTTCCGCGGCGCGCACGCCGGCAACATGCAGGATTTCGAGCGCGACTTCGATGTGCAGAAGGTCATCCGGCTGGAGCAGAATTATCGCTCCCACGGCAACATCCTGGACGCCGCCAACGCGCTCATCCGCCACAATCGCAGCCGCCTGGGCAAGAATCTGTGGACGTCCGAGGGGGCGGGCGAGCCGATCCGCCTGTTTGAGGCGAACAGCGACTACGAAGAAGCGCAGTTTATCGTCGACGAAGTATCCGCACTCAAACGGGGCGGCACAGCTTTCTCCGACATCGCCCTGCTGTACCGCTCCAATGCCCAGTCGCGGGCATTGGAGCATGCCCTGTTCAACGCCGGCATCCCCTACCGCGTCTACGGCGGGCTGCGTTTTTTCGAGCGGCTGGAGATCAAGCATGCGCTTGCCTACCTGCGCCTTGTTGCCAACCCGGATGACGACGGCGCGCTGCTGCGGGTCATCAACTTCCCCGCGCGCGGCATCGGCGCGCGTAGCCTGGAACACCTGCAGGATGCCGCGCGGCAGCGCGGGATTACCCTTTGGCAGGCGGCCTGCGCGAACGCTCTGAACGGCAAGGCAGGCGCCTCCATTGGCGCGTTCGCCCGGCTGATCGAATCCATGGGGCAGGCCTGCGAGGGACTGCCGCTGCCGGAACAGGTCGAGCACATGCTGCACGAGAGCGGGCTGCTGGCTCACTACCGCAGTGAAAAGGAGGGGGCGGAGCGGGTGGAAAACCTGGAGGAACTGGTGAATGCCGCCGCCGGCTTCGCGCAGGAAAATTCCGAAGATGGCAGTCTCGCAGCTTTTTTGGCGCACGCCGCGCTGGAAGCCGGCGAGCACGAGGCCGCGCCGGGGGCCGATGCGCTCCAGCTCATGACCGTGCATGCCGCCAAGGGCCTCGAATTCCAGGCCGTGTTCATCAGCGGCGTGGAGGAGGGGCTGTTTCCCCACGAGAATAGCCTGAATGAGCGCGACGGCGTGGAAGAAGAGCGGCGGCTGATGTACGTCGCCATCACCCGCGCCCGGCGGCGGCTTTATCTTTCTTTCGCCCAGACCCGTATGCTGCACGGGCAGATGCGCTACGGTCTGCCGTCGCGCTTCCTGGAAGAATTGCCGGAAAACCTGCTGAAAAGGGTGAATGCCTCGCGCTCCGCCGCGTTCGCGGCGGAGTCGTCGACAAGCGAAGAGCCGCCGCACGCGGCATCCGGCCAGATCCCTTGGCGCATCGGCCAGAACGTGGTGCATCCCAAATTCGGGCCGGGGGTCATCGTCAATAGCGAGGGGCGCGGCGCGGATGCGCGGGTGCAGGTGCGTTTCCGCGAGGCCGGGGTGAAGTGGTTGGCGCTGGAGTACGCCAGGCTGGAAGCGGTTTAAGAGCCCGGCGGCGTTTGCGCCACGAATATGTCGCGATAGGCCGCGTAAATCGACGTGGCGAATAGTACCGGGACAACCACCAGCAGCCCGAGGCCGAACGGTATCGAAGCCAGCACGAACAAAAAGAGGCTGACCGCGCCGTACAGCAAAAACGGCCAGATGTTGCGGCGGCAGGCGACAAAGCTCAGACGCATCGAATGCCCCGCCGGGAGATGATCGAAAATCACCAGGGCGGGAGCAAACCAGTAAGCCATCAACAACGGTACCATGAACGCCAGCACCAGCAGACCCATCAGCTGGATATGCTGCGCCACGGCTGGGGGCAGATCCGGCTTGGCGAAATCGAGATGCGCGAAATCGAACTCTGGCATCGGCCCCAGCAGGGCATTGGTCAATGCCATGGCGATCACAATGATGGCCATTTTGCCCGCGAGGTAAAGGCCTCCCAGCTTTGCCAGTTGAGCAGCATCTGTGCGAAAACCGGCCAGCAAATGGGCAATTTCCATGTCTTCGTCCAGCTCCAGCGCCCGGCAGCCCGCCATGAAACCGGCGATAAAAAACGGGTCGAGCAATGCCGCGGCGACCGGCCCGATTACCGGCACCTTGAAAACCAGAACCAACTGAACGAAAAAATAGATCAGGAAGAACACCATCCAGATCAGCGGGGTTTTGGCGAATAGCCTAAAGCCGGCAGCGATCCAGCGCCAACCCTGGACAGGGCTGACCTTGCGCAACTCTGCACGGCCGATCGTCACCGAATCGTTCATGGCGCCTAAACCCAAAGCCTTTGCAGCTCGGACTGCTGCGACACATGATGCTCCAAAATTCGGCGGAAATGCGCCGGATCTTTGGCGTGAGTCAGTTCCCCCGGGCGCGGGAAGTGAAAATCGTATAGCCGCGACAGCCAAAATCTCAGGGCGCTGGCGCGCAGCATCACCGGCCAGGCGCCGCGCTCAATCGCGCTCAACGGGCGGGTCTGGTGGTAGGCGCGCAGCATGGCGAGAAGTCGGCTTTCGTCCGGCTTCGCTCCCGAGGTAACGCACCAGTCATTGACAGTGATCGCCAAATCGTACAGCCAGACGTCGGTGCAAGCGTAGTAGAAATCGATCATGCCACCGAGCTTGTCGCCCTTGAACAGCACGTTGTCGCGGAACAGGTCGGCGTGGATCACCCCCCGCGGCAAATCTTCGAAACGGAACAGGCTCTGATAGCGCAGTTCCTCCTGCAACAGCTCAGCCTCCTCCGGCGGAAGATGAGGCATTACCTCGCGCGCAGTGGCTTTCCACCAGCCTGGCCCGCGCGGATTGGGCATTTCCGCGCGATAAGTCTTGCCGGCCAGATGGACGGCTGCCAGCATTTCACCCACCTGAGCGCAGTGCTCCGGGCCGGGCTCCATCAACGACTGGCCCTCCAGGCAGGTCACAATGCATGCCGGCTTGCCTTTAAGTTCGCCCAGGTAGCCGTTTTCCAGATTGGCAACCGGGCCGGGGCAAGGAATGCCGTGAGCGGCCAGATGCGCCATCAGGTTGATGAAATAGGGCAGTTCCGCGGCCGTGAGCTTTTCGAACAGCGTCAGGACATAGCGGCCATGAGTGGTGGTGACAAAGTAATTGGTATTCTCGATGCCGGAAGCGATTCCCTGTAAATCCACCAGCGTACCCAGGGCGTAGTTCCTCAGCCAGAGGCCAAGCTCTTCGGGAGTAACGGAGGTATAGACGGACATGTTTCAGCAATCAGTGGACGGGCCCAGCGGGTGGTGACAAAGCGCTGCAATCCGGGCACGGGGCCTTTCTTCAGAATTCAAACAGCACCCACTGCGGTACGCGTACGCCGGAATCCAGGTTGTCCTGGCGGGCAAACTTGCCATCGCCACGATCGTCCACCAGATAATACGGCGTGCCATGGGCCGGCGTGACTTTCAGCATGTAGAGCCTGCCATTGATGCGGTACTCTTCCACCGTTTCTTCGCCGCGCTTGATGATGGTTACCTGCGGCTCCAGCGATGGGCTGGGTTCATAGCCGGGAGGCGGAGGGGGCGGCTCGGGCAGCGGTTGCAAATCCTTGGGCGGAGCATCGTCCGCCGCCCACGCCAATGGGAAAATACAAAGCAGCAACAGCGGAGCAAGGCGGCGCACGGTGTTTCCTTTAATAGAGACAGGTTTCCGGGATTCTAACAGATAGGGTTAAAGGCTGAGCTGGATTTCCCGTTCCGCCGCCGAGGGCTCGAAACCGCGGGTTTCGTAATGCTTGAAAATTGCGTCCACCACGGCTTTCGGCTCATTGATCACGTGGATCAGATCCATATCCTGCGGATCAATCATCCCTTCGGTAGCCAGTGTGTTCTTGAACCAGCCGATCAAGTCGCGCCAGAACGGCTCGTGCACCAGGATGATGGGGATCTTGCGCGTCTTGCCGGTCTGCACCAGCGTCAGCGCTTCCATCAGCTCGTCCATGGTACCAAAGCCACCCGGCATCACAACGTATGCGGTCGCGAATTTCACGAACATCACTTTGCGCGCAAAAAAGTGGCGAAACGTTTGGCTGATGTCCTGATAGGGGTTGGAGTGCTGTTCGTGAGGCAACTGAATGTTCAAGCCGACGCTGGGCGAGGCGCCGAAATAGGCGCCCTTATTCGCCGCCTCCATGATGCCGGGACCGCCGCCGGAAATTACGCTAAAGCCTGCATCGGACAGCTGTCGGGCAATCTGCTCGGTTAAGGCATAATACGGATGGTCGGGCGCGGTGCGCGCGCTGCCGAAGATGCTCACCGCCGGGCGAATCGCGGAAAGGCGCTCCGTAGATTCGACGAATTCTGCCATAATCTCGAACACGCGCCAGGATTCCCGCGCCGAATGTGCCTGCGCGATCAAGTCCGGGTCAACGATCCGGGGAAGTTTTTTTGAAGCGCTCATAATTTGCTTTTTAAATGGATCAGAAACAGACAAAAACGTTGCTGTTGGTTGACGCTTCTTCCTACCTTTATCGCGCCTTCCACGCCTTGCCGGATTTGCGCAACAGGCACAACGAGCCGACCGGCGCAATTTACGGCGTGCTCAACATGCTGCGCCGGCTGCACCAGGATTACAGCGCCGATTATAGCGCGTGCGTGTTTGACGCAAAAGGTAAAACTTTCCGCGACGAGCTGTATCCGCAATACAAGGCGCATCGGCCGCCCATGCCGCCGGATCTGGCGGCCCAGATCGAGCCGCTGCATGAAGCCATCCGTGCGATGGGCTGGCCGTTGCTGGTGGTGGATGGCGTGGAGGCGGACGACGTAATCGGCACGCTTGCCCGCCAGGCCGAAGAGGCAGGAATGCGCACCATCATCTCCACCGGCGACAAGGACATCGCGCAACTCGTCGGCCCTCATGTCGAGCTCGTCAACACCATGACCAACGAACACCTGGACGAGTCGGCCGTATTGGGCAAGTTTGGCGTACCGGCCGAGCGGATGGTGGATTATCTTGCTCTGATCGGCGACACATCGGACAACATTCCGGGCGTGGAAAAAATCGGGCCGAAAACGGCCGTCAAGCTGCTCGCTCAGTACCAAACCCTGGACAACCTGATGGCTCATGCCGGCGAAATCGGCGGTGCCGTGGGGGAAAATCTGCGCGAGGCCCTCGACTGGCTGCCAACGGCGTATCGGCTGCTCACCATTGAGCGCAATGTTGGGCTGCCGGTGACGATCGCCGACCTCGCCCCGCAGCCCACCAAACGGGAAAAGCTGGCGGAACTGTTCGATCGCTTCGAATTCCGCGCCTGGCGGCGCGAACTGGCAATAGAAAACGAACCGGGCCCGATCGCGGCAACCGGGCCGGTGCCGGAAAAAATCTACGAAACCCTCCTGACCGAAGCCGACTTCAGCCGCTGGCTGGACAAGCTCGCGCACGCCGACTTGGTCAGCGTCGACACCGAAACCACCAACCTCGACCCGATGCTGGCACGGCTGGTCGGTATTTCCCTGGCTGTGGATAGCCACGAAGCCGCGTACATTCCTTTGACGCATCGCTATCCTGGCGCACCCCGGCAACTACGAACGGAAACCGTGCTGGAACGGCTCAAGCCGTGGCTGGAAAACCGCGGCAGAGCCAAAGTTGGGCAGAATCTCAAATATGACAAGCATGTGTTCGCCAACCACGCCATCGCCTTGAACGGTATCGCCCACGATACGCTGCTGCAATCTTATGTGCTGGAAAGCCACAAACCGCATGACATGGACTCCATGGCTCGGCGCCACCTTGGCGTCACGACCCTGACCTACGCCGAGGTTGCCGGCAAGGGGGCCAAGCAGATCGGCTTCGATGAGGTGTCGGTGGATATAGCCACCCGCTATGCCGCCGAAGATGCCGATGTTACGCTGCTGCTGCATCGCCATCTTTGCCCCCGGATCGAGCAGGACGATAAGCTGAAATATGTCTACCGATACATCGAAATGCCGCTGCTCGAAGTGCTGTTTCACGTGGAACGCTACGGGGTGCTGCTGGATTGCGAACTGCTGGCAGCACAAAGCCACGAACTGGGAAAGAAAATGCTGCTGCTGGAAGAGGAAGCCCACCGGCTCGCCGGCCAACCGTTCAACCTCAACTCCCCCAAGCAGATTCAAGAAATCCTGTTCGACCGCCTGCATCTACCGGTAAAGAAAAAAACGCCTGGCGGCGCGCCCTCCACCGACGAGGACGTGCTGCAGCAACTGGCACTGGATTACCCCTTGCCGAAGATCCTGCTGGATTACCGTTCTCTCGCCAAACTCAAATCCACCTACACGGACAAGCTGCCGCGCATGGTGGATCCTGCCACTGGCCGCGTCCACACCAGCTATAACCAGGCGGTGGCGGTCACCGGGCGGCTGGCGAGTTCAGACCCCAACCTGCAGAATATCCCCGTGCGCACTCCGGAAGGGCGCCGCATCCGCGAGGCTTTCATCGCCCCCCCGGGCTGCCGGCTTGTCGCCGCCGACTATTCCCAGATCGAGCTGCGCATCATGGCCCATCTATCACACGATGAAAACCTGCGCCGGGCGTTTGCTCAGGGGGAGGATATCCATCAGGCCACCGCCGCCGAGATTTTCGGGGCAGCGCCAGCCGAGGTCAGCCCTGAGCAGCGCCGTTATGCCAAAGTGATCAATTTCGGCCTGATCTACGGTATGTCCTCCTTCGGCCTGGCTAGCCAGCTCGGGATCGGACGCGCCGCCGCCCAAGCCTACATGGATCGCTATTTCGCCCGCTATCCGGGGGTGGCGGAATACATGCGGCGCACCCGCGAGGCGGCTAAAAACCAGGGCTACGTGGAAACCGTGTTCGGGCGCCGGCTATGGCTGGCAGAAATCAACAGTGGCAGCAGCGTACGTCGCCAGGCTGCCGAGCGCGCGGCAATCAATGCGCCGATGCAGGGAACCGCCGCCGACCTGATCAAGCTTGCCATGATCGCGGTTCATCGCTGGCTGGAGAATAACCGTCTGAAAAGCCGGATCATCATGCAGGTGCATGACGAACTGGTGCTGGAGGTGCCCGATGACGAGCTGGAAGCGGTCAGGCAAACCCTGCCGGAGCTGATGTGCGGCGTCGCGGAGCTGGACGTGCCGCTGGCGGTGGACGTCGGCATCGGACCAAACTGGGAACGCGCTCACTAGCAAGGGCGTAAGGAACTTTATGACTATCGGGGATCACCCAATATGCAAATCACTTCATTCAAAGATCTAGTCAACATTGGGCTTGCCGAAAACAAACAACAGCGCCTGCTGCTTGTGTTCGTCAAAGCCGACGCCCGCGAGGGCACCCCAGGCGATGGCGGCGAAAGAGGCGCCCTGACGCCGGTAATGTGCACCGACAAGGTGCTGTCCAAGGTCCTGAAATTCGACAAGCTGGTGGCCGAGGCGGATTCGGTCAGCCGGGGGTGGGATTTCGTGCTCATTTCCAGCCTGGGCAGCCGCGGCACGTCCCTGCCCAGCGCGGAGGAAGCCGATGTTTACCTTCAGCGCATGGCCAACATGGTGCAAATGGGCGGGGATCTTTCCGGGTTTGTGATTTTCGATCGCCAGGAAACACCCATCATCATCCAGTCCCCGTTGCATTGACTGGTCGACGAAAGGGGCGAGCTATTCCTTTTTGGCGAATCTGACGCCCAACTGTTTCAGCTTACGATAGAGGTGGGTGCGCTCCAGTCCGACCGCTTCCGCCACTTTGCTCATGTTGCCGCCCGCCATCGCGATATGGTGCTCGAGATACAACCGTTCAAACGCATCACGGGCTTCGCGTAGCGGCTGATCGAGCGGCAACGGCGGCGCCGCTGCAACGGGTGCCGTGGAGAACAGCGATAGCACGCGATTTACGTCCTCGACCGTGATTTCCTCGTTGAGGCTGGTAAGCGCCAGGGTCTTTACGACGGCAGCGAGCTGGGGAAGGTTGCCTGGCCACTTTTCGTTACGCAGGGCATTGAGTGCCGCCACGCTGAAATGCCGGTGTGGCGCCTCGCCTGTTTCGACGTATTGCGCCAGCATGCGGCTGGCAAGATCGGGGATGTCCTCGCAATGGTCGCGCAACGCGGGAATGCCGATGGTCAGGCCGCTCAAGGCATGGAACAGTCCCGCATCGAATCCACCCTGCGCCGCCTCTGCCGGTAGCCGCCCGGCGGAGGCACACACAAGCCGCACGTTGTATTTTTCGAGCTTCCCTAGCAGCAATACCAGCCCTTTTTGCTCCATCTTGCTAAGCGTGCCGATCTCCGACAGGAACAGCAACCCATCGCGCGCCCGTTCGAGAATCTCCAGCGGATTCTCCACCAGCCAGCCCGTTTCTTCCGGTGCGACCCACGGCGTGTGAGGCTGGTGCAAGAAGCGCGCGCACTGTTCCGCGCCGCTCCCGTTTTCGCCCACCAGCAGCACCGGCGTGCCCAGGTTGGCGACTTGTTCCAGACGCCTTTCCAGGTCGCCAATTAGCGGACTTCTGCCCAAGCTGGACAAACCGATTCCGGCCTGAAATTCTGCCTCGCCCCGTTTCAGGGCGCGCTTGACGGTAGCCAGCAGCTTCTGCAGCGCGACCGGCTTTTCCAAAAAATCGAACGCGCCGATGCGGGTCGCCTCTACCGCAGTATCGATCGTGGCGTGACCGGACATCATCACCACCGGCATGGTCAGCTGGCCGGAGCTGGCCCATTCCCTGAGCAGAGTAATGCCGTCGCTGTCGGGCATCCAGATATCCAACAACACCAAATCCGGCCTCCCCTGGTTGCGGACCGCTCGGGCTTCGCCGGCATTCTCCGCCAACCGCACCTGGTAGCCCTCGTCCTGCAGAATCTCGCGCAGCAATTCGCGGATGCCGGCTTCGTCGTCGACTACCAGAATCTGATTCGCACTCATTTCAAACCACCTTCTCGTACGGCAGCAGTACGGTGACGCACGCCCCCTGCGGCTGGATATTTTCCACCTGGATCGTGCCCTGGTGTTCCTCCACGATTTTCTTGACGATCGCTAGCCCCAGCCCGGTCCCTTTTTGCTTGGTGGTGACGTAGGGCTCGAACAGGCGCGCCATGAGATGTTCGGGAAAACCGCAGCCGTTGTCCGAGATGCTCAGCTTCACCCATTTCTCGTCCGCCTCCGTGCATACCCGGATCAGCGGCTGCGCCACCCCGGCCAGTGCATCCTGCGCGTTCTGCAGCAAGTTGTGCATGACCTGGCGCAACAGCGTCGCATCCCCCATCACTTGGGGCAACTGCGGCGCCAGATCGAGGCGGATTTCAATGCCGGATGGTTCGTACAACGCCAGCACTTCCCGCGCCAGGCGGTTGAGGTCAAGGCTTTGCAAATTGAGCTGGGGCGCGCGTGCATATTCGCCGAACGCGTCCACCATGCTCTTCATCGCCGCCACCTGATTAACGATGGTGTGCGTCGCGCGTTGCAACACATCGGCGTCCGCCTCATCCAGCTTATCAGCCAGCTTGTGCTCCAGCCGTTCGGCGGAAAGCTGGATGGGCGTGAGAGGGTTCTTGATTTCATGCGCCAGGCGCCGTGCCACCTCACCCCAGGCGGCATCCCGCTGCGCCTGGATAAGATCGGTAACATCGTCAAACACCACCACGTAACCGCGCTCCTCGCCGGCCACCAGATACGTACCGCGCACCAGCAGGGTCCGGCTGCCGGCCTTGCCGGCATATTCGAGCTGCTGCTGCCATTCGCGATTGCCCTCCTGCCGGAACCGCTCCGCCACCATCTGGGCAAATGCCTGCAGGCCGGCCTCCCGCAAACCCCAGTCGGACAGACTCAGGCCGCGCAGGGAAAGCAGGTCCATGCCAAGCACGCCGACCGCGCTGGGATTCACTGCCCGCAGACAGAACCGCTCGTCGAAAGTCAACACACCCGAGGACAGGTGCGCAAGGATGCTCTCCAGATAGGCCTTGGCCGTTTCCAGCTGCTGGTGGTTTTTCTCGGCCACCGCACGGGTTTCGGCCAATTGACGGGTCATGCGGTTGAACGACTGCATCAGCGCCCCGAGCTCGTCCCGGCTCTGCACCGGATGCATCTGGGTGAAGTCCCCTTTGGCGATGGCCCGGGTGCTCTCCGCCAGCAGGCCGAGCGGCGCGGAAAGTCGCTCGCTCAGCACGAACGCTAAGGAGATTGCCGACAGCAACGCCAACAGCAGGGTCAGAGTCAGCGTCAACCCGTAGATGCGCTTCAGGCCCAGGCGCGAGAAAGACAGTTCCTGATAGTCGCGGTACACCGCCTGCACCGTCTCCGCGTCCTGGCTCAGGCGCTTCGGCACTGGCTGCAGCAGCTGCAGCACCCGCAAGTCTTCGTTCAGGCTGAGCACATTGACCGGCACCGCCACTCGAAGAAACAGTCCCTTGCCAGGCAGCGACTCGATCCGGCTGAACGGCTGCTGCTGGCGCACCTGGCGGAGCACGGGCGCACTCAGCATGTCGGGCAGAAAGCTCGCCTGTTCGCTGCTGGAGAAGGCGATGACCTTGCCGCGCGGGCTGAACAGCGAGGCCTCCTGCACGCCCGCCTGCTCGCGCAGGCTGTTGAGCTGGCCCAAATGCTGGCTGGTGGGGCTGTCCGACAAGGACTGTGCCATCGTTTCCCCCTTCCTGACCAGATCCTGCAAGAGGTTGTCCAGCGCGGACTGGCCAAGGCTCAAGCCCCCCTCCAGCGCGTTGTCCACCCGCACGTCAAACCAGGATTCGATGCTCTTGTTGAGGAATTGTACCGACACGCCGTACACCAGTACCCCGGGCAGTACCGCCATCAGCGCAAACATCCACAGCAAGCGCAGCGTCAGCTTCGCGCCGAACAACCGTGCCCTGAGTTTGCGCCGCAAGTACCACAACTGGTAGGCAATGAGCAGCATCAGGCCCGCCACCAGCCCGATGTTCAGCACCAGCAGGAGGGTGTAATGCTGCGCAAAAGCGGCAGTGTTGGCGCTCGCGCGGGACAGCAGGAACAGCAGCACCGCACCCAGCGTCATGCCCAGAAAAACGATGTATTTCATCGGTGTGGCCCGCTATCCCGGATCACGGCGAGAGTTTCCACCGATGCCACTCCGATTCCATGCTCCATTCCTTGGAAGCGAGCGCGTTCACTTGCAAGGGCTTGGGCAGCTGGGACAGATCCAGTTTCATGCGCAGCGCCGCCTCGTAGCCGAGGCGCTTTTTCAGCAAGCTGCGATCCACCACCTGCCAGTCGCGCAGGCGGCTCAACTCGCGCTTGACTTCATTCAGGCTGCCAAAGTTTTTTTGCGTGGTGTTGGCGTTGAGCCAGTATTGGCGCGTAAGGGCGTGGTAGCTGACGCGGATGTTCTGCCGCACGCTGGCGATGGTCTCGTCGAACCAGTAGAACCGCGGCCGGGTCAGCTCGAACTCCACCACGAAGTTGAGGGGGACACCCTTGTTCAGGGCGTCTTCCAGGGGCTGGCTGAAACTGAGATCGAATTCGGCGGAAACCTGATAGACCTCGTCCACCAAGGCGAGATCGGCCGATTTGACCTGGATGCCGTCCGCCCAGACTGCCTCGGCGAGCAGCAGGCCCAGCGCCGCCACGAACACGCGCAGCGCCCTGGCGCTAATTCCTGGCCAGCAGGGCGTAATAAAATCCGTCGTGATTTTCATCCGGCAACAGTTGTAGGTCTTGTTCGGACAGTCCGGGCAGCGGCAGCAGGCTGGCGTCCGGGTGCCGCGCCAGAAAAGCGGCGATTTGCAGGTGGTTCTCCTCGCCAAAAACGGAGCAAGTCGCGTACAGCAATTTACCATCTCTGGCCAGGCAGCGCCACAACGCTTCCAGCATCCGCGCCTGCTGGGCGGCAAACTGCGCGATGTCCGGCTCGCGCCGCAGCCATTTGATGTCGGGATGCCGCCTTACCACGCCGGAAGCGCTGCAAGGCACGTCCGCCAGAATCCGGTCGAAAGGCTTTCCGTCCCACCAGCCCCCGGGCCGGGCCGCATCCCCGACTACACAGCATGCCTGTAGCTGCAGCCGCTGCAGATTTTGTTCCACCTTTTCCAGTCGCTGCGTATCGCTGTCCAACGCAGTCAGCTCGACCCCGGCACACTCCAGCAGGTGAGCTGTTTTGCCTCCCGGCGCCGCGCAGGCGTCGAGCACCCGCATGCCGTCACGTACATCGAGCAGCGGCGCAGCGTATTGGGCGCCGATATCCTGTACCGATACCAGACCGTCGCGGAAGCCGGGGAGTTCGTCCACCCCGCAAGGGCGCGCCAGGATCACGCCCGTTTCGCCCGCCGCCCGCGCCGCGATACCACGCTCCCCCAGCATATCGAGATACGCTTGCACGCTGGTGTGGCGCTGGTTGATCCGCAGCGCCATGGGCGGATGACGATTGCCAGCCTCGAGAATCGCCGCCCAGTCGGTGGGATATTGCTGGCGCAGCTTGTCGATCCACCATGCGGGATAGGAATAGCGAGCTTCATCGCTGGCTGCGGAAGTCTGTTCCTGGAGCGCGTCGCGACCGCGCAGGAAATTGCGCAGCACGGCGTTGACCAGGCCTTTTGCAGAAGATTTCTTGAGCGCATGGACAGCACTCACCGCGTTGTCCACAACGGAGTGGGGCGCCGCTTGGGTATATTGCAGCTGATACAGGGCCACCAGCAGCAGGCAGCGCACCTCCTCGTCCTTCGGTGGCTTTCGCAGCAGCAGCCCAAGCACGGCGGAGAGCCTTCCGTAATGACGCAAGGTGCCGTAGCAGAGATCCTGCAGCAGGGCGCGCTGCTGCGGTGGAAGGGCGGCGTGGCGGGTAAAGGTCGCGGCCAGCACCTGCGAGAGGTTGCGCCCCCCCAGCACCCGGGCGACGGCATGCGCGGCGAGGCGCTGGGGGTCAAGCAATGCCGCGCACCATGGCCATCAGGCGCGCGATTCGCTCCTCGGTTGCCGGATGGGTGCTGAACAGACCGCTCAAACTGCCCCCCGACAAGGGGTTGATGATCATCATCTGCGCCGTTTCCGGGTGCTGTTCGGCGGTTGCCAGCGGCAGTCCCTGGGCATAGCGGTGAATCTTGTCCAGCGCGGTTGCCAGCGCACCGGGATCGCCGGAAATTTCCGCACCGCCGCGGTCGGCCTCGAACTCGCGCGAGCGGGAGATTGCCATCTGGATCAAGGCTGCCGCAATCGGCGCGACGATCATAATCAGGATTGCCACCACCGGATGCACGTTGCGCTCGCCCTCGGCGTTGTGGCCCCCGCCGAACAGCATGCCAAACTGGGCGATCGAGGAAATCGCGCCGGCGATAGTCGCCGAAATAGTGGAAATCAGGGTATCGCGGTGTTTGACGTGGGCCAGTTCGTGCGCCATCACCCCCCGCAGCTCGCGCTCCGACAGAATGCGCATGATGCCGGTCGTGGCCGCCACCGCCGCGTGCTCCGGGTCGCGCCCGGTGGCGAAGGCGTTGGGCTGAGCCTCGTCGATCAGGTACACCCGCGGCATCGGCAAGCCGGCGCGTTGCGACAGGTCGCGGATCATGCTGTAAAACTGCGGCGCCGTGGTTTCATCCACCTCCTGGGCGTTGTACATTTTGAGCACCATGGAATCGGAATACCAGTAAGCCCAAATGTTCATCGCCCCTGCAAACAGAAGCGCGATCAGCATGCCGGATGCGCCTCCCAGAGCGGCGCCGATAGCGCCAAACAACGCTACGATCGCGGCCATCAGAATTGCTGTTTTAAGCCAGTTGCCAAACATCTTGCTGTCCTCTCCCGAAACCTTTCAAACCCGGCGGTCGCCGGCAATCCTTTAAATGTGGGTTGCCGACGGAAATTCAACTCCCGAACCGGTCCCCTTCCTTGAAGGGATTGCCCGGCAGCAGCTGCGCCACAGCCAGCCGCTTGCCCCCTGGTTTTTGCATTTCCTGCAGCAACAGCGCTTTCGTGCCGCAGGCGACCAAAATACCTTCCCGGTCTGCCCGCACGATCTCGCCCGGCGCGCCGACGCTTCCCTCCGCGACCTGCGCCCGCCAGATGCGCCAGGTTTCGCCGTTGAACGTGGTTTGCGCCACAGGATACGGATTGTACGCCCGTACCGCCCGCTCCAACTCTACGGCCGGCTTGCGCCAATCAAGCGAGGCCTCTGCCTTGTTCAGCTTGGCTGCGTAGTTTGCGCTCGCTTCGTCCTGGGGTTGGGCGCTCAAATCGCCCTTTTCCAAGTGCGCAAGGGCGATCACGATCGCTTCCGCGCCGAGATCCGCCAGCTTGTCATGCAGGGTTTGTGCGGTGTCGTCCCCGGCAATGGGGATGGCCCGCCGCAGTAGCATGAGGCCGGTATCCAGCCCCTCGTCCATCTGCATAATGGTGATGCCGGTTTCGTGATCACCGGCCAGCAGTGCGCGCTGGATCGGTGCCGCCCCGCGCCAGCGCGGCAGGAGCGACGCATGAATGTTCAGACAGCCGAAGCGGGGAATCTTGAGTACCGCCACCGGCAGAATCAGGCCGTAGGCCGCCACGATCATTGCATCTGCGCCGGCTAAAGCAAGTTGTGACTGTATTTCCGGGGTTTTCAGGGTGGCTGGTTGGAGCACCGGGAGACCGCGTAGCAAGGCGAGTTGCTTGACCGGACTGGCAACGAACTTCATCCCACGCCCGGCAGGACGGTCCGGCTGAGTGAGCACCAACACGATTTCATGACCAGCCTCGATCAAGGCAGCCAGCGCACGGCTGGCAAACTCGGGCGTCCCCGCGAAAATCAGCCGCATCGCCACCTACATGGTCTCGCGCATCAGCTTCTTCATCTTGTGCCGGATGCGCGTCTGCTTGAGCTGGGAAAGGTATTCGACAAACACCTTGCCCCGCAGGTGGTCCATTTCGTGCTGGATGCATACCGCCAGCAGGCCTTCTGCATCGAGGGAATACGGCTTCCCGTCGCGATCCAGCGCTTCGATTGAGATGCGTTCGGCGCGGCTGACCTTTTCGTAAATGCCCGGCACCGACAGGCAGCCTTCCTCGTGCTCCGCCATTCCGTCGCTGGCAATGATGCGTGGATTGACCAGCGCCAGCAACTGGTTGCGCGCTTCCGAAATGTCGATCACGATCACCTGCTTGTGCACATTGACCTGGGTCGCAGCCAACCCGATTCCGGGCGCCGCATACATGGTTTGCGCCATGTTATCGATCAATTTGCGGATTTCGGCGTTTACTTCGGCTACCGGCGAGGCAACGGTGTGAAGCCGTTCGTCGGGATAGCGCAAAATCTTCAAAATAGACATAAAAACTTGCGTAGTTAATCAATTACCTGCAGAATTTAATCCAAACCTTGAGCCATTTGCCGCTCGCAGTTTGTTTTGGAGCGGTTAGGTATCGATCGCGATAAAAAGTTTCTTTCATCGCTGGGAGCAATCCATGCGCAAAAATATTATAGCTTTGCTTTTCGTTCCCGGCCTACTTTCTTGGCCGGCACTGGCAGACGAGCTTCGGTTGCAGGATGACCCTCCTGCGCAATATATCGTCGTTAAAGGCGATACCCTTTGGGGCATTTCCGGCCGCTTCCTCAAAGAACCTTGGCGGTGGCCGGAAATCTGGAAAATGAACCGGGAGCAGATCAGGAACCCTCATCTGATTTACCCTGGCGACCTGATCGTGCTGGATACCACCGGTGACTCCCCGCAACTGCGATTGGTCAAGAAAGAAATGGCCGACGCTTCGCTTCCCGCCGAAAAGCTCACGCCGAAAGTCCGCACTGAAGCAATGGAAACACAGGCAGTTCCCAGCATTCCCCCTGCCGCGATCGGCCCGTTTCTTAGTCAGCCGCTGGTGCTCGAAGAAGATGCCTTGAGTATGGCTCCCTTCATTGTCGCGGCGGAAGAAGAAGGCCGGGTTGTGATGGGTGCCGGAGACAAAGCCTATGCGGTCGCCCCGGAAGAAACCAGGGCATCCAGCTGGAAGATTGTCCGCCCCGGGAAAGTGCTTGCCGATCCCGATAGCGGCGAGGTCCTAGGCCATGAGGCGGAATACATTGGGGAAGCCCGCACGGTTGAGTCCGGCAATCCCCAAACCATCTTGATCACCAAGGCTGCCAAGGAAGTTAATTTCAGGGACCGGTTGGTTCCTGCGGCCGAAACGGAGGTTTTCAAATACATTCCTCACGCGCCGGAGCATTCCATCAGCGGACGGGTGATTTCTGCATATGAGGGTGTGGCGGAGGTGGGGCAATACGCTACGGTGGTTCTCAACAAGGGCCGCCGGGACAGCCTGGAGGAGGGGCACGTTCTGGCGGTCTATCGCAAGGGCCAAACCACCAAGGAAGGAGTCAACCTGCCCGACACACGTACCGGCCTGATTTTCGTCTATCGCGTTTTCGATCGGGTTTCCTATGCGTTGGTAATGCAAGTTTCTCGCCCGGTCTATTTGCTGGACGTGGCCAGGAACCCTTGAGCATCCATCCTGATACCGCCTCCTGGGTCGCGCTTGCCTTGATTCCCGGACTGGGAGGTGAGTCCTTCCGTTGCTTGCTGCGCGCTTTCGGCGAGCCGATCCACATTTTCAGCGCAGGCTACGGCGCACTGCGCCAAGTGGTGCGCGAGCCCGTCGCCCGCGCCATCAGCCAAGGCTTCGAGCCGGCGACCGTCGCGCCGTTCCTGGAGTGGATCGAAGACCCGGCCAACCATCTGATCACCCTGGCCGACGCCGACTATCCGCGCGCCCTGCTAGAGATTCCGGATCCGCCGCCGCTGCTGTATCTCAAGGGCCGCCGTGAGCTGCTGAGCCGGCCCGCGCTGGCTGTCGTCGGCAGCCGCAACGCCACGCCGCAGGGAGTAAAAAACGCGGAAATATTCGCCAGGCACCTAAGCGATAGCGGGCTGTGCATCGTGAGCGGACTGGCTCTGGGAATTGACGGCGCCGCCCACCGTGGCGGGTTGGCCGGAGCAGCCAGCAGCATCGCCGTCGTCGGTACAGGTCTTGATATCGTTTATCCTTCCCGGCACCGCGCTTTGGCGCACGAGCTCGCCGAGTGCGGCGCGCTGGTTTCCGAGTTGCCGCTGGGAACGCCGTCGAAAGCGGAAAATTTCCCCCGGCGCAATCGCATCATCAGCGGATTGTCGCGCGGTTGCCTGGTGGTTGAAGCCGCATTGCAGAGTGGCTCCCTGATCACGGCGCGGCTAGCGGCAGAACAGGGCAGGGAGGTGTTCGCCATCCCGGGATCGATCCATTCTCCGTTGTCGAAAGGGTGTCATGCGCTGATCAAGCAAGGCGCCAAGCTGGTGGAAAGCGCGCAGGAAATTCTGGAAGACATGGGGATTTCGGTTAGCGGTGTCAAGCCTGTCCCAGCTGCGGATAGTGCTACAACCGAAGAAATTCGGCTGCTTACCAGCCTTGGCCACGAGGCGCGCGACATCGATTCCCTCTCCGCGGAGTGCGGCTTGACGGCCGAAACTGTTTGCGCCATGCTGTTAAAAATGGAGCTGGAAGGCCGCATCGCAAGCCTGCCAGGCGGCCTGTACCAGCGCGTCAGCTAGGGTAATAATCACAACCGCGCATCCCGAACGCAAGGGACTGTACGGAAGACACTGAGCGCCCAGCACACGCCAGAGAATGAAAGCACCCATGTTTGATGTTTTAGTCTATCTTTTTGAAAACTATTTTGAAGCGGATCTCCATCCGGATCACGGCACGCTCGAGCGCGAGCTTTCTGCAGCAGGTTTTGACAGCGCCGAGATTGACCTTGCCTTCGATTGGCTGAGCGGTCTGGAGAGCCTCTACCAAAACCCATATCCGGCAAGCCTGGCGGAGAGTCGCTCAGTGCGCTGCTATGCGGAAAATGAGCTGAAAAAAATCAATATGGAGAGCCGGGGTTTTCTCGCCTTCTTGGAAGGGTCGGGGATACTTAAGCCGGTCCAGCGCGAATGGGTGATTGACCGCGTCATGGCCTTGAATGATCAGGACGTGTCGCTGGAGCAAGTCAAATGGATCGTCCTCATCGTGCTGTGGAGTCAGGGCCAAGCACAGGAGTACCTATTTCTGGAAGACCAGCTGTTCGGCGACAGCGCTCAGCAAATGCACTGATATTTCCTGCCCGACCGCGCCGCGTTTCCGCGGCGGCTTTCTCCCGTTAATCAACAATGTGCTCCACCTAATAGTTTCCATACCTTATGGCTTCCTCTCTGCTGATCGTCGAATCCCCCTCCAAAGCCAAGACGCTAAAAAAATATCTTGGCAATGATTTCGAAATTCTTGCCTCTTACGGCCATGTCCGCGATTTGGTGCCAAAACAGGGGGCCGTGGACACTGCGCATGACTTTGCCATGAAGTACGAGCTCATCGAGCGCAACGTCAAGCACGTGGAGGCGATCGCCAAAGCGGCAAAGGCGGCGGATTCCATCTTCCTGGCGACTGACCCGGACCGCGAGGGGGAGGCGATCGCCTGGCATCTCGCTGAGATCCTGAAATCAAAAAAACTGCCCAAAAACAAAAGCATAAAACGCGTGGTATTTCATGAAATTACCCAATCCGCAGTCCAGGCCGCAGTGGCAGAGCCGCGCGATATCTCCTTGCCCTTGGTCAATGCCCAACAGGCAAGACGGGCGCTGGATTATTTGGTCGGTTTCAATCTTTCCCCGCTTCTGTGGCGAAAGATACGTCGCGGCCTGTCTGCCGGACGAGTACAAAGCCCTGCGCTGCGCCTGATTGTCGAGCGCGAAAACGAAATCAAGGCGTTCAAGACCCAGGAGTACTGGAGCATTCATCTCGACAGCCACAAGGGAGGTCAAAAATTTGGCGCCAAGCTGTTCCAGTACCGGGGCGAAAAACTGACCCAATTCAGCATCGGCAACGCTGCGCAGCAGGATGAAATTCTCAAATTTCTGGCACAACAAAGTGGGAATAAAGCGACTGTCGTCAAAGTCGAGAAGAAAAGCAAGCAGCGTCAACCCGCGGCACCGTTCACCACTTCCACGCTGCAACAGGAAGCAGTGCGCAAGCTCGGCTTCTCCACCGACCGCACCATGAAGGTCGCCCAACAGTTGTACGAAGGCGTAGACATCGGCGGTGCCACAGAAGGTTTGATTACTTACATGCGCACCGATTCGGTCAACCTCGCCAATGAGGCGCTGGAAGAGATCCGCGGCTATATTGGCGCCAACTTCGATGCCGCCTATCTGCCCAAGACAGCGATTGCCTACAAGAACAAGTCGAAAAACGCCCAGGAAGCGCACGAAGCGATTCGCCCCACGTCGATCCTGCGCACGCCGCAAAGCGTGCGCGATTATCTGACTGCAGATCAGGTCAGGCTGTACGAAATGATCTGGAAGCGCACCCTGGCGTGCCAGATGAGCCCGGCCAAGTTCAATCTGGTGAGCCTGGATTTAAGCGTCGGCAGCGAGGAAAATCTGTTCCGTGCCAGCGGCCAGGTGCTGGTTTTCGCCGGTTTCATCGCCGTATATCAGGAAGGCGAAGATGACCGGGAAGAGGAGGGCGAAGCGAAGCTGCCTTTGCTGGAAGTCGGTGAACAGGTGCCAATCGACAAGCTCTACGGCGAGCAGCACTTCACCCAACCCCCGCCCCGCTATTCCGAAGCCAGCCTGGTCAAAGCGTTGGAGGAGTACGGCATCGGCAGGCCCTCCACCTATGCCAGCATCATCAGCACTCTCCAGGCCCGCGATTACGTGGTGCTCGACAAAAAACGCTTCGTGCCCACCGACGTTGGCGAGGTAGTCAACAAATTCCTGACCGAGCATTTCACCCGGTACGTGGACTACGACTTCACTGCCAAGCTGGAAGACCAGCTTGATCAGATATCCACCGGCAAGCGGGAATGGATCCCCGTGCTGAGCGATTTCTGGAAGGGGTTTTCGCACCAGGTGGAAGAGAAAAAGAACGTCGAACGCAAAAACGTTACTCAAGAACTGCTGGACGAAGCCTGCCCGAAATGCGGCAAGCCCATTGCAATCCGGCTCGGCAAACGCGGCAAATTTATTGGGTGCACCGGCTATCCGGATTGCGACTACACACGCAACCTGGATGGCGACAGTGCGGCGCCGGAGGAGGCCGAAATCGTCGAAGGCCGCACTTGTCCCCTCTGCAATAGCGCACTTGTCATAAAAACCGGCCCCTACGGCCGGTTCATTGGATGCACCGGCTATCCCAAGTGCAAATTCATCGAACCCCTGGAAAAACCCAAGGACACCGGGGTAACTTGCCCCGAGTGCAAGCAGGCCACCCTGATCGAACGCAAGAGCCGCTATGGCAAACTGTTCTATTCCTGCGGTGCTTATCCTAAATGCAAATATGCAGTCTGGAATCCCCCTCTCAACGAGCCCTGCCCGAAGTGCGGTTGGCCCATCCTGACGCTCAAGACGACCAAGCGTCGCGGCACAGAAAAAGTCTGTCCACAAAAAGAATGCGGTTTTATCGAGCAGCTGGTGCCAGCAACCTGATACTTGTGCCACCCCCAGAACAGCTTGTCTTCTTGCCATAAATAAAAAAGGCGCATGAGCCGGTAATTCCGGTCCATGCGCCTTTCGGCGAATTACCTTCCGTCGTCAGGCTGCTACGCGGCGCTTGAATTCACCCGTGCGCGTATCGATTTCTATCTTGTCGCCAATCTCGCAGAACAGCGCCACAGGCAGTTCAAAACCGGTAGCGATCCGGGCTGGTTTCATCACTTTGCCTGAAGTATCGCCGCGGACTGCGGGTTCGGTGTAGACGATCTCGCGCACAACAGAATTCGGCAGTTCAACGGAAATAGGTTTGTCCCGGTAGAAAACCACCTCGCAGGCCAAGCCATCCTCCAGGTAGTTAAGGGCATCCCCCATATTGTCTTTTTCCACTTCATACTGGTTGTATTCGGCGTCCATGAACACATACATCGGATCAGCAAAGTAGGAGTAGGTAACTTCCTTACGATCAAGGACAACCGTCTCGAACTTGTCATCCGCCCGGTACACAGCCTCGCTCGGCGAACCCGTTAGCAGATTCTTGAGTTTCATCTTGACCACGGATGCGTTCCGGCCGGATTTGTTGTATTCGGCCTTCTGAACGACCATCGGGTCATTGCCGATCATGATTACATTGCCTGCGCGTACTTCCTGTGCGGTTTTCATGCTTCGTCCTGCGGTATAAATTTCGGATGCGGAAAAAAAACGGGCTATTCTAGCACTTTTTCGCAAAAATGCACTAAATTCGTTGCCAAATCGTTCTGGCCAAGCCAGTGGTCGACCCATTGCTGCGCGTGTTGTTCCAAAATATTCCTGTGACGCCAGTATTGCTGCCAAGTTGCGCCGGCGCACTTGCCGCGATTCCAGCTTTCCCAGAAACGCCGGAGATCGGCAGCCGCATCCCGCGGCAGGCCGACACAGTACAAATCCAGAAACGCCTGCAGTTTCGGCCAGTGCGCGTCGCATTCCTGGGGGTATATCTGCCAAACCATCGGTCGGGCCGCCCATTGTGCCCGAACAAAAGAGTCCTCGCCGCGCACGAAGTTGCACTCGCTCACCCACAAGAGACGGTCATAATGGTCCTGTTCCAAAAAAGGGAATACAAAAACAGTTAATGCCCCTTTTCTGAAAATACTTCCCGCGCGCGCTTCGCGCTGGCCGAAAAATGACGCCACCTCCTGCCGCATGTTTCCCTCTGGAACGAGGCAAAACACCCTGGTGTCGCCACTCGCCCATGCAGCCAAGAGGCTGGTTATCGGGCGGCTACCGTAACTAAACAAAGTGGTTACGGTTTCGTCTGCTTCCGGAGGTAGTAATCCGAGCGAAAGCCAGAACGTGGTGACCGCCGTTTGGTCGTGCTGGAAAGCGCGCCGAGTTTCAGCCAAGCCTGACTCTGCGAGAAGGCCTCCCGTCGCCGAACCGAATCCCGGGAAAAAAAAATGTTTGACGAGCGGTAGCGACGGATGTGGCGAAGCGAGACCATGACAGCCGGCAATCCAATCCTCGGCACTGAGGTATTCCAGATTTATCCAAACCGGGTGCGGCTCTTTGGCGGCCATTGCTACCAGATAGCTTTCCGGCAGATTGCAGCCAAACGCTTCCACCACCACATCCGCTGGGATTTCGGCGGAAAAGGCTGGACTCCAATGCCGAATTTCGACTCCGCGGCTGAATTGTATCGACAGTGCCGGATCAATTTCCGGCCAGATTCTGGCGAAGACTTGGAGATCGTCTACCCAGAGACGCACCTGCAGATTGTGTTCGACGGCAAGTTGGCGGGCCAGTCGCCAGCTGACTCCGATATCACCATAGTTGTCCACTACCGTGCAGAAAATATCCCACATCCGGACGAGAGGCATGACTGGCGCGGCTTTCAACGAAGTTTGAGGTTCTCATTCGCGAAACGAGCGTGGCGACAAGACTCAAATATCCAAATTCTGGGCAATCAAAGCATTGTTTTCAATAAACTCGCGGCGCGGCTCGACTTGATCGCCCATCAACGTGGTGAATATTTCGTCCGCACCGATTGCATCCTCAATCTGAACTTTGAGCAGACGGCGGACCGTTGGGTCCATCGTGGTTTCCCACAGCTGTTCCGGGTTCATCTCGCCCAAACCCTTGTAGCGCTGAATAGCTAATCCCTGTTTAACTTCCTCCAGTAGCCAGTCCAATGCCTCCCTGAATTCCGCAACCTGACGCTGGCGCTCTCCACGCTTGATCACAGCGCCTTGCCCAAGAAGGCCTTGCAATACGTTGGCGGTTTTTTGCAACTGGGCGTAATCCCCGCTTTGTAGAAAATCCTGATCGATCGACGTCGTAAGCGTATTACCGTGATAGATGCGATAAACCACGAGCCGAAAACCTTCTGTTTTGTCATCGTAGTGGGTGGCGACCCGGTACTCGGGCGATGGCAACACAGCGCGCAAAGCCTCAGCACCCGCCTCCGCTGCGGCCGAATCGGCAAGATCGAGATGTATGCTTTTCAGCATTGAGCGCAGCACCTCGCGATCCATCACCCTGCTCAGCCGCTCAATTACCGCCTCGGCCAACAAATATTCTTTAGCGAGTTCTTCCAGCGCTTCTCTGCTCAACGGCAGACTGCCGGCCGCGGTGGAGAGCTGGGCATCGGCCAACGCCTGCTGTAGCAGGTATTGCTTGAGCTCGTGCTCATCTTTAAGGTAGCGTTCTTGCTTACCGTGCTTGACTTTGTATAGCGGCGGCTGGGCAATATAGATATGACCGCGCTCCACCAGTTCTGGCATCTGGCGATAGAAGAAGGTAAGCAACAAGGTCCGGATGTGTGAGCCGTCCACGTCTGCGTCGGTCATCAGTATGATGCGGTGGTAACGCAATTTGTCTGGGTTGTATTCATCCTTGCCGATGCTGGTACCTAATGCCGTGATTAGAGTCGCGATTTCCTGGGATGAAATCAGCCGGTCAAAACGAGCTCTTTCCACGTTCAGTATCTTTCCCTTAAGTGGCAGAATAGCCTGAAATTTCCGGTCACGCCCCTGTTTCGCGGACCCTCCGGCAGAGTCGCCCTCCACCAAGTAAAGCTCGGATAGGGCAGGATCCTTTTCCTGGCAGTCGGCCAGCTTGCCGGGTAACCCTAGTCCATCCATCACCCCCTTGCGTCGCGTCATATCGCGCGCTTTGCGCGCCGCTTCGCGCGCGCGGGCCGCATCGACGATTTTGGCGACGATAGTTTTGGCGTCGGCGGGCTTTTCCAGCAGGAACTCCTCCAATTTCTGCGCGACGATTTCCTCCACCACCGGCCGGACTTCGGACGAAACCAGCTTATCCTTGGTTTGCGAAGAAAACTTTGGATCTGGAACCTTGACTGACAACACCGCTGCCAAGCCTTCGCGCATATCGTCGCCCGTGGTTTCGACTTTGGCTTTTTTCGCCAATTCGTTAGCCTCAATGTACTGGTTCAGCGTACGCGTCAACGCGGTGCGCAAGCCAGTCAGATGGGCGCCGCCGTCGCGCTGCGGAATATTATTGGTAAAACAGAGCACCGATTCCTGGTAGCTGTCGTTCCACTGCATCGCGATCTCAACGCCGATACCGTCTTTTTCGCCGCTGGCATAAAAGATATTGGGATGTAGCACGGCCTTGCTGCGATTGACATACTCAACAAATCCCCTGACACCGCCACTGAAAGCAAAGCTTTCTTCCTTTCCGGTCCGCTGGTCGACCAGCAGGATGTTGACGCCATTGTTCAAGAACGAGAGTTCTCGCAAACGTTTGGCCAAGATGTCATAGTGAAATTCGATGCTGCCAAAAATTTCGACGCTCGGCATGAAATGCACCTCGGTACCACGTCGCTCGGTATGCCCGGTTTCTTTTAGTGGCTCGACTGGCTCGCCTAGCCTAAATTCCATTTGATGCACCTTGCCATCACGGCGAATGGTAAGCCGAAGCCATTCCGACAACGCATTGACCACCGACACACCAACGCCGTGCAGTCCACCTGATATCTTATAAGCGTTACTATCGAATTTCCCTCCAGCATGCAGCACCGTCATAATTACCTCTGCGGCTGAACGGCCTTCTTCCGGGTGAATATCCGTCGGGATTCCGCGCCCGTTATCGGTGACGGAAATCGAGTTGTCACTGTGAATAGTGACCCGAATTTCGTCACAATACCCCGCCAACGCCTCATCGATGGCGTTATCCACCACCTCGAAAACCATGTGATGTAACCCGGTGCCGTCACTGGTGTCGCCTATATACATGCCGGGGCGTTTGCGTACTGCATCCAGGCCTTTTAGCACTGTGATGCTACTGGAATCATATTCTTTCATCATAAACTCTTTGGTTTCACGTGAAACGTTATTGGGAGCTGTGCCGACGCATGGCTAAATGCGCATTGGCATTACCACATACTTAAAATGGTTATTTCCTGGAATAGTAATGAGACAGCTACTGTTAGCGTCCCCAAACGAGCAACCTACTTCTTTGCTGTCAAGGTTATTCAGAACATCAAGCAAATAGGTGACATTGAAACCAATATCCAATGGGTCACCTGAATAGGTGATTTCCATTTCTTCCTGCGCTTCCTCCTGCTCGGTATTGCTGCAAATGATGCGAAGATTATTTTGCGTCAAGACTAAGCGCACGCCACGGAATCTTTCGTTGGACAGAATTGCCGCCCGTTGCAATGCCTGCAGTAAGGCAAGCCGGTCTATCACCATATGGTTTCCATAATTTTCCGGAATTACGCGGTTATAGTCCGGAAATTTGCCTTCTATTATTTTGGATACCAAGTTTATGCCAGCGAACGAAAACATAACCAAATTTCTTCCAATGTCAATAAGCACCTCTTCGTCGCTGTCAGACAACAGTTTTACCATTTCGATCACGGTCTTACGTGGCAAAATAATTTCACGACGATCCTGCCCATGATCCAGGTCGATCCCACCCAAACTCAAACGATGTCCATCCGTGGCCACCACTTTTATGCTGCCTTCTTCGATAACAAGCATCAAACCGTTCAGATAGTATCGGATATCCTGTTGCGCCATTGCATACTGCACTTGGTTGAATAAATGCTTCAACAGCTTTTGCGAAATTCTGACCTGGGCATTAAAGCCGTCCGGAAGAGCAAGTTTTGGAAAATCTTCGGCGGGCAACGTTTGCAAATTGAAGGCACTCTTTCCGGCCGTAAGTTGGAGCCGACGGTCCTTTGTTTCAACCGAAATTATTGCGCCATCAGGCAAAGCGCGCAGGATATCCTGCAGCTTTTTTGCTGAGATGGTGACAGCAGCAGAATGTTGAACATCGGTATTTGTTGTCACAGACGTTATCTGAACTTCCAAGTCGGTTGCCAAAAAAGAAAGGCGCCCTTCGGTGATTTCAATCAGAACATTAGACAAAATAGGCAGGGTATGCTTGCGTTCGACGATTCCCGTTACGGCTTGGAGAGGTTTCAAAATAGCATCTTTATCTGCTTGTACTAATAACATATTTAAACCTTAGTAATAATAAATAAAGTGTGCCCGCTAACTTGGATTACCAAAAAATTCCATGTTGATTCATATTGTTATTAAAGTATTTATTCTATGTACAAGCTATCAAATTGATGTGGATAAATTGTTAATGAAATTTGTTTCACGACAATATTAATTAATTGTCCACATATTATTCAAATATTGTTCAATTTCTGAGTACTTGTAGAAGTACGCTGATATCCCGAGTCAATACTGGATCGGTATTTTTTAATTCCTCTATTTTGCGACACGCATGCAGGACAGTCGTATGATCGCGTCCGCCGAACGCATCGCCGATGTCTGGGAGGCTAAGCTGAGTCAATTCTTTGGCGAGAGCCATAGCGACCTGGCGTGGGCGCGCGATTACGCGGGTACGCTTTTTGGAATACATTTCGGCGACCTTGATTTTGTAATAATCAGCAACAGTTTTTTGAATATTTTCAATTGAAATTTGCCGGTTCTGTACCGCAAGCAGATCTTTCAAAGCTTCTTTTGTTAACTCTAATGTTATAGCGTGACCGGTAAAACGTGAGTAAGCGACTACTTTTTTGAGCGCTCCTTCCAGTTCGCGTACGTTGGAACGAATGTGCTTCGCGATAAAAAATGCGACTTCGTTTTCCAGATGGATATTTTCCATTTCTGCTTTTTTCAGCAGGATGGCTACGCGCATTTCAAGTTCCGGCGGTTCCACAGCCACGGTGAGCCCCCATCCAAACCTCGAAATAAGTCGGTCTTCCATCCCGGAAATTTGTTTTGGGTAGGTATCGCAGGTGATGATGACCTGTTTCTTGGCCTCGATCAGCGCGTTGAAAGCATAGAAAAATTCCTCCTGCGTCCTTGCTTTTCCGCTAAAAAACTGGATATCGTCAATCAGCAGCAGATCCAGCGAATGATAGTAGCGCTTAAAATCGTCGAACGATTTATGCTGGTAAGCCCGCACAACATCCGAAACATACCGTTCGGCGTGTAGATAGCTAATTTTCGCCTTGCTGTTATTTTCCTGTACCTGATTTCCGATGGCCTGAAGCAGATGGGTTTTGCCCAGACCAGCGCCGCCATAAATAAACAGCGGGTTGTAGGCCGTTCCGGGGTTTTCGGCTACCTGTAAGGCGGCTGCTCTGGCAAGTTGGTTGGCTTTGCCGGTAACGAAATTTGAGAAGTTGAGCACCGGGTTGAGTCGCGATTGGTCATTTTTTACCTGCTTCTGGTTTTGGGGCGCTGCCGGTCCCGGTGTAGGGCCGCTGCCCGCCGGGTTATTCTCTATTCTCAACGCCAGCGAGAGATTGATCGGTTTGGAGAAGTATTCTTCGCTGAGTTGTTCGATGCGACTAAAAAATCTGTCCTTGACCCATTGCAGTACGAAGCGATTGGGTGCGACGATCAAGCAGGTATCGGACTCCGCATCAAAATCGAACCTCAGAGGTTTGATCCATGTATTAAACTGTTGTGGCGTGAGTTCTTGCTCGAAGCGGCTTAAGCAGGTACGCCAGAAATTTTCCATTGGGACAGCCTGATTCAGTGTTTGTGGTAGCGGATTATGGAGATTACTTCTGGAAGGTGCATTCTAGCCCGTTTGTCCGACCTTATCCACAGTCCTTCCCATCAAATGGTGGTTGACAAATAGTCGTAAGAAAGGGTTAAATAGCGAGTTATTTATTTAATACCGGTAAGAGATAATCATGAAACGGACATATCAACCCTCTGAGATCAAGCGTAAACGCACCCATGGTTTTCTGGTGCGGATGAAAACCCGTGGAGGACGGGCGGTAATTCGTGCCCGCCGCGCGAAAGGGCGGGTGAAGCTGGCCGTATAGGTTGTTCGGAGTGGCAGCCGGCTACGGCTTTCCCAAAAGCAGACATTTGCTAAAAACGGATGAAATTTCATCCGTTTTTAGTTTCAAGCGCCGCTTTTCAGGCGAACACTTCCAAGTATTGGTTAAGCCAAACCAACTGGGCTACCCGCGGCTTGCGGTTGTTGTCGGAAAGAAGACAGAGTCCCGGGCTGTGGCAAGAAACTATGTCAAACGCGTGGTGAGGGAAGCTTTTCGGTTACTGCAGCATGAGCTCGGTGGACTCGACTGCGTTGTCCGGGCGCACAAAAGCTTCTCCTCGACGGAATTCCTGGCAACGAGACAGGAACTGCAACAACTTTTTGCGAGCGCTGCGAAGCGGAACAGCGAGTATGAAACTTAAAGTATGACACGACTGCTTATATTGCTGGTGCGAGCATACCAAATTTTGATCAGCCCGATATTGCCGCAGGCTTGTAGGTTTAGTCCGAGCTGTTCCGAATATACTTCTCAGGCATTGAAAAAACATGGGGCGCTCAAAGGAAGCTGGTTGGGCGCTAGGCGCATCTCCCGCTGTCATCCCTGGTGCCACGGCGGTTACGACCCCGTACCTTGAATAGTTAAAAAGCTATGGATACCCAAAGACTTATCCTGTTCGTCGTATTTTCCTTTTCCATTCTGATGCTATGGGATGCTTGGCAGAAAGAGCATCAACCTGCACCTGTCGCGGCCCAAACGGCCGCAGTATCCACTTCCGCACCCAGCGCTGACTTGGCGCCAGGTTCGCCGCTTGCTGCGCCTTCGTCGGCGCCGCTGCAGCGCGGTGATCGGCTGCGGGTGTGGACGGACATGGTATATGCTGAGATTGATAGCATCGGCGGGGATCTTCGCAGACTGGAGTTGCTCAAACATCACGACACGCTGGACAGAACCAAAAATTTCGTACTCTTTACCGACCAGAAATCCAGCACTTATGTTGCGCAAACCGGCCTGATCGGCCCAGGCCTGCCCAACCACAAAGCGCGCTTCGTTGCCCAGCCGGGGGACTACACGATGGCGGCCGGTGCGGAAAAACTTGAGATCAGGCTAAGCTGGTCCGATCCTTCTGGAATTCGGCTGGAAAAAATTTATACCTTCCGTAAAAACAGCTACCTAGTGGACGTTACCTACGAGATCCACAACGGGGGTGCGACCAAGCTGGAACCATATTCCTATTATCAGTTGGTACGCGATAGTGCCCCGCCTGCCGGCGACCCAAAATTCATAGCCACCTATACGGGTGCGGCGGTTTACACCGACAAGGAGAAGTTCCAAAAGGTCGATTTTGACGACATGACAAAAGGGAAAACGAACTATCCCAAGCAAAGCAACGACGGTTGGGTTGCCATGCTGCAGCATTATTTCGTCAGCGCATGGCTGCCAAAGAACAATTCGCCGCGAGAGTTTTATACCAAATCGCTGGGAGACAATCTATTTGCTGCGGGGGTGATCCTTCCGTTGGGCGCAATTGAACCGGGGGCTACTCGTTCGTTTACCGTCCCGCTATACGCCGGCCCGCAAGAGCAGGAGAACCTGAGCAAGCTGGCCCCCGGATTGGAACTGGTTGTGGACTACAGCTGGCTGACTGTGATTGCTGCGCCGCTATTCTGGGTGCTGACATTCATTAATAAATGGGTAGGCAACTGGGGGGTGGCGATTATTCTGCTTACCGTCCTGATCAAGCTCGCATTTTATCCGCTGTCGGCGAAAAGCTACCGTTCCATGGCTCAGATGCGCGTAATCGGACCGAAGCTGCAGCGACTAAAAGAACAGTATGGCGACGATCGCCAGAAACTGCACCAAGCCATGATGGAGTTGTACAAGACTGAAAAGATCAATCCGCTGGGCGGTTGCCTGCCGGTGGTGGTGCAGATTCCGGTATTCATCGCGCTTTATTGGGTACTGCTGGCTAGCGTGGAAATGCGTCATGCGCCATTCTTCGGTTGGATACAAGACCTTTCCGCGGCGGATCCCTACTATGTGCTGCCGATCATCATGGGCGTCACGATGATTATCCAGACCAAGCTAAACCCCACGCCGCCGGACCCGATTCAGGCAAAGGTGATGATGATCATGCCGATCGCTTTCAGCGTTTTCTTTATCTTCTTTCCGGCCGGCTTGGTATTGTACTGGGTCGTGAACAACATCCTGTCGATCGCGCAGCAGTGGCAGATAAACCGCGCTATGGAGCAGCCAGCGGCCGCGAAAGGGCATGGCGGGCGCTGATATCATTGCTGCCATCGCGACCGCACCAGGTCGCGGCGGCATCGGCGTCGTACGCATTTCCGGCCGCGATTTGCGACCTGTCGCAAAGGCCCTGCTAGGAAAAGTCCCGGCACCGCGCTACGCGGTGCTGGGCAATTTTCGCGATGAAAACGAAGCGGTCATCGATCAGGGCATCGCTCTTTATTTCCCCGCACCCCATTCCTTTACCGGCGAAGACGTGCTCGAGCTGCAGGGTCACGGCGGCAACGCCGTACTCCAGCTTCTGTTGCGGCGGTGCCTCGCCCTCGGCGCGCGCCTGGCAGAACCGGGCGAATTTACCAAGCGCGCTTTCCTCAACGACAAGATCGATCTGGCCCAAGCCGAAAGCGTCGCCGATTTGATCGACGCCGCCACGGCAGAAGCGGCAAAGAGCGCCATGCGCTCTTTGCAGGGCGAATTTTCCGGGGCAATCCATGGGCTGGTCGAAGAGCTTGTCAATCTGCGCATGCTGGTAGAAGCGGCCCTGGATTTCCCGGACGAAGACATAGAGTTTCTCGAAGGCACCAATGCGGTCGGCAGGCTATCCGCCATCCAATCCCGGCTTGATTCACTCTTAGCTGGCGCCAAGCAGGGCAGTCTATTGCGCGAAGGTCTGAATGTGGTGTTAATCGGCCAGCCCAATGTCGGCAAGTCGAGCCTGATGAACCGGCTGGCGGAAGATGAGGTGGCAATCGTTGCGCCGGTACCCGGCACAACGCGGGATACGGTGCGCGAGCTGATCGAGATCAATGGCGTGCCGCTGCATATCATCGACACGGCCGGCCTGCGCGAAACCCAAGACGAGGTGGAAAAAATCGGTATCGCCCGCACCTGGGCGGCGGTGGAAAGGGCTACCATCGCGCTGTTGTTGGTCGATGCACGCCAAGGCGTGGCGGACTCCGATCGCGCTATCATGGAAAAACTCCCGGACAGCCTGCAGGTGGTGCAAGTGTTGAATAAAATCGATTTGCTGCCCCAGCACGAGAGGGGTGAAGTCGAAAGCAGCGGTGACGGGATTTACGTGTCGGCGAAGACGGGCGAAGGAATAGAGCGATTGCGTGATCGCCTGCTGGAGATTGCCGGGTGGCGCCAGTTTGGAGAAGGAACATTCATGGCGCGTGAGCGCCATCTGGTGGCGCTGAAGGAGGCGCAAGCGCACCTTGAGGCTGCACGGGAAAACTTTCGGCAGTTCGAGTTTTTTGCCGAGGAGCTGAAGCTCGCACAGAACGCGCTCTCCAAAATTACCGGTGAATATACTGCGGACGACCTGCTCGGCGAAATATTTTCGCGGTTTTGCATCGGAAAATAGCGGACGGCGGAGCCGCTTCCCTGGCGGCCCATGTTTCACGTGAAACCTGATTAGGTTTTTCTCGCTTACGCCCATTATCATTTTGGCGTATCATTGCACCCTCGCAAGAGGGTTCTGGCGATATCCCATGAATGTTTCCGA
>JBFMFB010000019.1:0-47705 GCA_040752115.1 Pseudomonadota bacterium | reverse complement strand
GAATTTTGTATTTTAGGCCTCGCCACGCTGTCCTCAGGCTGTGCCAGCGTGCCGGAAAAGACCTTTTCCGTGCCGCTCCTGCAGGCACCCGAATTTCAGAAAAGCGCCGATGCGGCCCAGGCCGGAGCCGCGTTCAGGCCGGGCGATTGGCCCGCAGAGGAATGGTGGCGTAGCTTTCACGACGAACAGCTCAACCGGTTGGTTGCCGAGGCCCTTGCCCACAACCCGAACATGCAGGTCGCCGCGTCTCGGGTTCGTGCTGCGCAAGAGACCGCGGCCTATGCACGCGCCGCCACACAGCCGGCGCTTGACCTTAACGGCTCCGTTAACCGTCGGCGCTTTAGCCAGAACGAACTGGTGCCCGCCGCCTTTGCCGGGACTACGGCCAACCAGGGCCGGACCGCACTCGATTTCAGCTACGACTTCGATTTGTGGGACCGAAACCGGCATATCCTGCAGGCGCGGCTGAGCGAGGCCCAAGCCGCTCTGGCGGAGCAGGCCGAATCCCGGCTGATTTTGAGCACGGCGGTATCGCAGGCCTATTTCCGGCTGCAGGGCGACCAGGCGCGGCTCAAATCTGCCTTGGATGCACTGGCTTTGCGCATGGAACAGCTTGGCCTGGCACGGAGCCTGTCGGACAGAGGATTGGAAAGTCTCCGTGTGGTGGAGCAGGCCAAGGTCGAGCTGGAACAGACGCAACAGGCGGTGGAGGGGCTAGAACAGCGAATCCGGCTCGACAAAACGGCCCTGGCCAACCTCGCGGGCAAAGGGCCGGATGCGGCGGCAGAGATCGCCGTGCCCGCCGTCCGCCTGGATGAAACCTTCCTTGTGCCGCGGAACCTCGCTCTCGACCTGCTCGGCCGCCGCCCGGACGTGGTCGCCTGCCGCTGGCGAGTGGAAGCGGCGGCGCAGACGGCCGGCGCGGCCAAGGCGCGCTTTTACCCTAACCTCAACTTGGCCGCCCTGATCGGCCTGCAGAGCATTGAGCTCTCCCGCTGGCTGACCGCGGGGAGTGCCATTGCCTTGCTCGGGCCGGCCGTCTCCCTGCCCCTGTTCGACGGCGGCGCGCGTGTCGCTGCCCTGAACCAGCGGTATGCTGAGTATGACATCGCCGTGGCACAGTATAACCAGACGGTGCTGAACGCGACCCGGGAGGTGGTGGACCGGCTGGGGGACCTCCAGACCATACAGCGAAAACGGCTGCTGCAAGAAAAGGTGGTGGCAGCGAAGCGGGAAACCTACCGGCTTGCCCAGTCTCGCTACCGCCACGGCCTCAGCAACTACACCAGCGTGTTGCGCGCCGGGCAGGAGATGCTGGAGCAGCTCGATTCGGAGATCGAATTGCAGGAGGGTCACCTCCAGGCCGTGCTGGCCTTGATCAACGCGCTGGGCGGCGGCTATCAAACGCCCCCTTCGGAGGGCAAGAGCTAGGGAACATTTAATGGCAGAGCAACAAGAGCGATCCGTCGGCGCGATCGACAACCGCCGGCGCAACCTACTTTTACGGCTGGCGGCCTTTTTCCTGCTAGCTGGAATCAGCTATACCGCCTATTGGCTGCTGATCGGGCGCTACTATGAAAGCACGGAAGACGCCTATGTCGGTGGCAATATCGTGCGAGTCATGCCCCAGGTCACCGGCACGGTGGTGGCGATCAATGCCGACGAGACCGGGCTGGTGCGCATGGGCGAGCCGCTGATCCTGCTGGATGACGCCGACGCCTCGGTGGCCCTAGAGCAGGCCAAGGCGGGCTTGGCAGAAACGGTGCGCCAGACAAGCCAGCTGTTCGATCGGGCATCCCAGCTCCGCGCCGTGGTGGCCGCTCGGGAAACCGAGCTGATCCAGGCACGGGAGGATTATGCAAGACGCAAGGGCGCGCTGGCGGACCGGTCGGTGGCCGAGGAAGATGCGCAGCATGCAGCGCTGGACGTAAGGGCGGCCGAGGCCAACCTGGCTGCCGCCAACCATGAGCTGGCAGCGGCCGTGGCGGTGGTGCGCAACACCACGCGGGAGCATCACCCGACGGTGGAACGGGCAAAGGCGAGGCTGCGGGAGGCCTACCTCGCCAGGCTGCGCGCGGTGATTCCAAGCCCGGTGACCGGCCATGTGGCAAAGCGCAGTGTCCAGGTCGGCCAGCAGATCAGCCCAGGCGCGCCGCTGATGGCGGTGGTACCTCTCGACCAACTGTGGGTGGATGCCAACTTCAAGGAGGATCAGCTGGTTGACATGCGCATCGGCCAGCCGGTAAAGCTGACCGCAGACCTCTACGGTAGCGGCGTCACCTATCACGGCAAGGTACTGGGTATCGGCGCCGGCACCGGCAGCGCTTTCGCGCTGCTGCCGCCGCAGAACGCCGCCGGCAACTGGATCAAGGTGGTGCAGCGGGTGCCTGTCCGCGTGGCCCTATCGTCTGAGGAGATGGCGAAATATCCGTTGCGCATCGGGCTCTCCATGCGAGTGGAGGTGGATGTCCACGACCGGCGCGGCCCGGTGCTGGCTGCCCAGCCGGCTCGCACACCCTTGCTTGCCACTCGGGTTTACCAGCCGCCCACGGCAGAAATCGACCGGCTGATCGATCGCATCGTCCGGGCGAACTTGGCGCCGGAGGCCAGATGACACCTTCGCCGGCGACCTTGCCGCCGCTGCGCGGCCTGCCTCTAATACTGGCGACCATCTGCTTGTCCCTGGCGATGTTCATGCAGATGCTGGACACCACCATCGCCAACGTCTCCATCCCCCATATCGCCGGCGACCTGGCAGTGAGCCCCAACCAGGGCACCTGGGTGATTACCTCCTTCGCTGTAAGCGCCGCCATCGCTCTTCCGCTCACCGGCTGGCTCGCCCAGCGCTTCGGCGAAATACGGATGTTCGTGGGCGCCACCCTGATGTTTTCGCTCACCTCCTGGGCCTGCGGCCTGGCACCCAACTTCGAGCTGCTGGTGGCGACACGGGCCTTGCAGGGGCTAGCTGCCGGGCCGATGGTGCCGCTTTCCCAGACGATCCTCCTCAGTTGCTACCCGAGGGAGAAGAAAGGGCATGCGCTGTCCTTCTGGGCGATGACCACCATGGTAGCGCCGATCGCCGGGCCACTGCTCGGCGGCTGGATAACCGACAACTACAGTTGGCCGTGGATCTTCTACATCAACGTGCCGGTAGGCCTATTCGCCAGTTTCGCCATCTGGCAACTGCTGCGGGAACGGGAGACCGCGACCCGCAAGGTGCCGGTCGACGTAATCGGCCTTTCGCTGCTTGTAATCGGGATCGGCAGTCTGCAGATCCTGCTGGACAAGGGCAATGAACTGGATTGGTTTAACTCGGCATTTATCATCACCCTCGGCGTGGTGGTCGTGATAGCCCTCTCCTTCTTCGTAGTGTGGGAACTGACCGACCCACATCCGATCGTTGACCTGAGCCTGTTTCGAAGACGCAATTTTACAGTCGGGGCGCTGGCACTTGGCATCGGCTACGCAACCTTGTTCAGCGGCGCAGTGGTGGTTCCTCTCTGGCTGCAGACCCAGATGGGCTATACCGCCACCTGGGCCGGGCTTGCTGTGGCTCCCTTCGGGGTAATGGCGATCTTTCTCTCCCCGATCGTGGGCCGCAACCTGTCCAAATTGAATCTACAGCGGCTGGTGAGCTTCGCCCTCGTGGTTTTCGCCCTCACCTCCGTCTGGCAGAGCACCTTCAACACCGACGCCGATTTCGCCTACATCGCCTGGCCGCGTTTCGTGCAGGGCATCGGCGTGGCCTGCTTCCCCGTGCCACTGATGACCATTCTGTTGTCCGGACTTCAGCCGCGGCAGGTGGCCACCGCCACCGGGCTGGCCAATTTCTTGCGGATGCTGGGCGGCAGCTTTGGCACCTCCCTATCCATCACCCTGTGGGAGCGGCGGGCGTCCTGGCACCAGAGCCGGCTCACCGACAACATTACGGACTTCAACCTGGTATCGTACATCACCCTGGACCGGCTGCAGTCCATCGGGCTCGCCCCCCAGCAGGCGATGCAGTTCACCAGCCAGACGATCTCGCAGCAGGCGGTGATGCTCGCCACCGACGACGTGTTTCTGATGTTTGCGGGGATTTTCCTCAGCCTGCTGGCACTGGTCTGGCTCGCAAAACCGCCCTTCGGCGACAAAGGCGCAGTGGGTGGCAAGCGGTAGTCCAGATATTTTACGCCAGTAGACCGGCTGAATCGCTTTAACCCTGCCAATCCGTGTGCCGGAAGACGCAAAGCGGGGAGATTCCGCCGCTTTGGCGCATCGGCTACATGCCGTGCCCGCCAGCGCACGTGGAGTGTGATGAAATATCCGGGTCAACCTGAAGGTGGCTTTAATGCCAGTCTCGCCTTAAAATCGGCGTCATCGCGGAATCCAGCTATTCCAAAGTAGGCTTTATGATAAAGCACATCATCACAACCGGGTTGTTTGCCGCTGCCTTGCTCGCCGGCAGCGCGATGGCCGGACAGCCGCTCAAGGTGGAAAACGCCTGGGTGCGGGCGACCGCGCCCGGGCAGGAAATCGCCGGGGCCTACCTGGACATCACCAGCGCGGCCGCGGCGCGGCTGGTGAAAGTGGAAACCCCGGCAGCCGCTGCAGCGGAAATCCACTCCATGACGATGAACGACGGCGTGATGGAAATGCGCCGGATCGACGGCCTGGAGCTGCCCGCCGGGCAGACCGTCAGGCTCGCGCCCGGCGGCTACCACGTCATGCTGGTCGGGCTGAAGAAACCGCTGAAGCCGGGCGATGGGGTGCGGCTGCGGCTGACCGTGGAACGTGCCAACAAGTCGAAAACCACGGTACAGGTCACGGCGGCCGTGAAGGACGCCGCGGGCAGACACGGGCATCCATGAGCGCCCGCGCGGCCCTGTGGGCTTGCGCCAAATCCGGTTATAATCAGGCGCTATACCCATTTGACCCAGCGATTCATGCATCATCCTTCGTCCGTCGGCATCGTCGTCCCCCAGGTCGCGCGCTTCGATGCGCCGCTTGCGCTGAAAAGCGGAGCGGTGCTGCCGGTCTACAAACTGGCGTATGAAACCTACGGCGCCCTGAACGCCGACGGCTCCAACGCGATCCTCATCTGCCACGCCCTGTCGGGCAACCACCACGTTGCCGGCTATCACTCGGAGCACGACAAGAAGCCGGGGTGGTGGGACAACATGATCGGGCCGGGCAAGCCGATCGACACCCATCGCTTTTTCGTGGTTGGGGTGAACAACCTGGGCGGCTGCCACGGTTCGACCGGGCCGGCCAGCATCGATCCGCAGACCAGCCGGCCTTTTGGCGCAAGCTTTCCGGTGGTGACGGTGGAAGACTGGGTGGAGACCCAGGCGCGGCTCGCCGACCGGCTCGGCATCGGCCGGTTCGCCGCGGTGGTGGGCGGCAGCCTGGGGGGCATGCAGGCGCTGCAATGGACCATCAGCCACCCCGAGCGGGTGCGCCATGCGCTGGTGATCGCGGCCGCCCCCAAGCTCACCGCTCAGAATATCGCCTTCAACGATGTTGCCCGCCAGGCGATTCTGACCGACCCGGATTTCCATGGCGGCGATTTCTACGCGCACGGCGTGGTGCCGCGGCGGGGGCTGCGCATCGCGCGCATGCTGGGGCACATCACCTACCTGTCGGACGACGTGATGGGCACCAAATTCGGCCGGGTGCTTCGCTCCGGCGCGTTCAATTTCGGCTTCGACGTGGAGTTCGAGATCGAATCCTACCTGCGCTATCAGGGCGACAAGTTCGCGGAGAGCTTCGACGCCAACACCTATCTGCTGATGACCAAGGCGCTCGACTACTTCGACCCGACCCACCACCACGAGAAAGGCAGCCTGTCCGACGTGCTGGCGGCGGCCCGCGCCAGGTTCCTGGTAGTTTCCTTCTCCACCGACTGGCGCTTCGCGCCGGAGCGCTCGCGCGAGATCGTGAAGGCGCTGCTGGACAACAATCTCGACGTGAGCTACGCGGAAATCAAGGCAACGCACGGACATGATGCGTTCCTGATGGACGACCCGCATTACCACAGCATCGTGCGGGCCTACATGGACAACGTCCAGACGGGGGGCGCGTCATGATGGTGCGGCACGATTTCGCCACCATCGCGCAGTGGGTGGCGCCCGATTCCCGCGTGCTGGACCTGGGTTGCGGCGACGGCACCCTGCTCAGGCACCTGAAGGACAGCCGCAACGTCCGCGGCTACGGCATCGAGAACGCCGATGCCAACATCCTGGCCTGCGTGCGCAACAACGTCAACGTCATCCAGATGGACCTCGAAGCCGGGCTGTCGGGCTTCGAATCCGGCTCGTTCGACTACGTCATCCTGTCGCAGACCCTGCAGGCGATGCGCAACACCGAGCAGGTGGTGCGCGAAATGCTGCGGGTGGGCAGGCAGGGCATCGTCGCCTTCCCCAACTTCGGCTACTGGCGCCACCGCTGGCAGATCATGAAGGGGAGGATGCCGGTTTCTCCCAACCTGCCGTACCAATGGTTCGACACCCCCAACATCCATCTGTGCACCCTGAAAGACTTCGAAGCGTTCTGCCGCGAACGCGGTGTCCGCATCCTGGAGCGGATCGCGATGGATGACGGCCGCGTCGTCTCGCTCCTGCCGAATCTGCTGGGAAGTCTGGCGGTGTACCGGTTCGAAAAAGCCGGCTAATCGCTTGTCTGGTTTTGCGGTTTTTCGGCAACTTCCCGGCCAGTCCGATGTCATTATTCGTACTGGGCAAGCCGTCAACCAAGGAGAAAAACCATGAAAACGATTATTGCATTCCTGGCCCTGATGCTTGGAGCAACGACCGGCGTGCTGGCCGAGCAGTCGCAAAAATTCGCCGGCATCGAAGTGCACTACAGCGCGATTCCGACCAATGACCTGCAGCCCGAAATCGCCAAGTCCTACAACATCACCCGCAGCAAGAACCGCGGTCTGCTCACCATCGCGGTGCTGAAGAAAAACAAGCTGGACGTGGCCGTTCCGATCAAGGCCCAGTTGAACGCCAGCGCGGTGAACCTGGCCGGGCAGCGCAGCAAGGTACCGATGCGCGAGGTGCAGGAAGGCACCGCGATCTATTACCTGGGCGAGTATCCCGTCACCGCGCCCGACACGCTGAAGTTTTCCGTGACCGTCACGCCGGAAGGGGAAAAGACACCCCACATGATGGAATTCCAGCAGCAGTTCTTCGAATAGCGCATTCGGCGGCCGCACGCCGCCCTATGCGCCCGCCAGCCGAACCAGTCCCCACACGCCGAAGCCGGCCACCAGCAGGCCGGCCAGGCGGCGCACTCCGGCGTGCCGCGTCAGCGCTTGCAACTGGCTGGCGAACAGCCCCATCGCCAGCAGGTTGGGCAAGGTGCCCAGGCCGAATGCGAGCATGATGCCGGCGCCGTATAAAGGGTCGCCGCTCGCCATGGCGGTCACCAATACGCTGTAGACCAGCCCGCACGGCAGCCATCCCCACAGCAGCCCCAGCATGAACGCCCCCACAGGATTTTTGACCGGCAGGAAGCGGCGCGTGAGGGGTTGCAGCAGCCGCCACAGCCGCCCGCCCAGCCGTTCGATCCGGGACACGGCCGCCGAGATGCCGGCCAGATACAGCCCCAGCAGAACCAGCATCAGGTTCGCCAGCGCATACAAGCCCATCTGAACCGGCAGCAGGTTTTTCAGCAGCAGGCCGCTTGCGCCGGCAACGGCTCCAGCAACCGCGTAGGTGAGAATCCGGCCAAAATTGTAGGCCAGATGGAATCCCCAGCGCGGCGCGCTGCCCGGCAACTGCATCGACAGCGCGCCGACGATGCCGCCGCACATGCCGATGCAGTGAATCCCGCCCAGCAGGCCGGCGAGAAACACCGAGAGGAGGCTTACTTCCAGCATGGGGGGGGACAGCGGAAAAAGGGCATGAGGGTTCTCCTGAACAACCGGGATTTTGACACACCCGGCTGGCCGCTCAAAGGCGGAAGCTGTCGCTTGGGCGTGTTTTCGGGTAAGGTAGCAGCCTTCCCGATTACCCGAACCAGGAAATGTCCGCCAAGCTCCGAGAAGCCATCTGCAACAGGAGGATGCTGATCTGCATCTTCACCGGCTTCAGCTCCGGCCTGCCGCTCTACATCCTGCTCAGCCTGCTGCCAGCCTGGCTGCGCTCCGAGCAGGTGGATCTGAAAGCCATCGGCCTGTTCGCGCTGATCCAGCTGCCCTATACCTGGAAGTTCGTGTGGTCGCCGCTGCTCGACCGCTTTGCCTGGCCAGCGCTCGGCCGCCGGCGCGGCTGGATGCTGGCGACCCAGCTGGCGCTGCTGGCCTCGCTGCCGGTATTCGGCTGGCTGCAGCCGAAGCTGGATTTGTGGACGATCGCCTACCTCGCCGCGGTGGTGGCGTTTTTCTCCGCCACCCAGGACATCGTGCTGGACGCCTACCGCCGCGAGCTCCTGCATGACGCCGAACTGGGGCTGGGCAACGCCATCCACGTCAACGCCTACCGCATCGCCGGACTGGTGCCCGGCTCGCTGTCGCTGATCCTGGCGGATCATCTGCCGTGGAACAGCGTGTTCCTGATTACCGCCCTGTTCATGCTGCCCGGCGTCGCCATGACCCTGCTGGCAGCCGAGCCGGAACGGGCCAGAGCCGCGCCGCGCACGCTGCGCGAGGCCGTGGTCGAGCCCTTCCGCGAATTCATTGGCCGCGAAGGATGGCGCCAGGCCGCGCTGATCCTGGCGTTCATCTTCTTCTACAAGCTCGGCGACAGCATGGCGACCGCGCTCGCCACGCCGTTCTATCTCGACATGGGATTCAGCAAATCCGAGATCGGCCTGGTCGCCAAAAACGCCGGCTTATGGCCGGCCATTATCGGCGGCCTGCTGGGAGGGGTGTGGATGATCCGGCTCGGCATCAACCGCGCGCTGTGGCTGTTCGGCATCGTGCAGGCAGTCTCGATTCTGGGCTTCGCGCTTTTGGCCCAAACGGGCCACGACCTGATGCTGCTGGCACTGGTGATCGGCTTCGAAGCGCTCGGCGTCGGCCTCGGCACCACCGCCTTCGTCGCCTTCATCGCCCGCGCCACCCACCCACTCTACACCGCCACCCAGTTCGCGCTGTTCACCAGCCTCTCAGCCGTGCCGCGCACCCTGTTCAACTCCGCCACCGGCTATCTGGTGGAGCAAATGGGCTGGTTCAATTTCTTCCTGCTGTGCACCCTGCTGGCGCTGCCGGGAATGGCGCTGCTGCTGAAGGTCGCGCCGTGGGACGCCGCTGAGGAAAAATAGCAGGGTTGACAAGCGCAGCGAATTTATTTAATTTCCGCACCTCGGATGGGTAATTCCTGTAGCGCGCCCTTGGTGCTTCCTTCCATCGGTTGGCAACGAGCCTTGGGGAACTGGCGCTACCGGGGCCATCCGTCCTTATTTCAGGTAGACGGTTTCGAAGCAAATGTCGGTGCGAAACACGTTATACCATTCCCTGTCGTTTTCCCCGTCCTTCCGGGCAACGCCCCAGCAAAACAGATCGACGGCCTGCAAGCCGGCATTGGCGTCAGAACGCTCGTGAAAGATTTGCAAGCGCGTCTGCAAGGGCAATAACGCCTGCAACTGGTTTTCCACGTACTGATTGAAATCCTTGATTTCCTCCTGGTTCTTGCAGCGGTCGACCACCAGATGAACGCGGTCGAGACGTTCCGGGAATTTCACTTTTTCAAGCAGGAACCGGGCAAGGAAATTGTAGAGCTTCTTCTTGCCCTCGCGGCTCCGCAAATGGTCTTCGACACGCGCCTTGTTGAGGGTGACGCTGTAAATGCGCCAGCCTGAATCTGGCATCTGGCGGTAAAAATACTGCTTGACCTCCAGAGTGGTTTGCGAACCCTTCAGTTCGGTGACCATGCGCTTGGTGGTCTTTTTCTGGTTCAGCTTGTTCTTGAGCGTGCGCGAAACCGCCGTCCGGATGCCGGTCTGGGTAAGCTTGTCGTCGCACACCAGCAGGGCGATCACGAAGTAGCGCGAAGTCTTGGGCTTGCCGAAATCGAAGCCGAGATCGCCGGACTCATCGAGGAAGATGAACATGGCTACCCAGCTTGGGCCTGCCCCCGGCTTTTCTTGGGTGGGACGGCTTGCAGCGAAACCAGCTGCCAGTAGCGCTCAAACAGGAAGGCCACCCGCTTGCTGGAGATGCCGAAAACGTTGAAAAACTCGATCCAGAACGGCTTGGCTTGGGCGTTTTCGGAATCAGCCCCGGCCCACTCCTTGGAGAAGGCAAAGGCGCGGCTTTTGATCTCGTTCCAGGAAAGTGGCATGGCTGCTGGTTTATTTCATTTAGACGGCGTAATCGTAATCTATTATGAGCGGGGCGTGGTCAGAGAAGCGCTGATCCTTGTAGATCGCCGCTCCGCTTGCCAGCGCGGCGACCCCAGGCGTAGCGATGTGGTAGTCGATTCTCCAGCCGACGTTCTTCGCCCAAGCCTGCCCGCGGTTGCTCCACCAGGTGTAGGCTTCGCCGGTGGTGTCGGGATGCAGCCGGCGGTAGACGTCCGTCCAGCCGCATTCGTCGAAGACCTGGGTGAGCCAGGCGCGCTCTTCGGGCAGGAAGCCGGAGTTCTTCTGGTTGCCGCGCCAGTTCTTGAGGTCGATTTCCTTGTGGGCGATGTTCCAGTCGCCGCACAGGATGATTTCCCGCCCGCTTGCGCGCAGTTCCTTGAGATGCGGCATGAAGCGTTCCATGAAGCTGAACTTCACCGCCTGCCGTTCCTCGGAGCTCGAACCCGACGGCAGGTAGAGCGAGACCACCGACAGCTTTCCCCAGTCGGCGCGCAAATAGCGGCCCTCCGCGTCGATGTCGGGGATGCCCAGGCCCTCGATGATCTGGTCCGGCTGCTTTTTGGCGTAGATGCCGACGCCGCTGTAGCCTTTCTTTTCCGCGTAGTGGAAGTAGCCGTAGTAGCCGTCCGGACGCAGCATTTTCAGCGTCATGTCGGTGACCTGCGCCTTGAGTTCCTGTACGCAGATGACGTCGGCGTTCTGTGCTGCCATCCATTCGAAGAAGCCCTTGCGGGCAGCGGAACGGATGCCGTTGAGGTTCGATGTTATAATGCGCAACCGATTTTCCTTTTAACAAAAATGGCTTAAACCACGAATTTGCACGAATGGCCACGAATTATCCGAATCAAGGGCAATTCGGCAAGCCGAACTCGTGACGCCTTCGCCATGGCCCCGGTTCCCTCATCGGCGCCTCGATCATTCGTGAGCATTTGCGCCAATTCGTGTCATTCGTGGTGAGCCATGGATTGACTAAACAGATGTCCAACTTCCATCAGGATTTCATCCGCTTCGCGATCGAGCGCAAAGTGCTGTGCTTCGGCGAATTCAAGACCAAGGCCGGGCGGCTGTCGCCCTATTTCTTCAATGCCGGGCTGTTCAACGATGGCGAGTCCCTGCGGCGGCTGGCGCAATTTTACGCCAAAGCCATCCTGTCGTCCGGCGTGGGGTTCGACATGCTGTTCGGCCCGGCCTACAAGGGCATTCCGCTGGTCGCCGGCATCGCCATCGCGCTTGCCGAGGAAGGGCGCAATGTGCCGTACGCCTTCAACCGCAAGGAAGCCAAGGACCACGGCGAGGGCGGCACCATCGTCGGCGCGCCGCTCGGCGGGCGGGTGCTGATCGTGGACGACGTGATCTCGGCCGGCACCTCGGTGCGCGAATCAGTCGGCCTGATCCGCGCGCACGGCGCCACGCCGTGCGGCGTGGCGATTGCGCTCGACCGCCAGGAGCGCGGCCAAGGCGAACTTTCGGCGGTGCAGGAGGTAGAGCAGAGTTACGGCTTGCCGGTCATCAGCATCGCCACGCTGGACGATCTGCTGAGCTATTTGCAAACCCGGCCGGAAATGGCGCAGAATCTGGAGGCGATAGCCGGCTACCGGAGCCGGTATGGAATCGATTCGGCATAACCGGGGAGGAACCGCCATGCGCCATTTCGCTTTGCTGCTGCTTGCCGCCGTTGTCAGCCCGCCCGCCTGGGCGGGGATGTACAAATGGGTGGACGAAAAGGGTGTCACCCACTACGGCGATAGCATTCCGCCGCAATATGCCAGCCAGGCCAACACCGAGCTGAACAAACGGGGCATGGTGATCAGGAAGACCGGCGCCGCCCTGACGCCGGAGCAGATCAAGGCGCGTGACGAAGACGCGGCGCGCAAGAAGGAAGAAGCCGCCCAGGCAGCGGAGCAGAAGCGCAAGGACAAGTCGCTGCTCGACACCTACACCAGCGAAAAGGAAATCGACCTGGTGCGCGACCGCAATCTGCAGCAATCCGATCTGGTGATCAAGAGCACGCAACAACGCATCAAGTCGGTACAAGGCCGGCTCGACCAGTTGAAAAAACAGGCCGACGCCCTCACCCGCGGCAACAAGCCCGTGCCCCAGGATATTCAAACCGACATCCGGAACGCCGAGCAGGAACTCGCCCGTCTGGCGGAAATCGTCTCCCAGAAGCAGAAAGATACGGAAACGATCAGAGCCCGGTTCGAGGCGGACAAGAAGCGCTACCGCGAACTGGCCGCGGAAAATTCCGGGAAGAAATAAACCCCGGGGTGGTTACCCCGCGAGCTTCTTCTTCAGTATCTCGTTCACCTGCGCGGGATTGGCCTTGCCCTTGGTGGCCTTCATCGCCTGGCCGACGAAGAAACCGAACACCTTTTCCTTGCCTGAGCGGTATTCGGCCACCTGTGCCGGATTGGCGGCGAGAATTTCGTCGATCGCCTTCTCGATCGCGCCCACATCGGAGATCTGCTTCAGCCCCCTGGCCTCGATCACGGCATCGGCATCGCCCTCGCCAGCCCACATGGCGGCGAACACTTCCTTGGCGATCTTGCCGGAGATGGTGTTGTCCTTGATGCGCTTCAGCAGACCCGCAAGCTGGGCGCTGGAAATGCGGCTCTGGCCGATCTCCAGCCCTTCCCGGTTGAGCGTGGCGGACAGGTCGCCCATCACCCAGTTGGCGACCAGCTTCGCCTCTCCGCCCAGTTCCCTGGCCGCCTCTTCGAAATAGGCCGCCGTTTCGCGCGAGGCGGTGAGCACCCCGGCATCGTAGGCGGGCAGGCCGTATTCCTGCACGAAGCGCTGGCGCATGGCCACGGGCAGTTCGGGCAGCGCGGCGCGCGTCTGTTCGATGAACTCCTCGGTCACCTCCAGCGGCAACAGGTCGGGATCGGGGAAATAGCGGTAGTCGTTCGCCTCCTCCTTGGAGCGCATGGAGCGGGTTTCGTCCCGATCCGGGTCGTACAGCCGGGTTTCCTGGACGATCCTGCCGCCGTCCTCGATGATTTCGATCTGGCGCCGGACTTCGAAGTCGATCGCCTTTTCCAGGAATTTGAACGAATTGAGATTCTTGATCTCGCAGCGAGTGCCGAGCTTGTCCGCGCCGAGCGGCCGCACCGAGACGTTGGCGTCGCAGCGGAACGAGCCTTCCTGCATGTTGCCGTCGCAGATGTCGATCCAGCGCACCAGGGAATGCAGCGTCCTGGCGTAAGCGACCGCCTCCGCACTGCTGCGGATATCCGGCTCGGATACGATTTCCAGCAAGGGGGTGCCGGCGCGATTGAGGTCGATCCCGGTCATGCCGTGGAAGTCTTCGTGCAGCGACTTGCCGGCATCCTCCTCCAGATGGGCGCGGGTGATGCGGATGGTTTTTTCGCTATCGCCGACCTTGATCGTCAGTTGCCCGCCGGCCACGATCGGCAGCTCGTACTGGCTGATCTGGTAACCCTTGGGCAGGTCGGGGTAGAAATAATTCTTGCGCGCGAACACCGAGCGCCGGCCGATGGCCGCGCCGACGGCAAGGCCGAACTTCACCGCCTTTTCCACCGCGGCCCTGTTCATTACCGGCAGCACTCCCGGCAGCGCGATATCCACTGCGCAGGCCTGGGTGTTGGGCGCTGCCCCGTAAGCGGTGGACGCGCCGGAGAAGATCTTGGAGCGGGTATTCAGCTGGGCATGGACTTCCAGCCCGATGACGACTTCCCATTGCATGTTCGTTCCTCGTGAGGGGTTAGGCGTGAGGGGATAGGCGTGATTGCGCGAAGCTCCCCGCCTCACGCCTCACACCTTGCGCCTCACTCCACAGGCATCCGCAAATGCCAATCCGTCGCCAGCTGATACTGATGCGCAATGTTGAGCATCTTCGCCTCGGCAAAATAGTTGCCGACGATCTGCAGGCCCACCGGCAGGCTGTCCTTCCCAAAGCCGCAAGGAATGGACATTCCCGGCAGGCCGGCGAGGTTCACCGCGATGGTGTAGATGTCGGACAGGTACATCGAAACCGGGTCGTCGCTCTTTTCGCCCAGCTTGAAGGCGGTGGTAGGCGAGGTCGGGCCCATGATGACGTCGCACTGCCCGAAGGCTTCGGCGAAATCCTGCGCGATCAGGCGGCGCAGCTTCTGCGCCTTGAGGTAATAGGCGTCGTAGTAGCCGGCGGACAGCACATAGGTGCCGATCATGATGCGGCGCTTGACCTCCGCGCCGAAGCCCTGGGCGCGGGTCTTCTGGTACATATCGAGCAGGTCGTCGTATTCCGGCGCGCGGTAGCCGTAGCGCACGCCGTCGTAGCGCGCCAGGTTGCTGGAAGCCTCCGCCGGCGCCAGCACGTAGTAAACCGGGATGGACAGGCGGGTGTTCGGCAGGCTGATTTCCACCGTTTCGGCGCCGAGCTTGCGGTATTCGGCGATCGCCGCCTCCACCGCTTGCGCCACGTCGTTGCTCAAGCCTTGCGCGAAATACTCCTTCGGCAAGCCGATTTTCAATCCGTCGAGCGGCCGGTCGAGATCGCGGCCATAGTCTTCGGTCTCGCGCTGCAGGCTGGTGGAATCGCGGGCATCGAAGCCGGCCATGGCGTTCAGCAGCAGCGCCAGGTCTTCGGCCGATTTGGCCATCGGCCCACCCTGGTCGAGCGAGGAAGCGAAAGCGATCATGCCGTAGCGCGACACCACGCCATAGGTCGGCTTGATGCCGGAAATGCCGGTCAGCGCGGCCGGCTGGCGGATCGAACCGCCGGTGTCGGTGCCAGTCGCCGCCGGGCACAGCCGCGCCGCCACCGCCGCCGCCGAGCCGCCGGAGCTGCCGCCCGGCACGGTGTCCGCGTTCCAGGGATTCTTCACCGTGCCGTAATAAGAAGTCTCGTTGGACGACCCCATGGCGAACTCGTCCATGTTGGTCTTGCCCAGGTTCACCGCGCCGGCCGCGTTGAAACGCTCGATCACATGGGCATCGTAGGGCGCGACAAAGTTGGATAGCATCTTCGAGCCGCAGGTGGTGCGCCAACCCTCGGCGCAAAAGATGTCCTTCTGCGCCACGGGAATGCCGGTCAGCGGCCCGCCGCCGGCAGCGATCATCTCGTCGGCGCGCCTGGCCTGCGCCAGGCTTTTTCCCTCGTCCACCGTGACGAAGGCGTTGTAGATCGGGTTGAGCTCGCGGACGCGGCGCAGGAACTCGCCGGTCAGCTCGACGCTGGAAATCTTCTTCGCGGCCAACAGGGCGGAAAGTTCTTTGAGACTGGCGTTGATCATTGTTTTTGTGAGGGGTGAGGAGTGAGGAGTGAGGAGAGCAAATCGTGGCCCCCTTACTCCTCACTCCTCACTCTCGACTCCTTACTCAATAACTTTGGGAACCAGATACAGCCCCGCCTCGACCTTGGGGGCGATGGCCTGGAACGCTTCGCGGCGGTCGGTTTCCGCCACTTCGTCCGCGCGCAGCCGCTGCGCGACGTCCTGGGCATGAGCCATGGGCTCGATGCCGGTCGTGTCCACCGCCTGCATCTGCTCCACCAGCTCCAGGATGCCGGCGAGCTGGGGCAGATACCCCGCGGCTTCGGCGTCGTCCACCGCGATCCGGGCAAGATGCGCGACGCGCTTTACATCCTCCAGAACCAATGACATAAAATTCACCCATGAACTTTATAAGCACAAGCATAATAGGGTATCATAATTCCTTTAAGCGGCGCACCCAGGCCGGGCAACGCCCAGTGCGATCCGGCCGCCCCCTTTTGGCGAGATTTTTGGAACTTACATATGTTTGGATTCTTACGCGGCTACTTTTCCAATGACCTGGCCATCGACCTTGGCACGGCCAACACCCTGATCTACGTGCGCGGCAAGGGCATCGTACTGGACGAACCTTCGGTCGTGGCCATCCGCCAGGAAGGCGGGCCTTCCACGAAAAAAACCATCCAGGCCGTCGGCATCGAAGCCAAGCAAATGCTGGGGCGTACGCCGGGCAACATCACCGCCATCCGGCCGATGAAAGACGGCGTGATCGCCGATTTCACCATCACCGAGCAGATGCTCAAGTTCTTCATCAAGAAAATCCACGATTCGCGCATGCTCTCTCCCAGCCCGCGCATCATCATCTGCGTCCCCTGCGGCTCCACTCAGGTGGAGCGGCGCGCCATCCGCGAATCGGCGGTGGGCGCCGGAGCGCGCCAGGTTTATCTGATCGAGGAGCCGATGGCGGCGGCGATCGGCGCGGACATGCCGGTGGCGGAAGCGACCGGCTCGATGGTGGTGGACATCGGCGGCGGCACCACCGAAGTCGGCGTCATCTCCCTGGGCGGCATCGTGTATGCGGCCTCGGTGCGCGTGGGCGGCGACAAATTCGACGAAGCGATCATCAACTACATCCGCCGCAATTACGGCATGCTGATCGGCGAAGCCACCGCCGAGCAGATCAAGAAGCAGATCGGATCGGCTTTCCCCGGCTCCGAAGTGCGCGAAATGGAAGTCAAGGGCCGCAACCTGGCGGAAGGCATCCCGCGCAGCTTCACCATCTCCAGCAACGAAATCCTGGAAGCGCTGACCGAGCCGCTAAACGCCATCGTCAGCGCGGTCAAGTCCGCCCTGGAGCAGACTCCGCCCGAACTGGGCGCCGACATCGCGGAAAAAGGCATGGTGCTCACTGGCGGCGGTGCGCTGCTGCGCGACCTCGACCGCCTGCTGATGGAGGAAACCGGGCTACCGGTGATCGTCGCAGAAGATCCGCTGACCTGCGTGGTGCGCGGCTCGGGCCGGGCGCTGGAAGAGATGGACAAGCTCGGCAGCGTCTTCACCAACGACTAAATCCAGTCCTGAGCCCCGAGTCCTGAGTCCTGAGGGGAACGCTCTACTCAGTACCCGGGACTCAGAACTCAGTGCTTGGAACAGATGGACCATACACCCCCGCCTTTCTTCAACCGCGGCCCCAGCCTGCTGACCCGCCTGGCGTTTTTCAGCGTGCTCTCCATCGTGTTCATGGTGGCGGATACGCGCTTCAACCAGTTGGGGTGGATCCGGCAAACGCTGGCGGTGCTGGCCCATCCCCTGCAGCAGCTTGCCAACAGCCCGGCCATGCTGACCCAGCGCGCGGGCGAATTCTTCGTCACCCAGACCCAACTGGCCAGCGAAAACAGCCGTCTCAAAAGGCAACAGCTGGAAAACGCCGCGCAACTCGAGCGCTATCAGTCGCTGCTGGCCGAGAACGCCTATCTGCGCAATCTGTTCAACGCCCAGCAAAACCTCCGCGAGAAGACCACGCTGACCGAAGTGCTGTACGCGGGGCGCGATCCCTTCAGCCGCAGGATTGTCGTCGACAAGGGGACCAGCCACAATGTCAGGCCGGGCCAGGCGGTCATTGACGAGATCGGCCTGGTCGGGCAGGTGACGAGAGTCTATCTGCTCACCAGCGAGATCACCCTGCTCACCGACAAGGGCCAGGCGGTGCCGATCGAAGTGGTGCGCAACGGGCTGCGCGCCATCGCCTTCGGCCACGGACAGGACAGCATGCTGGATCTGCCTTACATGCCGGTCAACGCGGACATACAAAACGGCGATGTACTGGTGACTTCCGGCATCGACGGTACCTATCCGCGGGGGCTGCCGGTAGCAGTGGTGTCGAAGGTCGAGCGCAATGCCGCCTATCCCTTCGCCAAGATATCCTGCACGCCGAGCGCCGGCGCAGACCGTCACAAACAACTGCTGATCGTCTCTGGCGGCCAGATCATCGCAGCGCCTCCTCCCGCCGAGCCCAGGAATGAAGCCCAGCCCAAGGGCAAGGGCAAGGGCGGCAAGCGTCCGGCCAGGGCCGCCGAAGAAAATCGAGGAAACTGACGTGCCGGTTACGCCTTCCGTCCTGACCAAACCGAGCAGCGCAAAATTCATCGCGCTTACCCTGCTCGTCGCCCTGATCCTGAATTTCCTGCCGTGGGAGGAAATGCTGCCGTTGCGGCCGGATTTCGTCGCGCTGCTGCTGCTCTATTGGAGCATCCACTATCCGCGCAAGCTCGGGCTCGGCGTGGCCTGGCTGATGGGACTGCTCGTCGACGTGGCCGACGGCAGCTTGCTGGGACAACATGCCCTGGCTTACTCGGTAATGATTTTTCTTGCACTGCTGCTGCACCGGCGCATCCAGCAGTTCGGCCCGTGGCAGCAGGCGCTGCACGTCGCCGTGCTGCTGCTCCTGTCGCAAGCGCTGGCGCTGCTGGTGCGCCTGGTGGCCGGCGATGACTTCACCGGCTGGGGCTACTTCCTGCCCACCCTCACCGGTATGGCCGCCTGGCCGGCGCTGCTGCTGCTTGTCCAGTCCGCGCAGCAGAGGAAATCCAAACCCGAAGATGCCTATCCCACAGGGCCGAAGTGAAGACCCAAGCCGAGCTCAAGAATCATCAGCGGGAACTGCACTATTTCAAACTGCGCCTGGGTATCGGCGCGGTTTTCGTGGTGTTTTTGTTTCTTCTGCTGGCGGTGCGCTTTTTTTACCTGCAGACGTTCCAGCACGAGCACTACCGCACCCTGGCGGAAAGCAACCGGATATCGATCGTCCCGGTCGTGCCCAACCGCGGGCTGATCCTCGATCGCAACGGTGTGGCGCTGGCCCACAACTATTCCGCCTACACCCTGGAAATCACCCCGAACAAGGTAGGCAACCTGGAAGCCACCATCAATGCCCTGGCCGAAATTGTCGAAATCTCGCCGAAAGACCGCAAGAACTTCAGGAAGCTGCTGGAAGAAAGCAAGAATTTCGAGAGCCTGCCGCTCCGCACCCGCCTCAACGAAACCGAAGTGGCGAAATTCGCCGTCAACCGCTACCGCTTTCCGGGAGTGGACATCAAGGCCCGGCTGTTCCGCCACTACCCCCATAATGAGCTGTTCTCGCACGTGATCGGCCACATCGGCCGCATCAGCGACAAGGATCTGGCACAGCTGGAACAAAGCGACGATCTCTCCAATTACCGCGGCAGCGACCATATCGGCAAAATCGGCATCGAGCAGAAATACGAAAAATCCCTGCACGGCATCACCGGCTTCGAGCAGGTGGAAACCGACGCCGGCGGCCGCGCGGTCAGAACCCTGAGCCGAACCCCGCCGGTTTCCGGCGACACCCTTTACCTTACTCTGGACAGCCGCCTGCAGGAAGTCGCCGTCACTGCCTTTGGCCAGCACCGCGGTGCGCTGGTGGCGATCGAACCCAAAACCGGCGAGATCCTCGCTTTCGTCAGCCAGCCCGGCTTCGACCCCAATCTGTTTGTGGACGGCATCGACTCAGTCAACTGGGACGTGCTCAACAATTCGCCCGACAAACCGCTCACCAACCGCGCCCTGCGCGGACAATATCCGCCCGGGTCCACGTTCAAGCCGTTCATGGCACTGGCGGGACTCGAACTGGGCAAGCGCAACCCGGCCAGCACCATCCACGATCCGGGCTTTTACATGCTGCCCGGCAGCAGCCACCGCTACCGCGACTGGAAAGCGGGCGGCCACGGCTCGGTGGACCTGAAGAAATCCATCGTCATCTCGTGCGACACTTACTACTACGGCCTGGCGGTGGACCTCGGCATCGACAACATCTACAACTTCATCAGCCATTTCGGTTTCGGCCGCAAGACCGGCATCGACATCGAAGGCGAGGCCGCCGGCGTGCTGCCTTCGCAGGATTGGAAGCGCAAGCGCTTCAAGCAGAAATGGTATACCGGCGACACCGTCAGTGTCGGCATCGGCCAGGGCTATAATCTGGCCACTCCGCTGCAACTGGCGGCGGCCACCGCGACGCTGGCCAACAACGGCCTGGCCATGCGCCCCCATCTGGTGAGAAGCATCCAGGACAGCAAAACCAATCAGGTGCAGGCGATTCCCCCGAAAGTGGCGGACAAGCTCCCGCTCAAACCGGAAAATCTGGCGCTGGTACAAGCCGCCATGGTGGACGTCACCCGCCCCGGCGGAACCGCGGCGCAAGCGGGCGCGAACAGCACTTACCAGATGGCGGGCAAGACCGGCACGGCCCAGGTGATCGGCATGAAGCAGACGGAAAAATACGTCGAAAGCCGGGTGGCAGAGCGGCACCGCGACCATGCCCTGTTCATCGCCTACGCGCCGGCCGACGACCCGAAGATCGCGCTCGCCATCCTCGTCGAAAACGGCGGCCACGGCGGCTCCACTGCCGCCCCCATCGCGCGCAAGGTATTCGACTTCTATCTGCTCGGAAAGCGGCCAGAGGCGCCGGTTCCGGATGCGGGTGAAGGCGAGGAGGAGGAAAATGATTAACCGCTTGTGGCAGCGCCTGGTTCTTCATGTCGACCGCTACCTGCTGCTCGCATTGAGCCTGCTCATGCTGCTCGGGCTCACCGTGCTGTACAGCGCATCCGGCCAGGACCTCGGCAAAGTAAGCGGCCAGATGCTGAATATGGCGGCGGCGCTGGTGATGATGTGGCTGGTCGCCAATATCCCGCCCCAACACTTGGCGCGGCTTGCCCTGCCGATGTACGTCCTGGGATTGGTGCTGCTGCTCGGCGTGGCGCTGTTCGGCGAAGTGAGCCACGGCGCGCGGCGCTGGCTGCACGTCGGGGTCACCCGCATCCAGCCTTCCGAGTTGATGAAGCTCGCCGTGCCGCTCATGCTCGCCTGGTATTTCGGCAAATACGAGGCCGACCTGCGCCTCAAGAATTTCGCGGTTGCCGCACTATTGCTGCTGGTCCCGGTCGGGTTCATCGTCAAGCAGCCCGATCTTGGCACGGCGCTTCTGGTCAGCGCCTCCGGCTTCTACGTGCTGTTCCTGGCGGGGTTGAGCTGGCGCATCATTCTCGGCCTGGCGATTGCCGGAGCCGCCAGCGCCCCGGTGCTATGGTCGCTGCTGCACGATTACCAGCGCCAGCGCATCCTCACGCTCCTCGACCCGTCGCAGGATCCGCTTGGCGCCGGCTATCACACCCTGCAATCCACCATTGCGCTCGGTTCGGGCGGGATATTCGGCAAAGGCTGGCTTCATGGCACGCAGGCGCATCTCGACTTCCTGCCCGAACGCAGCACCGATTTCATTTTCGCGGTGTTCGCCGAAGAATTCGGCTTGTTCGGCAACCTGATGCTGCTGACGCTGTACCTGCTGGTCATCGCGCGCGGCCTGGTGATCGCCGCCAACGCCCCGACCCTGTTCAGCCGGCTGCTGGCGGGCGGCGTCACCCTCACTTTCTTCACCTACGCCTTCGTCAACATGGGCATGGTGAGCGGCATCCTGCCCGTGGTTGGGGTGCCGCTGCCGCTCATCAGCTACGGCGGTACCTCGATGGTCACGCTGATGACTGGCTTCGGCATCCTGATGAGCATCCAGACCCACCGCAAGCTGGTCAAAACCTGACGACCGCGATCTTGGGCGAACCACTCAGTCTCTCAGCCGTCTTCCTCAGCAGCTTTCTCGGTGCGACCCTGCTGCCCGGGGGGTCGGAAGCCATGCTGTTCGGCATGCTGAAAGCCGCCCCCCAACTGTTCTGGCCGGCACTGTGGGTTGCCACCGCCGGCAACACGCTTGGCGGTCTGACCTCCTATCTGCTGGGACGGCTCGCGCCGGAAGCGAAACAGACCTCCGCTCTCGACCGGGTGCAACGCATCGGCAGCCCGGCGCTGCTGTTTGCCTGGGCGCCGGTAATCGGCGATGCGCTATGCGTCGCCGCCGGCTGGCTGCGGCTCAACATCTGGAAAGCGGCGCTGTTCATGGCGGCCGGCAAGCTCGCGCGCTACCTCGTCGTGGCAAAGCTGGCGGCGTGAACGATATCGCAGTGCACCACTCAAAAGCAGTGGCAAACCCTGAACCACGAATTTTCCAGCCTGAAATGGCAAAGGCCGCCGAGTTTCTATATCATCCCGCTTTTGCATCTCCACAGCCCGCCATGACCGCCCGCCTGCGCGAAATTCCTTACAACTACACTTCTTTCTCCGACCGTGAAATCGTCATCCGCTTTCTGGGCGAGGAAATGTGGCGAACCCTGGACGAGCTGCGCGGCGAGCGCCGCACGGGCCGTTCCGCGCGCATGCTGTTCGAGGTGCTGGGCGATCTGTGGGTGGTGACGCGCAACCCTTACCTGCAGGACGACCTGCTCGCCAACAGGAAGCGCCAGCAGGCGCTGGTGGCGGCATTGCGCCACCGCCTGCGCGCCATTGAGGAGCGGCGGCAGGACAACGCCAGGGTGCTGGAGCTGCTGAATGCGGCGCACCGTGCGGTGGATGCGTTCGAGGCCGATTTCGCGCAAACCGCAAAACTGCGGCGGCGTGTGCTGCACAAACTGGGCGCCTTCACCCGCCGCGACAATATCCAGTTCGACGGGCTCGCCCGCGTATCGCACGTCACCGACGCCACCGACTGGCGGGTGGAATACCCGTTCGTGGTCATCACCCCGGGCAGCGAAACCGAAGTCGCGCCGCTGGTGCGCGCCTGCATCGACTGCGGCCTGACCGTGATCCCGCGCGGCGGCGGCACCGGCTACACCGGCGGCGCGGTGCCGCTGGACCGGCTTTCCGCCGTCATCAATACCGAAAAACTCGACAAGCTGGGTACAGTGGAAAACATGCCCCTGCCCGGCGTTGCCGAGCCGGTCGCCACCATCCATTGCGGCGCCGGCGTGGTCACCCGGCGCGTGATGGAAGCGGCGGAAACCGCCGGCTACGCCTTCGCCGTGGACCCCACGTCGGCGGATGCGTCCTGTATCGGCGGCAACGTGGCGATGAATGCCGGTGGCAAGAAGGCCGTGCTGTGGGGCACGGCGCTCGACAACCTGGCCTCCTGGCGGATGGTGACGCCGGACGCCGACTGGCTCGAAGTCGAACGGCTCGATCACAACCTCGGCAAAATCCATGACGCGGACACCGCGCGCTTCCGCATCGCCCGTTTCGGCCCGGACGGCAAGATGCCGCGCGGCGAACCGGAAATCCTCGAAATTCCCGGCGCACGCTTCCGCAAGACGGGCCTGGGCAAAGACGTCACCGACAAATTCCTCGCGGGCCTGCCCGGCGTCCAGAAGGAAGGCTGCGACGGCATCATCACCTCGGCGCGCTTCATCCTGCACCGGATGCCGGCGCACACCCGCACCGTGTGCCTGGAGTTCTTCGGCCAGGTGCGCGAGGCGGTGCCGGCGATCGTGGAAATCAAGGACTGGCTCGACGCGCATCCCCTGGCATTGCTGGCCGGCCTGGAGCATCTCGACGAGCGCTATCTGAAGGCCGTCGGCTACGCGACCAAGGCCAACCGCCCCGAACGGCCGAAGATGGTATTACTGGCCGACATCGTCTCAGACGACGAAACCGCCGCGGGCGAAGCCGCCTCGCACATCGTGCGGCTCGCCAATGCGCGCAGCGGCGAAGGCTTCATCGCCGTCAGCCCGGCCGCGCGCAAAAAATTCTGGCTCGACCGCGCCCGCACCGCCGCCATCGCCGCCCACACCAATGCCTTCAAGATCAACGAGGACGTGGTGATCCCGCTCGAGCGCCTGGCCGATTATTCGGACGGCATCGAACGCATCAACATCGAGCTGTCGATCAAGAACAAGCTGAAGCTGCTGGATGGGCTGGAGGAGTTCCTGAGAGGGGAGCTGCCGCTGTTCCAGGACGAGGAAACCCAGGCCGACCCCGAGCTGACCGCCTCCCGCCGCGAGCGGGGGCTCACGCTGCTGAAGGAAACAAGGCAGCGCTGGAGCTGGCTGCTCGGCCATCTCGACGAACGTCATGATCGTCCCGAACCTGAGCGCCTCACTCCTTACTCCTCACCCCTCACATCCCCTGCAACGGTATTCGAAGCCTTGCAAGACCACACCCTGCGCGTCTCCTGGAAAAGGGAAGTGAGGAAGCCGCTGCAGCAAATCTTCAGCGGGCGCGAATACCAGCCGGTGCTGGAACGCTGCGACGCGATCCACAAAGCGGTGCTGAAGAGCCGCGTTTTCGTAGCGCTGCACATGCACGCCGGCGACGGCAACGTGCATACCAACATTCCGGTCAATTCCGACGATTATGAAATGCTGCGCGAAGCCAATCAGGCGGTGGCGCGCATCATGCGCCTCGCCCAGGAATTGGGAGGGGTGATTTCCGGCGAGCACGGCATCGGCTTGACCAAGCTGGAGTTCCTCGATCCGAAGACGATCGAAACTTTCGCCGCCTACAAGGCCAAGGTGGATCCCAACGGCCACTTCAACCGCGGCAAGCTCATGCAGGGCGCCGACCTGCGCAACGCCTACACCCCCAGCTTCAGCCTGCTCGAAGCCGAATCGCTCATCATGGAGCAGAGCGCGATCGGCGACATCGCCGATTCGATCAAGGATTGCCTGCGCTGCGGCAAGTGCAAGCCGGTGTGCAGCACCCACGTGCCGCGCGCCAACCTGCTCTACAGCCCGCGCAACAAGGTCCTCGCGACCAGCCTGCTGATCGAGGCGTTCCTGTATGAGGAGCAGACCCGGCGCGGCGTTTCGCTCAAGCATTTCGACGAGTTCAACGATGTCGCCGAGCACTGCACGGTCTGCCACCGTTGCGTCAAGCCCTGCCCGGTAAACATCGACTTCGGCGATGTTTCGGTCGCGATGCGCAACTTCCTGCGCAAGCAGGGCAAGAAAAAATCCAGCCCCGGCGGCTTCGCCTCGATGCTGTTCCTCAACGCCACCGATCCCAACACCATCAAGCTCCTCCGCAAGGGCATGATCGAGTGGGGCTACAAGGCACAGCGCCTGGGCTACGAAGCGGCGAAAAACCTCGGCCTGTTAAAACAGCAGCAGACGCATCCCCCGGCCACCGTCGGCCGCGCACCCGTGGCCGCCCAGGTAATCCACTTCGTCAACAAGCCGATGCCCGGCAACCTGCCGGCCAGAACCTCGCGCGCCCTGCTCGGTCTGGAAGATCCCGCCATCGTGCCGGTAATCCGCAATCCCGCCAAGGTCAACGAGGATTCGGACGCGGTGTTCTACTTCCCTGGCTGCGGCTCGGAACGGCTGTTCTCCCAGGTCGGCCTCGCCACGCAGGCGATGCTGTACGAGCTGGGCGCGCAGACCGTGCTGCCGCCGGGGTACCTGTGCTGCGGCTATCCCCAGACCGCCTCCGGCAACCACGCCAAAGGCCAGGAAATCAGCACCGCCAACCGCGTGCTGTTCCACCGCATCGCCAATACCCTGAACTATCTGGACATCAAGACGGTGATCGTGTCCTGCGGCACCTGCATGGATCAGCTGATGTTGTACGAATTCGACAAGATCTTCCCCGGCTGCCGCCTGCTCGACATCCACGAGTATTTGATGGAGAGAGGGGTCGCCGTGGATCAGGAACACGGCGTGCGCTATATCTACCACGACCCCTGCCACACGCCGATGAAAACCCATGCGCCACAGAAAGTGGTGAACGCCCTGCTGGGGACGGAGGTCGAACTTTCAGACCGTTGCTGCGGCGAATCCGGCACGCTTGCGGTGAGCCGCCCGGACATTTCGACCCAGGTGCGCTTCCGCAAGCAGGAAGAGCTGGTGAAAAATGCCGCCGAGATCCGGCGGGCGGAACCGCACGCCAACATTAAAATTCTGACATCCTGCCCTTCTTGTTTGCAGGGGCTGCTTCGCTATAATGACGACACCGGCATGGATGCAGATTATGTCGTGATCGAGATGGCACGCCATTTCCTGGGCGACGGCTGGATGGAAGATTACATCGCCAAGGCCACGCAGGGCGGCATCGAGCGCGTTCTACTGTGATTTCGACGGGCGACTGAAGTCGCCCCAACAATGGCGCAGGGCGACGTAGCTATGCAGGGGCGACTTCAATCGCCCATGCTGGATAATAGGAGGCTCCCATGTCTTGCGAGCTTTGCGAAACCCCGGGCGGCGAACTGCTGTGGCAGGACGATCGGTGCCGGGTGGTGCTGGTGAGCGACCCGGACTACCCCGGCTATTGCCGCGTGATCTGGCGGGATCACGTCAAGGAGATGACCGACCTTCCCGACGCTTCGCGGCAGCATCTGATGGAGGTGGTGTTCGGCACCGAACAGGCGCTGCGGCAGTGCCTGGCCCCCGACAAGGTCAACCTCGCCAGCTTCGGCAACCTGACGCCGCACCTGCACTGGCACGTCATTCCACGTTACCGCGACGACCGGCACTTTCCCAATCCGATCTGGGGGCTGCCGATGCGGGAGACCGATACTGCCTGGCAGGGCGACGTGACGCAAGAACTGCGCGACACGCTCCATACCGTCCTCGGGCAAATCAAGCGGACATAGCCCGATGGCGCCAATGTCGGCCTTGTTCCTTCCCCCTCTCGATGCTGCGGCAACGCCCCCGCAAATCAAGGATGCGCAGGCATGCGCGCAATGGCTCGCCGGCCTGCCGCTGACCAATATCCCGCTTGCCCGCTCGGAAATCGCGCGGGAGCTCGATTCGCTCAACCGTTTTCCGTTGCCGGCTCGGGAGAGGCTCAAGATCGTCGAGCAGTTGCGCCCCCCTGTCGCCTATCTGCAAGATGAAACGGCGAAGAAATACCTCGACAAACCGCTGCCGCTCGGTCCCGCCGAAGAAGCCGCATGGCAGGATGCATTGGGCCTGTGGCAGTCGATGGGCACTGCCTATCTGCACTGCCTGCGGGCCTGGCTCGAGGGCGACGACACGGTAGCCGAATACGCCGCCCTGATCGCCCAGCGCTGCCTCCATTGCACCGGCGCCGGTATGCTGGAGCACTACCGCACCTACCGGCAGGTGGCCGAAGCGCACTGGCGGTCGCTGCATGCCCTCTATGCCATCGCCGAGGAGCGGGGACTGACCAGCCAGCCGGTCAAGGACAGCCTGAACAGCCAGACCGAGACCAGCACCTGCGATGCGGCTTACGCCAAAGCGCTGCTCACCCACCTTGCCAACCCTTGCCGGCTGGCGCCGAAACAGTTCGTGCAGATGGAGCGGTGGCTGGACAAGTGGGCAATTCGCACGCCCATCGTCGCCGAACGCCCCACCGCCCCGCCACTGTCGGTGATTGCCGTGGATCTGGACGGCGCCAGCGGCCCACTCATCCTGAACGAGCAGCAACTGATCCGACCGCGCTACCTCGACAACCGGCGCCTCGCCTCGACCATCCGCAAACGCGTGAAGCTTTTGCGCAAGGGAGAAAGCCCGGCGGAAGCCGGGTTGGGAGAGGACTGCATCCAGCCCGGCTGCGAAATTTTTCTGACTTCGCTCTACAACCACTGGTGTGAAGTTGCGCCAGCGCGCGCCTACCGGCGCCGGCCAGGGTCGGTCGAAGCGCAGCTGTGCTTTTCCATACCCGCCATGCACTTCTACGTGTCCGGAGAAAAACTGTTCAAGCAGCCGGAAAGCCAGACCAGCCTGGGGCGCAGGGAAATGGAGGACATGCGGCTGTTCGGCCGGGTCAGCGAACGCACCGAAAAACAGCAGGCAGCGCAGCACGGTTTTTCGCTGGAAACCTGGCAGATCGAGGATGAGAGCGTCTCCGGTTTCCGCCTGTTCCGCCCGAGCACCGGCGGAGAGCCGCTCTCTCACAACCAGCTTGTGGCGATCCGGCCGACGGACGGCAAGCATTTCGTGCTGGGAACGATCCGCTGGCTGATGCTCACCGCCGGAGGAGAACCACAGATCGGCACGCGCACCCTGCCTGGCGTGCCGCTTGCCATCGCGGCACGCCCCGAAGAACTCAATCCGACGGGGGGAGGAAAATTCGTGCCCGCCTTCCTGCTGCCGGGAGTCGTCGCGCTCAACGAGCCCTCCAGCCTGGTGCTGCCTTCGGGCTGGTTCGCCCCCGGCAAGCAAGTGGAGGTGCTTGCCGAAAGCATGATGACAGTCAAACTGCACGCTTTGCTGGAGAAAGGCACGGGCTACGAGCGGGTGAGCTTCACCCGCTAGCTGCCGGATTCTGCCCTGCTGCGCACCACCATACGCTGTAACCAGTTTGCAATAATGGCCCTCTAGAATCCTCCGGTCGCTGGACAATGCTGTCCAGCACTTTCCAATCACCTGGAGGATCCATGGAAATCAAATCGAAAAAACCACGACGCCTGGCTGCGTCTTTCACGCTGGCTCTCGGGCTTTTTGCCGCTGGAAGTGCCTGGGCCGGCGGCATCACCGGTGCGGGCGCCACCTTTCCCTTCCCGATCTACTCCAAATGGGCTGAAGCATACAAGACCCAAACCGGTATCGGGCTGAATTACCAGTCCATCGGTTCGGGCGGCGGCATCAAACAGATCAAGACCAAGACCGTGGATTTCGGCGCCTCGGACAAACCCCTTAAGCCGGAAGAGCTGGAGAAGGATGGCCTGATCCAATTTCCGACGGTGATAGGCGGCGTGGTACCGGTGATCAACGTACCCGGCGTACAGCCTGGCCAGATCAAGCTGACCGGCGCAGTGCTGGCCGATATCTTCTTGGGCAAAGTGAAGAAGTGGAACGAGCCGGAGATCGCAAACCTGAACAAGGGCATCGCCCTGCCCGACCAGGCCATCAATGTCATACACCGCTCCGATGGCTCCGGCACCACCTTTATCTTTACCAACTACCTGTCGAAAGTAAGCCCCGAATGGAAAACGAAAGTGGGTGAGGAGGCCTCGGTTTCCTGGCCGGCGGGCGTTGGCGGCAAGGGCAACGAGGGTGTGGCGTCCTATGTGAAGCAGATCAAAGGTTCGATCGGCTACGTCGAGTATGCCTACGCGCTGCAGAACAAGATGGCCTACATCCAGCTGCAGAACAAAGACGGCCAATTCGTCAAGCCGGACGAGGAATCCTTCAAGGCCGCAGCGGCCAACGCCGAGTGGGAGAAAGCACCCGGTTTCTACGAAATACTTACCGACGAGCCCGGCAAACAAAGTTGGCCGATTACGGGCGCTACTTTCATCCTGATGCACAAGGTGCAGGACAAGCCGGGAAATGCAAAGGAGGTGTTGAAGTTTTTTGACTGGGCCTATGCGAATGGCGGCAAGATGGCACTCGACTTGGACTACATCCCGATGCCCGCCAAAGTGGTCAAGCTGATTCAAAACGCCTGGAAAGCCCAGATCAAGGATGCCGGCGGCAAGGCGGTGTGGAATTAGTATTCGAAACCATCTCCCGGCCGGTTTCCAAACCAAGAGAGCCCCACGGCAAAACCGTGGGGGTTTTTTCAGCTCGGTCTTCAACCTTCCGCCAGGTATGAAATCGCAACGTCATCAACGAGCAATAATCCTGTCATGAAGAAAGGCTATCGTTTCGCTTGCATACACTGAGTGAAACGACGATTCCAGGACTGCCTGGAAAAACATGAAGGAGAAAAACCATGAATAGCATGCTCGAATCCTGCCGGCCGGATTCCACTCCAGTTCCGCCGATCTTCTCGGGTCATGGAGTAATCCCGGCATCCCGCAATAATATTTCTTTTCGGAAAAGGCGAATGATGACGCAGCAGCAGCCCGGCACGCCAGGCGCTGAGACCGGCATTCCGGCTTGTACGGACAGCGCCCCTGCGACCTCGAGCCCGGTTACCGCGGCCAAGCTCATGCACGCAGTTCCACCCGCCTCTCTCGACACATCGAATGAAAAGGTGTTGGAAATGTTCAGCCAGCATCCGGAGCTGCAAGCCATTCCGGTCGTGGATGGCGGTGTTCCTGTAGGGATAATCGGCCGCCATGCCATAGCCGAAAGATTCGCCCCTCTTTTCAGGCTTTATGGCGAGAAAGCACATACCTGTTTCATGGACACCGCCCCGGTTGTGGTCGAACAGGACATCTGCCTCCAGGAGCTTTGCCGAACCTTGGCAGCGGCTGATCTCCGCCACTTGACCAATGGCTTCATCATCACCGATCGGGGCCAGTATATCGGCATGGGCACAGTCCACGACCTGGTATACGAAATCGCGCAGCTTCTTGCAGGCCGCTAAGCCGAAAGCGCTCAACAGCCACCATCACTGTGCCCGGATCAAGAAACTTCCCGGGTGATTTTTTCCAGCCGCTGCACCGGAAAGCAGGCACGGAAGGTGCTGCCCTTGCCCGGTTCACTGGCGATCTCCAAGCGCGCCTGGTGGCGGGTAAGTACATGCTTGACGATGGAAAGTCCCAGCCCGGTGCCCCCGGTTTCCCGCGAACGGCCGCGGTCGACGCGGTAGAACCGCTCCGTCAGGCGGGGCAGGTGCTGCGGTTCGATGCCGATGCCGGTGTCCTGCACGCTGAACACCCCGTCGCCGCCCTCGATCCCCCAGCGCAGCGTGATTTCCCCTCCCTCCGGCGTATAGCGGATGGCGTTGCTGATCAGGTTGCCGAAGGCGCTGCGCAGCTCGCTTTCGCTGCCCATGAGCCCGCTGCCGGAACCTATTTCCAGGCGGATGCGGTGGCGGCCGGCGCTCAAGGAGAGCGCTTCCTTGCAAAGTGCCTCGAGCAGGGTTGGCACGTTCACCACCTCGTCGGAACGGCGTTCCTGCGGACTTTCCAGGCGCGACAGGGTGAGCAGATCCTCGATCAGGCGCTGCATACGCCGGCTCTGTTCCAGCATCAGCTGGAAATGGCGCTGATCCTGGCGCGCTTCCGCTCCCTCGCCTTCGGCCAGCCCTTCCAGAAAACCGGCAACGACAGTCAGCGGCGTACGGAGCTCGTGCGAGACGTTGGCGACGAAATCGCGGCGCATGGTCTCCACCCGCTCGAACCGGGTGATGTCGCGGCTGATCAGCAGCTTCTGCTTGTCGCCGAACGGCACCAATTGAATGGAGAGGGTGACATCGGTGCTGCGCGGCGCTTTCAGGATCAGGGGGTCGCGGTAGTTGTGCGCGGAAAGATATTCGGTGAATTGCGCCTGGCGCAGCAGGTAAGTAATGCGCTGGCCGAGGTCGCGCTTGCTAGAAAGCCCGAACTGCGCCTCCGCTACCGGGTTGCACCATTCGATCAGATCCGCCTCGTCGAGCATGATGATGCCATCCGGCATTGCCTCGGCCGCCTGCCGGAAGCGCTCCAGCGCTGCGCTCAGCTGGTGCTGGCTGCGCGACTGCGCCCGGCCCCTGTGGTATAGCGCGGCGAACACCTCGCCCCATATGCCGGACCCTTCCGGCACCGGCGCATCGGGCGCGCGCAGCCAGTCGCCGAGCGCCTTCAGATTGCGCAGGTGATGCACCAGATACAGCAGAAGCAGGATGGCAAAAACGACGGCCGCCGCCGCGCCGCCGGCAAACGGCCACAGCACCAGCGCGAACAGCGCCGACAGCCCGATCGCCGCCAGGGGGCGCCACCAGAAATCAGACACCGAATTGCTCCGAGTTCAAAAGGCCGCCATTATGTCACGTCAGTCCTTGGCCGAGAACCGGTAGCCGGCGCCGCGCACGGTCTGGATCAGGCATTCGTGGCCGGTGGCTTCCAGGGCCCCGCGCAGCCGCCGGATGTGCACGTCCACCGTGCGCTCCTCCACGAACACATGGCTGCCCCATACCCGATCGAGCAACTGGGGGCGGGAATAGACGCGCTCCGGGTGCGTCATCAGATAGTGCAGCAGGCGGAATTCGGTCGGCCCCAGCTCGATCGGCTGGCCGTTGCCGGTCACGCGGTGGGTCGCCGGATCCAGGCGCAACCCGCCCGCTTCCACGGCATCGTCGGTCATCTGCGGTGCGCGCCGGCGTAGCACCGCCTTGATGCGGGCGCCGAGCTCGCGCGGTGAAAACGGCTTGGTGAGGTAGTCGTCGGCGCCGGTTTCGAGGCCGGCGATCTTGTCCTGCTCGTCGCCGCGGGCAGTCAGCATGATGATGGGAATGGCGCGGGTGGCGGCATCGGCCTTCAGGCGGCGGGCGAATTCGATGCCGGAGGCGCCCGGCAGCATCCAGTCGAGCAGGATCAGGTCGGGCAGAGACTCGCGCAGCAGCGCCGCCGCCTGCTCGGCGCTATGCGCCGCGACAACGCGGTAGCCTGCCTGCCCCAGGTTGTACGCGAGCAGTTCCTGGATCGCCGGTTCGTCTTCCACCACGAGCAGGGTCGCAGACATGGGCATTTCCTTTTCCGGTCAAGATGCCGCGGATAGTATGACAGCGATGTTACGGCAGCGTGACAATCAGGGTCTGACGATCCGCCCGCTGGCCAGATCCTGGATAGTGGAGGGGGACTTGCGCTTGCCGACCCGCCCGGGAATCGACAGGACGGCGCTGCCGAAGGCTCGGGCGCAGGCGGCATAGGTTTTTGCCGGCTTCCTTCCTGCCAGGTTGGCGCTGGTGGAAACCAGAGCCATGCGAAGTGCGCGACACAGGCCCGCTGCTTCAGGATGAGCGGTCACCCGCACCGCAAGCGTTTCGTGCCGGCCGCGCAGCCAACGGGGCGTCCGGGCTGAAGTAGGCAGCAGCCAGGTATGGGGGCCGGGCCAGGTCGCGGCGAGCCGCTGCCGCTGCTCTGCGGAGAGCGGCGCAACAAATCGCTGCAACTGGGAAAAATCCGCGCCGATCAGGATCAGCCCCTTGTGCTGCGGCCGGCGCTTCAGCCGCAGCAGCAGCCGCACCGCACGGGCGTTGCGTGGGTCGCAGCCGAGGCCGTAGCACGATTCGGTGGGATAAGCGATGACGCCGCCGCTTTTGAGATGAGAACGAAGTTGAGAAAGCAAGGCGGAAGGCGGAAGGCGGAAGGATGAAAAGGCACGCCAGCGCGGGCTATGAGGATTCATCCTTCATCCTCCGCCTTCATCCTTTCAAAGACGCCTGCAGCGCCTGGTCCTTGGCGATGATCTGCGCGGCGTTGGCGGCGCGCTCATCCTTCAGCCGCTGCCCGAGGGCGGCATCCTGCACCGCCACGATCTGCGCCGCGAGATAAGCGGCATTCTTCGCGCCGGCCTTGCCGATCGCCACGCACGCCACCGGAATCCCGCCCGGCATTTGCACGGTCGAGAGCAGGGCGTCCATGCCGTTCAAGGGGCCGGCATCCATCGGCACGCCGATCACCGGCCGGGTGGTGAGCGCGGCAACCGCCCCCGCCAGATGAGCGGCCAGCCCCGCCGCGGCGATGAACGCCAGGCAGCCGCGCGCTTCCGCCGATTTGACGTAGTCGTGGGTGGCCTCGGGCGTGCGGTGCGCCGAGGTGACCTTGACCTCCCAGGGCACACCGAGGCTGGTCAAGGTATCGAGGGTCGCCTGCATGGTCGGCAGGTCGGAATCCGATCCCATCAGGACGGCAACAAAAGGTTTGTTCATCAGTGTCTTCTCCCAGCTTGAATTGCGCGGTAGCCGATGTCGCGGCGCATCTGGCAGCCGTCGAACTTGATCTGGTCGGCGATTTGGTAGGCATGCTGCTGCGCGATCTTGACGCTGTCCCCCAGGGCGGTCACGCACAGCACGCGCCCCCCCGCGGTCACCACTTCGTTGCCGCGCAGCGCCGTGCCGGCGTGGAACACCTGGAAATCGGCGCCGCCCTTGGAGGGCGGCAGCCCCTGGATCGGGTCGCCCTTGCGCGGGTTGTCCGGATAACCCGCCGCAGCCAGCACCACGCCCAGGGCAACGCGCCGGTCCCACTCCGCCTCGGTCTTGTCGAGGGTGCCGCCGATGGCATGCTCCAGCAGGACGGTCAGGTCGCTCTTCAGCCGCAGCATGATCGGCTGGGTTTCCGGGTCGCCCATGCGGCAGTTGAATTCCAGCGTCTTCGGGTTGCCTGCCGCGTCGATCATCAGGCCGGCATAGAGAAAACCGGTGTAGGGAATGCCGTCCTGGGCCATGCCGGCGACGGTGGGCTGGATGATTTCGCGCATGATCCGCGCATGCAGCGTCGGCGTGACGATCGGCGCCGGCGAGTAGGCGCCCATGCCGCCGGTGTTGGGGCCCTGGTCGCCGTCCAGCAGGCGCTTGTGATCCTGGCTGGTGGCGAGCGGCAGGACATGCGTGCCGTCCACCATGACGATGAAGCTCGCCTCCTCGCCGGCGAGGAATTCCTCGATCACCACGCGCGCACCGGCTGAGCCCAGCCTGTTGCCGGCCAGCATCATGTCCACGGCGGCATGCGCCTCGTCCAGCGTAGTGGCGACCACCACCCCCTTGCCGGCAGCCAACCCGTCCGCCTTGATGACGATCGGTGCGCCCTGGCGTTCGAGGTAGGCGTGCGCCTCGGCGGCATCGGTGAAGGTGGCATAGGCGGCGGTCGGAATGCCGTGGCGCACCATGAAGCTCTTGGCGAAATCCTTGGAAGCTTCCAACTGCGCCGCGCCCCGGGTCGGGCCGAAAATTTTCAGCCCGGCATCGCGAAAGGCATCGACGACACCCTCCGCCAGCGGCGCTTCCGGCCCGACCACGGCAAAGGCGATCTTCTCGTCGCGGGCAAAGGCAACCAGGTCGGGAATCGCGGTAATGGCGACATTGGCAAGATCAGGGTTGAGCGCCGTACCCGCGTTGCCGGGCGCTACGAACACTCTGGATATGCGCGGCGACTGGGCAAGCTTCCACGCCAACGCGTGCTCGCGCCCGCCGCCGCCGATGACTAGTAATTTCATGACAAAACCCTTCCAACCTAAATACGGCGTTTAGCCACGAATGACACGAATAGCCACGAATAAAAACAATCCGATGCCAAGGACTTGGAACATACCATTCCGGCAAGCACGGCCCCATGAGCGACATCCTGAATATTCGTGAACATTCGTGTCATTCGTGGCCAAAATGCTTTTCTTAGGTTTAACCCAGATCAATGCCGAAAATGCCGCGCGCCGGTGAACGCCATGGCGATGCCGTGCTCGTCCGCGGCGGCGATCACTTCGTCGTCGCGAATGCTGCCGCCGGGCTGGATCACTGCTTTCGCGCCCGCCGCGGCCAGCACGTCGACGCCGTCGCGGAAGGGGAAGAAGGCATCCGATGCCACGGCCGAACCGGCTAGGCTCAGGCCCGCGTTCTGCGCCTTGATGGTGGCGATCCGGGTGGAGTCTACACGGCTCATCTGGCCGGCGCCCACGCCCAGGGTCTGGCCGCCGGCAGCGAAAACGATGGCGTTGGACTTGACGAACTTGGCCACGCGCCAGGCGAACAGCAGATCTTCCAGTTGCTGCGGGGTGGGCTGAGCCTGGGTCACCACCCGCAGTTGCGCGGCTTGAATGTTGAGCGTATCCGGCGTCTGCACCAGCAGCCCGCCGCCGACGCGGCGCAGATCCAGCGCATTGGCGCCCGCCTCGAGCGGCACGGACAAGACGCGGACATTGGATTTCCGGGCAAAAATCGCCGCCGCCTCGGGCGCCACGGCCGGCGCGATCACCACTTCGACGAACTGCTGAATCACCGCCTCGGCGGCGGCGGCTTCGATCGGCCGGTTGAAGGCGATGATGCCGCCGAAGGCCGATGTCGGATCGGTAGCGAAGGCGCGGCGGTAGGCCTCCAGGCTATCCGGCCCGATAGCCACCCCGCACGGGTTGGCATGCTTGACGATCACGCAGGCCGGCACATCGAAAGTCTTGACGCACTCCCAGGCCGCGTCGCCGTCGGCAATATTGTTGTAGGACAGCTCCTTGCCCTGGAGCTGGGCGTAGTTGGAAAGCGCGCCCGGTACGGCAACGGTTTCGCGGTAAAAAGCGCCGTCCTGGTGCGGGTTTTCGCCGTAGCGCAGATCCTGCACCTTGGCGAACTGGAGATTGAGGCGCTGCGGAAACGCCTGGCGCTGACCCTGGGCGTCCAAGGCAGTGAGGTAGTTGCTGATCGCGCCGTCGTATTCGGCGGTATGCGAAAAAGCTTTCTTCGCCAATTCGAAGCGCATCTCCTGTCCAACCGCCCCCTGGCTTGCTTTCATCTCCGCGAGCAGCGCCGGATAGTCGGCGGGATCGGTCGCCACCGCTACGTGGCGGTAATTTTTGGCGGCGGCGCGCACCATGGTCGGACCGCCGATGTCGATGTTCTCGATCGCGTCCTCCAGCGTGCAGTCCGCGCGAGCGACCGTGGCGCCGAACGGATAGAGGTTGACCGCGACCAGGTCGATCGCCGGAATGCCGGCATCGTTCATCGCTGCGACGTGCGCCGGCAGATCGCGCCGGCCGAGAATGCCGCCGTGGATTTTTGGGTGCAGGGTCTTCACCCGCCCGTCGAGCATTTCCGGGAAACCGGTGTAGTCCCCCACCTCGGTCACCGGCACGCCGGATTCCTGCAGCAGATTGGCGGTGCCGCCGGTGGAGAGAATTTCCACGCCGAATTCTGAAAGCCCGCGCGCGAATTCGACAACGCCGGTTTTATCGGAAACGCTGACGAGCGCCCGCTTGATGATGGTCATGATGAAAGAAGCCTGTCGCTGAAATGGGGGAAATAAGTCGTGGCCGGTGCGGGTTTTGCTATTTGATGCCGTATATCTTCATCTTCTTGCGCAGCGTGTTGCGGTTCATGCCCAGCCATTCCGCCGCCTTGGTCTGGTTTCCCTCGGCGCGCTTCAGAATGGTTTCCAGCAGAGGCTTTTCCACGCACCCCACCACCATGTCGTAGACGGCGCTGGGCACCTCTCCGTCCAGGTCGGTGAAATACTTGTCCATCGCCTTGCGGATGCAAACAGCCACTTCATTTTCGTTGATCATGATGCTGCAAACTCCGATAAGCCTTGAAAAGCGGTCAGGCCGCGGCCCGCTCCTCCGTTGCGTATTCCAGCCGTCGGCCGCGGGCAGCAAGCTCGGCGAAGAAGAGATCAACCGCCGCCGCCTGCTCCTTCACCGACTGCAACCGGTTCATGGCATGACGGAACGCAGCGGAACCGGCCAGCCCCCTGGTGTACCAGGAGATATGCTTGCGCGCCATGCGCAGGCCGGTGTACTCGCCGTAAAAACCGTACAGATCCTCCAGGTGTTCGAGCAGCACGCGGTGAATTTCGCTCACTTCCGGCGGCGGCAGGTGCTCGCCGGTCGCCAGGTAATGTCCGATTTCCCGAAAAATCCACGGCCTCCCCTGTGCCGCGCGGCCGATCATGACGGCATCGGCGCCGGTGTAGCCGAGCACGTATTTAGCCTTTTCCGGTGTCGTGATGTCGCCGTTGGCGATCACCGGGATGCCTGCCCTGGACTTCACCTCGGCAATCGTGTCGTACTCCGCCTCGCCGCGGTAGCCGCATGCACGGGTACGGCCATGGATGGCGAGCGCCCGGATGCCGGCTGCTTCGGCCAACCGCGCAACGGACAAGGCGTTTTTGCTGGAGGTATCCCAGCCAGTGCGGATTTTCAGGGTAACCGGCACGTCCACTGCCGCCACCACCGCATCGAGGATGCGCCCCACCAGCGACTCGTCACGCAACAGCGCGGAGCCGGCCTGAACATTGCACACTTTCTTGGCCGGGCAGCCCATGTTGATGTCGATGATCTGGGCGCCCTGCCCGACATTGTATTTCGCCGCCTCCGCCAGCATCTCCGGGTCGGCGCCCGCGATCTGCACCGATTTCGGCTCGACTTCCCCGTCGTGATTGGCGCGGCGCCGGGTTTTCTCGCTCCCGTAAAGCAGCGAATTGCTGGTCACCATCTCGGACACCGCCATGCCCGCCCCCATCCGCTTGCACAACTGGCGGAACGGCCGATCGGTCACGCCCGCCATGGGGGCGACGATCAGGTTGTTTTTCAGCGTGTAGGGACCGATGCGCATGGAGCGACGATTTTTTTCGGAAAAGACTGTAATTTTATAACGAACGGCGCCGCCAGTAAAAGGATTCGCAGACCCGGCGGCGGGGACAAAAAAGGCGGCACGGGGCCGCCTTTTCTTGCTGCCGCAAGAGCTTACTTGACGATCGCTTTCAGTTCGCCCTTGGCGTACATGGTTGCGACCCTGTCCAGCATGATCGGCTTGATCTTGGCTGCCTGGCCGGCGGAGCCGAAGGCTTCGAAACGCGCCTTGCAGATCTCCTTCATCGCCTTGGTCGCCGCGGCGTAAAACTTGCGCGGATCGAAATCCTTGGGGTTTTCCGCCAGGTACTTGCGGATCGCGCCGGTGGAAGCCATGCGCAGGTCGGTGTCGATGTTGACCTTGCGCACGCCGTGCTTGATGCCCTCGACGATTTCCTCGACCGGCACACCATAGGTTTCGCCCATCGCGCCGCCGTATTCGTTGATGATCTTGAGCCAGTCCTGCGGCACCGAGCTCGATCCGTGCATCACCAGGTGGGTGTTCGGGATCTTGGCGTTGATTTCCTTGATGCGGTCGATGCGCAGCACCGCGCCGGTGGGCGGACGGGTGAACTTGTAGGCGCCGTGGCTGGTGCCGATGGCGATGGCTAAGGCATCGACGCCGGTCGCCTTGACGAATTCGGCGGCTTCGGTCGGGTCGGTCAGCAGCTGGTCGTGGCTCAGCACGCCTTCGGCGCCGTGGCCGTCTTCCTTCTCGCCGTGGCCGGATTCCAGGGAACCCAGGCAGCCCAGCTCGCCTTCGACCGACACGCCGATGGCGTGGGACATTTCCACCACCTTGCGGGTGACGTCGACGTTGTATTCGAAGCTGGAGGGAGTCTTGCCGTCCGCCAGCAGGGAGCCGTCCATCATCACGCTGGAGAAGCCGGAGCGGATCGCCTGGATGCACACTGCGGGGCTTGCGCCGTGATCCTGGTGCATCACCACCGGGATGTGCGGGTAGGCTTCGATGGCCGCTTCGATCAGGTGGCGCAGGAACGCCTCGCCGGCGTATTTGCGGGCGCCAGCGGAGCCCTGCATGATCACCGGGCTGTTGCATTCGTCGGCGGCCTGCATGATCGCCTGAACCTGCTCCAGGTTGTTGACGTTGAACGCGGGCAGGCCGTAGCCGTTTTCCGCCGCGTGGTCCAGCAATTGACGCATTGATACCAGTGCCATAGTGATCTCCTCAAAAATTCCGCAGAAAACAAAAAAATTCAGGATGCGGTGCCGAAACCTCAGACTTTCCGGTAGTCGCCCACCCGCACGATTTTCAGAGTGTTGGTGAAGCCCGATTTGCCGATGGCCTCGCCGATGGTTAGCACGATGATGTCCCCGTCGCGCACCGCGCCGCGGCGGCGCAGCTCGTCTTCGGCCTCGCGCAGCAGCTGTTCCCGGTCGTGCGTGGACATCTTGAAGTTGACCGGATAGACGCCGCGGAACAGCGTGACTTTCCGGCGGGTTTCGACCTGCGGTGTCAGCGCATAGATGGGCACATCAGTGTTCGCGCGCGACATCCACAGCGGGGTGGAGCCGGATTGCGTCAGGGCGGCAATCGCCTTGATCTTCAGGTGGTTGGAGGTGAAGATCGCCGCCATCGCGATGGATTCGTCGATCCGGCTGAACTCTCCTCTCATGCGCAGGTTCGCCGGCGAGGTTTCGTACTCCTTTTCCGCCTCGAAACACACCCGGTCCATCGCAGCCACTGCCTCCACCGGGTAGGACCCCGCCGCGGTTTCAGCCGACAGCATCACCGCATCGGTACCGTCAAGCACGGCGTTGGCCACGTCGGAAACTTCCGCGCGGGTGGGAATCGGGCTGGTGATCATGGATTCCATCATCTGGGTAGCGGTGATCACCAGCTTGTTGCGCTCCCGCGCCATGCGGATCATGCGCTTCTGCAATGCCGGCACCGCCGCGTCGCCGACCTCCACGCCGAGATCGCCGCGGGCCACCATGATCACGTCCGAAACCTCGAGAATCTCTTCCAGTGCCGGGATGGCCTCGGCGCGCTCGATTTTGGCCACCAGCATGCTGTGGCCGCCGGCGGCGTGCATCAGGTCGCGCGCCAGTTTCATGTCGGCGCCGTTGCGCGGAAACGAGACGGCCAGGTAATCAGCCTTGAGCGCCGCTGCGGTCTTGATATCCTCCATGTCCTTGTCGGTCAGCGCCGACGCAGACAGGCCGCCACCCTGGCGGTTGATGCCCTTGTTGTCGGACAGCACCCCACCCTGCACCACCCGGCAGATGATCTCCGGGCCTTCCACCTGCTCCACCCACAGCACGATCCGGCCGTCATCGAGCAGAAGCGTCGCGCCGCGGGAGACGTCGTTGGGCAGCTCCTTGTAATCGAGCCCGACCCGCTCCTGGCTGCCCGTGTGACAAGTGGCATCCAGAATGAAGGTGTCGCCGTTGGCTAGCATGATCTTGCCGCCGTGGAATTTGCCGATGCGGATCTTCGGCCCTTGCAGGTCTACCAGCACGCCGACGGTCTTGCCGCGGGCACGCGCCAGCGAGCGCACCATCTCTGCGCGCTGGATATGATCTTCCGGCTTGCCGTGAGAAAAATTCAGGCGCACCACGTCCACCCCTGCCTCGATCATGCGGTCGAGCACCTTGGGATCGTTCGAGGCGGGGCCCAGCGTGGCTACAATTTTGGTTTTGCGTAACATTGGATTCCTAATTTACCTGTTATTGCGCGCCGGACATCAGCCTCCGCAGCAGCCGCAGCAGGACTCGGTTTTGCCCAGAGCCGCGCGTTGCTCGAGGATATCCACTGCCGGCAACTTCTTGCCTTCGAGAAACTCGAGGAACGCGCCACCGCCGGTGGAAATGTAGGAAACCTTGTCGGCGATATCGTATTTCGCCACCGCCGCCAAAGTATCGCCGCCGCCGGCAATGGAGAACGCCGGGCTGGCCGCGATCGCCAGACCCAATGCCTTGGTGCCCTCGCCGAACTGATCGAACTCGAACACGCCGACCGGCCCGTTCCACACGATGGTGCCGGCTTTCTTCAGCATCTCGGCGAAACGTTTGGCGGTTTCCGGGCCAATGTCGAAAATCATGTCGTCGTCGGCGACTTCGGAAACCTTCTTGATGACCGCCGGTTCGCTGGCGTCGAATTTCTTGCCGACAACCACATCGGTCGGAACCGGAATCTCGCCGCCCTTGGCCTTGGCGACTTCCATCAGACGCTTGGCTTCGGCCACCAGATCGTCCTCGCACAGCGACTTGCCGATGTTGTAGCCGGCCGCCTTGATGAAGGTGTTGGCGATGCCGCCGCCGACGATCAGTTGGTCGACGATCTTGGACAGCGAATCCAGCACGGTCAGCTTGGTGGAAACCTTGGAACCGCCGACGATCGCCACCATCGGGCGCTTCGGGTTGTCCAGCGCCTTGCCCAGCGCTTCGAGCTCGGCCGCCAGCAGCGGGCCGGCGCAGGCGACCGGCGCGTATTTGGCCACGCCGTGGGTGGAGGCCTGGGCGCGGTGTGCGGTGCCGAACGCGTCCATCACGTACACGTCGCAGATCGCAGCCATCTTGCGCGCGAGGTCGTCGTTGTTCTTGCCTTCGCCTTTGTTGAAGCGGACGTTCTCGCACAGCACCACTTCGCCGTCGGCCAGGGTGACGCCGTCGATCCAGTCCTTGACCACGCGCACTTCCCTGCCTAGCAGCTTGGACAGGTGGCGCCCGACCGGCTTCAGGGAAGCCTCTTCGGAATACACCCCTTCTTCCGGACGGCCGAGGTGGGACATCAGCATCACCTTGGCGCCGGCCTTCATCGCGTGCTGGATGGTCGGCAGCGAAGCGCGGATGCGGGTATCGTCCGCCACCTCGCCGTCTTTGAGCGGCACGTTCAGGTCTTCACGGATCAGGACGCGCTTGCCCTTGAGATCCAGGTCGGTCATCTTGATTACGGACATGGTTTTTTCTCCTGATGATGTAAGGTGTAAGGGATAGGTGGGCCTATGCCTTACGGCTCACTTCGTTCGCGAGGGGTGAGGAGAGAGGCGTGAGGGTGGTAGGGTGGGTAGGCCGCAGGCCGTAACCCACCGCTTCGGTTTGGTGGGTTACGCTTCGCTAACCCACCCTACATTTCTTACCGCTCACGCCTCACCGCCTTACTTCGCCACGTGCTTCACGAAACGCAGCATGTTGCAGGTGTAGCCGTACTCGTTGTCGTACCAGGACACGACCTTGACGAAGGTCTTGTCGAGCGCAATGCCGGCTTCGGCATCGAAGGTCGAGGGGGCGCTGTTGCCGACGAAATCGGTGGAGACGACTTTCTCGTCGGTGTAGCCGAGCACGCCCTTGAGCGGGCCTTCGGCCGCCGCCTTCATCGCCTTGCAGATATCCTCGTAGGCGGCTTCCTTGTTCAGCTCGACGGTCAGGTCGACCACGGACACGTCGGAAGTCGGGACGCGGAAGGCCATGCCGGTGAGCTTCTTGTTCAACTCGGGCAGCACCACGCCGACGGCCTTGGCGGCGCCGGTGGAGGAAGGGATGATGTTTTCCAGGATGCCGCGGCCACCGCGCCAGTCCTTGCTGGACGGGCCGTCAACGGTCTTCTGGGTGGCGGTGGCGGCGTGCACGGTGGTCATCAGACCGCGCTTGATGCCCCAGTTGTCGTGCAGCACCTTGGCGACCGGCGCCAGGCAGTTGGTGGTGCAGGAGGCGGCAGAAACGATGGTCTGGCCGGCATAGGTCTCGTGGTTCACACCGTACACGAACATCGGGGTGTCGTCCTTGCTTGGCGCGGACTGCACGACCTTCTTGGCGCCGGCGTCAATGTGCTTCTGGCAGGTTTCCTTGGTCAGGAAGAAACCGGTGGATTCGATCACGATCTCGGCGCCGACTTCGTTCCACTTCAGGTTCGCGGGATCCTTCTCGGCCGTCAGGCGGATCTTCTTGCCGTTGACGATCAGGTTGTTGCCCTCGACGGAAATGTTGCCGTTGAAGCGGCCATGCACGGAGTCATACTTGAGCATGTAGGCCAGGTATTCCGGCTCGAGCAGGTCGTTGATGGCAACGACTTCGATTTCCGGAAAATCCTTGGCGATGGCGCGGAATGCCATGCGGCCGATGCGGCCGAAGCCGTTGATACCCACTTTGATTGCCATGTTTCTTTTCTCCTCAAGAGTAAAAACAAAAACTCATTAACCGCCAAGACGCCATGGGCGCCAAGAAAGCCCATGCTCGAATCCTGGCGTTCTTGGCGTCTTGGCGGTTCAAATTGTTTTACAGAACACCTTTGACCGTGTTGACTACATTCTCGACGGTGAAGCCGAACAGCTTGAACAGCTCGCCAGCCGGGGCGGATTCGCCGAAGCGGTTCATGCCGACGACCGCGCCTTCCAGGCCGACGTACTTGTGCCAGCCGTCGGTCACACCCGCCTCGATGGCGACACGCTTGACGCCTTTGAGCAGCACGCTGTCCTTGTAGGCCTGATCCTGGCGATCGAACACGCTGGTGGACGGCATAGATACCACGCGCACGGCAACCCCCTGTTCGTCCAGCACCTTCTTCGCATCCAGCGCGAGCTGCACTTCGGAGCCGGTGGCGATCAGCACCACCTTGGGATTCGCCGCATCGGCCAGTACGTAACCACCGCGGCTGATGGCGGCGATCTGGGCTGCATCGCGCTTCTGGAAATTGAGGTTCTGGCGGCTCATGATCAGACTGGTCGGGCCGTCCTTCTTCTCCACCCCCGATACCCAGGCCGCGGCGGACTCCACCGTGTCACACGGGCGCCACACGTCCATGTTGGGGATCAGACGCAGGGTGGCGGTCTGCTCGACCGGCTGGTGGGTCGGACCGTCTTCGCCCAGGCCGATGGAGTCGTGGGTGAACACGTAGATCACGCGCTGCTTCATCAACGCCGACATGCGCAGCGCATTGCGCGCATATTCCGAGAACATGAGGAAGGTGCCACCGAAGGGCAGGATGCCACCGTGCAGCGCCATGCCGTTCATGATGTGCGACATGCCGAACTCGCGCACGCCATAGCTGATGTAGTTGCCGGTGGTCTTGCCGTGGACGGGATGGCAGCCGGTCCAGTTGGTGAGGTTCGAGCCGGTCAGGTCGGCCGAGCCGCCGACGAATTCCGGCAGCACCGGCGCCAGGCCGTTGATGGCGATCTGGGAAGCCTTGCGGGTGGCGACGGTTTCCGCCTTCTCGTTGATCTTGGCGACGAATTCCTCGGCATGCTTCTTCCAGTTGTGCGGCAGTTCGCCAGCCATGCGGCGCTTCAGCTCTGCCGCTTCCTTGGGGTAAGCCTTCAGGTATTCGGCCAACTTGTTGTTCCACAGTTTTTCCAGACCCTCGCCCTTGGTGCGGCAATCCCAGCCCTCGTACACGTCCTGCGGAATCTCGAAAGGCGGATAGTTCCAGCCAAGATTGGCGCGGGTGGCGGCGACCTCGTCGTGGCCCAGCGCAGCGCCGTGCACGTCGTGCGTGCCCTCCTTGTTGGGCGAACCCTTGCCGATGACGGTTTTGCAGCAGATCAGCGACGGCTTGTCGGTGGTCTTCTTCGCCAGTTGCACTGCGGCGTCCACCGCCACCGGATCGTGGCCGTCCACGTTCGCGATAACGTGCCAGCCATAAGCTTCGAAGCGCTTCGGCGTGTCGTCGGTAAACCAGCCTTCGACGTGGCCGTCGATCGAGATGCCGTTGTCATCCCAGAAGGCGATCAGCTTGCCCAGGCCCCAGGTTCCCGCCAGTGCGCAGGCTTCGTGGGAAATGCCTTCCATCAGGCAGCCGTCGCCGAGAAATACATAGGTGTGGTGGTTGATGATTTCGTGGCCGGGCTTGTTGAATTCGGCGGCCAGCAGCTTCTCCGCCATCGCCATGCCGACAGCGTTGGTGATGCCCTGGCCGAGCGGGCCGGTGGTGGTTTCGACGCCGGGGGTGTAGCCATACTCGGGATGACCCGGAGTCTTGGAATGCAACTGCCGGAACTTCTTGAGTTCATCGATCGGCAGATCGTAGCCGGTCAGATGCAGCAGTGAATAAATCAGCATCGAGCCGTGGCCGTTGGAAAGCACGAAGCGATCGCGATCGAACCACTTCGGGTTGGCCGGGTTGTGGCGCAGGTGGTGATTCCACACCACTTCCGCGATTTCCGCCATTCCCATGGGGGCGCCGGGGTGGCCGGAATTCGCCTTCTGCACCGCATCCATGGAAAGGATGCGAATCGCATTCGCCAAGTCTTTACGAGTTGCCATAATTGTTCATTCCTTCAAAGTTGATCGCAAAATCTGCGCCGACCGCCGGATCCCGGCCACCGGCTTCTAAACTGGAGGAAGCAACCGCGCCTCGCCGCAAACAGGACAAACTTGTCCTTACTTATAGCGAGATGCTTTAGGCGCGGCAATAAAAAGTTCCGATTATCGCCTACTTGGTGCTTTTGAGCAATAGCAAAAAATCCTTGCGCGCTAGGCGGTTAGGGCAAGAACCGGCGACAGGGGAGGGAATGGGAAAAGACTTCAGAGCGCCTGCAGGCACTCCCGGATCCAGGTTTTCCAGGCGTGGAACAGATTGGGATTGACCGCCGCGATCACCGAGCGCTCCCACGCCTCGCCCGCCCAGAAATCGTCGGCGGCAAGCGTGCACATGTGCCCGCCCGCCTCTTGCAAGATCAGCGAGCCGGCGGCGTAATCCCACAGTTTCTGGCCGCCGTGCAAGTAAATATCGAAGCGGCCGGCGGCAATGTAGCACCAGTCGAGGGTGCTGGCGCCGAAATTGCGCTGCGAGCTGAAGGGAGGGGAGGAAGCGAGCTGCGCCGCGAGCCGGCGGTCCAGCCGCTTGAAATCCACACCGGCCATCGCGTCGCGCAGCGCAGGCGAACGCTCCTTGATCGGCAGCGATTCGCCGTTGAGGAACGCGCCACCGCCTTTCTCGGCATAAAACACCTCATCCGCCACCGGATCGTAGACCACTCCCAGCACCGGGCGCCCGCCGCGCATGAGCGCCACGGACACACCGAAATACGGCAGGCCGTTGACGAAATTGGAAGTGCCATCAATTGGATCGACGCACCACAAGCCGTCGGCGCCGGCTTGCCACAGCTCGCGCTGCAACGACTCGGGCATCTCCTCTCCCAGCACCGGGTAATCGGCGACGCGCCGCAGCGCTTTGCCCAGCGCCTCCTGCGCGGAGAGATCCGCTTCGGTACACAGGCTGCCGTCGCTTTTGTGCTGGTGCGCCACTTTCAGGTAGCGCGGCATGACTTCCGTGCGGGCAATGGATTTGACGACTTCGATGACGGAATTGAGCATGGTGTTAAAAGGTGAGGCGTGAGGCGTTAGGGGTGAGGGGTAAAGTCAAACGGTCGGCGGTTGCCGACAAGCCTTTATATAAACTACGCGCGCCCGCAGCCCGCGATTTTTTTCGCCTCACGCCTCACTCCCCACGCCATTTGATCGAACAGCCCATGCTCGGGATCTGCTCGCGCGGACCCTGGCCGGTGCGGGCGACTTCCACCATCGCCTCGAACAGGTCGCGGCGGGCATCCGGCGGTGCCGCCTCCTTGCGCGAAGCGTCGAGCCGGCCGCGGTATTGCAGCTCGAGATTCGCGTTGAAGCCGAAGAAGTCCGGCGTGCACACCGCGCCGTAGGCTTTCGCCACCTCCTGGGTTTCGTCCCATACGTAGGGAAAGGGGAAGCGGAATTCCTCCGCCACCCGCTTCATGTTTTCGAACGAGTCTTCCGGATAATCGGCGGAATCGTTGGACATAATGGCGATGCTGTGGATGCCGTGCCGCTTGAGTTCGGCGCAGTCGCGCACGATGCGGTCGCGCACTGCCTTGACATAAGGGCAGTGGTTGCAGATGAACATCACCAGCAGCCCCTTCGGCCCACGGGCTTCGGCAAGACGATAGCGCCTGCCGTCCACCCCGGGCAGATCGAAATCCACCGCCTTCCAGCCGAAGTCGCATACCGGCGTTTGCAGACTGACCATAACCCCAATTCTCCCGAACTTGCAGATTCATTGAGTTTATAGCTCAATACCGGGTATTTTGCCAACGACCTACATCAAGGACATTTCGTCATGAGCGCTCCCCGTATCTACTATCCCGATGCCCTCGCTTCCGGCCGGCGCATCGAACTGCCGCAGCAGGCGGCGCACCATGCCGCCCGGGTTCTGCGACTCAAATCGGGCGATCCGGTCACCCTGTTCAATGGCCAAGGCGGTGAATTCGAGGCGTCGATCGAGCACATCGGCAAGCATTCCGTCGCCGTTCTCACCGGCGCCCGGCGCGACCCCGAACGCGAATCGCCGCTGGCGGTAACGCTGGCGCAGGCCATCTCTGCCGGCGAAAAAATGGATTACACCCTGCAGAAGGCAGTGGAACTCGGCATCGGCCACATTCAGCCGCTCTTCAGCGAGCGCTCGGTAGTACGGCTCTCCGGCGAGCGCGCCGACAAGCGGGTGCAGCACTGGCAAAACGTGGTCATTGCCGCTTGCGAACAGTGCGGGCGAAACCTCGTGCCGCCGGTGGCACCGATCATGCCGCTGGAAACGTGGCTGGGGAGCCGGAGGGGAGAAGGAATGCAGCTCATGCTTGCCCCCGGCGCGGCCGAAACGCTGCGCACACTGCCACGCCCGCAAGGCGCGATCATCTTGCTGATCGGCCCGGAGGGCGGCTTCTCGCCGAACGAGGCCAAAGCGGCCGAAATCTGCGGTTTTCAAGGCGTCCGCCTCGGCCCCCGCACCCTGCGCACCGAAACCGCGGCGCTGGCCGCGCTGGCGGCAATGCAGGCACTGTGGGGGGATTTTTGAGCCCCAAGCCCAAGTCCCAAGTCCCAAGTATTTTCGGGTTAACTTTTGTCCTTCGGAATTCATTGATTTCATTGTCAGGTTGACAGCGATGCCCACCCACTCTCAGCACTCGACGCCCAGCCCCCAACACCCTCCGCC
>JBFMFB010000018.1:0-48365 GCA_040752115.1 Pseudomonadota bacterium | reverse complement strand
CGGGTTCCCCCGACATGAGATAAGCGCGCGATGCACTGCGCGCATGTTAGCCTGCACCGAAAGAATTTCTTCTTTGCCGAAAATAGGCTCTTAATCCCAGCTCAGCGCGCCACCGGATTGGTACTCAGTGACCCGTGTCTCGAAGAAATTCTTTTCTTTCTTCAGGTCGATCATTTCGCTCATCCACGGGAAGGGGTTGGCGGCGCCGGGGAAGAGTTCGTCCAGACCGATCTGCTGGCAGCGGCGGTTGGCGATGAAGCGCAGGTATTCCTTGAACATCGGCGCATTGAGGCCGAGCACGCCGCGCGGCATGGTGTCTTCGGCGTAGCGGTATTCCAGGTCCACCGCCGTGCGGATCAGGCCGGCGATTTCCTCCCGGAATTCGCGCGTCCACAGATGGGGGTTTTCCAGCTTGATCTGGTTGATGAGATCCACGCCGAAGTTGAGGTGCATGGATTCGTCGCGCAGGATGTACTGATACTGCTCGGCGGCGCCGGTCATCTTGTTCTGCCGCCCCAGCGCAAGGATCTGCACGAAGCCGACATAAAAGAACAACCCCTCCATGATGCAGGCGAAGACGATGATCGAGCGCAGCAGCTTCTGGTCGGCCTGCGGCGTGCCGGTCTTGAATTCTGGATTGCACAGGGTGTCGATGAACGGGATCAGGAATTCGTCCTTGTCGCGAATGCTCGGTATCTCGTGGTACATGTTGAAGATTTCGCCCTCGTCCAGCCCCAGGCTTTCCACGATGTACTGGTAGGCATGAGTGTGGATGGCCTCTTCGAACGCCTGGCGCAATAGGAACTGGCGGCACTCTGGCGCGGTGACGTGGCGATAGGTGCCAAGGACGATGTTGTTGGCGGCGAGGCTGTCGGCGGTGACGAAGAACCCCAGATTGCGCTTGACGATGCGGCGCTCGTCCTCGGTCAGGCCATTCGGATCCTTCCACAACGCGATGTCGCGGTTCATGTTCACTTCCTGCGGCATCCAGTGGTTGGCGCAAGCGTTGAGGTATTTCTCCCACGCCCACTTGTACTTGAACGGCACCAGCTGGTTGACGTCGGCCTGGCCGTTGATGATGGCCTTGTCCTCGACGCGGATGCGGTGAGTATCGCGGATGCCGGTCAGCGCAGCGGAAACAGGCGTCGCGCCGATGCCGGCGGGAGTCGGTTTGGGGTGAACGACGATGTCGTCTTCGAAGTTGAGCATGGGCATCTCCAGCAAAACATGTAGGTTGGGTTAGGCGCGCAGCGCCGTAACCCAACGTTCATTCAAGGTTGTTCGGTTTGTTGGGTTACGCCCTGCGGGCTAACCCAACCTACGTTTCTTCGCCTACTGGATTGTGGCTTCGGCCGCCCCTTCGGGGCTTAACTTGCTGGCGCAAAGTTATTGGCTCCGGCATAACGTTGGCTTCGCCAACATTAGCCTGCACCGCAAGAAGCCACTTCGTGGCGTCTTGTCTACGCCGCAACCCGGATTGCGAGCCTGCCTTACTGGCAGGCTTCGCAATCCGGGTTGTCAATCGAGCAGAACTTGGTTTCTGGTTCCGGCGCCACCGGCACGGCGTTCAGCGCGCCTGCCTTTGCCGTCGATTTCTCTGCGTGAGTAGCGCCGAGACTGCGCAGATAATAGGTAGTTTTCAAACCGCGCAGCCAGGCGAGCTTGTAGGTTTCATCCAGCTTCTTGCCGGAGGGCGCGGAGATGTAGAGATTGAGCGACTGCGCCTGGTCGATCCACTTCTGGCGGCGGGAAGCGGCTTCGATCAACCACTTCGGCTCGATTTCGAAGGCGGTGGCGTAGAGGGTGCGCAACTCCGCCGGAATGCGGTCGATTTTCGCCAGGCTGCCATCGAAGTACTTGAGGTCGGCGATCATCACTTCGTCCCACAGGCCGGCGGTTTTCAGGTCGTCCACCAGGTAGCGGTTGCTGACGGTAAATTCGCCCGAGAGGTTGGATTTGACGTAGACGTTCTGGTAGGTCGGCTCGATGCTGGCGGAGACGCCGACGATGTTGGCGATGGTCGCGGTCGGCGCAATCGCCAGGCAGTTGGAGTTCCTCATGCCGTGCTGCTTGATGCGCGCCCGCAAAACTTCCCAGTCCAAAGCGATCGAGCCGTCCACTTCGAGATAGCCGCCGCGCTCTTCCGCCAGCAGGCGGTTGGATTCGTGGGGCAGGATGCCGCGATCCCACAGCGAGCCGGTAAAAGTGGAATAGCTGCCGCGCTCTTCCGCCAGCTCGGTAGAGGCCCAATAGGCGTAGTACGCCACCGCCTCCATCGAGCGATCGGCGAATTCCACCGCCTCGTCGGAGGCGTAAGGCACGCGCAGCCGATGCAGGCAGTCCTGGAAACCCATGATGCCCAGGCCCACCGGGCGGTGCTTGAGGTTGGCGTTCCTGGCCTTGGCCACGGCGTAGTAGTTGATGTCGATGACGTTGTCCAGCATGCGCATGGCGGTGCGGACGGTGTTTTTCAGCTTGTCGAGGTCGAGCTTGCCGTCCTTGATGTGCGCGACCAGATTCACCGACCCCAGATTGCACACCGCGATTTCGCCGTCGCTGGTATTGAGGGTGATCTCGGTGCACAGGTTCGAGCTGTGCACCGACCCGACATGGCTTTGCGGGCTGCGGATGTTGCAGGGGTCCTTGAAGGTGATCCAGGGATGGCCGGTTTCGAACAGCATGGTGAGCATCTTGCGCCACAGGCCGAGCGCCGGCACTTTCTTGTGCAGCTTGATCTCACCGCGCGCCGCCTTGGCTTCGTAGTCAGTATAGGCGGCCTCGAAGGCGCGTCCGTACTTGTCGTGCAGATCAGGCACGTCCGAGGGCGAAAACAGCGTCCAGTCGCCCCCTTCCATCACGCGCTTCATGAACAGGTCGGGCACCCAGTTGGCGGTATTCATGTCGTGGGTGCGGCGGCGGTCGTCGCCGGTGTTCTTGCGCAACTCTAGGAATTCCTCGATGTCCAGGTGCCAAGTTTCAAGGTAGGCGCACACTGCACCCTTGCGCTTGCCGCCCTGGTTCACCGCCACCGCGGTGTCGTTGACCACCTTGAGGAAGGGCACCACGCCTTGCGATTTGCCGTTGGTGCCCTTGATGTGCGATCCCAGCGCGCGCACCGGCGTCCAGTCGTTGCCCAGACCGCCGGCGAACTTGGACAGCAGCGCGTTTTCCTTGATCGCTTCGTAGATGCCGTCGAGATCGTCGCCCACCGTGGTCAGATAGCAGGAGGAGAGCTGCGAGCGGCGGGTGCCGGCATTGAACAGCGTCGGCGTCGAGCTCATGAAATCGAAGGAGGACAGCAGGTCGTAGAACTCGATGGCGCGGGCTTCGCGGTCGATCTCGTTGAGCGCGAGCCCCATCGCCACGCGCATGAAGAACGCCTGCGGCAGCTCGATGCGCCGGTCCTCGACGTGCAGGAAATAACGGTCATACAGGGTTTGCAGCCCGAGATAGCCGAATTGGAAATCGCGCTCGGCTTTGAGCGCCGCGCCCAGGCGTTTCAGGTCGAACTGCGCCAGGCGCTCGTCGAGCAGCTCGGCTTCGATGCCCTTCTTGATGAAGGACGGAAAATATTCGGCGTAGCGGGTCGCCATATCGGCCTGGGTAGCGGATTCGCCCAGCACTTCGCGGCGGATGGTGTCGAGCAGCAGGCGTGCGGTGACGGAGCCGTAGTCCGGGTCTTTCTCGATCAGCGCGCGGGCGGACAGGATGGCGGATTTGCCCACTTCCTCCATCGGCACGCCGTCGTACAAATCGCGCAGGGTCGCTTCGAGAATGCGCTTCGGTTCGACCGCTTCACTTAAGCCTTCGCAGGCGGAGGCGATCAGCGCTTCCAGACGCACAGTATCGAGCAGCCGGGACTGGCCATTCTCGATGACGTTGATCGCATGCGCCGGAGCCTCGCCCGCGGCCTTCTGCTGGGCGCGCTCCCGGGCGCGCTGCTCGCGGTACAACACATAGGCGCGCGCCACGTCGTGCTCGCCGGAGCGCATCAGCGCGAGCTCTACCTGATCCTGGACATCCTCGATGTGGAACGTCCCGCCGCCCGGCTGGCGCCGCATCAGCGCACCGACCACCTGCCCGGTGAGCTCCGCCACCAGCTCGCGGATGCGCGCAGATGCCGCGCCCTGGCCGCCTTCCACGGCAATGAAGGCCTTGGTCATGGCGATGGATATCTTGGTCGGCTCGAAACCGACCACGCTGCCGTTGCGGCGGATAACCCGGTATTGGGCGCAGTCGGTATCGTTGGAAGGCCAGGACGGCGTCGGAGCGGAAGCCGAAACGGGACGGAGCGGGATGGATTCGGTAGCGAGCTGCATGATGGATTGTTCTCCCGTGATATTGTTAAGCAACGAATCAGACATAACCACAATATCTTGTGGTTGTCGTGACAACTTGAACTAATTCTAGTCATGCGGTTGACAAAACGCAATTATTTTTTACTCACACAAAATTACGCTGCCGAATCAGTGCGATAACGCCGATCTCCTTTCCGTCAGCCGGTTATGATGTATCATTCACCGCATTTTCCGCGATCGCCAAAATGAAAAATACCGCCATCCTGCTCATCAGCTGCCCCGACCGCAAAGGCCTGGTCGCGGCCATCGCCGACTTCCTCTACCGCCACAACGCCAACATCCTCCACGCCGACCAGCACCAGGACAGCGAAAAAGGGCTGTTCCTGATGCGGGTGGAATGGGACTTGCAGGACTTCACGCTGGGGCTGGGCGATTTCGATCGGCAGTTCGCACCGATCGCCGAGCGTTTCGAAATGAAATGGCAACTGGCGCTGTCGCAATACAAGCCCAAGGTCGCGATTTTCGTCTCGCGCTACGACCACTGCCTGGCGGATTTGCTCTACCGCCACCAGAGCGGCGAGCTGCATTGCGAGATTCCGCTGATCATCAGCAACCACCCGGACACGCATTGGCTGGCGGAGTCCTACGACATCCCTTTCCAGCACATCGCAGTCACCAAGGATTCCAAGGCCGAGGCGGAAAAAACCCAGCTTGCCCTGCTGCGCCACCACCACGTCGACCTCATCGTGCTGGCGCGCTACATGCAGGTGTTGTCGGCCGATTTCATCCGCCACTACCCCAACCGCATCATCAACATCCACCACTCCTTCCTGCCCGCCTTCCACGGCGCCAAGCCCTACCACCGCGCCTTCGAGCGCGGCGTCAAGCTGATCGGCGCAACCAGCCACTACGTCACGGAAATCCTCGACGACGGCCCGATCATCGAACAGGACGTCGCGCGCATCTCGCATCGCGACGCCATCAGCGACCTGATCCAGAAGGGGAGAGATCTAGAGAAAATGGTGCTGTCGCGCGCGGTGAGATGGCACATCGAGAGCCGCATCCTGCTCTATGCCAACAAGACGGTGGTATTTGATTAGCAGGGTGTTGCAAAACTACTGCGAGGGCGTGATGCTGCGTCAAAAACAGGCTCAGAATGCTCATTTACTCCATGTAAACTCCGCTTCTTCGCCTGTTTTTTGCCTTGCCTGACCGCCCTCTCGCTACGTTTTTCAACACCCTGCTGGAAACATAGGGCGGCCCATGGCCGCCGTGCGGATGGCGGCCGCGGGCCGCCCTATGCTAGCCGGTTGCGAAACCGCTCCCAGTCGAAGAACGGCCCGGGGTCGGTTTTGCGCCCCGGCGCGATGTCGGCATGGCCGACGATATCCTCGATCGGATAAACGGCCTGCAAGGCCCGCGTCAGTTCCGCCAGCCTTTCGTACTGGATGTCGGTGAACGGCTCGACATCGCAGCCTTCCAGCTCGATGCCGATGGAAAAATCGTTGCAGCGCGCCCGGCCGCGCCACTCCGAAACACCGGCATGCCAGGCGCGCCGGCGGCAGGAAACGAACTGGACGATCTCGCCGCCGCGCCGGATGAGGAAGTGGGCTGAAACCTTGAGGTGGGCGATATCGCGGTAGTAAGGATGGGCTTGCGGGTCGAGCCGGTTGGTGAACAGCTCGATCACGCCCTCGCCGCCGTACTCGCGCGGCGGCAAGCTGATGTTGTGGATCACCAGCAGACTGATCGCACACCCTTCCGGACGCTCGTCGCAGTTGGGCGAGGCGATGAAGCGCGCGCCTTCCACAACGCCCGATGCGCCGATTCTCACAGGCCCGCCCGAACGGTTTTGCTATAATTGTCGTTTTTGTTTCGAAGGCGCATTGCCATGGTTTTTGCCCAACTCGTCTTGATGCTGGTCGTCATTTTAGTGGCCGCCGAGGTATTTACCAATGCCCTGGAGCATCTGGGCGAGAAGTTGAAGATTTCCGAAGGCGTGACCGGCTCGCTGTTCGCCGCGGTGGGCACCGCGCTGCCGGAAACCATGGTGCCGCTCCTGGCGATTTTCGCCGGCACGGCCAATAGCCATGTCAACGAGGAAATCGGCGTGGGCGCGATCCTGGGCGCGCCGCTGATGCTCTCCACCCTGTCCCTGTTTTTGATGGCGCTGGCCGTGCTGAAAAAACGCGGTCTCCAGGGCCATTTCGCGCCGGAGCGCACCGGACTCAGGCGCGACCTGAATTTCTTCCTCTTCGCCTTCTCCCTGTCCGCCGTCGCGCTGTTCGTGCCGCACAACGTTCCCATGATTCGTGGGCTGCTCGCGATCTGCATGGTGCTGGTCTATTTCGTCTATATCCTGCTCACCCTGCGCGCCTCGGCTGATCTGGTGAAGGACGGCCATGCCACCGAGGCCGGGGAGAAAATGTTCCTCGCCCGGCTCGGCCTGCCGGAAAACATGGCGGTGATCCTGCTGCAGCTGGCGCTCGGCCTCGGTTTGCTGGTGGCCGGGGCCAAGGGCTTCATCAACGGTGTGGAAGAGGCGTCGCACCTCCTCGGCATTTCCGCGCTGTTGCTGTCGCTGATGATCATCCCGATCGCCACCGAGCTGCCGGAAAAGGTCAACAGCATCCTGTGGATCCGCCGCCACAAGGATACGCTCGCATTCGGCAACATCACCGGCGCAATGGTATTCCAGGGAACGCTGCTGCCCGCCATCGGCATCACGCTCACCCCCTGGGCGCCGCAGAAGGAAGTGCTGTTCGGCATCGTCATCACGCTCGTCGCTGCCCTGTGGCTGCGGCTCATGCTCCTGCGCGGCCAGCTCCGCGTCTGGCATATCGGCGTCAACGGCGCGCTGTATGCGCTCTACCTCGGCATCGCCCTGAGCTGAAGGCTTTACCCGCACACAGGAACAGGCTATTCTGCGGCATCAGCGTTCACCGGGAAGGATCGCCGCGATGCAAAGGCAACAAAAAGTCCATTCGCTCCAGCACGAAAAACTCGGTTCCAGCACGGTCGCGGTCAAGCATTCGCTCGCCAACCACCTGACTTTTTCCGTCGGCAAGGACCCGATCACCGCCACCGACCGCGACTGGTTCTTCACCCTGGCGTACGTCGTGCGCGACCGCCTGATCGAGCGCTGGATGGAGACCATGCGCAGCTACTACCGCGCGGATGCCAAGCGGATTTACTACCTGTCCATGGAGTTCCTGATCGGCCGGACGCTGATGAACTCCATGCTCAACCTGGGATTTCATGACGAGTGCATCAAGGCGCTGGAGGAAAGCGGGTTGGACCCCGATTCCATCCGCGAGATGGAACACGAAGCAGCGCTCGGCAACGGCGGCCTGGGGCGGCTGGCAGCGTGCTTCCTCGATTCCATGGCTACCCTCGGCCTGCCCGGCTATGGCTACGGCATCCGCTACGAGTACGGCATGTTCACCCAGCGCATCGAAGACGGCCGCCAAGTCGAACACCCGGACAACTGGCTGCGCTACGGCAACCCCTGGGAGTTTCCGCGCGCGGAGGTGCTCTATCCGGTGAAGTTCTATGGCCGCGTGGTGCAGTACCCCGACGAGCACGGCAACATCCGGCATCACTGGATCGACACCGAGGAAGTGATGGCAATGGCCTACGACACACCGACGCCGGGTTACGACAACAATACTGCCAACAACATGCGCCTGTGGGCAGCCAAAGCATCGCGCGACTTCGACCTCAAGTATTTCAACGAGGGCAACTACATCAAGGCAGTGGAAGACAAGAACGAGTCCGAGAACCTGTCCAAGGTGCTCTACCCCGACGACACAACCATGATGGGGCGGGAGCTGCGTCTGAAGCAGCAATATTTCTTCGTCAGCGCCTCGCTGCAGGATATCCTCTACCGCTTCAGCAAATCCCATGGCTCCTTCGACGAACTGCCGGACAAGGTGGCAATCCAGCTCAACGACACCCACCCCTCGATTGCCATCCCGGAACTGATGCGCATCCTGGTGGACGTTCACCACCTGAAGTGGGATCACGCCTGGAACATCACCGTGCGCACCTTTTCCTATACCAACCACACGCTAATGCCGGAAGCGCTGGAAACTTGGCCGGTCGGGCTGATGGAAAAAATCCTGCCGCGCCACCTGCAGATCATTTACGAAATCAATCACCATTTTCTATCGGAAGTGATGCACCGCCATCCCGGCGACAACGAGCTGCTGCGGAGACTGTCCCTCATCGAGGAAGACAACGGCCGCCGCGTGCGCATGGCGCACCTCGCCATGGTCGGCAGCCACAAGGTAAACGGGGTGGCGCAGATCCACACCGATCTGATGAAGAGCACGATCTTCGCCGATTTCAATCGGTTTTATCCAGACAAGATCGTCAACATCACCAACGGCGTAACGCCGCGGCGCTGGCTGAACCAGGCCAATCCGGGACTTTCTGCCCTGATCTCCTCGCGCATCGGCGCCGGCTGGGTCACCGACCTCGGCCAACTGGGGAAGCTGGCGGCATTTGCCGACGACCCGGCATTCCGGGACGAATTCCGCGCGGTCAAGCGCGCCAACAAGGCGCTGCTGGCCGCACGCATCCGCCAGGAGATGGGCATTGAAATCGATCCGGACTCGATGTTCGACGTGCAGGTCAAGCGCATCCACGAATACAAGCGCCAATTGCTCAACCTGCTGCATGTGGTGACGCTGTACAACCGCATCCGCACCAATCCGGCCTCCCACATCGTGTCGCGCACCGTGATCTTCAGCGGCAAGGCAGCGCCGGGCTACGCCATGGCCAAGCTGGTCATCAAGCTGATCAACGATGTGGCGGACATCATCAACAACGACCCGGCGGTGCGCGGTCTGCTCAAGGTGGCATTTCTGCCGAATTACAGCGTTACCACGGCGACCCGTATCATCCCTGCGGCCGACCTTTCCGAGCAGATCTCCACTGCCGGCACCGAAGCTTCCGGCACCGGCAACATGAAACTCGCGCTCAACGGCGCGCTCACCATCGGCACGCTCGACGGCGCCAACGTCGAGATTCGGGACGAAGTCGGCGAAGACAACATTTTTATCTTCGGCCTCACCGCCGCCGAGGTTGCCGAGCTGCACGCCACGGGCTACAACCCGTGGGACCGCTACCACGCCAACGCTGAACTGGCGCAGGTTCTGGACATGATCTCCTCGGGTTATTTCTCGCCGAACGAGCCGGACCGCTACCACCCCGTCGTACACGCCCTGACCCACGGCGGCGACCGCTATCTGCTGCTTGCCGATTACGCCTCCTACGTCGCCTGCCAGGAACAGGTGGACGCGCTCTACCGCAACCCGAAGCTATGGACGAAGAAGGCCATCCTGAACATTGCCCGCATGGGAAGATTTTCCAGCGACCGGACGATCAGCGAATACGCGCAGAATATCTGGAACGTCAACCCGGTGAAGCAGGAAAAAAAATGAACAGCCAAACGACAGAACGGCGGCGGCGGCAGCGGCTTCCCGTTGACCTTCCCGTCAGGCTGCATCTGCCCGGCGGCGCCGTTGCCGCAGCAAAAATGATCAACCTCTCGGCCAGCGGAGCAGGCATCCTGCATCCCGAGCCGGTGGCAAGCGGCACCGCCGTGGAACTCCAGTTCAGCGTCAGGCTCGAACACGCCTCGCGCGAAATCAAGACAAAGGGGATCGTCAGGCATAACGCCGTCGCGACTGTCACCCACGGCCGGAGCGAGGAGCGATACTACGTCATCGGCATCGAATTCCTCAGCCCGCGGCAGGAGGATGCGATGGTGATCGAAGCTTATCTGGGAGCGGTGTAAGGCGCGACTGCGAGCGGCCTACTTCGCAAGCTTTCGCGAACTTCGGCTGTCGGAGGCATTCATTTCCTCGATCGCCTTTTTCAACCCTTCGGCGCTTTCCTTGCCGCTGATGGTCATCACGCCTCCTCTGGCTGGAGGAGTTGAGGCAGTGACGGGCGGCACCGACTTGCCCTGATTCTTCACCGCCTCCGCCTGCGCCTGCATTTCCTGATTCTGCTTTTTCAACACTTCGATCTGCGCCTGCATTTCCTGGTTGCGCTTCTTCAACGCTTCGATCTCCGCCTTGTCCGGGCTGGATGATGCGGCAGGGCGGGGAATTGCGGTTACGGGCAGCGGCGCCGCCGCAGGCGCCGGCAGATGCGTCTTCTGCGGTTGCGGCGGCGACAGCCATGCCCTTGCGGCAAAACCACCGCCGCCAGCCAACACGATCAGCAGCGCCAGCGCAAGCGGCCGCCACTTTCCCCGTTTGACCGTGAGCACGGGCTCCATGTCAGGATGGTCATCGCCGGCCTGTTCGGCAAGAGGCTCGCTCCCCTCTTCCTCCGGGGGCGTGCGCTTCTTGCGCGCAAGCAGCTTGCTCGCCTTTAGGCGGGATTTCAGGTGCGCAAGCCACCCCGGTTTCGCCGGCTGGTCGGCCTCGGAAGCGTCGGCGACGGCCTCGTCCGAGGCACTCTCGCTGTTTTCCTCAGCCGCTTTTTTCTTTTTCCAGAACGTCAAGTTCATGGCCCATTGAACCTATTCCATTATTGAGGTGGCCCCAAAATACCTGCCTGCGCACGCGCGATTGACATAGGGCGGCCCGTGGCCGCCACTTTTGCGGCGGGCGCGGCGCCCTATCAGCGCGTTGCCGCCGGGGCATAAATTTTTTGGTTGCCCAAGATATGGCGGCGTATTTAAGGGCCGGTTTAATAGTTATCGGGCTCGCTGCTGCCTGGGCACGCAACCCACGCAACCATCCACCGAGTCAATCTATCCCCAGTCTCTCCAACCGGTACCGCAACGCCCGGAATGTGATCCCCAGCAGCTTCGCCGCGGCGGTCTTGTTGTAGCGGGTTTTTTCCAGCGCCTCCAGCAGCGCTTCCTTCTCCACCCGGTCGAGATATTCGTTGAGCGGCCACTTTGCGCCGGGTTCGGGAGCGGCGGGCGCGGCATCTTCGGGCGCAGTCAGGTTCAGGTCCTGCTCATGGATTTTCGCTTCGCCGCATAGCGCGAGCGCGCGCTCCAGAATGTTCTCCAGCTCCCGCACATTGCCCGGAAAATCGTAGCGCTGCAAGGCCAGCACGGCGCCATCGTCGAGCGGCGGCGCGGCGGCGCCGGACTGGCGTGCAAGCCGCTCGAGCACGGCGTGCGCGATCGCCGGGATGTCCTCGTGCATTTCGCGCAGCGCCGGCATCCTGATATCCAGCACCGCCAACCGATAATACAGATCCTGGCGGAACTTGCCGGCTTCGACGCACTTGGCGAGATTGTGATGGGTGGCGCTGATGATGCGGACATCCACCTTTTCCTCTTGGGGAGAGCCCACCTTGCGCACCTTCTTCTCCTGGATGGCGCGCAGCAGCTTAACTTGCATTTGCAGCGGCAGGTCGGCCACTTCGTCCAGAAACAGAGTACCGCCGTCGGCTGCCTGGAAAAAGCCGTCGCGGTCCTGCTCCGCGCCGGTGAAGGCGCCTTTCTTGTAGCCGAAAAATTCGCTTTCCATCAGATTTTCGGGAATCGCGCCGCAGTTCACTGCGACGAACGGCCGGTCGCGGCGCGCGCCCTTTTCGTGAATCAGCCGCGCCGCCAGCTCCTTGCCGCTGCCCGATTCGCCGGTGACATACACCGGCGCCTGGCTGCGCGCCAATTTTTCGATCATCTCCCGCACCTGGGACATGGCTGGCGACTTGCCGAGCAGCACGTGCTCCGCTTCCGCCGGCGTGGCGAGAGATGAGGGCAGATTGAGCGCCGATTTCACCACCGCACGCAACTGCTCCAGCGACACCGGTTTGGCGAGATAGTCGAAGGCCCCGGCCTTGAGGGCAGCGACCGCATTCTCCGTGCTGCCGTGGGCGGTGATGACGGCGACCGGCGTATCCGGACAGTTTGCGCCGATGTAGCCGACAATATCCAGCCCCTCTCCGTCCGGCAGGCGCATATCGGTCAGGCACAGATCGAACTTCCTGCCGCCTTGCAGCTTCTTCAGCGCCTCTGCCACGCTCATGGCCCGCTCCACTTCCAGGCCCATGCGCAGCAGGGTGAGCTCCAGCAGCTCGAGAATATCCGCCTCGTCATCCACGATCAGGGCAACGTGAGCCCGGCCCCCGGCCTCCGTTCCCCGTTGCGAACGTTTCAACATGGTGCTCCTTTGCAACAAATCCTGAACTGCCCGCCCGGCGCCACTTCGACGTAATCCAGGCTGGCGCCGTTCGCCTCGCACACCTCGCGCGCGATGTACAAGCCCAGGCCGGTACCGCTACTGAAGGTGGTGAAGAACGGCTCGAACAACTGCGATTGCAGCGCCTTGTCCACGCCCGGGCCGTCGTCGATCACGTCCAGTTGCACCACGCTCTCGATGTGGGCATCCGAGACGCACAGCCGCAGGCTCGCATCCTGCTTACGGCCGTGACGCCAGGCGTTGCGGCACAGGTTCCACAGCACCTGGTAAAGGTGCGCACGGTCGAAGCAGATCGGCCGGTCGGTGTCGATTTCGAGGGAAACAGCCGATGTCGGAATGTTTTCCGACTGGCAGAACTGCTCGACGAATCCCCGCAGAAAAATCTCCGGCTTGATAGTTTCGGGCTGGGCGCGGTCGCGTCGGTTGAGCTGCAGCACATCCTGCACCATCCGGTCGAGCCGACGGATATTGTCGCCGATAATCTGCAACAGCCGCTGCTCGGTGGCGTCCCACTCTTCTTCCTGCAGCAGTTGGGTGGCATGGCTGATGGCGCTCAGGGGATTGCGGATTTCGTGGGCGATGTTGGCAGTCAGCCTCCCCAGCGCCGCCAGCTTCATCTGCTGGGCCTGCATCTGAAGCCGGCTCAAATCCTCCAGAAAAATCACCGCGCCCAAGGCGGGGTCGGCGCCCACCGGGCTGAACCGCACGCGCACCTGCTTGCCGCTCTCTTCCGCAAACAGGGGAGGCGGATTGACGGCCGGATCGTCGCGCCAGCGCTCCAGCCATTGCGCAAGGTTGGGCGCGTAATCGTTCAGCCGCAACTCGCCCCACGAAGCGGGAGACCTGCCCAGCAGCTTTTCCGCCTGGGCATTGTGCTGGCGCAGCCTGCCCTTGCCGTCCACCACCAGCACCCCGTCCTGCATCTCCTGGATCACCAGTTGATTCACCTGCGCCAGGTTTTCCAGATCCACGCTTTTCTGCTTTGCCAGCCGCTCGCTGGCGACCAGCCGCCTGGCCAGAAAATGCCCCAGGCCGGCCGTAGCGAAGAAAACCATGCTTAGCAGGCCGGCCTGAAAATAATCGGCAGGATTTCCATCCGCAACGATTTCGTAACCTTGTTCCACCAGCACGCCGATGCTGGCCAAGGCAGCGTAAAACAGCGCCAACCGCCCTTGACTGGCCAGGCTTGCCGCCGCCAGCGCGATCACCAGCAGCAGCCCCAGGCCGCTTCTGATCCCGCCGCTGCCGTACATCAGCAGGATGAGAAACACAATGTCGGCGCCGGTCTGGATTCCGAGCTGGAGATCGAAGCGCGGCCAGCGCACGCTGATGGTCAGGATCAACGCCAGGCTGAACAAGGCATAAACAGCGCTGACCCAATAAAAAAGGAGGGGATGGGAGGTGCCGAAAATGGTCGCGCCGAATAGCGTGAAAGTGGCGACGAACACCCCGGCGACAGTCAGCCGGTAAAGGTTGAAGTAATACAGCGATCGCCAGTATGGGGCAAGCTGCGGATCGGGCTGCGCCCCGAAAGCCTGCAGACTTTCTGCCGCTTCCTTGATGAGCCGACGCAGCTTGGGAAAGATAGGGATCGCCGAAAAACGCGAGTTCACGACATCATTGACGCTGGTTCAGCCGGCGGTGCTCGTCGCTGCAATAATGCTTGCCGTGACTGAGTATGCTCTCGCTTTTCGGCAGATGGACGCCGCACTGGGAGCAGCGAACCATGTCTTCGCCCCCTTCCGCGGCCGGGGGCTTTTCCTGCCGGATGCTTCTGCCATATCTTTTCAGGATGACGTAGATAAGCCAGACGCCAGCGGCCAGAAGCAGTAGTTTGACCAACGCCGTTCCCCCCCATGCGTATTTGGAAATCTGTGGGGATTATAGCCGGATAACGTACCCGCTGAAAGCAAGCGGGTGCGGCCCACGCGGGATTTATCGAGGATCGCATGAGCACCTGCCTGCGTCGCGCGGCGCGCGGGTTGATTAGGTGCCGGCAATGCCCCGGCTGGCCGGGTTTGTAGGCTGTTGGGCAACTCCCCTGCATTGCTCGCAAGGGGTAAAGAAAAGTAGGATGGGTGGAGCGCAGCGCAACCCATCGGGGAATTCGGCCATCTGAATGATGGGTTGCGGCTTGCGCCTCCACCCATCCTACAACTGCTTGCGTTTTGGCTACGCCGCAACTGCGTTTTCCTCGCCTGACGCCCTCTCGCTACGTTTTTCAACACCCTGTTACGCTTCCTTCATTCTCCCCGCGCCGAATATTAGTAAATAATAATTTCCTTGCGGCCAAAAATATTTCACAATACCCAAACCTCAATGAGTTCCAGGGATACCCGTGCACGCTCCTTCCGCCCGCAATCCGTGGGTCAGCCGAATCCTTCCGTTTCTCCGCTGGTGGCCGACAACCACCCGGGAGACGGCCCGCGCCGATCTCATCGCCGGGCTGACCGGCGCCATCATCGTGCTGCCGCAGGGCGTGGCGTTCGCCACCATCGCCGGCATGCCGCCGGAATATGGCTTGTATGCGGCGATGGTACCCGCGATCATCGCCGCCCTGTTCGGCTCGAGCTGGCACCTTGTTTCCGGCCCGACCACGGCAATTTCGATTGTGGTGTTTTCCGCCGTCAGCCCCCTCGCCGATCCCGGCAGTCCGCAGTTCATCAGCCTGGTGCTGACCCTCACCTTCCTCACCGGCATCTTTCAGCTCGGTCTGGGCTTGGCGCGCATGGGAATGCTGGTCAACTTCATCTCGCATACCGTGGTTATCGGCTTTACTGCCGGTGCGGCAGTGCTGATCGCGTCCAGCCAGCTGAAAAATTTCTTCGGCATCCACGTCCCCCACGGCGCCAGCTTCCACGAAACGGTTTATCACCTGTTCCTGCAGTGGGGGCACATCAATCCTTATATCACCGCGGTAGGCGTGGCGACGCTGGCTTCCGGCATCCTGGTCAAGCGCTACCTGCCGCGCATTCCCTACATGATCGCCGCCATGATCGTCGGCAGCGTGGCGGCGCTTCTGTTCGACCACCTGTTCGGCGCAGAAACCACCGGCATCAAAACCGTGGGCGCCCTTCCCGCCGGATTGCCGCCGCTGTCGCTGCCCGATTTTTCCCCAGAAGCGATCCGTCAAACCGCACCCAGCGCGCTCGCCGTGGCCATGTTGGGGCTGACCGAAGCGGTATCCATCGCCCGCGCCATCGCCGTGCGCTCGGAGCAGCGCATCGACGGCAACCAGGAATTCATCGGGCAGGGGCTCTCCAATCTGCTCGGCAGCTTTTTCTCCGGCTACGCATCGAGCGGCTCGTTCAACCGCAGCGGACTGAATTACGCCGCAGGCGCAAGAACACCGCTGGCCGCAGTGTTCGCCGCGCTGTTCCTGGTCGTGATCCTGCTCCTGGTGGCGCCCCTTGCCGCTTATCTGCCTATTCCGGCCATGGCGGGCATCCTGTTCCTGGTCGCATGGGGCCTGATCGATTTCCACCATATCCGCTCCATCGTCAAAACCAGCCGTCCGGAAAGCTTCGTATTGTTCACCACCTTGCTCGCAACATTGTTTGTCGAGCTCGAGTTCGCCATTTACGTCGGCGTGGTGCTCTCGCTCATGGTTTATCTCAACCGCACCTCGCAGCCCTCCATCCTGACCGTCATGCCCGATCAGGAGGAAGGCAGCTACCACTTCACCGCCGAAAGCGGTCTGCCGGACTGCCCGCAACTGAAAATCGTGCGCATCAACGGCTCCATCTTCTTCGGCGCAGTGGATCATGTGCAGCGCTTCCTGCAGCGGATAGACGAAGCCGACCCGCAACAGAAGCACGTGCTGATCATTGCCAGCGGCATCAATTTCGTGGATGTCGCGGGCGCCGAAATGCTCGCGCAGGAGGCCAAGCGGCGCAGAAAGATGGGTGGGGGATTGTATTTCTACCGGATGAAGGATGCCGTTCGCGAAATGCTGGCGAAAGGGAACTACCTCAAGGATGTCGGCGAAGAAAATATCTTCCCGGCAAAATTCAACGCGATCGGCGCCATCTGCCGCAAGCTTGATCCGGAAGTTTGCCGCGGTTGCAACATCAAGGTTTTCAGGGAATGCAAAGCCAACCCCGCAGAAAGCAAAATGCCGTCACAAACGCGGATACCGGCATCCTGATATTTGACCGGTCACAACGATATCTATAAGATACAAAAAGTTATCGCGTTGCAACCACACTGATAGGCACCCACGAATGATCCGAAAAAATCCCAGCGGCGATCTGCCCGTCATCCACGAATCCGCCTACGTGGACAAAACCGCCATCATTTGCGGCAAGGTCATCATCGAAAAAAACGTCTTCATCGGCCCCTACGCAGTGATCCGCGCCGACGAGGTAAACGCAAAAGGCGAACTGGAGCCGATCATCATCGGCGCCAATTCCAACATCCAGGATGGCGTCGTCATCCACTCCAAATCCGGCGCGCTGGTGAAAATCGGCCAGCACACCTCGATCGCGCACCGCTCCATCGTGCACGGCCCCTGCACGGTCGGCAACAACGTGTTCATCGGCTTCAATTCCGTACTGTTCAACTGCGTGGTGCACGACCGCTCGGTGGTGCGCCATAACTGCGTCATCGACAGCGTCGAACTGCCGGCCGGCTTCTACGTACCCTCCACCACCAAAGTCAACTACGCCACCGATCTTTCCACCATTCCCAAAGTCACGCCGCAAGCCTCCGATTTCTCCGAGGACGTCGCGCGCACCAATGTCGAACTGATCAAGGGTTACAAAAAGCTGCAGAACGAGTTCTAGGCCTGGAGCTGTGGCCGCACGGGACCTTTCAGCACACGTAGGCTGGGGTGAGGAAACCGAACCCCAGCAATTCGCGACCGTTCCTGCTGGGGTGCGCTACGCTTACCCCAGCCTACAAACCACGGACTGCAGCACATGTAGGCTGGGGTGAGGAAACCGAACCCCAGCGATTCGACCGCCATCCCCGCTGGAGTAAGGGAAACCGAATCCAGGAATTCGACCGCCCTTCTACACCGGGCTTCTTTCCCGATCCGGCATTTTTTGCCATACTTGGCAACCCGGCGCCACGAGCCGGAATTTCAGCAAGGTATCCTGATCGCCATGAATGCGTTCAGAAAACTTAGCGCCTTCGCAGCCCGGATGCACGGCTCGATCGAGCGCAGCGTGCAATACTCCGAGCCGCGCTTTCTTGCGTTCGGCGCGATTGCCGTGGTTGGCTTCCCGCTGTATTACTTCGTCTGGCACACGCTTTTCCCCCCAGCCCTACGAAAATCTCGGGTTGCGCATTCTGGGCAGCCTGCTGTTTCTGCCGCTGATGTTCGCCAGGCACTGGCCGAGCTGGGCACGCCGGTTCCTCACGGGGTACTGGTATCTGGCGATCCTGTACGCGCTGCCTTTCTTCTTTACCTTCATGCTGCTCAAAAACGGAGATTCGACCGCCTGGCTGATGTCCGCCCTGGTCGCCGTTTTTCTGATGATTCTGCTGCTGGATTGGCTGAATCTTGTCTTCCAGTTCGTTCTTGGGTCGGGGCTGGCATGGTCAATCTACTATCTCACCAGCGATACGCCCCAGCTCAGCCCGCTTTATCTGGAATATCTGCCGATTTCTCTTTTTACCATCGTAGCTGGCGGCGTGTTGAACTTCAGCTCTGAAATGGTGAAGCAGGAAAAACTGCGCGCCATGCTGGCCGCTGCCAGCAATATCGCACACGAGCTTCGCACGCCGCTGCTGGGCATCAAAACCGGAGCGGCGGGATTGCAGCAGTATCTGCCCACCCTGCTGGCTGCCTACCACCTGGCGCACAAGCACGGCCTGCCCGTGACGCCGGTTCGCACCGCACATCTGAATTCGATGCAGGGCGTGCTGGAGCGGATCGAAGCGGAAGCCAATTATTCCAACACCATTATCGACATGCTGTTGATGAACGCGCGGAGCGCCGGCTTCAAACCGGAAAACTTCGTGCATTATTCCATGGCGCAGTGCGTCGAAGGGGCGCTGAAGCGTTATCCCTTCGCTTCGGCGAAAGAACGGAGCCTGGTAATATGGAACGATAGTGGGGATTTTTCCTTTCGCGGTTCGGATCTTCTCATGACGCACATCTTGTTCAACCTGCTGAAAAACGCCTTGTACCATATCGCCAAAGCAGGGAAGGGCGAAATCGTCATCCGGCTGGAACCCTCTTCCCACGGCAACCGGCTGGTTTTCCGGGATACCGGTTCGGGCATTCCGCCGGAAGTGCTGCCGCATATTTTTTCCCGTTTCTATTCCTGGGCGGCCGATGAAGACGGGCTCGGCACCGGCATCGGGCTGGCTTTCTGCCGCACGGTGATGGAGAGTTTCGGCGGAAGCATTGCCTGCCAGTCCAGCTACGGCGAATTCGCGGAATTCGTCATGACCTTTCCCGTGGAGCACCGATCATGAGACACCGCGACATCCCGCCTTTCTATTTTCCCACCACGGTGGCATTCGTGGACGACAGCGCGGATTTTCTCGCGAACCTGAGCCTGCAGCTCGACGGCGATCTCGCCTTCAAGCTCTACGATTCCCCGCTGGAAGCCCTGGTCGCCCTGAACGGCATCAACAATCAGCCGCCGCCCAGCGAAAAATTTTTCGCGCTATACCGCAACGGCGAGGAATCCCCGTTTTTCCACCACATCATCGGCCTCAATCTGGACAAGGTTCATCGCGAGGTACACAACGAATTCCGTTTCGAGGAAGTATCGGTGGCGGTGGTGGATTACGATATGCCCGAAATCAACGGGCTCGAATTCTGCCGGAACGTCAAGAGCCCCGCCGTAAAAAAGATTCTGCTGACCGGCAAGGCCGATGAAAAAATCGCGGTTCAGGCCTTCAACCAGGGCCTCATCGACTGCTTCATCCCGAAGCATGACGCCGCGGTCATCGAGACTCTGAACCGGGCCATCGCGGAACTGCAACTGGCCTACTTTTACGAGATCGAAAAAATGCTGGCAGACGCGCTGGCTGTCGGCTCCAGCGATTTCTTGCGCGACCCCGCGTTCGCCGAGGCATTCAGGGAAATCTGCCGGGAACGGCGAACCGTCGAATACTACCTATGCAGCAACCCGGAAGGCATCCTGATGCTGGACGCGGACGCCGTTCCCAGCCTGCTGGTCGTTCAGACCGAACAGGATTTGTTCAGCCATTTCGAAATCGCCTACGACCAGGCAGCGCCGCAAGACTTGCTGGATGCCCTGAAAAGCAACCAGGTGGTGCCTTATTTCTGGCAATCCGGCGGCCACTACAAGCCGGAATGCGCAGATTGGCAGTCATGCCTTCTCCCTGCCACCGAGCTTAAGGGGCGACAGTGGTATTACTACAGTGTGGTCAGGAACCCGCCGGGCTTCAAGCTGAATTCGGTCGTTTCCTACAATGAGTTTCTCGCTCAACTGGATCAGCAGGGCAGGAGCAATACCAATGTCAGGCCCCCGGCGTTTCCTCGGTGATGCCGGGATTTCACCTGCCCCGCTGGTCCAGTCTCAGGCAGTAACAGCCTGCTGCCGTTCGTGAGAGTGAACGCTAATAGAGGCCGCGACGTTGCGCTTTCTTCGGCTGGAAGGCCAGTTCGCCAGATCAACCTCCGTCCGGATGTCGTAGCATACCTGAACGATCCGCTCCAGTTCGGCCATAGTCAGCGCACTGTTGACTGAAAAACGCATTAAAGAACGGTTTTTCGGGGTAGCAGGCGCGAAGAATACCGCTCCAAAAATACCTCGTGCTTCCAAGGCATCGCGCAGAATCATCGTTTGGCGTTCGCTGCCGGATTCCAGAGCGATGATTTGCGATTGCCCGCTTTGTGTGTTGTAACCCATTTCATCTAAATGGGAACGGAGGTAATTCGCGTTGGTATGGAGGGCGTCGCGGCGCCAGCCGTCCTGCCGAATAATGGTCAATGTTTCGTCGAGCGCAGCGATTTCGTGGGGAAGCATCGCGGAGCTGAAAATAAATGGCCGCGATTCGCAGATGAAATAGTCGTAAAATCTGTTTGAGCAAGTAATAAATCCCGCCCTACCCGCAAACGCTTTAGCCAAGCTTGCCGTGCGGAAATGGACGCGATCAGCCAGACCGAGGGATGCCACCAACCCCTCGCCGTGCACTCCATGGGTGCCGAGGGAGTGGGATTCGTCTACCACCAACACGCATCCGTGAGCGGTGCCGACCTTGACGATGTCTGTCAAGGGGCAAACACTCCCGCTAGTGCTGTAGACCGAATCCACTGCAATAACGCCGGGGCCATGCTTGAGAATTTGCCGTTCGAGATGATCCGGGTCGTTGTGATGAAATGCAATTGCCGTGGCACCCGCGCTGCGCGCACCTTCCCATAACGACATATGGGCAAACATATCAATGTAAACTGGTGTCTGTTCATCGGCGATGGCCTGAATCAGTCCGGTATTCGCGCACCATCCGGACTGGCATAAAATCCCCTGCTCGGCGTGCATGAAATGCGCCAGCCGCTGCTCGAACCGGTACTGGGGATTGTCGCCGTTCAGGAATACGGCTGACATCAACATGCCGCTCCCTTCCTTGAGCAATTTTTCCGCTTGCGCCTGTAAAATTTTCGGGTGATCGGCCAGCGATAAGTAATCATTACTCATCAGACGGATGGCATCCTCGCCGGGTTGCCTGCCGCGCAACAAGTGTTTGCCATCCCAGGTATTCTGCACCCTTTCCCGGTAATAGCGGTCTACCCGATGCGCCAGGAAGGCCGGCTCCTTGGCGTTGGGAAAACGGTTGGCAGGTTGAAGGTTGACGACGTTGTTCATGGCAGTTCTCCTTTTGCGTGAGTTGAAAATGGCCCACAGACTGCCGAGAAAATTGCACCCTCCTGCCCGGCAATCAGCGGCGTTTTGGATCTCCAGCCGGACAAAAACCGGTGAAAAAACCAATACCTATCTAATGTAGCGCAACTGGCAAGTGAATGGTGCAAAAAGAAAAAATACGCCGCCCGATGGATGGCGGCGCTGAAACGGTTTACCATCCGCCCTGAACGAAGGAGAACAGCACGATGGGGCACCGCCTCTCGAAAATTTATACCCGCACCGGCGACGACGGCAGCACCGGGCTCGGCGACGGCTCGCGCACGGCCAAAGACAGCCTGCGCATCGAAGCCATCGGCGTTCTGGACGAGCTCAACAGCCAGATCGGCGCGGTACTCGCCGAGGAACTGCCGCCGGCGGTGCGCGCCTGCCTGACCGAAGTGCAGCAGGAACTGTTCGATCTCGGCGGCGAGCTGAGCATTCCAGGCCGCGCCAACTTGAAAGATGCGGTCATCGGGCGGTTGGAAAAGGTACTGGATGAGCTGAATGCCGGCCTGCCGTGGCTCAAGGAGTTCATTCTGCCGGGAGGGGCGCGCGCCGCCGCTCAATGCCATGTCGCGCGCGCGGTTTGCCGACGTGCCGAGCGGCGTTTAGTCGCGCTCTCGCGCGCCGAGCAGGTGTCCGCAACCGCGATCAAATATCTCAACCGCCTGTCGGATCTTTTGTTCGTGATGTGCCGGGTCATCAACCGGCATCAGGGGCAGGCCGACGTACTGTGGCAGCCGGAACGGCCCGCACGGTAACCGGCTCACCGGGTGCGGCGCACCTCGTCCAGTTGTTCGCACATCTGCTTTGCACCCTCCAGCAGACGCGGCGTGGGACGTTGGATCAGATCGGGATGGATGAAAAACAGGCGGCGATTTTTCACCGCCTTCACCTGAGGGAAGCGCCGCCAGGCTTCCCATTGTCTCTCGTCGTTGTATAGCGCCCCGCTGGCGATGATCGCCTCGGGATTGCCGGTCAGAACGTTCTCGGCGGATACGGTCGGGGTCAACGCGCCGGCGTTGGCGAAAATATTGCGGCCGCTGCACAGGGCGATCACGTCGCTGATGATATGCTCGCGGTTTACCGTCATCAGCGGCTCGTGCCAGATCTGGTAGAACATGCTCACCTCGCGCTGCCCGGTGTAGCGTTTTTTCAGTTCGGCCAGCCTGCGCTCGAATTCTCCGGCAGCCCTGTCCGCCTGGGCGGCAGTCCCCGCCAGCGCACCGAGGGCGCGCACCAACCGCGGAATATCGGGAAGCCGGCGCGGTTCGGTCACATAAACCTTGAGCCCCAGCTTTTCCAGCCGGTCTAGATCGCCGGGGTGATTGCCGCTTTTCCAGGCGATCACGACATCCGGCCTGAGCCTCGCGATGCGCTCGAGGTCCACCTTGCCGAAATCCCCGACCTGCGGGATCTTTTTTGCCGCCTCGGGGTAGTCGCTGTACGTGGTGACGCCCACCAGCCTGTCCCCGGCGCCCGCCGCGAACACCAGCTCCGTCGCATGCGGCGCAAGGCTGACGATGCGGGCTGCAGGTTTGGCGAGGGCGATCTCCCTGCCGCGGTCGTCAACGGCGCGGATTTCCGGATCGGCAGAAGCGGCGGGCAGCCCGAGGAAGATCGCCAGCAAGGCGAGAGAACCCCGGGCGAGGAGCCGGGGGGCGCTCACGGTCTGCCGTTGTGAAATACCAGGCTGGGAAAGGAAACCTGCCCTTCCCATTCGATGTGGATGCGGGTGATTGAAGCGTTGCTTACCTGGATGCGGAACAGGTGATCCAGCGGCATGCCCAGCACATAGGACATCACCATGCGGATCACGCCGGCGTGGGTGACGACCAGCACATGCTGCCCCTTGTACTCCCTGGTCAGGGCGTGCCAGACGGCGGTGATCCGGGCGGCAAAATCGGCGAGCGGCTCGGCCCCGGGCGGGTGGTTGTTCAGCGGGTCGCGCCAGAAACGCAGCAAAAGGTCGGGATCGCGCTCCAGCAGCTCCTGGGGCGTCTTTCCTTCCCACTCGCCGAAGCCGAGCTCCATCAGGCGCGCGTCTTCGCTCACCGGTATCTGCCTGCGCCCGCTCAGCGCGTGGGCGAACGTGGCGCAGCGGGCAAGCGGAGAAGTTACGACGCGCTCCCAGCCGTGAAAATCGCCCACGGCTTCCCACATTTCCCGCAATCCCTCCTCGCTCAAGGGATCATCGGTATGGCCGCGGTATTTCCTGCCGCCCACGGGTTCGCCGTGGCGCATCAGGTCAATGGTGGTAATCCTCACGGCGCTCCCCAATCAGTCAACTTAAAAACGGCGATTAACCACGAATGACCCTGGAAAAAGCGATTAACCACGAATTTGCACGAATAAACCACGAATGTTCACGAATAATCAATGAATTAACCATTCCTGTCCGGCTCACCCGTTGGGTGAGGCGAGATTGTGTTCTAACTATTTGTGTTCATTCGTTAAAATTCGTGTCATTCGTGGTTAACTGCCGTTTTAAGGATGACACGAATATGCACGAATGTTCACGAAAGGTTCGAGAGTTGATCATTCTCGCTCGACTCAGGCGAGGCAAAGCCCGTTCCGATTATTCGTGATTCGTGTTCATCCGTGAACATTCGTGAAAATTCGTGGTTGATCTTTTTTCAAGGCCGATCCCTCACCCGCCGGTCCAGCGCGCCAAGGTCAGCAACAGCAGCAGCACCAGCCACAACCCCAGGGCGCGCCACACCAGGCCGAGAGCACTTTGCATGTAATCGGCATCGGCTTCGTCGCCCAAACCCAGCTCCGGGCGGAATTCCACGGCGCCGCCGGCGCGCAGCGGTTCGCCCAGCTTCACCCCCAGCGCACCTGCACCGCTCGCCAGCACGATCCCCAGGCCGCGCTGCACCCAGTTGTCCGCCTGGGAGCGCCAGCAATACATGGCGTCCTCGAAATCGCCGACAACCGCAAAACTGATAGCGGTAAGCCGCAACGGCAGCCAATCCAGCCATTCGAACGCGCGCACGGCGAACTGGCCGAACGGGCCCGACTCCTGCTCGTCGAGGCCGCCCCATTTCTGGCCTAGCTGCCCGGCGAAACGATACAGCACCGCCCCCGCCGGCCCCAGTACGGCAAACCAGAAAATCCCCCCGAACAAGTGCTTGTGCGCGCAGGCCAACGTCTGCTCGATGCCCAGCCGGGCGATTTCCCCGGCATCCAGCTCCTCCGTCTGGCGTCCGCTCCAGCGGGCGAGCAGCTCCCTGGCCTGATCCAGATTCTCGCTGCGCAGTGCGGTGCCGACTTCCGCCGCAGCGGCGGAAAAATGCTTGAAGCCCAGCGTCAGATAAAGAATGCCGGCATTCCACAGCCACCCCAGAATAGGATTGATGGAATACAGCGCGTAATATCCCGCCGCCGCCACGACCATCAGCGGCACCACGGCGAGCAACCATCCGATCACCCCATGGCGGTATTGCCCGGCGTTCAGCTTCCGCTCCAGGTAGCGGGCATAACGAGTGAATAGCGGGTAGTGTCGCAAGCGCTGAGGAAGCGGCTGGAAATGCTCCAGCAGCAATGCCGCCATCAGAGAGAAAAAACTCATCTGCACCTCTTCTTCATGCCGCCTTCTTTACGCTTTGCAAGTCTTATCCTGAAAAAAGCGTTTTAGCCACGAATGACACGAAGATCATGCGTTACCCGTGGGGCCGTGCTCACCTGGATGGTGTACTGCAAATCGGCCGCACTTCATTGTTCTTATTCGTGCCTATTCTGTCATTCGTGGCCAAATGCCGTTTTTAGGTTTATTTCTGCTCGGGGATGGAAGATACCACAAAAGCAGGCCGCTGAGCGAGAAAGCGCGCGCTATTCGCCCAAACCGACCTGTCAGCTCCCCGGCTTCCCAGCCGCGCGCTGCCGCCGCGCCTCGAACAGGCAGATGCCGGCGGCGACCGAAACGTTGAGGCTTTCCACGGTGCCGAACATCGGGATGCGCGCAAGCTGGTCGCAGGTTTCCCGCGTGAGCCGGCGCAACCCTTCGCCCTCCGCGCCCAATACCAAGGCCAGAGGGCCATCGAGCTTGACGGTGAACAAATCCTGCTCCGCTTCGCCGGCAGCGCCGACCACCCATATTCCCAGTTCCTGCAACTCGCGCAGGGTGCGCGCCAGGTTGGTGACGGTAATGAACGGCACGGTTTCCGCCGCTCCTGACGCCACCTTGCGCACCGTGGCGTTGAGTCCGACAGCGCGATCCTTGGGCGCAACCACCGCGTGGACGCCCATCGCATCCGCCACCCGCAGGCAGGCGCCCAGGTTGTGCGGATCCTGCACCCCGTCCAGCACCAGCAGCAACGCTGGTTCCTTCAGGTTTTCCAGGATGTCGTCGAGGCTGCGGTAGGGCACGGCGGCGCCCGCCTCCACTTTGGCGATCACGCCCTGATGTCGGCCGGAGGGCACCATGCCATCGAGCCGCCGGCGCTCGGCCTGAATCAGGCGCACGCCACTGGCCTCGGCCAGTTGCACCACGTCGCGCACGCGCGGGTCGTGGCGCGCGCTGTCCACGTAGATTTCCGCCACGCTGCCCGGATTTTGCCGCAGCCGGGCAATGACGGCGTGAAAGCCGTGGATCAGGGAGGACTGTGCCATCAGCGTCGCTTGGCTTTCTTCCGTTTGGCAGGCGCAGGCTGTTCCGCGGAAATCGGCGGTTCCAGCGCTTCCAGCGCAAAGTCGATGCGCGTGGTTTCGAGATCCACCCGCACCACCCTGACCCGCACCCGGTCGCCCAGGCGGAAGCGGGTGGCGGTGCGCTCGCCCAGCATCTGATGCTTGGCGGCATCGAAATGGAAGTAGTCGTTGCCCAGTTCGGTGACATGCACCAGCCCTTCCACATAAACCTCGTCGAGCGAGACGAATATGCCGAAACCGGTGACACCGCTGATGGTGCCGTCGAAGCTCTCGCCCAGCTTGTCCTGCATGTAGTAGCACTTGAGCCAGGATTCGACATCGCGCGTAGCGTCGTCGGCGCGCCGCTCGGTCAGGGAGCAGTGCATTCCCAGCTCGCTCCAACTGCCCGGATGATAGGTCTCGCTCCGCAGCACCGTCTTGATCGCCCGGTGCACCAGCAGATCGGGGTAACGGCGGATGGGTGAGGTGAAGTGGGTATAGGACTCATACGCGAGACCAAAATGGCCGACGTTGTCCGGGCTGTACACCGCCTGCTGGAGCGAGCGCAACATTACCGTCTGCAGCAGTTGCTCGTCCGGGCGCCCCTTGATCCTGGCCAGCAATTTGGCATAGTCCTTGGCATGGGGATCGTCGCCGCCCGGCAGGTCGAGGCCGAATTCCTTGAGGAACTCGCGCAGCGCCAGCAGTTTCTCCGGCGTCGGGCCTTCGTGAATGCGGTACAGGGTGGGATGGCCGTGGCTCTGGAGGAAATCGGAAGCGCACACGTTAGCGGCCAGCATGCACTCTTCGATCAGGCGGTGGGCGTCGTTGCGGTACACCGGCACGATGCGCTCGATCTTGCCCTGGTCGTTGAAAATCATCTGCGTCTCGATGGTCTCGAAATCGATCGCACCGCGCTTCGCGCGCGCCTTTGCCAGTATTTTGTATAGCTCGTACAGATTCAGAATGTGCGGCAGCAACGCGCCGTACTCCGCCGCCTCGGGACCTTCCGGATCGGCCAGCATGGCGGCGACCTTGGTATAGGTAAGGCGCGCATGGGAATTCATCAGCGCCGGGTAGAAGCGGTATTTCTTCATTTCCCCGCTCCCGGAAACCGTCATGTCGCATACCATGCACAGCCGGTCCACCCGCGGATTGATCGAGCACAGCCCGTTGGACAGCACTTCCGGCAGCATCGGGATGACGCGCCGGGGGAAATACACGGAATTGCCGCGGTTGAGCGCCTCCCGGTCGAGCGCGCTGCCCGGCGTGACGTAGTGGCTGACATCGGCAATCGCCACCACCAGCCGGTAGCCCTTGCCCTGAGGCTCACAATAGACCGCATCGTCGAAGTCGCGGGCGGTTTCGCCGTCAATGGTGACGAGCGGCAGGGCGCGGATATCCTCTCGACCCGCGGCGTCCTTTGCGGCCACCGTCGGCTTGAACTTGCTGCTCGCCTTTTCCACCTCGGGCGGAAAAGCGCACGGAAGTTCATGCTTGCGCAGCGCGATTTCGATTTCCATGCCGGGATCGGAATAACTTCCCAGCACTTCGATTACCCGGCCGACCGGCTGGATGCGGCGGTTCGGCTGCTCGATGATCTCGACCATCACCACCTGGCCGTGCCTGGCGTCCAGGTCGGCGCCGGGCTGCACCAGGATGTCCTGGCTGATGCGCCTGTTCTCGGCTACCACGTACAGCACGCCGTGATCGTTGTAGAGCCGCCCGACCAGGCGGGTATTGGCGCGCTCCAGCACTTCCACGATGCGCGCTTCCCGGCGCCCGCGGCGATCCACACCAATTTCCCGGGCCATCACCCGATCGCCGTGCAGCACCGCGTCCATCTCCCTGGGGCCGAGAAACAAATCCGGACTGCCGTCGTCGGGGATGAGGAAACCAAAGCCATCGGGATGCCCCTGCACCTTGCCCTTGATCAGATCCAGCTTGTCCGCCACGCAAATCGCGTTCTTGCGGTTGAACATGATCTGGCCGTCGCGTTCCATCGCCTTGAGGCGGCGGTTGAAGAGCTCGATCTCGTCCGGCCTGATTTCCAGGATCGCGGCCAGTTTCTCCCCCGGCACCGGCACGCCCTCGGCTGCCAGTATCTGCAAAATGTATTCGCGGCTGGGCAGGGGGTGTTCGTAGTTGGAACGCTCCCGCTCGAGGAACGGGTCGTTCGCCCGCATTCCGGCGCCGGAGTTGGATTTCGTTTTTTTCTTCGTTGACAAAAGATTGTTTTCCTATTAAAGTTCGCGCTTTCCGATTGCCCAGATGGCGGAATTGGTAGACGCACTAGGTTCAGGTCCTAGCGGTGGCAACACTGTGGAGGTTCGAGTCCTCTTCTGGGCACCAAAGATACAAGGGGCGGTTCGCGATGCGACCGCCCCTTTATTTTTTCCACCCTATTCGAACGGGTGGCTGAGCACGATGGTCTCGTCCCGCTCCGGCCCGGTTGATATCACGTCCACCGGGATGCCGCACACCGCCTCCATGCGCTTGAGATAGGCGCGCGCCGCGGCGGGCAGGGCATCGAGACTCTTCACCCCGACCGTGCTTTCCTTCCAGCCCGGCATTTCCTCGTACACCGGTTCACATTCTGCCAGCGTCTCCGCCCCTACCGGCAGGATGTCGCTGATTTGCCCGTTCAGCTTGTAGCCCACGCACAGGCGCAGGGTTTCCATGCCGTCCAGCACGTCCAGCTTGGTGACGCACAGCCCGGACACCCCGTTGATCTGGATCGAGCGCTTGAGCGCGGCCGCATCGAACCAGCCGCAGCGCCGGGCGCGGCCGGTGGTGGAGCCGAACTCGTGGCCGCGCTCGGCCAGATATTTGCCGTTCTCGTCGAACAGCTCGGTCGGGAACGGTCCGGAGCCGACGCGGGTGGTGTAGGCCTTGGTGATCCCCAGCACGTAATGCAGCGTGTGCGGCCCCACCCCGGCACCGGTTGCCGCACCGCCGGCCGTACAATTGGACGAGGTGACGAAGGGATAAGTGCCGTGGTCGATGTCGAGCAGCGTGCCCTGCGCGCCCTCGAACAACAGGCTGCTGCCGGTTTTGTTCGCCTCGTACAGCAGGCGCGGCACGTCCGCCACCATTGGTTTTATTTTCTCCGCCAGCGCCAGGGTTTCCTCGAGCGCCTGCTGGAAATCCACGCCCTCGGCGTGGAAATAATTTTTCAGCACGAAGTTGTAGTAATCCAGCACTTCGCCCAGCTTGGCCGCAAAGCGCTCGCGGTGGAACAGGTCCTGCAGCCGGATGGCGCGACGCGCCACCTTATCCTCGTAGGCCGGGCCGATGCCGCGCCCGGTGGTGCCGATTTTGCCGGCCCCCTTGGCCGCCTCGCGCGCCCGATCCAGCGCGATGTGGTGCGGCAGGATCAGCGGGCAGGCTTCGCTGATCCTGAGCCTGCTCACCACGTCCACACCGGCCGCCTCCAGCATGGCGACTTCCTCCAGCAGCGCCTGGGGCGACACCACCACGCCGTTGCCGATGAAGCACGCCACGTCCTGGCGGAGAATGCCGGAAGGGATCAGGTGCAGCACGGTTTTCTTATTGCCGATCACCAAGGTATGACCGGCATTGTGCCCGCCCTGGAAGCGCACCACGCCTTGGGCGTGATCGGTCAGCCAGTCCACGATCTTACCCTTGCCCTCGTCCCCCCACTGGGTGCCGATTACGACTACATTTTTTGCCATTTTTTAAACCTTGCTAAAGTATCTTGAACCACTTGGGCACAAAACTGTTCACCACGAATGACACGAATGCATTCGAATAAAACCTAGAAAAAGCGTTTTAGCCACGAATGACACGAATGTTCACGAATAATCATGGCGTTACTCATTGGGCCGTGCTCACCTGGATGGTATGCTGCAAATCGGTCGCACTTCATTGTTCTTATTCGTGTTTATTCGTGTCATTCGTGGTTGATTCGTCAAACCTCGACCACTTGCCACACGCTCCCGCGCAGCTCCAGCCGGCGGTTGCAGTTCAGCTCGTGCCGGTGCTGCTCGTGGCCGGGCAGCTCCACTACCACCGTTTCGCCCTGGGCGCGCAATGCGGCGATTTTTTCCTGCAAAGCGGCATCCTGCGAATACGGCGCGAGGATGGCCGGCGGCAGCTCGGGCGACGCCGCCCCGGAAAGGGCGCGCAAATCCATACTGAAACCCGTCGCCGGGCGGGCGCGCCCGAAAGTCTTACCTACCTCGTCGTAGCGCCCGCCCAATGCCACCGCATGCGCCTTGCCGGGCACGTAGGCGGCGAACACCGCGCCGCTGTGATAATGATAGCCGCGCAGTTCCGCCAGATCGAAACACAGGCTGGCGACCATGCCCTCCACCTGGGCCGCGACGGCCCTGAGATCGTCCAGCGCGCGCCGGATTTCCGGCCAGTCGGGCAGCACCTGCTGGGCCTTGTCCAGCACCTCCGCTCCGCCATAAAGCTCGGGCAGCGACTGAATCGCCTGGCGAACGGTTTTTTCCAAGCCGCTCGCAAGTACGGCAATTTCGGGCACATCCTTGCCCTGCAGGGCACGGAACAGATCGGCCTCCAGCTCGTCAGATGCCTCCGTGCGCCGCATCAGGGCGTGGAAGATACCGACATGCCCCAGATCGAGGTGAATGTTTTCCGCTCCGGCGGCCCGCAGCGCCTTCAGCATCAGCTGCTGGATTTCGACATCGCTCTCGATGCCGGCATGGCCGAACAGCTCCGCGCCGACCTGCAGCGGTTCGCGCGTCTGCATCACATCACCGGGCAGGGTATGAAGCACGCTGCCGGCATAGCACAGGCGCACCACCCCCTGGCGGTTGAGCAGGTGGGCGTCGATCCGCGCCGCCTGCGGCGTGATGTCCGCGCGTAACCCCATCAGGTGCCCGGAGAGCTGATCCACCACCTTGAAGGTTTTGTGGTCCATGTCACGGCCAGTGCCAGTCAGCAACGACGGCAGATATTCCAGCATGGGGGGAATCACCAGCTGGTAGCCGTGGGCACGAAACAAGTCCAGCAGCTTGCGGCGCATCTCCTCGATGAAGAAGGCTTCGGCAGGCAGGATGTCTTCGATGTATTCGGGGAGCAGCCAGTTATGCATGCGTCGGGGGGAAATTTCGCAATCGAGTCGGTTAGTCAGTTTGGCAGGCAAGAGCCGGATTCCGGGCGTTCACTTCGACAGGTAAAGCAGCAATAACCCGCCCAGCATCGAACCCAGGCCGATGAAGCGTATCTGGCTGTCGGAAAGTTCCGTCATCTTGCGGAAGGTTTCGCGCCACAGCACGGGGGAGAGGAAGGGCAACAACCCTTCGATCACCAGCACAAGGGCCAATGCGGGAAGCAACAAATCCTGCATGCCTTATTTCGCAGCTTTGCCGGCGCCGCCTGGAGATTTCAGGTATTTGAAAAACTCCGAATTCGGCTCCAACACCAGCACATCGCTCTTGTTCTTGAAGCTCTGGCGGTAGGCTTCCAGGCTGCGGTAGAACGCGTAGAACTCCGGGTTCTGGCCGTAGGCGGCGGCATAAATCGCGGCTGCCTTGGCGTCGCCTTCGCCCTTGATCTTCTGGGCCTCGCGGTAAGCCTCGGCGAGAATCACTTCGCGCTGACGGTCGGCATCCGCGCGGATCTTCTCCGCCGCGCCGGAGCCCTGCGAGCGCAGCTCGTTGGCCACCCGCTTGCGCTCCGCCTCCATACGCTGGTACACCGATTCACTCACTTCCTGCGGCAAATCCACGCGCTTCAGGCGCACGTCGAGCACCTGCACGCCGATCGTGCGCGCATCCTGGTCGGCCTTCTGGCGCAGGATCTCCATGATCTTGTCACGCTCACCCGATACCACGTCGTGCACGGTGCGCTTGCCGAACTCGGCGCGCAGGCCGTCGTTCACCGTCTGCGCCAGCCGCGTCAGGGCCCGCGCCTCGTCGCCGCCGACGCTGACGTAATACTGCTTCACGTCCACGATGCGCCACTTGACGAAGGAATCCACCAGCACGTTCTTCTTTTCCGAAGTGATGAAACGCTCCGGCTCGGCGGAATCCAGCGTCAGGATGCGCGTGTCGAAGTAGCGCACGTTCTGCAGCAGCGGCACCTTGAAATACAGTCCCGGCTTGGTCTTCACGGCAACGATCTCGCCCAGCTGGAACACGATCGCGTTCTGCCGCTGATCCACGGTGAACACCGACAAAACCAGCAGGATCAATACGGCAATCGCCCCGATCAAGATGGTGCTCATATTCCTGTTCATGGCCGCACCTCCCGCTCGCGGCTGCGGAATGCTTCGCGCGAGCGCGCCGTGCTCTCCGGCTGCGGCGCCGCCTCGGGCAGCGCCGGCCTGGAAGCGGCGGGCGCAGCGGATTCCGCCGGCAGAGCCGACTGCTGGATCAGTTTATCCAGCGGCAGATAAAGCATGCTGTTGCCGCCCTTCTGATCCACCACCACCTTGCTGGTGCTGCTCAGAATCTGCTGGATCGCATCCAGGTAGAGGCGCTCGCGCGTTACCGCCGGCGCCTTGCTGTACTCGGTAAGAATCTGCTTGAAACGGGCGGCATCGCCCTCGGCATTGGCGACCACGCGCTGGCGGTAGCCGCTCGCCTCCTCCAGAAGGCGCGAGGCAGAACCCCGCGCTTTGGGCACCACATCGTTGGCGTAGGCCTGGCCTTCGTTTTTCTGCCGCTCCTTGTCCTGTCCGGCCTTTACCGCATCGTCGAACGCAGCCTGAACCTGCTCGGGGGGCTGCGCATTCTGCATGGTCACCTTGCTGATGCTGATGCCGGTCTTGTAGCGGTCGAGAATCTGTTGCATCAGCTTCGCCGCGCTGGCGGCGATCTCTGCCCGTCCTTCGTACAGCACATAATCCATCTTGCTCTTGCCGACGATTTCGCGGATTGCGGTTTCCGCAGCCTGCAGCACGGTACTGTCGGGGGTGCGGTTATTGAACAGATAGTCTTCCGGGTTCTTCAGGGTGTACTGGACGGCAAACTGGATGTCGATGATGTTCTCGTCGTCGGTCAGCATCAGGGATTCTTTCAGCACCTTGCTTTTGACATTGGCGCGGTAGCCCACCTCCACCGTTCGGACCTGCTCCATGTTCACCACTTCCGCGCTCTCGAACGGATAGGGCAGATGCCAGCGCGGCCCCGGCTGGGTGGTTTCCACATACTTGCCGAAACGCAGCACCACGCCGCGCTCGCCTGCATTCACGATATAAAAGCCGCTGGCAATCCAGATCAGCACGATCAAAACGGGAAGCAGGCTCAAGCCGGCCGCCACGTTTTTCCCCCCGCCGCCGCCCTTGCCGCCGAACATCGCGCCAAATCTCTGGCTAAGCTTGCGCCAAAGCTCATCCAGATCCGGCGGCCCGCCGCTGTTTTTTTTGCTTCCCCAGTCGGGGTCGTTCCACGCCATATTTTAAAATATCCAGATTTTGAGCTTCGAATCCCGAAAGCTGCGTAATTGTTTCACACCACTCATACGCCAGCTTCTGCTTGCGCCCCGGAACCGACGACCGGCAACCCGGCGCCATTTTTCTCCGAGCCGCTTTCCGCCAGGGCGAGGCGCACCAAATCCATGCCTGCGCCGGTTCTGGCGCTGACATGAATGCCCGCAATTTTACCATACTCGTCCCGCTCCAGCCCCGGCGCCTGACCCTTCACATCGATCTTGTTGAAAATTTTGATCTGGGGCGCATTTGCACCGATCTCGGCAAGCACCTTGTTCACTTCCGCGATTTGCCGCTCGCGGTTGGGACTGGCGCCATCCACCACATGGAGCAGCACATCGGCCTGGATCGCCTCCTCCAGCGTGGCGCGAAATGCAGCAACCAGTGCGTGGGGCAGATGCTTGATGAATCCCACCGTGTCGGACAGCACGACGTCCCCCGCTCCCTCGATGTAAAGTTTGCGGGAGGTGGTGTCGAGCGTGGCAAATAGTTGATCCGCCGCATAGGCGTTGGCGCGGGTAAGCCGGTTGAACAGGGTGGACTTGCCGGCGTTGGTGTACCCCACCAGCGATACCGACAGCACCCTGCCTCTGCTGCGCGCGCGGCGCCGCACCTCGTGCTGCCGCTTCAGCCGATCGAGCCGGTCCTTGAGCAGCTTGACCCGTTTGGCGAGCAGGCGGCGATCGGTTTCAAGCTGGGTTTCGCCGGGGCCGCGCAGACCGATGCCGCCCTTTTGCCGCTCCAGATGGCTCCAGCCGCGCACCAGGCGTGTCTCCAGATGTTCTAGCTGGGCAAGCTCCACCTGGAGTTTGCCCTCATGGCTGCGAGCGCGTTGAGCGAAAATGTCGAGGATCAGGCTGGTGCGGTCGACCACCCGGCACTTGAGGCGCCGCTCCAGATTGCGCTCCTGCGCGGCGGAAAGGTCATGGTTGAAGATGACCAGATTCGCACGGTGCAACAGCAGGGTGGATGCGATTTCCTCCACCTTTCCGCTGCCCGCGAACAAAGCCGCATCCGGCCGGGAGCGCCTACCTCCGATTACCGCCAGGACGTTGGCTCCGGCGCTTTCCGCAAGGCGGTGCAACTCCTCGAGGTTTTCCGCATAGTCCGGTTCGCCGAAATCCAGGCTCACCAGAACCGCAGCGTCTCCGCTATCCGGCCGATCGAACATCAGGAGCTTGCCCGCAGATCATTCAGCCTTGGGCCAGGGCCAGTTCGAACGGAAAGTCTCACGCCTCGGAAGGATGTTCGAACGGAATACTCACCGGCCGCGCTGGCACCACCGTGGAAATCGCGTGCTTATAGACCATCTGGGTGACCGAGTTCTTGAGCAGCACCACGTACTGGTCGAACGATTCGACGTGCCCCTGCAGCTTGATGCCGTTGACCAGATAAATGGATACCGGGATATGCTCCTTGCGCAAAGCATTGAGAAATGGGTCTTGTAACATTTGCCCTTTAGCGCTCATATTCGCTCCGATGTCGTTATTCATTATGAAAGGCCACTTTACTTGATTCTTCAAACCATTGCCAGGGTCAGGCGGTCCGGCTCCGGTGTCGGCCCGAATTCAACCCAGATTATCCATTAGGCGGCGCTTCGCGCCTGCGCGAGCGCTGCCGGACGGTTTGCGGTCATTTTAGTTCCGGCATCACATTCGCCTTTGGCGAATATGAGCCTGCACTGAAACTTCGTTTTTGCCGCTTGCTCGTCGTCCATGGAACGACCATGGACTCCTCGCAACCGACAAAACTGCCTCGCAACCTGTCTCGTCATCATCTCGCGCCCTAATGGATAATCTGGGTTCAACATGGCGTCATTTCCAGTGTTTTCAAGTCGGACACGTATCGTTTGACCCGTTATGGCCGGCGATGTTGCATTCGTGGCGCTCCGGCCGGCCGAAATAGTAGCCCTGTCCCCAGTCAACACCCATGTCGCGTAGCATTTCCGCGGTTTCCCGGTCCTCGATGCATTCCGCAATGGTGGTGATGCCCATGGTCCGCGACAGCTCCACCACGCTTTGCACCATGTGGAGCACCCTTTCGTTGCCGCGCATGTTGCGCACCATCCAGCCCTCGATCTTGAGGAAACTCACCGGCAACTCGGCGAGATACAGGAAAGAGGAATAGCCGCTACCGAAATCGTCCAGCGCAAGCCGGAAGCCAAAATCCAGCAACGGCTGCAAGTCGCGGCGCAGTTTCTTGAAGTCCGACAGCAGTTGCCGCTCGGTAATCTCAAGCACCAGCGGCTTCACGCGGTCCGGCTCGATGCGGGCGCTGCCGCACAGTGCCCTGGCGTTGCAAAGCAATTCATCCACCATGTCCTTACGCGCCAGGAATTGCGGCGAGAGGTTGATGAAGTGAGCGAACGCCGGCGACTCGATCCCCGTCCGCCGATCGACCATGCAGCGCGACATTGCCTGGTAGGCGATGGTGCGGTCCACGGCATAGATCAGGTTGATCCCTTCGGCCGCCTCGATAAAATCGCCTGCCGGCTGAATTTCCCCGTCCGGCTGGATCAGACGCGCCAGCGCCTCGTCTGCGACCGGCTCCCCGGTCGCCAGATCTACCATGACCTGATAGGCGGCCACCACCCGGTTTTCCTGCAAGGCGTGTTGCAGCATGCCGGCCGTCCACAAGGTACCGCGGCTGGCATCCTGTACCGCCACGACACAATCGCGCCCCTTTTTCTTGGCCTCATACAGGCAGCCGTCCGATTCCGAGAGCACGCGGGAGATATCCTGGTCGTCGCTTTTGAGCGTTCCAATGCCGAAACTTGCGGTTACCTCCATTCCCCCCAGCCGCGTCTGCAGGGACCGCGCCTTGATCGCGTGGCGGATGCGTTCCACCGCGGCCACCGCATCCGCACTGTAGGAATGGTGCAGGAACAGGATGAATTCTTCGCCCCCCCAGCGGGCTACCCAGTCTCCCTCGCGCAAGACCTGCCGCATGATGTTTGCCACCTGTTGCAGGACTTCGTCCCCCACGTCGTGGCCATAATGATCGTTGATCAGCTTGAAGCGGTCCAGGTCGCAGGTGGCAATGGAAAAACCGGCCCCCTCCCGCTTGGCGCGGGCGATTTCCTCGGAAAAACGCATTTCCGCTGCCCGCCGGTTTGGCAACCCGGTCAGGCTGTCGGTGAGGGCCATGCTCTGCAGCACCTCGCGCTGCTTCTGCTGCAGCAGCAACTGCTCGAACCAGGACGCCAGCAGTTCGATGAACGCCTTGTCGTCGTCGTGGAAGTCCTCGGCCAGAGGCTTGCGCCGCAAAAACACCAAAATGCCGTAAATCCGTTCATCTGCGTGAATCGGCACGCTGGCGTAAACGCGTATTCCCATCTGCACCGGCAGCTGGTGGTCGTGGAGTTTCTCGTGGCGCGAGAAATCGTGGACGAAGTAGCTCCCTCCGGCCGCCACCACCTCGCAGCACAGCTTGTCGCACACCTCGAATCCCTGGCCGACGTGAAACAACCCCAAGGTATCCAGCAGGTAACGCAATACCAGCCGCCCTTCCGCCACCTCGGCGACGGCGACCACATCCATGTTGAGGATGTCCAGCCCAAGCCGCAGCATGAGGCCGGCTTTTTCTTCTTCGGATTTGGACCGGTTGGTGGCAAGCTGCCACAGTGCCTGGAAGCGGGCGGATTGCTTTCCGACGGTGGCCAGCAGCCATTCCCGCTCACTGACGTTGATCGCCAGACCGTGGCGGATAGGCTCGCTTCCCGACTCGTCGTTGTACTCGGCCAGCGACAGCCACAGCTCCCTGCCCTTCCGATTTTTGAAGCACAGAATGCGGTGCGCCATGCCCTGGGTTTGCAACTGCTGGGTAATGCTGGCGTCACTGTCCTCAGTGTCGGTCTGCACCAGCAAATCAGCCCAGGGGCGGCCGATGACCTCGTCCTCCTCCATCCCCAGCATGTCCAGGAAAGCCCGATCGGCCGCAACTGTCACCCCGTCGCGTGCCCTGATCGCATAGGTGCCTGCGTTCGCAGCGGCCAGCAGCGATTTCTCCCGGTTCCGCGCCGAATGCTTGAGCCGGTTCTGGGTAGCGACGAGCGCCTCGCACAAGCTGTCGATCTCGCTGACACCGCTGCTGGGCAGGCCGCCCTGCTCCGCAATTCCCGCACTATCCAGTTTTTGCCGGATCAGCCGCATGCGCCGGGAAAACCGTGCTGCGATGAGGCCGTAGGAAATCCCGCCCAACGCCAACACGCCCATCAGCAGGTAAAAAGGAAGGTGCACGCCCTGCCACCACGCGCCGACCAAAGCAGAACGCGGCATGGCGATATACACGTACAGCGGGTGGTGCGGGAGGCGGCGGTAGGCGCCCACGAATTCCGGATCGTCGATCATCCCCGCGGCAGGCCGCACACCGGGAAGCCGGAATCCAACGGACAGAAGGCCGTCGGGGAGGGGATTACGGCGGTAAAGCGCTTCCGGCTCCTCGCCCGGGAAACGGCTGATCAAATGACCGTCCTCCCGCACCAGGCCGATCGCGGCGCCATCCGGCAGCGCCAGATCCTTCCATAATGCTTGCTGCTTTTCCAGCGCCGTGCCGGTGTGGAGGACGTATTTCACCTCGCCAAAATCATCCTGCACCGTGTAGCGCACCGGGATGATCCATTTCTTAAGGACGCGGCACAGTTGCGGCCGGTTCACGCTCAAACCCCTGGCCCGCAAATTGCGGTGAAAATCCTCTCGCCAGATCGGGTCGGACAACAAGCTGGGCATCGGCTGACCCGGTTTGCCCACCGTGGTCGCCACGATCTTGCCGTCGGGCCGAATTACGGCGACGCCGCCCAGGCCGCGGTGGATTTCGGCAAAACGCACCAGCACTGGCAACACCGCTTCGGGGTGCCGGGCCACGTCCACCCGCTGCATGTCCTCCGCGACATCCTCGAGATAGATGCCGATGGAATCGAAGTAAGCCTCGGCCTGGCCAGCCGCCAGCGTCACGGTCGCGCCCATCCGCTGCAGGTAGCTTTGCCGGGTATTGTTCCAGGACAGCAGCAACCACAGCAGCACCAACGCCAGAAACAGCCCGCCCAGCGCAAAAAACGCCCTGGATCCAAGCCGGATCAATGAAGGCGCCTTGCCGTGACGGTCAAAATCTGGAAGGGTGGCCATAAAAATGCCGGAAAATTCCTGGGTGCCGGTCAATCATAACAAATTTGCCGCTGCCGTTATTGCTCCGTGCACGGCAAACAAAGCCGCGCTGTCGGTAAATCAGGATGAATGCCGTGCGGCGCCACGACCCGCCGGCCGTCAGCCGAATTTTCGCTTTTGGTAGCGCCGCTGGCGGCGCGCCCGGTTTTCCTCGCGCTGAGTCTTGGGTGCGGATTTCCTGCCCGCGAACGGATTGTGCCCCTGGTTGAACTGAACCTTCAGAGGCGTGCCCGTCAGGCCGAATGCCTTATGGAAGGTGTTCTCCAGATAGCGTCGGTAGCTCTCCGGGATGTCCGCCACCGCCGTGCCGTGCACCACCACCAGCGGCGGGTTGTGCCCGCCTTGGTGAGCGTAGCGCAGCTTCGGCCGGTGCGGCCCAGCCATCGGCGGCTGGTGCTGGCTGGTGGCGGCCATCAGGATGCGCGTCAGTTTCGGCGTAGGCAGCCGCGCCATCGCCGCGGCATAGGCGGCGTCGATCGAGCCGAACAGCCCGCCCACGCCGCTGCCGCGCAAAGCCGAGATATAGTGGAACTTGGCGAAATCGAGGAACATCATCTTGCGCGCAATTGTGTCCTTGACCAGTTCGCGCTTGACGGCATCCAGCCCGTCCCACTTGTTGACCGCGACCACCAAGGCCCGCCCGCTTTCGCGAATGAAGCCCGCGATATGCGCATCCTGCTCCGAGATATCCTGCTGCGCGTCCAGCACCAGCACCACCACATTGGCATCTTCCACCGCCTGCAGGGTCTTGATCACGGAAAATTTTTCGATCGCCTCGAACACTTTGCCGCGCTTCCGGATGCCTGCCGTATCGATCAGCGTGTAGCGCTTTCCCGCACGCTCAAAGTCGATGTAAATGCTGTCGCGGGTGGTGCCGGGTTGATCGAAGGCGATCACCCGTTCCTCGCCGAGCAGGGCGTTGACCAGGGTGGACTTGCCGACGTTGGGGCGGCCCACGATGGCGATTTTCGGGTGCTCCTCCTCTTCCTCGCCGGCTTCCTCGCGGGGGAAATCCGCCAGCGCCAGCTCCACCAGGTCCCGCACCCCCTCGCCGTGCGCCGCCGAGATCGCCAGCGGCTCGCCCAGACCCAGCTCGTAGAACTCGGCCGCGACCACATCCCGCCTCATGCCTTCCGCCTTGTTCACCGCGAGGAACACCGGCCGCCCCGATTTGCGCAGCCGGTCGGCGATGAGCTTATCCTGGGCGGTCAGCCCCTGGCGCGCATCCACCAGAAACACGATGCAGTCGGCCTCGTCCACCGCCTGCAGCGTCTGACGGGCCATTTCGTGCAGAATGCCGTCCTTGGCCACCGGCTCGAAACCGCCCGTGTCCACAACCAGATACGGCTTGTCCCCGACCCTGCCGTGACCGTAGTGGCGGTCGCGGGTCAACCCCGGCATGTCCGCAACGATGGCGTCGCGGCTCCTGGTGAGGCGATTGAACAGCGTGGACTTGCCGACGTTCGGCCGGCCAACGATAACGAGAGTGGGTTTCATAAAAATTCGGTTAGGCGTAAGGGGTCAGGGGTGAGGAGGAATCCGCGGGAGTTGCGCATATCGCCTCACTCCTCACGCCTTGCCCCTCACGAAGTCAGTGCACGGTCAGCGCGAACAGACCGCCGTTCTGAGTCTGCGCCAGCACGCCGTGATCCGTTTCCACCAATGGCGCGGCGATCGGGCCGCCGTCGGTGGCGATGCGGGCGCTGAACGCGCCGTCCTCGCGCGACAGGAAGTGGACGTAGCCCTGGCCGTCTCCCACCGCCACCTGCCTGTCCCCCGCCACCGGAGCGCTCAGGCGCCGCGCGGCGAGCTTGTCCTGCTTCCACACGCTCGCCCCGGTGAGTTTGTCCAGGGCATGCACCGCGCCGCGCGCGTCGGGAACATAGACGTTGCGCTCATCCAGCGCGAGACCGGCCGTGCTGGACAGCTCGCGCGCCCAGATCAGGTTGCCGTTGCCGGCGTCGAAGCAGGCAAGCCGCCCCTGGTAGGCAACCACGTAGACGCGGTTTTCATCCACCACCGGCAGGCTGGTGACGTCCGCGATGCGCTCCAGCTCCGTGGCGCCGCGCGGCTGCGCCACCGTAGCCTCCCAGCCGACGTTGCCGTTGGCGAGGTTCAGTGCCACCAGCTTGCCGCCGGCGAAGCCAGCGAACACCGCGCCCCGCGTCACCGCCACCCCGGCGTAGTTGCGGATGGATAAAGCCGGCAGGGCGCGCTGGTAAACCCACTTGCGCTTGCCGTCGCGCACGTTCAGGCCGAAAATCTGCCCGTCGCCGGCGCGCACCACCACGACCGAATCAGCCGCCTGCGGCGCACTCAGGATTTCGCTGGAAACGCGCGCCTGCCAGAGCGCCTTGCCGTCCAGATCGAAGGCGAGCACCTCGCCCTTTTCGGTTCCCGCCAATACCAGGCCTTCTCCCACGCCCACCCCGGCGGAGAGTTTGCGTCCGGCATCGATCCGCCACATCACCCTGCCGCTTTCGGCGTCGAAGCGCGAAATCCAGCCATCGCGGCCCGCCGCATACACGCTGCCGCCGACCGCCGCCGGCGTGAACACCCAGCCTCCGGCCGCGCCCACGCTTCCCCGCCAGGCAATTCCGGCCGCCGCGGTCGGCTTGAACTCGACCAGCGCAGCCGGCTTTTCCCGGTTGTCCGCGGATGAGAACCAGTCCGACACGCCGGCGCAACCGGTCAGTCCGGCCAGCAGAAGCGCCAGCCCCGCACGGCGCAGCATCATGCACCGCCTCCCAGGGCTTCCAGCTTCATTTCGACCTGGCCGCGCCAGGCGCTACCCGGGCCCAGCTTGCCCAGCGCCGCCTGATAGGCGGCGCGCGCCTCGGCGGCCTTGCCCGAGGCGAGCAGGACATCGCCCCTCAGGTCGGCGTAGAGGCCGGCGAACGCTTCGCCGGGTTTGACATCCAGCAGCTTCAGCGCTTCCGTATAGTTCTTCTCGTCCAGCAGAATCCCGGCCAGGCGCAGCCTCGCCGAGTCGCGCATTTCCTCGGTATTGGCATGATCCATCACCCACTGCAACCGGGTTTTGGCGTTCTTCGCATCGCCCCCCTCGTAACTGGCCTTCGCCGCCACTAGCGCCGCTCTCGCGGCATAAGGCGTGCCCGCGTACTTGTCGAGCAGCTGGCCGGCAAGCTCCCCGGTTTTCTTCAGGTTGCGGGCTTCCGCGGCACCCTGCAGCAGGTCGTACAACTCCGCCGCCTGCAGCGTCTGGCTCTTCTGGTAATGGCGCCAGCCCTGCGCCCCGGCAACAATCGCCACGAACACCGCCACCCCCACTAGCGTGGCCGTGCCGTTGCGCTTCCACCAGGCTTTCAGCGCGTCTATCTGCTCCTGCTCTTCGAAATCGTATGCCATGAATCCTCGCCCAAAATCAAAAAATCAACCGCCAACGGTCATTAACCACGAATAGCACGAATTTTCACGAATCGCATCCGGGTATATTCGCGGAACTTCGTTTTTATTCCAGAAAAAGCGTTTTAGCCACGAATGACACGAATGTTCACGAATAATCAGAATATTACTCACGAGACCGTGCTCACGTAGATGGTTGCTGCAAATCGGTCGCACTTCATTGTTCTTATTCGTGTTTATTCGTGTCATTCGTGGCCAAATACCGTTTTTAGGTTCAGTCGTGGTTAATCCCCCGCATCAGCCTCTCCGCTTCGGCCAGGGAAACCCGCACCTGCTCTCCGAGTTCCCGCAAGGGCTTGATGCTGACTTCTTCCGCCGCCGCCTCGTCGTCGCCGATGATGACGGCGTAGCGGGCGCCGCTGGCGTCCGCCTTTTTCATCTGCGACTTGAAGCTGCCTCCGCCGCAGTGGAAAATGACATGCAGGCCGCCGTTGCGCAGCCGCTCGGCCGCCGCCAGGGCGAACCGGCCTGCGGCATCGCCCTGGTGCGCGAGATAGGCATCGGCGGCGATCGGCGGAGCGGAGAAACCACCATCCTCCAGCAGCGCCAGCAGGCGCTCCACCCCCATGGCGAAGCCGCAGGCCGGCGCGGGCTTGCCGCCGATCTGTCCGATCAGGCCATCGTAGCGCCCGCCGGCGCAGACCGTGCCCTGCGCGCCGAGGCGGGTGGTGACCCACTCGAACACCGTGAAGTTGTAGTAATCCAGGCCGCGCACCAGCCGCGGATTGATTTCGTACGGCACCTGCGCCGCCCGCAACAGCGCCTGCAGGTCCTCGAAATGCCTGAGCGACACCTCGTCCAGGTCGTCCAGCAGCTTCGGCGCCGCTTCGACCAGCTCCTGCAGCGCGGGATTCTTGCTGTCCAGCACGCGCAGCGGATTGGAGTGGAGGCGACGGCGCGAATCCTCGTCCAGCGCATCGAAATGGCGCTCCAGGTAGTGCACCAGCCGCGCGCGGTGGCGGGCGCGGTCCTCGCTCGTACCCAGGGTGTTGATCTGCAGCGCGATCTCCGGCAGGCCGAGACGGCGCCACAGCCGCGCCGTCATGATGATGTGCTCGGCATCCATGTCCGGACCGGCGAACCCGAGCGACTCCACGCCGACCTGGTGGAACTGGCGGTAACGCCCCTTCTGCGGCCGCTCGTGGCGGAACATCGGCCCGGTGTAGTACAGGCGCTGCGCTCCCTGGTACAGCAGGTTATGCTGCACCGCCGCGCGCACGCAAGAAGCCGTCCCCTCCGGCCGCAGCGTCAGGCTCTCGCCGTTGAGCGCATCGACGAAGGTGTACATCTCCTTCTCGACGATATCCGTCACCTCGCCGATGGCGCGCTTGAACAGCGCGGTATGCTCCACCATCGGCATGCGGATGCTGCGGTAACCGTAGGCGCGCAGCCAGTCGCGCACGGTATCCTCGAAAAACTCCCACAAGTGGGCCTGCTCCGGCAGGATGTCGTTCATCCCGCGGATGGCTTGAATTTGGCTCATTTTTCTATTTCTTTTTTAACCACGAATGAACACGAATGTTCACGAATAATCAGGAGGTCATCAGCAGTTCCGCCGTCACCACCCAAACAAATGGCATTTGCCAAATATGCCTTCGCATTCATTTGTTTTTATTCGTGCTCATTCGTGCCGATTCGTGTACATCCGTGGCTAAAGGGTTTCCGTTTTTCTCATGGCAGCGATCTTCGCCCGGATCTGCCGCTCCAGCTCGTCCACGATGTCCTCTGCCGCCACCTTGTGGCTGGGCTTGCCCTCGATATAGAGCAGGTTCGGCGAGCCGCCGGCAACACCGATATCGGCCTCGCGCGCCTCGCCCGGCCCGTTCACCACACAGCCCAGCACCGAAACGTTGAGCGGCTCCTGGATGTCATCCAGGCGTTCTTCCAGCGCATTGACGGTCTTGATCACGTCGAATTCCTGGCGCGAGCACGAGGGACAGGCGATGATGTTCACCCCTTTGCTCCGCAGGTGCAGCGACTTCAGAATATCGAAGCCAACCTTCACTTCCTCAACCACGTCAGCCGCCAATGAAACCCGGATGGTGTCGCCGATACCGGCGGCAAGCAACATGCCCAGCCCGATCGCGGACTTCACGCTGCCAGAGCGCAGGCCGCCCGCCTCGGTGATGCCGAGGTGCAGCGGCTGCTCGATCTGGGCGGCGAGAATCTTGTACGCCTCGACTGTGGTGAACACGTCCGACGCCTTCAGGCTCACTTTGTAATCCTGGAAATCCAGCCGGTCCAGGATCTCGATGTGACGCAGGGCGGATTCCACCAGCGCCTGCGGCGTGGGCTCGCCGTATTTCTTCTGCAGGTCCTTTTCCAGCGAACCGGAATTGACGCCGATGCGGATCGGGATGCCATGGTCGCGGGCGGACTGGACCACCGCACGCACCCTGTCCTCGCGCCCGATGTTGCCGGGGTTGATGCGCAGGCAGTCGGCGCCGAGTTCGGCCACCCTGAGCGCAATGCGGTAATCGAAATGGATGTCGGTCACCAGCGGCACCGGCGAGCGCGGCCTGATCTTGCCGAACGCCTCGGCGGCTTCCATCGTCGGAACGGACACCCGCACGATGTCGGCACCCGCCTTCGCGGCGCGTTCGATTTGCGCCACCGTGGCATCGACATCGCAGGTCTCGGTGTTGGTCATGGTCTGCACCGAGATCGGCGCATCGCCGCCGACGGCGACATTGCCAACCCTGATCTGGCGGCTCTTGCGGCGCGGAATTTCTACACGGAACATTCAAAAACCTCTTGCGCGGTCTACTCCAGGGTCAGCCGCGCTACTTCAACCTTGACGTAGGGGGCCAGATCCACCGGCTTGCCGTTATATGTCAGCCGCACGTTGGAAGCGCTCCCCACCACCAGCGAAAACGGCGGCGTCCCCTGCACCACCTGTTCGGTGCCGCCGGGATTCAACTGGGAAAAAATCTTTTTCCCTTCCTTGTCCCTGATTTCCACCCAGGAATCGCCCGAAAAAACCATCTTGATGCGCGCTCCCGCCGCCTCGCTTGTCGCCCCGGCCGGCTGTGCTGCCGCGGGCTGCGCCGCGACCACCGGCGGCGGAGGCGGCGGCATTTCCGCGGGTTTGGCCATCTCCGCCTCGGAAGCGGCCGCAGGGGGATTGGCAACAGCCGCCTGGGACGCCGAAAGCTCGGCTGCAGGCGGCGCAGGCAACTGCAGCTGCACCTGCGCCGGCTCGGGCGAAGCTTCCCTGGGTGCTGGCGGCTGCCGCCCCTTCATCAGAAAAATCCAGTACAGCGCACCGGCCGCCAGGGCCAATACCCCCAACCCAATGGCAGCCTGCTTGAGCTTGAAGCGCGGTTCTGAACCCTCGGGCGTGAAGGTGATGTCGCGCGACGGCGCTTCGATCCCCTGCGCCGGCTGCTGCGGCCGCGCCGCGTCGTAGGCCCGCAGCACCGGCTCCGGATCGAGATGCACCAGCCTAGCGTAATGGCGAATGAATCCTCGCACAAAGGTATTGCCCGGCAGCCGCTCGAAGTCGTCGGCTTCGAGCGCCTCGATCTGGCGAACCGCCAGGCGGAGATGGCGCGCCACATCGGCGGCGCTGATATCTTGCTGCTCGCGCGCGGCGCGCAGCATCTCTCCCGCGCTCGCCCCGGTTTCGGCTTCGACTTCGGTTTCGGCCGCGGTCTCGGCCTGGTCAGGCATTTCTTCTTCCGTCACTTGCGCCCTCCGGAATCTTCATATTGGCTGTTGCGCAACGCCATCGCTTCGCGGGAATCCGGAAAGCGCTGGCGCAGTTGCAGGGCGTAGCTTGCCTCCGCATCGCGGTTGGCCAACCGGCGCTCCACTCTCACCCCAAGCCACAACGCCTCGGCAGTCGGCTGGGAAGCACGCAAAAAACGCTCGAGGTACTGTTTCGCCGCGGCATGATCCGACCGCCGAAAATTGATGTCGGCCAGGTACCACAGCGCCTGCGGGGGAACCGCCTGGAACCTGGCCGCCTTCAGGAAGAATTCCTCGGCCCCTTTTTCGTCGCCTTTTTTCAGCGAACAGACGCCGGCGTTGAAATAAGGCTTCTCCGGCGTGGTGTAAAGCGGGTTTTTCAGCGCTGCAAGAAAGTGGGGGATCGCCTCGTCCACCCGCTCGCGCTGGCACAGGAACCAGCCGAAGTTGTTGTGTGCCTCGGAATTGGCGGGCTCCAGCCCGAGCGCGCGGCGGAAATTCTGCTCGGCCTGGTCGTATTCGCGCAATTCCATGTACACCAGCCCGAGAACATTGTAGGCCGGCGCATAGCCCGAATCCGCCTTGAGCGCCTCGCCGAGTTCCTCCAGCGCCACCCCCGGTTGCCCTCCGCTAAAATACTCCGCCCCCAGCTCGGTATGAACCTGGGCGCGGTAGCGGGCATCCGCCGGCTCGTCCGCGGCCGCCTGCAGGCACGCAATGCCCAGAGTCAAAGCCATCCACAGCTTCTTCATGCCGCCACCTCGGTCAACTTGTAAAGCCTGCGCCGGGTTTTGTCCTGTACCTTCCCCGCCAACTGGCCGCAGGCGGCATCAATGTCGTCGCCGCGGGTCTTGCGCGTGGTGGCGACCAGCCCGGCCTGCATCAGCAGGTCGCGGAAACGCCGCACCGCATCGGGCGCGGAGCGGCCGTAGCCCGAATCCGGAAAGGGATTGAACGGAATCAGGTTGAACTTGCACGGCACGTCGCGCACCAGCGCGATCAGTTCGCGCGCGTGGGCGGGCGTGTCGTTCACGCCGTCCAGCATGACATATTCGAAGGTAATGAAATCCCGCGGCGCATTCTCGAGATAACGGCGGCACGCCGCCATCAGCTCGGTCAGCGGGTATTTTTTGTTGATCGGCACCAGCTTGTCGCGCAGTGCATCGTTGGGCGCGTGCAGCGACACCGCCAGCGCTACCGGGCAGCGCTCGCGCAGCCGGTCCAGCGCCGGCACCACACCCGAGGTGCTGACCGTCACCCGCCGGCGCGAAAGACCGTAGGCGTGGTCGTCCAGCATCAGGTCGAGCGCCGCAACTACGTTGTCGAAATTGGCAAGCGGCTCGCCCATGCCCATTAGCACGACGTTGCTGATGATCCGCTCGCCTTTCGGATCGCGGCCCAGCGCCTTGTTCGCCCACCACAGCTGGCCGATGATTTCCGCCACTGTCAGGTTGCGGTTGAAGCCCTGGCGCGCGGTGGAGCAGAAGCTGCACGCCAGCGCACAGCCCACCTGGGTGGAAACGCATAGCGTGCCGCGGTCGTCCTCGGGGATGAATACCGTCTCGACGCCGTTGCCCGCGCCCACATCCAGCAACCACTTGCGCGTGCCGTCCGCCGACACCTGCTCGCTCATCAGGCGCGGCGGCTCGATTGCGGCCGCCTGGCCCAACTTCTCCCGCAGGCTCTTGGCGAGATCGCTCATCTCGGCAAAATCGTCCGCGCCGAACTGATGCATCCAGCGCAGCACCTGCTTGGCACGAAACGGCTTCTCGCCGATTTCGGCGAAGAAAGCGGTGAGCCCTTCGAGGTTGAAATCGAGCAGGTTGACGGACATTAACGGGAATAGACGTTCATCGCGGGGAAGAAGTAGGCGATTTCGACCGCCGCCGTATCCGGGCCGTCGGAGCCATGCACTGCGTTGGCGTCGATGCTCTCGGCGAAATCGGCGCGGATGGTGCCCTTCTCGGCCTTCTTCGGATCGGTGGCGCCCATCAACTCGCGGTTTTTCTGAATGGCGTTTTCCCCTTCCAGCACCTGCACCATCACCGGCCCGGAGATCATGAATTCCACCAGATCCTTGAAGAACGGGCGCTCGCGGTGAACGGCATAGAAGCCCTCGGCATCGGCCCGCGACAGGTGCACCATGCGCGCAGCGGCGATTTTCAGCCCGGCGCTCTCGAAGCGGGAATAAATCTTGCCGATCACATTCTTGGCGACGGCATCGGGCTTGATGATGGAAAGGGTGCGTTCAACAGCCATTCAAAATCTCCAATAAAAATTATGCAGTTAAATCAAACGAAAAAGTTCTCAAGAACTCGATAAAATACCACGTTATCCAGATAAAATAAACCGTTGCGGCCCGGTGCCGGTTGCAGCGGCCCGTAAAAATGGTACCATCGCCGCAGTTCCTGGCGCCGACAACAAAGAGAGGGGATATGGCGGAACAACAACCGATAGCCGACGAACAAAGCGAAATCAAAAAGCGCGCCACCTGGCGCCTGGTTGTAGCCGCCATCCTGGTCGTGACGGCGGTGACGGTGCTCTCCGTGCTGAGCCAGAAAAAGCCGGAAAAAGCGCCCCCTCCGACGGTTCAGCAGGCCGCCCCGCCGCCCGAAATGCCGCAGCCCCAACCCGCGCCGCCCCCGGCCGAACAGCCCGCCGCGGAAGCTCCGCCTCCGCCACCCGAAGTGCCCGCCACGCCACAGGCCGCGCCCGCCCCAGAAGCTGCG
>JBFMFB010000017.1:0-49322 GCA_040752115.1 Pseudomonadota bacterium | reverse complement strand
CGGGGGATGTCGGCGAGCATTGTTCGAGCTCCGCAGCAGCCCGCGATTTGTGCGGGCTGCCAGGGCGAGTTGCGCAGCCGCCCGGCCCGGCGAGCAACGCAGGGAAGTCGCCCAACTGGGCGACCGGCGAACGGGGTGTCCTTCTTTTCGGTTACATTTTCTTGGACAAGCAAGAAAAGGTAACTGCCCCGCCGGGGCATCGCCGGCATGAAACAACCCGCGCGCAGCGCGGCGCATGCAGCCGCCTATACGATCCCAATATAAATCTTCGCCGTGGTTTGGAAAGCGGCGCACCGGTCGAGTTCTCGCGCCGTGCTTGAAATTCCCGGATTCGCCCAAACATCGTCAATGCTTGGTCTATGAGCTATAATATTGTTTTTTTGGAGGTAACTTATGCCGATCTACGAATATCGCTGCTCCGATTGCGGTTTCCAGAAGGAATTCATCCAGAAAATGAGCGATGCGCCGCTCACCGCCTGCCCTGAGTGCGGCAAGGAAACGTTTGGCAAGATGCTCTCCGCCGCCGGCTTTCAGCTGAAGGGCAGCGGCTGGTACCAGACCGATTTCAAGGGCGGCGCCAAGCCCAAGGAAGAACCCAAGCCGGCGGGCGGTTGCGGCGGCTCCTGCGCGTGCGCTAACTGACCATCCATGAAACGTTACTTCATCACCGGGCTGCTGATCTGGGTGCCGCTCGGCATCACGGTGTGGGTGCTGGAACTCCTGATCGGCACCATGGACAAGAGCCTGCTGTTGCTGCCGGCCGGCTTGCGTCCGGAAAGCTGGCTGGGGTTCCACATCCCCGGCGTGGGTGCGATCCTCACTCTGCTGGTGATCTTTCTCACCGGCGTGGCGACGGCCAACATCATCGGCCAGCGCCTGGTGCGGTTCTGGGAGGCTCTGCTCGGTCGCATTCCGGTGGTGAAGTCGATCTATTACAGCGTCAAGCAGGTCAGCGATACGCTGTTTTCCAGCAGCGGCGAGGCCTTCAAGAAGGTATTGCTGGTGCGCTATCCCCACCCCGAAGCGTGGTCGCTGGCTTTTCAGACCAACGTGCCCGCCGGTGTGGCGGCGCAGTTTGACGAAGAGCATGTCGGCGTCTTCATCCCGACCACTCCCAGCCCGGTCAACGGTTTTTATTTTTACGTCAAGCGGCGCGAGACCATTGAGCTCGACATGAGCGTGGACGAGGCGCTCAAGTCCATCGTTTCCATGGGCGTGGTGGCACCCGACAAGGGGCAGGCGGCCAAGGTCTATCCCGGCGACTGATTTCCCGGGATTTCCGTTTTCTCTTCCTGCAAAGCGGTGGCAAGTCCGGGTATAATTTCACGCTTTTTCGGCTCGTTTGCCTTGCCAAACCAACCAAGATTGGAAGACTCGATGCGTACTCACTATTGCGGCCACGTCAACCGCAGCCATCTGGAGCAAACCGTTACCCTGTGCGGCTGGGCGCACCGCCGCCGCGACCACGGCGGGGTGATTTTCATCGACCTGCGGGACAGGGAGGGGCTGGTGCAGGTGGTGTGCAACCCGGATCGGGCCGAAACCTTCGCCATCGCCGAGAAGATCCGCAACGAATTCGTGCTCAAGGTGACCGGCCGCGTCCATCCCCGCCCGGAGGGCACGGTGAATCCCAATCTGGCGACCGGGGAGATCGAAGTGATCGCCGAGGCGATCGAGATCCTCAACCCTTCCGCCACGCCGCCCTTCCTGCTGGACGACGAGCATTTGAGCGAGAACGTCCGGCTCACGCACCGCTACCTCGACCTGCGCCGCCCGCCGATGCAGGCCAATCTCCGGCTGCGCTACCAGGTTGCCAAGAATCTGCGCAACTATCTCGACGAGCACGGCTTCATCGAAATCGAGACGCCGATGCTGACCCGCTCCACGCCCGAGGGCGCGCGCGACTACCTGGTGCCGAGCCGGGTGCATCCGGGCCAGTTCTTCGCCCTGCCGCAGTCGCCGCAGCTGTTCAAGCAGCTGCTGATGGTGTCCGGGTTCGACCGCTATTTCCAGATCACCAAATGCTTCCGCGACGAGGATTTGCGCGCCGACCGCCAGCCGGAATTCACCCAGGTGGATATCGAAACCTCGTTCATGTCCGAAAACGAGATCATGGACACGGTGGAGGAGATGATCCGCCGCCTGTTCAAGACCGTGCTCGACGTGGACCTGCCCAATCCCTTCCCGCGCATGCCGTATAGCGAAGCGATGGGCCGCTACGGTTCGGACAAGCCCGATCTGCGCGTGACCCTGGAGCTGACCGAGCTCACCGATGCGATGAAGGACGTCAATTTCAAGGTGTTCAGCGGCGCGGCCAACATGGAGGGCGGCCGGGTCGCCGCGCTGCGGATTCCGGAGGGCGGCGCGCTCACGCGCGGCGAAATCGACGCTTATACCGAGTTCGTCAAGATCTACGGCGCCAAGGGGCTGGCCTACATCAAGGTCAACGACGTTACCCAGCTCAACGAGACCGGGCTGCAGTCGCCGATCGTCAAGAACATCCACGAGAAGGCGCTGCGCGCCGCCATCGAGCGCACCGGCGCGCAGAACGGCGACCTGATCTTTTTCGGCGCAGACAAGGCGAAGGTGGTCAACGAGGCGCTCGGCGCGCTGCGCGCCAGGATCGGCCACGAAAAGGGATATGCCGAAGGCGGCTGGAAGCCGCTGTGGGTGGTCGATTTTCCAATGTTCGAATTCGACGAGGAAAACCATCGGTGGGCGGCGTTGCACCATCCCTTCACTTCGCCCGCGGACGGACACGAAGACCTGCTGACCAGCGATCCGGGCAAAGCCCTGTCCAAAGCCTACGACATGGTGCTGAACGGCTGGGAAATCGGCGGCGGTTCGGTGCGCATCCACCGCGAGGAAGTCCAATCCAAGGTGTTCAAGGCGCTCAACATCGGCGACGACGAGGCCAGGGAAAAATTCGGCTTCCTGCTGGAAGCGCTGCAGTTCGGCGCGCCGCCGCACGGCGGCTTGGCGTTCGGGCTGGATCGGCTGGTGACGCTGATGGCCGGCGCCGAATCCATCCGCGACGTGATCGCCTTCCCCAAGACCCAGCGCGCCGCTTGTTTGATGACGCAGGCTCCCAATGCAGTGGACGAGAAGCAGCTCAGGGAACTGCATATCCGCCTGCGGCAGCAGGTCATCGCCCAGGTGGAGGTGGAAAAAGGCTGATCCGATCGCAGCGGGCGGAGTCTGGCTTGACGCCTGCCGATGCAAGGCATATGCTTGGCCTATGCTTACCGATGGAGAGTTCCATGCAAACCGAACGCCATGCTCGCCTGTTCCGTAACGGCAGAAACCAGGCATTGCGCATCCCGCGTGAATTCGAATTGCCGGGAAACGAGGTCATCATCCACAAGGAAGGCGATCGCCTGATCGTGGAGCCGGTCATGAAAAAACGCGATCTGTTGGCATTGCTGGCCACACTGACGCCCATCGAGGATGAGTTTCCAAACGTTGACGAAGGCCTTTTGCCGCTGGATGACGTCAGGCTGTGACGACCTGCCCCCGCTATTTGCTTGACACAAACATGGTGTCCGATCTGGTCCGGCATCCAGCCGGTTCCGTGATGCGGCATATTGCGCGAGTGGGAGCCGATCAGATCTGTATCAGCATCGTCGTTGCCTGCGAAATCTGTTTCGGGGCAGCAAAGAGCGGCTCGCAGCGTCTGGCGAGGCAGGTAGAACTGGTGCTGGGTCAGATCGAGATACTGCCTCTGGAACAGCCGGTCGAGGAACACTATGCGGATATCCGCAACACCCTTGAACGTGCAGGAGCGCCAATCGGCCCCAACGACCTGCTGATTGCCGCCCACGTTCGCGCCCTTGGCCTGACGCTGGTGACGGATAATGTGCGCGAGTTTTCCCGCGTGCCTGGACTTGCAGTCGAAAACTGGCTGGATGGTGCCGCCGACAACTCCGGCCCGCAGTCATAGCGGCGAAGTGCCGGTGGCGAGTTACAAACTTCCCATTTCCGTATTGGTAGTGGTCTATACGCCGAAGCTGGAGGTTTTACTGCTGGAGCGCGCCGACCATCCCGGCTACTGGCAGTCGGTAACGGGCAGCCGCGAACCGGGCGAAACGCTTGTGCAGACGGCGATCCGGGAGGTGCGCGAGGAAACCGGGCTGGATGCGGAAAAATACGGGCTGGCCGACTGGGCACTGGAATACGACTTCGAGATTTTCGCCGAGTGGCGCCACCGCTTCGCTCCCGGCGTGACGCACAACACCGAGCACGTGTTCGGATTGATGGTGCCGGAGCCGGTGGAGATTGCGCTTGCCCCGCGCGAGCACTTGAACTTCCTCTGGCTGCCGCACGAGCAGGCCGCCGGAAAAGTGTTTTCCTGGAGCAACGCCGCCGCGATCGAAAAATTGCCGCAGATGGCCGGGAAACGTTAAGTTGATTTTTTTGTCACAGTCAGCTGATTTGCAACTCTTGCGGGACACCAAGCCGTGATAGCCACCCTTCTCAAGAAAGAAACTTTCTCCGCCTCAGTCGAAGCCGGCGCGATCCCGTTTGCAGAGTATCAGCGGCTGTCGGACGAAGCCTGCCAGGATCGCATCGTCGCCGCCAAGGCGGCGCTGGGCAAGCGGCTGGCGATTCTCGGCCACCACTACCAGCGCGACGAAGTTTACCGCCATGCCGATTTCACCGGCGACTCGCTCCGGCTGTCGCGCCTGGCCGCAAGCTCCGAGGCGGATTACATCGTGTTCTGCGGAGTGCATTTCATGGCCGAGGTGGCGGACATCCTGTCGCGTCCGGAACAGATTTCCATCCTGCCCGATCCGGCGGCCGGCTGCTCCATGGCGGACATGGCCTCGCTCGCCAAGGTCGAGCGCGCCTGGCGCGAGCTCAGGACGGTGCTGGATCCGGACGAAACCGTCACGCCCGTCACCTACATCAACTCCGCCGCCGACATCAAGGCGTTCTGCGGCGAGCACGGCGGCATCGTATGCACCTCCACCAACGCGGCGAAAATTCTGGAATGGGCGTTTGCCCGGCGCGAGAAGGTGCTGTTCTTTCCCGACCAGCACTTGGGGCGCAACACCGGCTTCAAGATGGGCATCCCGCTCGACCAGATGGCGCTGTGGGATTACGACCTGCCGATGGGCGGGCTCACGCCGGAGCAGATCAGAAAGGCAAAAATCATCCTGTGGAAGGGCCTGTGCTCGGTGCACCAGATGTTCCAGCCGCAGCACATCGAGCGCTTCCGGGCGGAGCATCCGGACGGGCTGGTGATCTCCCATCCCGAGTGCAATTTCGAGGTGTGCCAGCGCTCCGATTACGTCGGCTCGACCGAATTCATCATCAACACCATTGCCCAATCCAAACCCGGCACGCGCTGGCTGGTGGGCACCGAGCTCAACCTGGTGAACCGGCTGGCCGAGCGCTTCAAGGCCGAGGACAAGATCATCCGCTTCATGGCGCCGACGGTGTGCATGTGTTCCACCATGGCGCGCATCGATCCGCAGCATCTCGCCTGGACGCTGGAAAATCTGGTGGCAGGCCACGCCGTCAACCCGATCCGGGTGGCGCCGCAGGAAGCCCGACTTGCCCGCGTGGCGCTGCAAAGGATGCTGGACGTTTCCTGAGCGGCGTATGCGTTTAACCACGAATTTGCATGAATGTTCACGAATAATCATGAGGGGGAGCAGTGCTTCTTTCGGCGAAGGGGGCCGGTTTTTGAAAGCGGTTCCTCGTTTTCATTCGAGTTCATTCGTGCATATTCGTGTCATTCGTGGTGAATTGCCGTCATCAGGATAATCGATACATGGCGGACACGCTGCACATTGCCACCTACAACATCCACAAGGGCTTCTCCCACTTCAACCAGCGCATGGTGCTGCACGAACTGCGGGAGCAGCTGCGCAGCATCCACGCCGATGTGGTGTTCCTGCAGGAAGTGCTCGGCAACCATCGCATTCACGCCGAGCGCTACCATGACTGGCCGGAGAAGCCCCAGTACGAGTTCCTGGCCGATTCGATCTGGAGCGACTACGCTTACGGCAAGAACGCGATCTATCCGGAAGGCCACCACGGCAACGCCATCCTGAGCCGTTTCCCGATTTCGCGCTGGGAGAACGTCGACGTTTCCGCCCATCGCTTCGAGCAGCGCGGGCTGCTGCACAGCGAGATCGAAATTCCCGGCTGGCACGACAAGCTGCACTGCGTGTGCGTGCATCTCGGCCTGTTCGCGCGCGGCCGCAAGAAGCAGTTGCTGGCCATGCGCGACCACATCGCGCGGCTGGTGCCGCCGCATGCGCCTATGGTGATCGCCGGAGATTTCAACGACTGGCGCGTCGAAGCCTGCGATTTTCTGGCGCGCGAGCTGCATCTCAAGGAAGCATTCGAAATGGCGCACGGCAGCCCGGCGAAGAGCTTTCCTTCCGGCATGCCGGTGCTGCGGCTCGACCGCATCTACGTTCGCGGCCTGCGGGTGAAGAGCGCGCAGGTACATTTCGGCCGGCCCTGGTCCCGCATTTCCGATCATGCCGCGCTGACGGCGGCGCTCACCCGGGCATGATCCAGTTCGTCCCCGGCAACAGGATCACTCTGCTACGCAATGGCGAAGAGTATTTTCCCGCGCTGGAAGCCGCATTTGGCGAGGCAACGCGGGAAATCTACCTGGAAACCTACATCTTCGAGCATGACACTACCGGCAAGCGCATCGCCGAGGCCATGAAGCGGGCGGCGCAGCGGGGGGTGACGGTGCACCTGCTGCTGGACGGCTTCGGCGCGAAAAATTTTCCGCCGGCGGTGATGGACGACTTGCGCGCCAACGGCGTGCAGGTGCTGTATTACCGTCCGGAGCGTTCCCCCTGGCGGCTGCGGCGCTACCGGCTGCGCCGGATGCACCGCAAGATCGCGGTGGTGGATACGAAAATCGCCTTCGTCGGCGGCATCAACATCATCGACGACATGGACACGCCCGGCCACACGCCGCCGCGCTACGATTATGCGGTTGCAGTGGAAGGGCCGCTGCTGGCCGAGATCCATGCTGCGGTCAGCCATTTGTGGGGGCTGGTCGCCTGGTCGCAGTTGCAGCGACGCAGGAGCCGCAGGCTCAGGCGGCCGCTGATCGTTCCGCCGGCCGGCGACATGCGCTCCGCCTTTGTCATCCGCGACAACATCCGCCACCGGCGCGACATCGAGGAGGCATATCTCGACGCCATCGAAAACGCCAAAGAGGAAATCATCGTCGCCTGTGCCTATTTCCTGCCCGGCCTGAATTTCCGCCATGCCCTGATCCGCGCCGCGCAGCGCGGCGTCCGGGTGATCCTGCTGCTGCAGGGACGGGTCGAATACCTGCTGCTCCATTTCGCCACCCGCGCCCTGTATGGCACGCTGCTCGATGCCGGGGTGGAAATCTACGAATACCACAAGAGCTTCATGCACGCCAAAGTGGCTGTGGTGGACGGGCGCTGGGCGACGGTGGGCTCCTCCAACATCGACCCGTTCAGCCTGCTGCTCTCGCGCGAGGCGAACGTGGTGGTGGACGATCCGACCTTCGCCGCCGAACTTCAAAGCAGCCTGGAATGGTCGATGCACGAAGGCGCCCGGGTGGTTACCGCGGAGCGCTGGAAGCACCAGCCGCTGCACAAGCGCTTCCTCTCCTGGCTTTCCTACGGCGGCGTGCGTTTCCTGATGGGCATGGCCGGCTATGGGCGCAGGAACAACCTGGCGTGAGCCTCGGGGAAGGTGTTTTTTAACAGGATTCATCCGGCATGCTGCGACTCACTGAAATCAAGCTCCCCCTCGACCATCCCGAAAGCGCGCTCAAGGCCGCGATTCTCGCGCGGCTCGGCATCGCGGCGGGCGAGCTGCTCGGCTATTCGATCGCCCGCCGCGGCTATGACGCCCGCAAGCGCGATGCGATCTTTCTCATCTATAACCTGGACGTCGAGCTGAAGAACGAGGCGGCGGCGCTCGCGCGCCTGCATGGCGACCGGCATGTTTCGCCCCCCCCGGACACGACCTACCGCTTCGTCGCGCAGGCGCCGGGCAGGCTGATCTCCAGGCCGGTGGTGATCGGCACTGGGCCGTGCGGATTGTTTGCGGGGCTGATCCTGGCGCAGATGGGCTTTCGTCCCATCATCCTGGAGCGGGGGAAGCCGGTGCGTGAACGCACCAAGGACACCTTCGGCCTGTGGCGGAAAGGGCAGCTCGATCCGGAATCGAACGTGCAGTTCGGCGAGGGCGGCGCGGGGACATTCTCCGACGGCAAGCTCCACAGCCAGATCAAGGACCCGAAGCATTACGGCCGCAAGGTGCTGACGGAGTTCGTCCAGGCCGGCGCGCCGCCGGAGATTCTCTACGTGAGCAAGCCGCACATCGGTACTTTCCGGCTGGTGGGGATGGTGGAGAACATGCGCGCCACCATCGAATCGCTCGGCGGGGAGATCCGCTTCCAGAGCCGGGTGGAGGAGATCGATATCGCCGACGGAAAGGTGCGTGGCGTGGTGCTCGCGAACGGCGGGCATATCGCAGCCGACCACGTCGTGCTGGCCGTCGGCCATAGCGCCCGCGATACCTTCCAGATGCTTTACGACAGGGGCGTGCACATCGAGGCCAAGCCCTTTTCCATCGGCCTTCGCATCGAGCATCCGCAGTCGCTCATCGACCGCTGCCGCTTCGGCAAATTCGCCGGCCATCCGCTGCTCGGCGCAGCCGATTACAAGCTGGTCCACCACTGCCGCAACGGCCGCTCGGTCTATAGTTTCTGCATGTGTCCGGGCGGTACGGTGGTGGCGGCCACCTCGGAGCCGGGACGCGTCGTCACTAACGGCATGAGCCAGTATTCGCGCAACGAGCGCAACGCCAACAGCGGCATCGTCGTCGGCATCACGCCCGCCGATTATCCCGGCCATCCGCTGGCGGGCATCGCCTTTCAGCGCCAGTGGGAGGAACGCGCATTCGAGCTGGGCGGCAGAAACTACCAGGCGCCGGGGCAACTGGTGGGGGATTTTCTTGCCGGCCGCCCGTCCACGGCATTCGGCTCGGTGCTGCCGTCCTATACGCCCGGCGTTCATCTGTGCGACCTGGGCACCGCCCTGCCGGATTACGCCATCGAGGCGATCCGCGAAGCCATTCCCGCCTTCGACCGGCAGATCAAGGGCTTCGCCATGCACGATGCCGTGCTCACCGGGGTCGAGACGCGCACCTCCTCCCCCATCCGCATCACGCGCAAGGAGAACTGCCAGAGCCTGAATGTGCGCGGCCTCTATCCTGCGGGCGAGGGCGCGGGTTATGCCGGCGGCATCCTTTCCGCCGCGGTGGACGGCATCCAGGTGGCCGAGGCCGTGGCTCTGAGCATCGTCCAAGGCGCGTGAAACCCCGGATCGCCGTCAACGGCTGTTCCCTCTCGCGCATTGATGGAGTGTGGACGGCAAACGATCGCCGCAGCTCGCCTCTCTCGCCCTTGCGGAAGCACCTTGAACGAGTCGGCGCATAGCCTGCCTAACCAGGGACACGGCAGACCTTTCGTGCAGTAACGATTCCGAGCCGTCAGCCGTCCGGTGTGAATTCAGGAGGTGCCATGCGCTTACGCCGTTTTGCAGCCGTTTCAGTTGCCTTGCTGTTTGCGATTTTGAGCCTGTCCGTTGCCGCGGAGCAAAAGAGCGGGCCGCCCGCACATACCCCGCCCCGCCTGGCGCTGATCGAAGGCGAGGCTTCCTTCTGGCGCCCCGGAGCCGAAGACTGGGGCCCGGCACGCATCAATACGCCGCTGGCACCGGGCGATGTTGTCTATACTGGCGACGATTCCAACATCGAATTGCAGATCGGCGCGCGTATGTTCGTCCGGGCGGGGCGGAACACCCAGCTCCGGCTGGCCAATCAGGAGGCGGATTTCCTCCAGTTCGAGATCACCACCGGCCGAGTTTCGCTCGACCTGCGCACTCTTCCTTCCGGCTATACGGTGGAGGTGGACACGCCCAATGCCGTTTACACCATCGAGCGCACCGGCTATTACCGGGTGGACGTGGCGGGCGAATCCACCCACTTCATCACGCGCCGGGGCGGCCGGGCGACGGTCACTCCCGCTGCGGGTTCGGCGCAGAGCATCGCCGCGAGCGAGGAGGTGGTAGTCAACGGCACGAGCGCGCCGATGGTGGAAACCTACGTCGCGCCGGAGCTCGACGACTGGGATCGCTGGAACTACGCCCGTACCGACCATCAGGTGGACGCGGTGAGCGCGCGCTATGTGGCCCCCGAGGTCTATGGCGCGGAGGCGCTCGATCACTACGGCTACTGGCGCGTCGTTCCGCGCTACGGCTCGGTGTGGATACCCGACGGCGTGTCTCCCGGCTGGGTGCCCTACAGCACCGGATCATGGATCTGGGATCCATTCTACGGCTGGACGTGGGTGGATGCCGCCCCCTGGGGATGGGCGCCGTATCACTACGGACGGTGGGTTTATATCGACAGCTATTGGGCGTGGGCCCCCGGCCCGATCATCGCCCGTCCGGCCTACGCGCCCGCGCTGGTCGCCTTTTACGGAATGGGGCGCGGCGTGTCGGTCCGCATCGGCTTTCCCCTGGCGGGAGTGGGCTGGGTCGCACTGGGCTGGGGAGAGCCGCTCGTTCCGTGGTGGGGCCCGGCGCATTTCGTCGGGGCGCCGTGGTGGGGCGGCTGGGGCGGGCCGCGGGTGGTGAACAACGTCGTGATCAGAAAAACCACGATCGTGAACGTCAAGAACATCACCTACGTCAACGCCGGCGTATCCAATGCCGTGGTCGCGGTTCGCGCCGACCGGTTCGGCAGAGGAGGCGTGCACGAAGCGCGGGAGCACCTGGCATACCGTCCGGGCGAGTTCGCGCCGATCCGCGGCGCGCTTCCGGTGAAACCCGCGCCGGCAAGCCTGGTGCCGGATCGCAGCGCTGCCATCCGGCCGCCTGCGGACGTGGCTTCCCGTCCGGTTGTCGCCACCCGCCGCTCCCATGCCGCCAGGCTCCCCTGGCAGGGCGAAGTCGCGAGGCCCACGCCTTCTACTACTGCTACCGAACCTCGGCTCGTGCCGCCGCCCTCCAGGCAGCGGGTGCAGAAGGAGGGCTTGCCGCGGGCGCCATTCGGTGCTGCGGAGGGGCCGGAGCGCCCACGCCCGCCGCTGCCGCCCCGGTTTGGAGCGGAGGGCGCCGGCGGCCGCGCCGCCGAGCGGCGCGAGGCGCCCCAACCGTCAAGGGTAGAGGAAGCCGCGCCGGGCGCGCGCGAGGCGGCCCCGCGAAGGGAAGCTCGCGAACGGCGCGCAGAACCGCCCAGGGAAAGGATCGGCCAGGAGCGCCGCGAATCCCGTGAGCCGTCAGGAAGAGAAGGAATGGCGCCCGGCGTGCGAGAAGCCGCTCCGCGCCGGGAGTTCGGCGAAGGGCGCCGGGAAAGCGCAGGAGCGCGCCCGGATCGCGAAACCCGCGCCCTGCCCGGCAAACCGGCCAACCGGCTGTATCCCCGGCATGGGCGGGAAGACCGGGACAAGGCGCGCTAGCAGCTTGACGAGCCTGGGCAGCAGCGCCTTATTGATGATCGTATAAGTGCCTGTCATGAGTCGCGCTGCGCGCGGGTTGATTGGGTGCCGGCGATGCCCCGGCGGGGCAGTTACCTTTTAGTTCCGGCATAACCTGAAGGTTAGCCTTCGCCGCAACAAGTCGCTTTGCGGCGTGTTGTCGCCGACTTCCCCCGGCCCGGCTGCGCTACTCGGGGCTCGCAGGGGCCAAAAGGCGTCGCGGTGCAAACAGCGTGGCTGCGCTATGTCACACCGTTGCTTTTACGATCCTCAATAGCGTAAAAACCACGTTTTAGTCACGAAGTTTCTACGGTATTACCGCGAGCACCAACATCTGCCGCGGCCGCAAAGGCCCCTTTGGGCCTCGGTCAGGCTCATGCTGGAGCGCACCGTGCCGGTGGCGCCGTCGAACAGGACGTTGAAGCGGGCCGCCTCGCTCAAATCGTCGCAATAGCGCCATTCCCACACGAGCTCATCCCGAGCCTTGAAATAGGCCGTCCAGCCTGGATAGGGTGGCCCCAGGACGCGCAGGACCTGGGCCTCGGTCATGCCCGGCCGAATCTGCGCAAAGCCGTTTGAATCCAGCACGTTTACGATGCGTTGCAGCTTCCCGTCCGGGCCAATCCGAACCATGAAGGTGTGAAAACCAAACGGCCCGCGCGGATAGGCGAGCTGCACGGAACCGTCCGGGTCCTGCCAGCGCATCGCCGGCTCGCCCATGACGCGGATCACGTCATCGACCCCCGCCTCGCCGGGCCTGAGCCCGCTGCCGCTGTAGGCGGCGCAGGCGGCAAGGAGCAACACGGCCAGAAATGAAAACAGACGCTTCATGCGCATCGGCTCCTGTGTGAGGTGAGCTCCCCATGTATGAAGAGGAGACATGGGGCGGCATCGAAGGTTGCAAGCGGTTAACGGCAAACTAGTGGCGTGAAGTGAAATGTGGCAATGCAAGACCTGACCCCAGTGGCTATGTGACCCCAGTGGCTCCATGGCAACGGCGCAACGGTGCTCAGACGATGAAGTTGACATGCGGCGTACACTGGCATAGCATGTAGTTACATTGTTACGTATGGAGGTGTGTCATGGCCCCGGTAGTTAGGATTTCCGACGATACATTTGCAATGCTCCAAAAGATCGCACAGCCCTTGGTTGATACTCCAGACTCGGCAATACGCAGAGCCCTTGGGGTTTATCTGGAATGGCAGCAGCGTAATCCTTCGGCGGAACCAACGCCGAAACGCCAACCAATACCGTCTAAGGCGACCGCCGGTAAGTTCTTTAAGCCAGATTCGCCGCCCGACCTTACCCATACCTCCGTTCTGTCGGGGAATATTGCGGGAACTTCCGTGAATAAGTGGAACCACCTGATGGAGGAGGCCCACGCACAGGCGTATAAGGCTTTGCGCGGAGACATTGACGGACTGCAACGCATTAGCGAGGCGCATATCAAGCGAGGGGACACAGTTGATTCGGGATTTAAGCCAGTGAAGAACTGTGGATTTTCCGTTCAGGGAGTTGAAGCCAATAAGGCTTGGGCGGTTAGTCTTCGCCTGGCGAAGAAATTTCGGTTCCCTATCAGCGTCGAGTTCAGATGGCAGCAAAAAGACGGAGCAGCGTATCCCGGAGAAATTGGGCAGATCGTTTGGACGCCAGATGCATGACCCGCGCATCATTGGCTTACCGGCGTAACGGCTCATTCAAAAATTGGGGTTAAGTTTTGCATTAACACATAGCGACTAAGGCGCCTCAGCGCCAAAGCGCCCCCTCGGCTCACTTGCATTCAAGAGAGCCAGCCGTTCCTAGCGCCACCACCCCAGCCACGATGCCAGGAGCTGCGCTCCGACGAATAGCGATGCGGCGACCACCACGCTGATCACTGCGACAATGACGGTGTAGAAAACCTTCTCGCCGCTGCCCAGCTTGTCGAACGACTCCGCTTCGCTGATGGCGAACATGCTCAGCGGCCAGGCTTTGCTCAGGAGGATCTCGTTTGCCTTCTGGTAGTCGCCCGCCAGAATGGCTGCGCAGGCCGGGTTCAATCCTTCGTTGACGAACTTGTCGCGATCCATCATGAAATTGGCCATCTGCGCCTCCTGCTGAGGCGTCAGGTTGCTGTTCATGATGTCGTCGATGATCGCGGTCACTTCCTCGCGGTTTCTGGTGACTGCGTCGACGTGATCCGTCACCGGGTGGTTGTGCATATCCTTGTAGGGGCTGGCAGGGTTGTGCTGCATTGCCTGGAAAAGCTCGCCGCGGCTGTTGGCCGCGAGGATGCGGATTCGGAGAATTTTTTCGTAAATTTTTGCGGATTCCATGGGATGCCTTTCGTGATGGATGGGCGCGGATGCGTTTCGCATCCGCCCTAGTGATAAGCGGCGCGGCTTGCGGAGTTACGCCAGCAGCCGCGCCTTGATCATTCCCAGCACTTTGCCGGGGGCGAAGGATTTGATATCCAGCGGCGGCAGGTCGAGCGCGTCGAGGGTGTTCTTCGCCAACAGGCCGAGTTCGGTGTCGCCTTCGGTGAGCAGGCGGCGGCTGAAGAACAGGGTGTCGGGGTCCTCCTTGCGGGTGGCGAGCAGCATGAAGTCGTGGGCGGTGGCGCTGAGGGTGAGGTCGGGCTCCCGGCTGCGGCGGGCAGCGCCGAAGGTTTTTTGGCCGAGGGAAACGTAGAGCGCCACCTGGGCGTCGGTCACGCGGATGCACAGCAGTTTGCCGCGCAGGGGGGTCAGCGCTTCCGACTGGAGGGTCGCCGGCCCCAGCACCAGGTTGAGCGCCTGGGCGAAGGCCACGGAATGCGGGTATTGCGGCAGGACGGAGAGCACGCTGCCGATCGGCTTGGGTACGGTGAAAGAGGGGATGTTCATATCATTCCTTGCATGGGTTGGCCCTGCGGATCGCCGCTCGCATCGGGGCTTTTCGCGGGTGTTTTCGCCTTGGGCACGAGTTTGATCACCTGGTACAGCATCTCCGCATCCAGCTTGGCTTCCGCCTGAAAGGTGCCGGCGTAGGCCTGGCTTTCCTGTTTCAGTTCGTAGCAGTTGGCGCCGCTGATGTCCATCAGCACCGCGGGCATGCCCGCTTCCTGAAAGGCGCGGTGGCGCTTGATGAAGAAATTGCTGCAGCACATGCCGACATAGGCTTGCGTGCCTTTTTCCTTCATTTCGGCGAGGGTGGCGACCAGATGCTCGTACTGGGTGACGGTGGTGACCTGCATCTGCCGTTCCCGCGCCAGCCGGTAAGCGTCGCCCACCTCGCACAGGCCGCACTCGGCGCAGCCGTCCTGGTGGCGCCATTTGCACCAGGCCGGCTTGGCGCAGTAGGGCACCAGCATGACGCTGGCCTGGCGCAGGATGTCGGGGGTGGCAGCGGCGGTCGGATTATACACCATCAGCGAATTCGCCTGGACGGCGGTCAGGTCCATGGCCTGCCGCGCGGCCAGCTTGTCGAGCGCGAGGTCGAGCAGTTGCAGGATGTCGTGCATGCCGACGCCCGCCGCATCCGCCGGATGTTCGCGTAGGAACCTGCCGGCTTCGTAGCGGACGTGCTCCACCTGTTGTCCGCGCAGCGCGAGCGCCAGCCGCGCCAGGAGGTCCGCCGGCTGGATGTGGGCATCGCCGGCGAACTCGACCTGCTTTAAGCGCCGGGCATCGGCAGTGAATTCCACGCGTGCGCGCAGCACTCCGCCGGGGGCTTTCCACAAGGATTCCAGCGATTGGCGCGCATCGCCGCTCCAGTCGGTTTCGTGGGCGATGGCTTCCTCCGCGGCGGCGGTGCCTGAGAGCAGGTCCTTCAGGGCTTCTTCCTCCGCTTCCCGGAGCTGCAGGCCGAGCGCTTCGCTCAGCCCATCCGCTATGGCCTGGCGGATCTGGTCCAAGGGCGGCGCCTGCGGGCAGCACTCGGCCACCGTGACCAGGCGGTCGCGCGCGGCGGCAAGGCCGTCTGGGGAAAGCTTTTCGGTGGGAACGCGCAGGGCTTCCAGCATGGTCCGGATATCGGCGTCCAGCAGCAGGGTGCCGTGCAGCAGCAGCGAATCGCCTTCGCCGGCGGCGAACGCGCTGGCGATCTTGCGCCCCTCGATTTCCAGGTCGTTGGGAAACTTGAAGCCGGCCCGGATGCCGAGCCGCGCCAGCCCGGCGGCGAGCGCCGTACAGAACTGCTCCAGGATATGTGCCAGCCCGGTCTGCTGCCACGCCGCGGGGCGCTTCAGAATCAGGCTGAAACCCAGTTGCCGTTCGTCCAGATACAGCGCGCCCCCGCCGCTCGGGCGCCGCACCGGTTCGATGCCGCGGCGGCGGCAGTAATCGAGCCGCAGTTCGCGGTCGATGGCCTGATGGCGGCCGATGCTGGCGGTGGGAAGGCTGCGGTAAAAGCGCAGCAGGCCGGGACGCTCGCCCGCCGCATGCCGCGCGAGCCAGTCGCGGTCGATAGCGGAATTTTCGCTGCCGCGGCGCAGGCCGCTGTCCAGGAGGGCAACCGGCCGGGACATGGCTATTCCGCGTCGCGGTTCATGTAGGCCTGTTCCAGGCCGGGCTTGCCGTGCCAGTAGCCGTCGCAGGCGACGTCGGGCATGAGCTTTTCCATTTTCTTCATGGCTTCGCCCGGTGCGGCCTTCTGCTCCAGGCATTCGCGGAACAGGCGCACGATCTTGCCGGTGTGGAAGGCCTGCGGGCTGACGCGCACCACGTCCACGCCGGCTTCGCGCATTCCGCCGAGTTCGCCCAGCAGGTTATAGATGCGGGCGGACTGGGTCTGGATGCCGTTCAGCACCAGGAACGGCTGACCCTCGCGGGTTTTCAGGGTGAGCCCGTTCTCGTAGTCGAGGCAGCGGAACTGGCAGTCGTCCTTCTGCAGGTTGTGGTAGCGGGCGGTGAAGCAGCGCGCCGAGAAGGCAAGCGGCATCCGGCCGTAGGCGAACACTTCGGTCTCCAGGCCGGCGGGGCGCTCCTGCTGGATTGCTTCCAGCGCCGCGCGCGACATCTCGATCGGCATCACCCAGCGGGTGGCGCCGAGCGATGCCAGCAGGTTCAGGGTGTGGGGGTTGTAGATGTTGAGGTAGGGGCCGGCGACGAAAGCCATTTTGCGGCCCGCCAGCAGGCGCGCCGCGCCCATGTCGTTGGCCTCGACCGCGAAGTTTTCGTTTTCCGCGATCTTGCGCAGGGTTTTCAGGTCCGACTCGGATTCGATCAGGGCCTGGGTGGAGAGCACCACTTGCTTGCCTGCGTCGGCGAGTTTCTGCGCGATCTCCAGCCAGTCCTGGAGGCGCATCAGTTTGCGGCGGGAGCAGACGGTCTCGCCGAGATAGACGATATCCACCGGCGCGTCCGCGATTTCCTCGTAGAACTCCTCCAGTTTCTCGCGCGTCCAGTAGTACAGTACGGGGCCTAAAGCTAACTTCATCGGTTGCTCTCTAAAAGGGGTTGTTCGGGATTCTGCTTATTTCCAGGGGCGGTGGTAGGCGCCGAGCGTGTTCTGCTGCCCTTCCGCGACCTTGCCTAGCTCCGCCATCCATGCCGGCTTGACGGAATAGCCCGAGGGGTTGCGCTTGGCATGGTCGATCGCTTCACGCCACACCTTGGATACCTGCGCCACGTAGGCCGGGCTGCGCTGCCGTCCTTCGATCTTGATCGCGGCCACGCCCAGGCGCAGCAGTTCCGGCAGCAGTTCCAGGGTATTGAGGCTGGTCGGTTCCTCGATCGCGTAGTAGGTTTCGCCTTCCACTTCGAAGCGCCCCTTGCACAGCGTCGGATAGCCGGCGTTTTCTTCGGCGCCGTAGCGGTCGATCAGGATGCCGTTGAGGCGCGACTCCAGCCCGTTGGGGGTCTGCTGCCAGCGCACCGACTTGGCCGGCGAGCACACGCCGCAGGTGTTGGGGGATTCGCCGGTGACATAGGAGGACAGCGAGCAGCGGCCCTCGACCATGACGCACAGGCCGCCGAAACCGAACAGTTCGATCTCCACCGGCGTGTTCTTCATCAGGTTTTCGACCTGGGCCAGCGCCAGCACGCGCGGCAGCACCGCGCGGCTGATGCCGAACTGCTCGTGGTAGAAGTTGATCGCCTCGTAGTTGGTGGCGGAACCCTGCACCGACAGGTGCAGCCGTAGCTCGGGGTGCGTCTTGCGGGCATACTGCATCAGTCCGGGGTCGGCCAGGATGACGGCGTCGATGCCGATTTCGGCGGCCTGGTCGATGGCTTTTTTCCAGCGCTCCCAGCCGGCGGCCTGGGGATAGGTGTTGAGCGCGAGCAGCACTTTCGCACCCTTGGCGTGAGCATAGCGCACGCCTTCGGTTGCAGTGGCCTTGTCGAAATTGAGGCCGGCGAAATTGCGCGCGTTGGTATCGTCGCGAAAGCCCATGTAAACACAGTCCGCGCCGTTGTCCACGGCGATCTTCAGCGCCGGCAGGCTGCCCGCCGGGCAGACCAGTTCCAGGTTGGATTCAGGCTGCATGGAGAATTTCCTCTTGGTCGAATAAAGGGTTGGCGAAAACGCCCTGGCGGTGGCCGCGGCGGCGCAGCTCCTGCTCGATGCCGTTCAGGACGTTCCATTTCTGCGAGCACCAGGCCGGCGCCAGCAGGATGTCTTTCGAAGCGGTGCCGGTGACGCGGTGGATCACGATGTGGGGCGGCGTGCGCTCGATCAGGTCGGCCGCGATCCGGATGTAGTCGTCCATGGTCGCGAGCGGCTGGTATTCCCCGCGCCGCCATTCATTGGCGAGCATGGTGCCTTTCACTACGTGCAGGGGATGCAGCTTGATGCCGTCCACTCCCAGCGCCAGCACGGTGTCGAGCGTATCGAAGCAGTGCTGCGCGGTTTCCCCCGGCAGGCCGACGATCAGGTGGGCGCACACCGGGATGCCGCGCCGGCGCGCGGCCAGAACGGTTTCCCGGTATTCCTTGAGGCCGTGGCCGCGGTTGACGCGCTCGAGGGTTTCGTCGAAGGCCGATTGCAGGCCGAGCTCCAGCCATACTTCGTGTCCCTGTTGCTGGAAATCCGCCAGCAGATCGAGCACCGCCGCCGGCACGCAGTCTGGGCGGGTGCCGATGGACAGGCCGATCACGTCCGGCTCGGCCAGCGCCTGCCGGTAGAGCGCGGCCAGCTCGTCCACGTCGGCGTAGGTGTTGGTGTAGGCCTGGAAATAGGCGAGAAAGCGCCGCGCCCGGGTGCGTCTGGCAATGGCGCGGCGGCCGGAGGCGAGCTGCTCGGCGATGGTGGGCGGGGTGCGCCCGTTGGGGCTGAACGAGGCGTTGTTGCAGAAGGTGCAGCCGCCGACGCCCTTGCTGCCGTCGCGGTTGGGGCAGGTGAAGCCGGCGTCCAGGGCGATCTTGTGCACGCGCTCGCCATGCTTCTTCAGCATGTGCTGCCCGAAGGTGTAGATGTAATCAGAAAGCGCCATCGTTTCCAGTCGGCTGAGCCGATAATGAACCCTGCATTATATCACCCGGATTGCCGACGAAAATCATTAAAAAGCGAGTAACCGCGAATGGCACGAATGAAGCACGAATGTTCATGATTAACCCGTGAATCAACCATTCTTGTCCGTCCCGTCCGCTGGCGAGGAAAAATCGTGCCCCTACTATTCGTGTTCATTCGTGAACATTCGTGCCATTCGTGGTTAATCGCCGCTTTAAGGATAAACATTCTCATCGCGTCATCTGCGCATACAGCAGCGGCAGTTCCTTCGGCAGGTCGGCCGGCTTGTGGATGACCACGTATCCCGCCGGCCCGAACAGGTGCGGCAGGTAGTCGCCCGCTTCCTGGTCGATGGTGACGCAGAACGGCTGCAGGCCCTGGCGGCGCGCTTCGATCAGCGCCATGCGGGTGTCCTCCGCGCCATAGCGCCCTTCGTACTGGTCGAGGTCGTTGGGCTTGCCGTCGGTCAGGATCAGCAGCAGGCGCTGGGTGCTGCGCTGCGCCGAAAGCAGCGTTGCGCCGTAGCGGATCGCCGCGCCCATGCGCGTGTAATAGCCGGGCTTGATGGCCGCAATGCGCCCGCGCGCCTCGGCGTCGTACTTGTCGTCGAAGCCCTTGAGCACGTGCAGCCGCACGTTGCGCTTGAGCGAGGAAAAGCCCAGCATGGCGAAGCCGTCGCCGGTGGCGGTCAGCGCCTCGGCGAACAGGAACAGGCTGTCGCGGATGATGTCGATGACGCGCGCGTCGTTGCTGATCCAGGCGTCGGTGGACAGCGACAGGTCGGCCAGGAGCAGGCATGACATGTCGCGGTCGCGAATCCGGCAGTCCCGGTACATGCCCCGCTCGCGCGCCGGGGCGCCGCTGACGCGCTCGGCGCTGAATTCCAGGCAGGCGTCGAGATCGAGTTCCGCGCCGTCGTCCTGGCCCTTGAGCCATATCCGGGCCGGGGTCAGCGCCTGGAACTGGTTGCGCAGCCGCTTCGCGGTGTTTCGCAGGTGGGGCGGCAAGCCGCAGGGCTCGGCCCGCGCCGCGGTCATCGGCTGCACGCAGACGTGGCCGGGGAGCAGGATGTGCTTGCGGTAATGCCATTCCGGCTGCAGGATGCCTTCGCCCAGCGGCGTGTCGTCGAGCGCTTCGGAAGGCAGATCCAGGTCGAAGCGGAAGCCCTTGGCGGTGCGCTTGCCGTCGCGCGTCACGCTCATCACGTCGAGATCCTCGGCGGCCTTCCTGGCGTTGTCCTCGTCCTCCTCTTCTTCGGTGTCGCGGTTGACCTTGACGTATTCGGCCCAGCTGAAAATGCTCTCGGCGCGGAACAGCATGATGAAGGGGTTCTTGCTTTCCGGCGATTCGGCCCGCTCCGCCTTGCGCTTGCGCTTGTCCCCGGAAACCTGGCTGCTGCCGCCCGCCTCCTGCTGCTGTGCTGCGGCTGCCGCCGACGGACATGCAGCGGCGTGCGGCGGATTGGGGTGCAGCCACAAAGGAACGGGCTGGGCCGGCCTTGCTGCGCGGGGCAGGGCATCCACGCTGCCGGGATCGAGCAGCGCGGCGCGAATCGCCTGTTCCTGCGCCGCCTCGTCCGCCGGCAGTTTGCCCGGATCGGGGCGCAGCGCCAGGGTAGCGTCCACCAGCCGCCGGTACTTGGCGTTCAGGCCGGGGAATTCGTCCAGCACCTTGCGGGCGGCCCGCTGGTTGCGGGCAAACCAGGAGGAAATCGTGCCGTCGTCCGCGGCGGCGAGCGCCACCAGCCACAGGTAAAGATCGCGGTTCAATGCGCGCTCGGGGAAATAGTCGATCACCGCCGGCAGGTGCAGCGTTTCGTCGTCCTGCCAGGTCAGCTCGGTTTTCTGGCCGCTGCCGGCGATGCGCTGCAGCAGGGTGCGGCGCGCGCCATGTTCGGTCTGGCTGGCGGACTTGAGGTCGAGCCCCGCATCGCCGCCCAGGGCGCGGAAGAAAATGCCGGCAGTCTTGCCGATTTCCTCCAGCTTCACCGCCGCCTTGGGGTAGCGCGTATCCGCCGCGCGGGTGATGATGCGGTGCCAGAGCGCGCCTACCTGTTCTTCCATGCCCAGGCTTCCTTATACATTGCAGGGTCTTCCCACCAGCGGGTAGACGTAGTTCTTGCCGGCCATCGCCTTCGCCAGCCCCATCACGCCCAGCAGCACCAGGGTGGAGTGGGCGGTGGTGAAGTAAAGAATCACGATTACCCAGGTTGACGGAGCGGTATAGCCGCCCAGCAGGATGATCGCCAGATTGGCCACCACTAGCAGCCCGCCGGCCCACAGGCTGGCGCTGACCGTCTGGCGCAGGTGGCAGGAGGCGAGCGGCGGCGCTTCCTTGCCGCGCCGCAGGTACAGCGCCAACAGAATGAAGAAAGCCAGGCCGGGCGCTACCAGGAGGTTCGCCAGGTAGAGGATTTCCGCCGTCACCGCCAGGGATTGCCCGGCTATGGCAGAGTCCGGTTCTCGGTCATTGTCCGAACGTGGCACATGCCACCTCCATCAGGGCCGCGGCGGTTTCCACGTCGTCGGTGAGCGTTTCCACCACTGCCGCGCGGCACGCTTCCACCGGCGCCATGCCGCTCTTGATCAGGGTTGCCGCGTAAACCAGCATGCGCGTGCCGACCACTTCTTCCAGGTCGTGATCCTTCAGCGCGCGGATGGCGTTGGCGAGCGACACCAGGCGCTTGGCCGTCATCGCGTCGGTGCCGGTTTCCCCGGTGAGGACTTCCTCTTCCAGCGCGGGCTCCGGAAAATCGAAGCGGATCGAAGCGAAACGCTGCCGGGTGCTGGGTTTCATGCCCTTCAGCAGGTTCTGGTAGCCGGGGTTGTAGGAAACCACCAGCATGAATTCGGGCGGCGCGTGCAGGATCTCGCCGGTGCGGTCGATCGGCAGGATGCGGCGATCGTCGGACAAGGGGTGCAGCACCACGGTGGTGTCCTTGCGCGCCTCCACCACTTCGTCCAGGTAGCAGATGCCGCCTTCGCGCACCGCGCGGGTGAGCGGGCCATCGGCCCAGTAGGTGGCGCCGTCGCCGATCAGGTGCCGGCCCACCAGGTCGGCCGCAGTCAGGTCGTCGTGGCAGGCCACGGTGTAGAGCGGGCGTCCCAGCCGCGCCGCCATGTGCGCCACGAAGCGCGTCTTGCCGCAGCCGGTTGGGCCCTTGATCAGAAGCGGCAGCTGGTTGTTGTAGGCGTGCTCGAACAGCTCGATTTCGTTGCCGTGCGGCTTATAAAAGGGAATGGTGCTCATCGCGTCTTTACGGTCTGAAAAAATCGTTTAACCACGAATTTGCACGAATGTTCACGAATAATCACGAGGATTCAAAAATTTCCGCGATCAGTGGAGGCGGGGGCTGTGCGGCGATGCCCCTTTGTTCCGATTCATGTTCATTCGTATCTCTTCCTGGCGAATTGCAGAGTTTGAGATTGGCTTCGGCAACGCAGGGGAACGTGCGGGTTTACTTCAGGCCCATCACATAGGCCACGGCGATCATGCTGCCGACGATGATCATGTAGGAGAGCATGATGGCGCGCCACAGGAAGCGGGTCTTGGCCAGCCCCATGAAATAGCTGATGACCATCTGGCCCTTGACGATGGCGATGGCGAGCAGCACCAGCATGATGTTCCTGCCGGCAAGCCCGGCTTCGCCGATGCTGAAGGTGGCGACGGTGAGCGCGACCAGCACCAGCCAGATCGCCGTGGAGAATGCGTTGGATTGGAACTTGGCGTTGTGCATGGCAACCTCAGCGAATTACGTAGACGAGCGGAAACAGGATGATCCACAGCAGATCCACCATGTGCCAGAAGGAAGCACCGGTTTCCACGCCGGCGTGGTCTTGCGCGCTGTAGCCGCCGCGGCGCGCCTTGGCGATGACGAAGCCGAGGATCACCATACCCATCAGCACATGCATGAAATGGAAGAAAGTGAGCGACAGGTAGAACATGTAGAAGGTGTTGGTGTCGAGCGTGATGCCGGCGTTGAACTTTTCGTTGAACTCCCACAGCTTGATGGCGACGAACACGCCGCCCAGGGCGACGCCGGCAGTCAGCCAGTTGGCGCATTGCCGGGACAGCCCCTGCTTGATGGCGGCCACGCCGCGCACGACGAAGTAGCTGCTGGTGATCAGCACCAGCGTGTTGATCGCGCCCGACTCGCGGCTCAGCGTAAGCTGCGACTCGTTGAACAGCTCCACGTTCTTGGCGCGGGTGAAGGCGTAGGCCAGGAACAATACGCCGAACGCCAGCAGCTCGGCGAAGATGAAGATCCAGATGGCGAAATCGCCGGGCGGGTTGCCTTCCTGCCGGACTGCGGCGGGCGCGATCGGCGCGACGGGATCCATGGCAATGCTTTGAGAATTCATGTTTCTACCTCAGGCCAAAAATTTTGATCGGCTATTTTACCGCAGAAACGAAAAATAGCCCATTAAAATAGTCGGGTACTTGACGCAGGTCAAGCGCTCGGAAAACAAAAAAGGGAGGGGCGTCGCCCCTCCCTCATTCTTTTACCGCTCGTTATCAGGCAGCGGCTTTGGTTTCGCCTTTCGCAAAGAAGCTGGCGATGTAGACGACCAGACCGACCAGGAAGACCAGGCCGGTGATTTCACGCAGCCAGTAGAACAGCGCGATCTTGTCTTGCGCCATCATGAACGGCATGGGCGTTTCGGCCATGCGCTGCAGCCAGACTTGCAGGATGCCGGCGGCGGTCAGGAACAGCGTGATGAACACAATCGCGATGGTCATCAGCCAGAAGCCCCACATTTCCATCACCTGGGCCTTGTCGCTGTTGGCGGCACGGCCGCGCAGCAGAGGCATGGCATAGGAGATGATGGTCAGGTTCACCATCACATAGGCGCCGTAGAAGGCCATGTGGCCGTGGGCGGCGGTGATCTGCGTGCCGTGGGTGTAGAAGTTCACCGGGGCCAGGGTGTGCAGGAAGCCCCACACGCCGGCGCCGAGGAACGCCATCACACCGGTGCCGAGCGCCCACAGCGTGGCAGCCTTGTTGGGATGCTCGCGGCGGCGGCGGTTCACCATGTTGAACGCGAACACGGTCATCATGAAGAACGGGATCGGCTCCAGTGCGGAGAACACGGAACCGAACCACTGCCAGTATTCCGGCGTGCCGATCCAGAAGTAGTGGTGGCCCATGCCGACCAGGCCGGTGATCAGGGACATGGCGATGATGACGTACAGCCATTTTTCGATCACTTCGCGGTCAACGCCGGTGATCTTGATCAGCACGAACGCCAGCAGGGAGCCCAGGATCAGTTCCCACACGCCTTCCACCCACAGGTGCACCACCCACCACCAGTAGAACTTGTCCAGCACCAGGTTGGAGGGGTTGTAGAAGGAGAACAGGAAGAACACCGCCAGACCCCACAGGCCCAGCAACAGCACTAGACTGATGGAGGTCTTGCGGCCTTTCAGCACGGTCATGGTGATGTTGAACAGGAAGGCCAGTGCCACGATCACGATGCCGACTTTAGTCAGCAGCGGCTGTTCCAGGAACTCGCGGCCCATGGTTGGCAGCAGGTCGTTGCCGGTCATCTTGGCCAGGGTGGCGTAGGGCACCGTCAGGTAGCCCACCACCGTCAGGCCTGCGGCGACCAGGAAGATCCAGAACATGGCGATCGCCAGCTTGGGACTGAACAGCTCGGTTTCCGATTCCTCCGGAATCAGGTAATAGGCCGCGCCCATGAAGCCCATCAGCAGCCAGACGATCAGCGCGTTGGTGTGCACCATACGGGCGACGTTGAAGGGAATCGCCGGGAACAGGAAGTCCCCGACCACGTACTGCAGGCCCATGATCAGGCCGAACAGTATCTGCGCCACGAACAGCGCGATGGCAGCGATGAAGTACGGCTTCGCTACCGCCTGGGATTGATATTGCATGTCTTATTTCCTCCTTAAACTTTGGCTGTAGGATTCCGTCTGCTTAGCCTTCAATGTTGGGCGGCCAGTTGGCGGTGTTGATTTCGCCCGTCCATTTGAAGAATGCCACCAGATCGTCCAGCTCCTGGTCGGTCAGGTTGAACTGCGGCATTTGACGGCGCCCCGGCGCCCCGGAGGGCTGGCTCTTGATCCACGCCTTGATGAATTCGCCGCCGCGGCGCTTGTAGACGTTGCCCAGTTCCGGCGCGAAATAGGCGCCTTCGCCCAGCAGCGAATGGCAGCCGATGCACTCGCGTGTTTCCCAGATGTGCTTGCCCCGGACCACTTCCGGCGTGAGGTTCTCGCGATGGTCGCGCTTGGGCAGCGTCCCCATGGTGTTGAACGTCAGCGCGACAAGCAACAGGAAGAAGAACACCGCCCCCCCGTAAAATATGTTGCGCGCCATCGATTTGGTAAATGTCGCACTCATCAATGTACCTCCTGACTAGCTGTTGTGAAGATGGTGGTTTGTTATTGCTGCTATCATTCCCATCCGTGGAACCATGCCTGATGGATAGCCCGTGGCCCACGGCCTCGAGATTGCGCTACTCTAAGGGAGCGGGCGGGTTTTATCCTTGACCTAGATCAAGATGCCATAACCACTTTCAGATCAAGGAAATAATGCTGATTTCTCGCACTGGCGGGTGCGTTTCGCCGGAGCGCGCATACGGTGACGGCAAAACATCCGACATGCAACTTCGAACAAATGTTCCGAGCAACCCATGAACGGTCCTTTTCTTGCCGCGCTGGTGGCGCTGGTTTTCATTTCGTTCGCCGGCGCCTGGATGCTGCCGCTGGCTTTTTCCCTTCACCCCGCGGCCCATGTCCACCTGGCGCTGGCGGCAGGCGCGATGCCGCTGATTCTGGGCGCCATCAGTCATTTCGTCCCGGTGCTGACCCGAAGCCGGCCGCCGCACGCGGGATTCAAGCTGGTGCCGGCGCTGGCCGCCGTCGCAGGCCTGTTGATTTTCGCGCACTTCGCCGGAAATGCCGGCCGCCCTGCTTATCCAGTTGCGGCTGCGCTGCTGGGGATCGGCGCGTGCGGCAGCCTGGCGCTATGGGTGGCGTCGCGCGGCCGGGCGGCGCTGGGCAGCCCGCATCCCGGCCTTTACTGGTATCTGGCCGCCTTGGCCTGCCTGGTGCTGGGACTGGTGGCGGTTCCGGCAATGGCAGCGTGGCCGGCCCACTCTCTTCCGCTGAGACGCTTCCATTTGCACCTCAACACCCTCGGATTCATCGGTCTGACCGCATTCGGTACGCTGCAGGTGCTGCTGCCCACTACGGCGGGGCGCCCGGATGCGGGTGCTGCGGGAAGGCTGCGCCGCGATCTTCCGATCTCGCTGGCGGCCACGCTGGCGGTGGCTGCGGGCTCTGCCTGGCTGCCGCTGCTCGCCTGGCTTGGTCTGCTGTTGTGGCTGGTGCCGGTGTCGCGGCTGATGGGGGCATGGTTTGCTGCTTACCGGCAGGAGATCCTCGCGCCGCACGGCGCTTCCCCGCTCCTGGCCGGGGCGCTGGCGGGCTTCGGCGCGGCGCTGGCGGCTGGCGGGCTGCATGCTTCGGGTTGGGCCGGTCCGGTTGGCGGCGCCCATTTATATGTCTTCGCCTTTCTCTTCCCGCTGGTGAGCGGCGCGGCCGGGCAGCTGCTCCCCCTCTGGCTGCGGCCCGGGGCGCAGGCGCCATGGCAGGCGCAGGCAAGGAAGCGACTGACTGCGGGCGCAGGCGGGCGGTCATTGCTGTTTTTCGCGGCCGGGCTGATGGCGGTCGCAGGGGTGCGTTGGGGGATGTTTCTGGCGCTGGCCGGTCTGGCGCCGTTCCTGGCGCAGGCGGGATGGGAGCTGCTGCGGCTCCGGGATAAAACTTGACCTGAATCAAGTATGGATTCGGGTCGCTCGCTTATAGTGTGCCGCCTCTGCGGGTTTCGCAGAGCTCTTTATTCACCCAAGGAAAACTGTCTATGTCATGCTCCTCTCCGAACATTCTTCAGCCCGATCAACGCTACCCTTTCGACGCCCGTGGCGTCGCCAAGCGCTTTCGCCATGCAGCGATCTTCGGCGCCCTGGATTCGCTGACGCCGGGTGAAACCATGCGCTTCGTCAACGATCACGACCCGCTGCCCCTGCTGGCGCAAATGCGCCAGCGCTACGGCGAAGGTGTCGAGATCAATTATGTGGCGCGCGAGCCGGAAGGCGTCGTGATCGATTTCACGCGACGCTGAGGCGCCGGTACACTCGGTACGCCGAGTAAAGATTGAGCAACAGCCACAAGTTGGACACGCCAAATGCGGCCGCAGCCGGATAGACAAACGGCTGAGGTCGCATGACGGCAGCCGCGAGCAGCGCCAGCGTCGCGAAATGCAGCCACATCTGGCCGCGGCAGCGCCGTTCCGGGAGAATTGCCTTGACGTTGGGGACATTGCGCGCTCCGGCCTTGCGCTGGCTTTGCAGATGGAACCATATCAGGAACGGCACGATTCGGTAGAGCATCCCATTCACCAGAGTCATCGCGAAGCCGACGATCATCGTAAATCCCAACAGCAATCCATAGGTGTTGCCGGAGCCGAATTCCGGAAATATCTGGCCGGCCAGCCACAGCGCCGCGCTCAGCAGGATGCTGCTCATGGCGACCCGCCAGAAGGCAAGCGGAATATCGGCCAGCTTGCGTCGCCGCTTCATCTGTAGACGAAGGGTCATGGCGGCGAATGTCGAGTAGCCGGCAGCCAGCAATAGCCCGAATACGGGCTGCAAGACCGGGAAAAGGAGCGCGAGGGGTAAGGCGGCGAGTACCACAAACAGGCTTTTCGGCAGCCAGCGCGTCAGCATCGGCGGATAGTCCGGGGTGAGCTGAAACATCGGCACCGTCTGGTACGCGACGCCGGTGACCAGCAACCCCACCCACCCCAGCAGTCCCCAAGTCAGGTGCAGGTTGGTGACCGAGTCGCGCGCGCCGGGCAGCCACCATCCCCAGGCGTGGTTGCTGGCGAGGACGAGGCCGAGCATGACGGTCGCCGCCAGCGCGACGGCCGCCAGGCGCATGGCGCTCGCGGTGGGGTTGCCGGCCAGCGCGCGCCGCAGGCTCAGGACAATGACCGTGCTGAACAGCAGCAATCCCGTTCCCAGCAGCAGCATCGCCGGTTTCAGCGGGAGCGAATGGTCGAACGCAAAGCCGCAGCCCAGCAACAGGACTCCGGCGCAGGCCAGCACGTGCACGACCCATGCTACCAGGCGGGGACGCTTTACCGGCGCGCCCGCCACCACCGGCAGCATTTGCAGCAGAGCGCCGATCATGACCATGCCGAGAAACCCTAGCGTGAGCAAATGGGTTGCCGCAAGCAGCGGCGGATTCCAGCGGCTGGCCAGCAGCTCCGGGCCTTGCCACAGCGCCAGAACGGAAACCAGCGAGGCGAATAGCGGGGCGGTGAAAAAGAAGCGCAACGGCACCAGGATCGGCGGCGCCTGATCCAGGGAGAGGCCGGGCTGGTTCATTCCTGTTCCGGGGGGGGCGGGCTCGGCGCCGTCCTGGCGGCGCCAGATCAGGACTTCGTAGGTGCCGTCGTCGGCAGTGCGGGTCAGATAGGCAAATCCCCATTCCTGCAGAATCGGGTATAGCATGTGGGGGGTGCGGTGAATCAGGAGGCGCAGGCGCTCTCCGGGTTGCAGGGTGTCGATGGCTTCCAGCGTGAGATTAAGCGGTTCCGGCGGCATCAGGCCGCGAGCATCGAGGACGCGTTCTTCCATGGCCGGCTTTCCTCCTATTCGGCGATTTCGCGCATGCGCCGGACGAGATCGTCGGTCGCGCCGGCCAGCGCTTGGTCAGCCATGCGGTAGAGCATCTGTTCTTCCTTGACGTTGTGCTGCTGCATGATCAGCAGCAGCGTGTCGGAAAGTCCCAAAAACTCTTCCTTGTCCCGCTTTTGCGCGGCTTCCGCCATCTGGCCGAGCAGTTCCCGCATTTGCTGGTGCTCCATCCGCATCACCTGGGTCGGGCCAGCGGTCATGCCGGTGTGTTCTTCAAATGCCGGGAACATCACCTGCTCTTCCATCGCGAAATGATGGGCAAGGGCTTTGCGGAAGCTTGCGAAATTGTCCGCGGTTTTTTCCCACTCCCCGCTTGCGGCGGATTCTTCCGTCAAAGCGAACAGGCTGTCGCAGCGATGATGATCGGGTGCGAGGAATTGGCTGATCGTGCTCATTTACAAGAAAAGTTCCTAAACGGCGTTTTACGGTTTGATGCCCCTGACGGGGGGACGAGAGTGGCGCCATTTTCGGGGCAACATGCCGCAAGCGCATTGACCCAAATCAAGGACACCGCGCATCAACGGAGACGGGATTCCTTCGGGTTAGCCCGGCATCCCGTCCGCCCGCGGCCGCCAATAGGCCGGCGCGTATTTGGCCGCCCAGGGGATGAAACAGGCAAGCCAGATCACCGCGGCGAGAAGATAGAGGTGGGTGATCGGGCCGGCCGGCCTAAGATCCGAGGCGACGCGGGCGACGGCCGCGGCCTGGAAGCCGAGAAACAGCGCCCAGGTGGCCGTGTCCGCCACGAGCTCCCGGCCCGAGTGTCCGAGCGTGACGCGCGAGACCATTCCCAGCACCATCGACGCGAAAAAGCCGACGGTGAGCGCGTGCAGCGGCGCCAGGCCAAGCACGGGCGAATCGGCGTCGCCGAAGAACAGCATCAGGCTTTGCACCGCATACAGCAGCAGCGCCACGGACAGCCACAGAAAGGCGATGTGCAGCACCGCCAGCAGGCGCACCTCGAGGCTGCGCAGCAGCTTCCAGCTGTATGAAAGGTAGCCGGCCAGCGTCAGGAAGGGGAGGTCGAACAGCCACAGGAAGCGGTTCGCGCCGGCGATTTCCAGCGCGCCGTGACCTGCCACGCAGGCCAGCATCACCGTCAGCGCCCAGTTGGGGCGCACGATGCGGTAGTTCTCCAGCACCCGGCTGGAGAAGAAGGGGAGCATGCGGTGGCAGACGGTGAACAGGATCGGCACCAGGAAAAACCAGATGCCGCTGCGGCGCGAGAATGCCAGCCAGAAATCCCCGTCGCTCGCCAGCCACGCCAGGTATGACGCCATGCCGAGCCAGCCCATGACCAGCGCCACGGTAGTGATGATGGCGTGGCGCTTGTCCGGGTGCTTGGCGGTGACCAGCACGTAAATCAGGGCATACAGCGCCACGCTCCAGCCTGCCAGCATGAGCGCGACTGCCGCGATCAGCAGCGGATGCCCCGCCCAGAGCCCCGCGTAGAACAGCAGGGCACCGCCCCCCAGCAGCAGGAAAGCCGGCAGATAATGCTTCGCGGGGATCTTCCTGCCGTTCATCCAGTTGGTGTAGACGGTCATCAGAAAGCCGAAGATGAAAAAGGGGAAAAACCCGTAAATCATCAGGTAGGCATGCGCCCAGGCAGAGGGGATGGCCAGGTCGAAAGGCGGATAGAGCCGGGTGTAGCGCCCGAGCAGGTCGGCCAGCCACCAGATCATGGTCGCCAGTCCCTGCAGCACGCCGACGAGGAACATGACGCGGTGCGGTGCGGCGGTGAAGGTGTGCCAGGTAATGCGAGTGGATGTCATGATTGAAAGGGGGCGATCAAGGTAAAAAATATCGTGTCAAACTCTTTGCTCAGCACTCAGAAAGCGGCCGGTATTGTAACCACCCGGCAGGCCGGAGGAAAGCGAAAAATTGATTTTTGTTCCCTTGACACGACCACTATAGAGCGTATAGTTTTGCGAAACCTGCTACAACATCTTGTGTTTTATCCCACCACACCGACAACCAGACCTAAGCCCTTAGGAGATAACAGATAATGACAGTGAACCAGACTGCGGCCAGCGAAAATCGTCTTGCCACCATGCCGCGCGGAGTGGTCAAGCGCGATGGTTCGGTCGCTCCGTTCGACGCCGACAAGATTCGCTCCGCCATCGAGCGCGCGGGCGCCGCCAGCGGAGAATACGAAGCCAGCGAGGCGGTGCTGCTGGCTGCCCAGGTGGTCAAGGTGCTGATCCACAAATTCCGCAACGAGCCGCCGCACATCGAGAAAATCCAGGACGTGGTGGAGCAGGTGCTGATCTCCGCCAATCACATGAAAACCGCTCGCGCCTACATCGTCTACCGCGAGCAGCACCACAAACTGCGGCAAGACCGCAAGACGGTGGTGGACGTGGCGAGCTCTGTCAACGAATACCTCGATCAGATGGACTGGCGCGTCAACGCCAACGCCAACCAGGGCTATTCCCTGGGCGGCCTGATCCTCAACGTCTCCGGCAAGGTAGTGGCCAACTACTGGCTTTCCCACGTCTACCCGCCGGAAGTCGGCGTCGCGCACCGCGAGGGCGACATCCATGTGCATGATCTCGACATGCTGGCCGGCTACTGCGCCGGCTGGTCGCTGCGCACTCTGCTGCACGAGGGGCTGAACGGCGTGCCGGGCAAGGTCGAGGCCGGCCCGCCGAAGCACATGTCGAGCGCGGTCGGGCAGATCGTCAACTTCCTCGGCACGCTGCAGAACGAATGGGCCGGCGCGCAGGCATTCTCCTCGTTCGACACCTACATGGCGCCGTTCATCCGCAAGGACAATCTTTCTTACCGCGAGGTCAAGCAGTACATTCAGGAGCTGATCTACAACCTCAACGTGCCGTCGCGCTGGGGCACGCAGACGCCGTTCACCAACCTGACCTTCGACTGGACCTGTCCGGAAGACCTGAAGGAGCAGGTGCCGGTCATCGGCGGTGTGGAAATGCCGTTCACCTACGGCGAGCTGCAGCGCGAAATGGACATGATCAACCGCGCCTACATCGAGGTGATGACCGCGGGCGACGCCAAGGGGCGGGTGTTCACCTTCCCCATCCCGACCTACAACATGACGCAGGATTTCCCGTGGGACAGCGAGAACGCCGATCTGCTGTTCAACATGACGGCGAAATACGGCCTGCCGTACTTCCAGAACTTCATCAACTCCGAGCTCAAGCCCAACATGATCCGCTCGATGTGCTGCCGCCTGCAGCTCGACCTGCGCGAGCTCCTGAAGCGCGGCAACGGTCTGTTCGGTTCCGCCGAGCAGACGGGCTCGGTGGGCGTGGTCACGGTCAACTGCGCGCGCCTGGGCTACCTCTACAAGGGCAACGAGGAAGGGCTGCTGGCGCGCCTGGACGAGCTGCTGGAAATCGGCAAGAACAGCCTGGAGATCAAGCGCAAGGTGATCCAGCGCCATATGGACGCGGGTCTGTTCCCCTACACCAAGCGCTATCTCGGCACGCTGCGCAACCATTTCTCGACGCTGGGCGTAAACGGCATCAACGAGATGATCCGCAACTTTACCGGCGACGAGCACGACATCACCACCGAATGGGGCCATCAGTTCGCAGTGCGCCTGCTCGACCATGTGCGCGCCAAGATGCTGGCGTTCCAGGAAGAGACCGGCCACATGTACAACCTGGAAGCGACCCCCGCTGAGGGCACCACCTACCGCTTCGCCAAGGAAGACAAGAAGCGCTTCCCCGGCATCATCCAGGCCGGCACGCCGGAAACGCCCTACTACACCAACTCCTCGCAGTTGCCGGTGGGCTTCACCGACGATCCCTTCGAAGCGCTGGAGCGCCAGGACGAGCTGCAGCGCAAATACACCGGCGGCACCGTGCTGCACCTCTACATGACCGAGCGCATCACCAGCGCGCAGGCCTGCAAGGCGCTGGTGCGCCGCACCCTGGAGCGCTTTGGCCTGCCGTACATCACGGTCACGCCGACCTTCTCCATCTGCCCGACGCACGGGTATCTGGAAGGCGAACACAAGTTCTGCCCGAAGTGCGACCAGGAGCTGATCGCGAAGAAGCGCAAGCAGGCGGCGAACGCCTGAAATCAAAAGCCACCACGAATGGCACGAATGTACACGAAGTAATCGCGAATTTTATTCGGGCACATTCGTGAAAATTCGTGCCATTCGTGGTTAATTGCCGTTAACAACCAGAAGGAGACAAACCATGACCGATCTGTCCAACCAGACCAATCTGAAAACCGAAGAGATCGTGCTGCTCGACGAAGAGCGCCAGCCGTGCGAAGTGTGGACCCGCGTGATGGGTTACCACCGTCCGGTCGCTTCCTTCAATATCGGCAAGAAGGGTGAGCACTACGAACGCAAGCATTTCCGTGAATCCTGCGCTGCGCTCACAGCCTGATTTGGGGCTGCCCGGGCTCGTTCCGGGCGGTCTTGTCCCGCTTACCACGACAGATTATCCCGGCCAGCTCGCGGCAGTGGTGTTCTGCCAAGGCTGCCCGTGGGCCTGCGGCTACTGCCAGAACCCGCACCTCATTCCGCGGGGGGCGGCAGGCAGCCTGACCTGGCAGGCGGTGCGGGAATTCCTGCACCGACGCCAGGGGATGCTGGATGCCGTGGTGTTCAGCGGCGGCGAGCCGACCCTGCAGCCCGGCCTCGATGACGCCATCCGGGAAGCGCGCAGTCTCGGCTACAAAATCGGGCTGCATACCGGCGGCCCCTATCCGGCGCGGCTGGAAAAACTGCTGCCCTTGCTCGACTGGGTGGGGATGGACATCAAGGCGCCGTTCGCCGCCTACGACCGCATCACCGGCGCGCCCGGCAGCGGCGAAAAAGCGCGGGCAAGCGCGCGGCTCGTGCTGGAAAACGGCGTGGAGAGCGAATTCCGCACCACCGTGCATTCCGCCCTGTTGAGCCGGGAAGATTTGCGGGCCATGGCCCGTGAACTGGCGGAGCTGGGGGTGCGGCGCTGGGTACTACAGGAATTCCGCCCCCAGGGCTGCGCTGATGCGGTGCTGTGCGCCCAGGCATCCACGGGCTTTCCTGACGATGCACTCATCCCGGAAGTCGGCCCGCTGTTCCCGCACTTCTCTATCCGCCGCGGTTAGCCCTATAATGGGCGCGCTGGCGGCGCAATCGGTGAATCCACCCACTGTCGCTCGGACCAACGGCAAGAACAAAATCGGAGCCGATTTGAACAAAGCTGCAAAGATACCGGCGATGCTGGCCAACATTCCGCTGTTCAACGAAATGGAGCCGGCGGAAATCGAGCTGATCGCCCGGGGCGCGCGGGAGCTGCGGGTGGCTCGCGGCGAAGTGCTGTTCCAGCGCGGCGACCCTTCCACCGGCTTCTACCTGGTGGTGCATGGCCAGATCAAGCTGGCGCTGTCTTCTCCCCAGGGTGTCGAGAAGGTGGTCGAGCTGATCGGCCCCGGCCAGAGCTTCGGCGAAGCGGTGATGTTCATGGGGCGGCCCTATCCGGTGTATTCCCAGGCACTGATGGATTCGCTGCTGCTGCACATCTCCAAGACGGTGGTGATCTTCGACGGCATCGACCACGATCCCGGTCTTGCCCGCAAGATGCTGGCCGGGCTGAGCCTGCGCCTGCATCGGCTGATCCACGATGTGGAATCCTGCACCCTGCATTCCTCCACCCAGCGCGTCATTACCTACCTGGTGCAGCGCGGCCAGGAAATCGCGGCGGGCGGGAAGGACGTGGACATCAGCTTCCCCGCCAACAAGAACATCATCGCTTCCAGTCTCAACATCACACCCGAGACCTTCTCCCGCATCCTGCACACCCTGGCCGAGGCCGGCCTGATCGAGGTGAAGGGCAAGGACGTGCACATCTTCGACCTCGACAATCTGGGCAGCTACGCCCAGTAGCAGGCAATCTCCGGAAATCAGCAGATCCGCGGCAGCGGATCGTCTTCCAGTTCTTCCAGCAGCCGTTCGCCCCCCAGTTCCGTTTCCAGCACGACCTGCGCGCGCCCGTCGCCTGCCCGGCCGATGATTGCCGCCGCCCCGCCCTGCGGCAGGGCGCGCCAGGCGGCGAGCGCCGCATCGGCCTGCTCGGCGGCGACGACCGCCACCACCCTTCCTTCGCAGGCGAGGTAGAGCGGGTCGTAGCCCAGCATGTCGCACACCGAGCGCACCGGCTCGCGCACGGGAATCGCGTCTTCCCGCAGATGAACCGGAAGTCCGGCGGCATGCGCGATTTCGTGCGCCACGGTGGCGAGTCCGCCGCGCGTCGGGTCGCGCATGAAACGCAGGCCGGAAAGGGGCAGCAGCGCCTGGGTCAGCGGCAGCACGCAGGCGGAATCCGATTGCAGATCGCCGCGCAGGCCGAATTGTTCGCGCGCCAGCATCACCGCGGTGCCGTGGTCGCCCACCGGGCCGCTGACCAGAATCGCATCCCCCGGCCGGATGCGGTCCAGCCCGAGGCGCGGGCCGGGCGATCTGGCGCCGACGCCGGTGGTGGCGAGATACAGTCCGCCGCCTTCCCCCCGCCGCAAGACTTTCGTGTCCCCGGCCACCACGCTCACGCCGGCTTCCCGCGCGGCGCGGGCGAGGCTGGCGACGATGCGTTCCAGCAGTGCGATTTCGAGTCCTTCCTCGATGAAGGCGCCGACGCTCAAATACAGCGGCTCCGCGCCCGACACGGCGAGGTCGTTGACGGTGCCGTGCACCGCCAGCGAGCCGATGTCGCCGCCGGGAAACTCCAGCGGCTGGACGGTGAAGCCGTCGGTGGTAAACAGCAGCTCGTCGGCGGGAAAAGGCAGCGTCGCCGCATCGGTGCGCACATCCAGCAGCGGGTTGGCGAGATGGCGGGCGAACACATCTTCGATCAGCTCGCGCATCAGACGCCCGCCGTTGCCGTGTGCCAGGGTGATATGGGTGTGGGAGGTCATGGTGAATTGAATTTTAAAAGGCGGTTAACCACGAATTTTCACGAATGAACACGAATAGTCATTGGTGATCGTACCGTATGGCTGTGCTGTGTCATTCAGTTCTTTTGCAAGGCTCAATCGTTATGAAAGGGCTGCCGTCATCAGCAAGGCGAATGGCTGTCTGGTGACATTCTTTTGTTTTTTATTCGTGTTCATTCGTGAAAATTCGTGTCATTCGTGGTTAATGTTCTGTTCGCGTGGCCGCCGCTTCAACGATCTGTCCGAAGCTGAGCCCTGCGTCATTGTAGGGCAGGCGTTCGGGCAGGTATACAGAAAACCCGTCTGCTTCCAGTGTCGCGATTGTCTGTTCCGTCAGCAGGCGGTTCTGGAACACGCCGCCGCTTAAGCCGATGCCGTTTACTCCGGTTTCGGCCCGCACGGCGCGCGCCTGCTCCAGGAGCGCTTGCGCGAGGCTCGCATGGAATGTCGCGGCGCGCGCTGCCGCGGCCAGGGATTCGTCGAGGAGAAGGGGCAGCAGCGGCGCCCAGTCGCTGCGCCACACGCCGGCTTGGTCGCGCGCCAGCGGCAGGGGAATGGGTTCGGCATTCCCGGTGGCGGCGGCTTCCAGCAGCATCGGCCCCTGGCCTTCGAAGCTGGCGGTATGAATGAGGCCGGCCAGCGCGGCGGCGGCGTCGAACAGACGTCCCACGGCGCTGCTCTGGGGGCAGTTGAGCCGCTTTTGCCAAGCCTGATAGGCGAGGGCGGCATCGTCCGGCCCGCCTTTCCACGTCAACCCGGTTTCCCAGCACAGTGCGGCAGCGCTGCGCCACGGCTCGCGCCCGGCCTTTTCGCCGCCGGGCAGCCAAAACGGCCGCATCGAGGCGACTCGCCGCCAGCGGCCGGGCGCGCCGAACAGCGCTTCGCCTCCCCATAGCGTGCCGTCCTCGCCCAAACCCACGCCGTCCCAGGCGAATACCAGCCATTCGGCGACTTGCGGAAATTCGCCCGCCACGGCTGAGGCGTGGCCGTGATGGTGCCAGACTTCGGCAAGCGGCAGGCCGCAGCGCTTGGCCCAGCGACTGCTGGCGTAGCCGGCATGACGGTCGCACACTATCTGCTCGGCCCGGATGCCGTACAACGCCTGCAGATCGTCCGCGACCTGCTCGAACACTGCAACGCTGCGCGGCGCATCAAGGTCGCCGATGTGGGGCGAAATCACGACGCGCTCGCCCCAGGCAAGCGCGACGGTGTTCTTCATGTGTCCGCCTACAGCCAGTGTGGGGCGCTGCACCGGCCGGCTCAGCGGCAGCTCCAGGGGCGCGCAGCCGCGTCCCAGGCGCAACGGGCGGGGGCGGCCGGCAATGACGCGGAATACCGGGTCGTCCGCCGGACGCAGGATGGGCCGGTCATGGTGGAGGAAGGCTTCCGCCACATGGCCGAGGCGCTGCTCGATTTCGGCATTCTCGGTCAGCACCGGCTCGCCGCTCACGTTGGCCGAGGTGGCGACGAGCGGCCCGCCGAAATCTTCCAGCAACAAATAGTGCAGCGGGCTATAGGGCAGCATGATGCCGATTTCCTTCAGTCCCGGCGCGATATCCTCGGGGAAGGCGGAATCAGGGCGTTTTTCCACCAGCACGATCGGGCGCATGGGGCCGGCGAGGAATTCCGCTTCGACTGCAGTCGGCGCGGTTTCCCGGCGAACGGCGTCGAGGCCGCCGCTGCCGTCGAGCGGGAACATCACTGCCAGCGGCTTGTCAGGCCTGGGCTTGACGCGGCGCAGGCGCCGGATCGCGGTCTGGTTGCGCGCATCGCATAGCAGATGGTAGCCGCCGATACCTTTGACCGCGACGATTTCCCCCTGGCGCAACGCTTGCACGCAGGCGGCGAGCGCCGCGTTGCTGGCCGAGATCGACTCTTCTCCCGGCCCGGTGAATGCGAGCCGCGGCCCGCACGCGGGGCAGGCCAGGGGCTGGGCGTGGAAGCGTCGGTCGGCGGGATTCCGGTATTCGGCGCTGCACGCCGGGCACAACGGAAAATCCGACATGGAGGTGTTGGGTCGGTCGTAGGGCAGGCGCCGGATCAGGGTATAGCGCGGGCCGCACTGGGTGCAGTTGATGAACGGGTAGCGGTGGCGCCGCTCAGTCGGGTCGGAGAGTTCCGCCAGGCAATCGGCGCAGGCGAAATAGTCCGGCGGCACGTGGACGTGGCCGGCCTCGCTCTCCTCGCTTGTCAGGATGGCAAAGCCGTTATGCGGTCCAGGCCCGGCCGGCGCGCAGGAAAGTATCTCGGGCCGGGCCAGCGGAGGCGCTTCACTGATGAGCGCCGCGCCGAATGCCGCCAGCGCGGCGGACTCGCCTTGGGCGAAAATCTCCACCTGGCCGGAGCGGTTCTTTACCCAGCCGGAGAGCCCGTGGCGGCTCGCCAGGCGGTAGATGAAGGGACGGAAACCCACGCCCTGGACGCGGCCGGAAACCCGCCAGATTCTGGCTTCGGGTTGCTCGGGAGGGGGAGGGGCGGCCATAATCCGGGCGTGCAGCCTTTTATCGGAAAGACATTAGTTTAGCCACGAATGACACGAATGTTCACGAATTTATTCGTGCCAATTCGTGTCATTCGTGGCTAAATCCTGGGTTTGAGCTGTTGGCTGGAGTGAGCGTGCAGAAAAGAAGAACCAGTGGCAATCTGGCCGAGACGGTAAGCCGCCGCGAGGTGTGGGCGTGGGCGATGTACGATTTCGCCAACTCCGGCTATACCACGGTGGTTATTACGGCGATTTTCAACGCCTATTTCGTCGCCGCGGTGGCGGGCAATGCGCCGTGGGCGACGTTCGCGTGGACGGCGGCGCTGGCCGTATCCTATGCACTGGTCGTGGCGACCGCGCCGGTCGTCGGCGCCTATGCCGACGCCTATGCCGCCAAGAAGCGCTTGCTGCTTCTGACCACGGTCGGCTGCGTGGTGTTTACGGCCGGCCTGGCGCTGGCCGGGCCGGGCGATGTGGCGATTGCCGTGCTGTTCGTGGTGCTGTCCAATTTCTTCTTCGGCAGCGGCGAGAACCTGATCGCCGCCTTCCTCCCGGAGCTGGCGCGCGGACGGGCGCTGGCCAGGGTTTCAGGGTGGGGCTGGAGCTTGGGCTATCTCGGCGGGCTGGTGAGCCTGGGCGCGAGCCTGGCTTATGTGAGCTGGGCGCAGGCAGGGGGGCAGCCGGCCGCCCGGTTCGTGCCGGTGACCATGCTGATTACGGCCGCGCTGTTTGCCTTGGCCAGCTTGCCCACCTTCCTGTTTTTGCGCGAACGGGCACGCCCCCAGCTGCACCCGTTCGGCCGCCATGCGGTGCGCGAGGCATTCGCCCGGCTGGCCGAGACCGTTCGGCACGCCCGGCATTACCGCGATCTGCGCCGCTTTCTCGTCTGCACCGTGTTCTACCAGGCAGGCATCCAGGCGGTGATCACGCTGGCCGGGATCTACGCCCAGCAGGCGATGCATTTTTCCACCCAGGACACGCTGCTGCTGATTCTGGTGGTGAACGTCACCGCCGCCGCCGGGGCGTTTTTTTTCGGCAACCTCCAGGATCGCTTCGGCCATGTGCGTACCATCGCTCTGACCCTGTGCGGCTGGCTGGTCATGATCGTGCTTGCCTGGGCGGCGCAGGGGCCGGCGATGTTCTGGGCCGCCGCCAACATCGCCGGCCTGTGTCTGGGTGCTTCCCAGTCCGGCGGGCGTGCCCTGGTCGGGCTGTTCAGTCCGCCTGCCCGCCGCGCGGAATTTTTCGGCTTGTGGGGGCTGGCAGCAAAGCTGTCCTCCATCCTCGGGCCGATCACCTATGGGTCGGTCAACTGGCTTTCCGGAGGCGACCACCGCCTGGCGATGCTGATTACCGGCAGCTATTTCGTCGTCGGGCTCGCGATTCTGGCCGGCGTGAACGCGCGCCGGGGGCGGCGGGCGGCGCTGCGCGGGAAAAACATGTAGGGCGGGTTAGACGCAGGCGTAACCCGCCGGATGTTTCTATTTCCCCGCCGCTTTGACCCGGCGCGATTTCAGGTAGCCGATGATGCCCGGCATCAGGGAGATCGCGATGATGAGCAGGATGATCAGTGTCAGGTTGTTTTTCACGATCGGCAGATTGCCGAAGTAGTAGCCGCCGAGGACGAAAGACAGAATCCAGGCGACGCCGCCGATTATGTTGTAGCTGACGAAGCGTCCGTAATTCATGCGGCCGATGCCGGCGACGAACGGGCCGAAGGTACGGATGATCGGTACGAAGCGCGCGATGATGATGGTCTTGCCGCCATGCTTCTCATAGAAGCGGTGGGCCTTTTCGAGATGGGCCTTGCGGAAGAAGCGCGAGTCCTCGTAGTGGAACACCTTCGGCCCGAGGTAATGGCCGATGCCGTAATTGAGCGTGTCGCCCAGCACCGCGGCCACGATCAGCAGTGCCACCAGTACGCCGATATCCATGCCGCCGCTGGCCGCCACGGCGCCGGCCACGAACAGCAGCGAGTCGCCGGGCAGGAACGGCGCGACTACCAGCCCGGTCTCGCAGAAAATGATCAGGAACAGGATGAGGTAAATCCAGGTCCCGTAGTTGCGGATCAGCTCGATCAGGTGCTGATCGAGGTGGGAGAGGATGAGAAGGGCGGTCATGCAGAGTGCGCCGGCCGCGCGTCAGGGCGCCGCTTCGGCCGCTTCCTTTTTCTCGGGCTTGATGAAATCCTCGCGTGATACGCCCAGCCACATCACGATCGGGCTCGCCACCAGCACCGAGGAATAGATGCCGAAGACGATGCCGATGGTGAGGGCGAGGGCGAAATAGAACAGCGCCTCGCCGCCGAAGAACAGCATGGAGAGCACCATCAGCTGCGTCATCGAGTGGGTGATGATGGTGCGGGACATGGTGCGGGTGATGGCGTTGTCGATGATTTCCGGCACCGAAGCTTTCCGCATCTTGCGGAAGTTCTCGCGGATCCGGTCGAACACTACCACCGACTCGTTGACCGAGTAGCCGAGGATGGCGAGCACGCCGGCCAGCACGGTGAGCGAGAATTCCCACTGGAAGAAGGCGAAACAGCCGAGGATGATGATCACGTCGTGCATGTTGGCGATGATGGCGGCCACCGAGAAGCGCCACTCGAACCGCATCGCGAGGTAGGCCATGATGCCCAGGCACACCACCAGGAGGGCCAATGCGCCGTTTTCATAGAGCTCCTTGCCGACCTGCGGGCCGACGAATTCGACCCGCTGCAGCTTGGCCGAGCTGTCTGCTGTTTGCAGTGCCTGGAATACCTGTTCGGACAGTTTCGCGCTGGTTACGCCCTGTTTGACCGGAAGCCGGATCAACACGTCGCGCGCGGTGCCGAAGTTTTGCACCGAGGCCTCGGTCAAGCCGATCTTCGCCAGCGTTTCGCGGATGCCGTGCACGTCGGCGGGCTTGGGATAGCTCACTTCCATCACCGTGCCGCCGGTGAAGTCCACCCCCAGATTCAGCCCCTTGGTCGCGAGCGCCGCCACCGCCAGGATGAACGTCAGCAGTGAGATGAAGGTGGTCACCCGCGCATAGCTCATGAACGGGATGTCGCGCTTGATATTGAAAAATTCCAGCATGTTTGTTTTCCTTAAAGAACCGTAGGGCGGGTTAGCGGCGCAGCCGCGTAACCCGCCATCATGCTACCGTTTGGTGGGTTACGCTTCGCTAACCCACCCTACATCAGGCCCTCTCCCCAACCCTGATGAATCCACTAGCCATTCGACTAGCCCGGCAAACAACGCCGTGAAAGGCGCCTGTTTAGATCGAAACCTTCTCCAGCCTTGCTTTGCGGCCGTAGGTCAGGTTGACGATGCCGCGCGATACCACCACCGCGCTGAAGATCGAAGTCAGGATGCCCAGGCACAGCACCACCGCGAAGCCGCGCACCGGACCGGAGCCCAGCCAGAACAGGGCGAAGCCGGCGATCAGGGTGGTGATGTTGGAGTCCAGGATGGTGTCGAAGGCGCGGTCGTAACCGGCGTGAATCGCCGCCTGGGGCGAGTTGCCGGCGCGCAGTTCCTCGCGGATGCGTTCGTTGATCAGCACGTTGGCGTCGATCGCCATGCCGACGGTGAGCGCGATGCCGGCCATGCCGGGCAGGGTCAGGGTCGCCTGCATCACGGACAGCAGGCCGACCAGCAGCAGCACGTTGACCGCCAGCGCCACGGTGGAGATCAGGCCGAAGAAGCGGTAATACATGATCATGAACGCGGCGATGGCGATGAAGCCCATGATGTTGGAATTGAAGCCCTTGGCGATGTTTTCCGCACCCATGCTGGGCCCGACGGTGCGCTCCTCGACGATGTCCATCGGCGCCGCCAGTGCGCCGGCGCGCAGCAGCAGGGCGATGTCGTTGGCTTCCTGGGTGGTCATCTGGCCGCTGATCTGCACCCGGCCGCCGCCGATTTCCTCGCGGATCACCGGGGCGGTGATGACCTCGGCCTGGCCTTTTTCGATCAGCAGGATGGCCATGCGCTTGCCCACGTTCTCGCGAGTGACCTGCTTGAAGATGCGCGCGCCGCGCCCGTCCAGGGTGATGTGCACGACCGATTCGTTGGTCTGGTTGTCGAAACCGGGGGCCGCGTCGCTGATGTATTCGCCGGTCAGCACCACGCTCTTCTTCACCAGAATCGGCGCGCCTTTGCGCTCGTTGTAAAGCTCGGTTCCGAACGGCACCTGGCCCTGAATCGCCGTGCCGACATCGTGCTCCTCGTCCACCATGCGGATTTCCAGGGTGGCGGTACGGCCCAGGATCTCTTTCGCCTTGGCGGTGTCCTGCACGCCGGGCAACTGCACCACGACCCGGTCTTCGCCGTGCTGCTGGATGATCGGCTCGGCCACGCCGAGCTCGTTGACGCGGTTGCGCAGCGTGGTGATGTTCTGCTGCAGGGCATATTCCTGGATGCGCTTCTGTGCCTGCTGGTTCAGGGTGGCAGTCAGCCTGAACTCGCCCCCTTCCTCGCTTTCCTTGAGCAGCAGATCGGGCGCGCTCTTCTGCAGTTCCGCCGTTGCCTTGCCGCGGGCATCAGTGTCGCGGAGCTTGATTTCGATCGCATCTCCCTTGCGCGCGATGCCGGCGTAGGCAATTTTTTTCTCGCGCAGGATGCTGCGGATGTCGCCGGTGTAGCGCTCCAGCGTCTTGTCGAGGGCGGCCTTCATGTCCACTTGCAGCAGGAAATGCACGCCGCCGCGCAAATCCAGGCCGAGATACATTGGCAGCGCGCCGATCGAGGACAGCCACCGCGGTGAACTGGACAGCAGGTTGAGCGCCACCACGTAGTTGGCGCCGAGCCGCGACTGGATCAGGTCCTTGGCCTTGAGCTGGGTATCGGTATCGGCAAAGCGCACCTTGATCCCGCTCGGCTCGAGCGCTACGCCCTGGAAGTTGATCTGCCCCTGACGCAGTACGCCTTCGACCTGCGCCAGCAGGGCCTGGTCCACCTTGACCGCGGCCTTGGCGGAAGAGATCTGCACCGCCGGCACCTCAGCGAAAAAGTTGGGCAGGGTGTAGAGCAGGCCGAGCAGCAGCGCGACGGCGATGACGACATATTTCCACAGTGGGTAACGGTTCATTCGACAGACTCCGTGAAGCGTGAGGCGCAGAGGGGGGTCTCCTCCCCCCTCACTCTTCACCTAGATGCTTTTGATCGTGCCCTTCGGCACCAGGGAGTGAATGGCCTGTTTCTGCACCTGAATCACCACGTTGTCGGCGATTTCCACGCTAACGAAGTTTTCGCCCACTTTGGTGATCTTGCCGAGCGCACCGCCAGTGGTGATGATCTCGTCGCCTTTCTGCAGGTTGGCCAGCATCTCGCGCTGCTCTTTGGCGCGCTTCATCTGCGGGCGGATGATCATGAAGAAGAACAGGACAAAAATGACGATGAGCGGAAGGAAACCCATCAGTTGGTCGGTACCGCTGGCCGCCGGCGCGGCGGCGTAGGCGTTGCTGATCAGCACGATAAATACTCCACGTTGCTATGAAAAAGCCGCCATTTTAGCATGATGAGGCTGCCGACTGCCTAAACTCTTGCGTGAATGAACGGCAGAGCGGTAGCCCATGTAGAGCAGATGGGCGCGGTGTGCGCTTCGTGCAGGGGTGATTGATTGCCGGGGGCAGCCCGGCGGCTGGTTACTTTCTTTGAACGGCCAAAGAAAGTAACCAAAGAAAGGCCGCCCCCATCCGCCGCCCCTTCGGGGTTCCCTGCGCTGCTCGCCAAGCCGGGCGGCTGCGCAACTCGCCCTTGCGCCGAAGTATGCTGCGCATTCTTCGCCGCGCGGAGCTCAGACAGTGCTCGCCGATTTCCCCCGGCTCGTCTGCGCTACTCGGCGGCGGACCAAGGGGGATAGGCGTCGCAAAGCAACTAGTGCGACTACGCTTTACTGAGGCAATGATTTTCTGTCGAGAGCTTGAAGCGCTGCCTATTTGGCGGAGGATTCCCCCTTCTGCGCCGCTGAGGATTGACGGGCAAATTTGGGAAAAAGGCGAGCATTGTTCGAGCTCCGCAGCAGCCCGCGTTTTGTGCGGGCTGCCAGGGCGAGTTGCGCAGCCGCCCAATTTGCCCGTCAAGCCGAAGGTACCCGAAGGGCGGCGCAGGGGGTGCCCTTTTCTTTGGTATCTTTCTTTTGGGCAAGCAAAAGAAAGATACCAGCCGCCGGGCTGCCCCCGGCAATCCAAGTAACCACGCGAAGCGCACACTCTTGTTTTTGACATGACACCGACGCTGTTTTTCAAGACTCGGCTCTATTGTCGCGGTCTCGCCATAGGTCATGAATTTCTGCGACTTCGAGTTGTCCGTTCTCAATGCACAAAAGCAAATTACCAGAGCAGATGAAGATTGCGCGGAAGCATGGTGGGCTAAGAAGATGGTCAATGCGAAACATGCATTCCAAGGCAGCTTCTTGAACTTCTTGTGGACGATAAAGCGGGACACGCCATTCGTCTTGAATGATTAGCCACATCGTGCCGTGCGACGAGTAGTTGCCGGAGCGCAATTTGTCAGTCTTAAGGCCGATGAAATGCTCCATGGCTGCTACCCATTGCAGCTTGGGCATGCTTCCTACCCAAGTTGAGCCTAAATGCTTGCCACTTGCAATGTCGATCTTTGTTTGCTTATCGAAGATTCGCTCGGTTGGGTGATAAATCTGACCGAAGTTCAGCGCATTGGGATAGTGCCGCTCACGAAGGGCTTCAATCGCATACCACTCTTCCGGCACTGCTTCGACGCACTCGACTCCGACCTCAATTCCGGCAGTAGTAAGAACGAAGTCTGGCTTGTCGCCATGCATGAGGTTCAAAGGGAAGCCGATTTTTCCGATTTTCGCTGCTGTGGCCAGAAAGCGAGCCATCATGTATTGCTCGCGGTGCTGTGAAGTCCTTCCCTCGGTGATTAGGGGTACCGTAATGTCAATTGCGCTCAACTGAGCAAACAACGCATTTGCGGACGTGGCGTTAAGGCTCAGTTTTGGTGCTCTCACGACTACAAGCATTCACGCTTTTTGATGGGAAGGTTAGGGCGCGCCTGCCTGAACCGCTGCACAAAATCCTGAAGCGTCCCCGTTTCGATCGCCCCCCGCAGGCCCTGCATCAGTTCCTGGTAGTAGTGGAGGTTGTGGATGGTGTTGAGGCGCGCGCCGAGAATTTCTCCCACCCGGTGCAGGTGGTGGAGGTAGGCGCGGGTGAAGTTGCGGCAGGTGTAGCAGGCGCATTGCTCGTCCAGCGGGCGGGTGTCGAGGCGGTATTGGGCGTTCTTGATCTTGACCGTGCCGAAGCGGGTGAACAGCCAGCCGTTCCTCGCGTTGCGGGTGGGCATGACGCAGTCGAACATGTCGATGCCGCGCTCGACGGCGTCCACGATGTCTTCCGGCGTGCCTACGCCCATCAGGTAGCGCGGCCGGTCCGCCGGCATTTGCGGCGCGATATGGTTGAGGATGCGCAGCATGTCTTCTTTCGGTTCGCCCACCGACAGGCCGCCGATGGCATAGCCGTCGAAGCCGATGTTGGCGAGGCCGGCCAGCGATTCGTCGCGCAGGGCCTCGTGCATGCCGCCCTGGACGATGCCGAAAAGGGCGTTGGGGTTGCCTTCGTGGGCGCGCCTGCTGCGTTCCGCCCAGCGCAGCGAAAGCCGCATGGAATCGGCCGCCTGGTTGAAGTCGGCGGGGTAGGGCGTGCATTCGTCGAAGATCATGACGATGTCCGAGTTCAGCACTTTCTGAATCCGCATGGACTCTTCCGGAGAGAGGAAGCAGCGGTCGCCGTTCACCGGCGACTGGAACTTCACGCCTTCTTCGGTGATCTTGCGCAGGGCGCCCAGGCTGAACACCTGGAAGCCGCCGGAATCGGTCAGAATCGGGCCGTCCCAGCCCATGAAGCGGTGCAGCCCGCCGTGCGCTTCGATCACCTCCAGTCCCGGCCGCAGCCAGAGGTGGAAGGTGTTGCCGAGTACGATGTGGGCACCGATTTCCTTCAGTTCCGCCGGGCTCATCGCCTTGACCGTGCCGTAGGTGCCGACCGGCATGAAGGCGGGAGTTTCCACCATGCCGTGGGCGAGGGTGAGCGTGCCGCGCCGCGCGGCGCCGTCGGTGGCGAGAAGGTCGAATTTCATCGGTGTTGTCTTTCGATCAGCATGGCATCGCCGTAGCTGAAGAAGCGGTAGCGGTTTTCCACCGCATGGCGATAGGCGCGGCGCACGTTCTCCATGCCGCCGAAGGCGGAAACCAGCATCAGCAACGTGGAGCGGGGCAGGTGGAAGTTGGTCAGGAGGCGCTCCACCACCCGGAACTGGTAGCCGGGGGTGATGAAGATGTCCGTCTCGCCGTAACCTGGCTGCAGTTCGCCCCCCGCCGCGGCGGCTTCCAAGGCGCGCAGGCTGGTGGTGCCCACCGCCGTGACGCGCCCGCCTTCGGCTTTGGCCGCACGGACGGCCTCGACCGTCTGGCGCGGCACATGATACCACTCGCGATGCATCCTATGCTCCGCAACGTTTTCCACCCGCACCGGCTGGAAGGTGCCCGCGCCCACGTGCAGCGTGACGAAGGCGGTGCGCACGCCGAGTTTTTCCAGTTCCGCCAGCATTGCCTGGTCGAAGTGCAGCCCCGCCGTCGGGGCGGCCACCGCGCCGGGCTCGCGCGCGTAAACAGTCTGGTAGCGGGTTTCGTCGGCTTCGCCCGGCGCATGAGTAATGTAGGGGGGGAGCGGCAGGCGGCCATGCTTTTCCAGCAGCTCCAGCACCGACTCTTCCGCCTCGAAGCGCAGCTTGTAGAACTCCCCCTGCCGTTCCAGCACCGTCGCGGCAATGGCGCCGGCGAACGTGAGGCGCGAGCCGGGCCTGGGCGCATGGCTGGCGCGCACCTGCGCCAGCGCATGATGGTCGTCGAGCACCCGCTCCACCAGCGCCTCCACCCTGCCGCCGCTGTCCTTCACTCCGAACAGCCGCGCCTTGATCACCCGGGTGTCGTTGAACACCAGCACGTCCCCCGGCCGGAAATGGCGCGGCAGGTCGCTGAAGCTCGCATCCGCCAAGGCGCCGCTGGCGCCGTCGAGATGGAGCAGCCGGCTCATGCGCCGCTCTGGGGCGGGGAACTGGGCGATCAGCTCCTCGGGGAGCTCGAAATCGAAATCGCTGGTGCGCATGGCTTGGGGAGTTTGGGAAGGCTTGCCGAAAAAAACATTTTGAACGATAATGCGCGTCCACCTCCTGTGCCGGGATGGCGGAACTGGTAGACGCGCTGGACTCAAAATCCAGTGGGGGCGACCCCGTGTCGGTTCGATTCCGACTCTCGGTACCATCAACAAGTTCGGGGCAGCAGTGCGCCGGGTTTTTTGATTTCAGGGCTGTGTTTCGACACAGCCCTTATTTTTTGCGCGCGCCGCGCAGTATAGCAGACGAGCGTGATTCGCGTTACTTTCTTCCCGCCACGCTCGCTTCGATCTGCTCCAGCGTTTTCCGGCTGGCGGCTTCCAGCGGCCCGCCGATGGCGACTGCGCGCCGTGCTGCGGCCAGCGCCTCGATATGGCGCCCCTGGTCTGCCAGGGTGTGGGCGAGGTTGTTGAACGCTGCCGCCGAATCGGGATGATCCTGCGCGGCCTGGCGGAAGGCTTCTTCTGCCCCCACCAGGTTGCCCTGCGCATGGGCGGTGTTGCCCTGTCCGATGCGGGCGGAGAGATTGCGCGGCCAGCGTTCGAGCGCCGCTTCATAAGCGGCCTGCGCGGCCCGGGGCGGCCCCGCTCTTTCCAGCGCCACAGCGGCTGAAACGTAGACGCTTTCCGTCGCGGTGCGCGGCATCCTGCCGGGCGGGAGGACCACCATGGCCCAATAGCCGCTGCGCCGCCAGGTATGCTCGAAGGTGGACAGCGGCAGCACCTGCCTGCGGTCCAGCCCCGAGCGCAGCACGACCTCCTCCCGCTCCAGATCGTAGCCCACCACCACTGCGTAGTGCCACAGCGGATACCAGCTCAGGGCGAGGTTCTGCAGCACGACCACCGGCGTGCCCGCGGCGACTTCGGTCAGCACGACCTCCAGCCTGGGTTCGAGCTCGTAGGCGAATGCGCCGCGGCGCCGCGCGGCGGCGAGCATCTCCACCTGAAGGCTGCCCTCCCGCCCAGGCAGGTAAACCAGGTCAGCAAGCTCCTGCGGCGTGGTACGGGCGCCGGCGGCATTCAACGCCATGGCCAGGGAAGCCGGGCCGCACTGGTGCGTTTCCTGGGGAAAGAAAGGGGTTTCGGTCAGCTCGGACCGCACCGGCAGGCGCGCGGCGCGTTCCTTCAGCAATGCCTGGGTCTGCTGCGCGGCGCAGCCGCCGAGCAGGGCGAGAAAAAAAACGCCCGCAATGAAGCGGGCGCAGGAGGAGAATGGCTTTGTCACGCCTATTTGATCGGACGGGTGAAGCTGAATACCTTGGTAAAGCCGAGGATGTCCGTGATCAGCAGAACGATGAAAATGGTGAGCAGCACTCCGAGGATGTCTCCCCCCGCCGGCAGCTCGTCCAGCTTGCCGGCAATCTTCTCAACATCCTCGTCGGTCAGGGCGCTCACTCGGGCTTTGGCCGCCTCGGCGCTGATGCCCTGGGCCTGGAGGCGGACGCGCACGTCCTCGCGCTCCAGGAAAGCGCGGATACGGTCGCGGTTCGCGGATTGCATCGAGGCCGACGCCTGATCGGTGCCGACCAGGGCAGCATTGGCGGGTTGCATCGGCATGCCGAGGGCAAGCGTGGCCGCGATCAGAAGGCGGCTGGTAAAGCGCATGAAACGTCGGTTCATTGTTGCTCCTTCACTGTGTCCGGGGTGGTCTTGAAGACCCGCATGGTACACAAAACGGGCGTGGGGGAAGGTTAACCTTTTTTAATGTTGACGGGCTAACTACAAATCCCTTCAATTCGCCGGATCGCTCCGGCGCTCAGGCGGCAGTTGCCCCTCGTCGCGGTAGCGCCCGCTCTTGAACAGCATCGATGCCGACTGGTACAGGGCTACCGCTTCCCGGAGCAGGGCCGGATCCTGTTCGGGCGCCACCGGCTTGCCGTTTTCGTCGGTGCGGAACACGCCGGTCTTGCGCTTGGGCTGCAGCAGCGCCAGCTTGCCGTCCTTGAGGTAGCCCAGGGTCTGGTAATTGCCGACAAAGGCGCGGTCGCCGGCGGGCGTCGTGTGCAGGATGTCGCGGCCGAAGAACTTGCTGTAATGGGGAATTTCGGGTATCCGTATTTCGTGGTTGATGGAGGTCAAATCTCCCCCTCTTCAATCATCTTTGCCAGTGTTGATATGTCTACTCCGAAGTTCTTTTCTGTCTGGCTGATTCGTGTTGATGGGCATGGT
>JBFMFB010000016.1:0-49736 GCA_040752115.1 Pseudomonadota bacterium | reverse complement strand
AAGCGGGACGCCCGCCCCGCGAGCGGCGGCCGGAGCGGGAGCGTACCGAGATAGAAGGGCGTACCGCTCGCGGCCAGAAGCCGCGGGGCGCATCCGCCCCCCAGTTGAAAGAAACCCCCAAGCCTGAGCGGGCGACCGTAGCCGCCACGATGGAAAAACCTGCGGCGGGCCAGCCGCAGGAAGCCGGCGAAGCGCGCGGCAAGCGCCGGCGCGGCAGACGTGAGCGCAGCGAGCGCAAAGAAGAAGGGCGGGTGTCACACGCACCCGTTACCGTCGGCGAGGGCGGAGCCGCCCAGACCGTAGCCGAAACTGGCACCGTGGCGCATCTACCAGCCGGTGCGGCTGAACCGGCGGCGCTGCCCCCGGTAGCGGTGCAGGGCGCCGATACCGCTCTCCCGCCCGTGCCGCGCGGCAGAAAGGAAGCGGCTGCAGCCGAGCAGCCGGCGGAAAAACCGGCCGCCGAGCCACGCGGCGGCGAAATAGCCAAGCCCGTGCCGAGAGCGCCGATTGTTCCTGCCGAGGAACCCCTTCCCTCCGACTTGCAACTTGTCGAAACCAAGGCGGCTAAGGTAACGGAGACGCAGGAAGAAACAATGCGGGAAGAAGCCCGGCCACGGCCTACCCGCCGCAGACGACGCCCGACACCTGAAACTGCTGGTGAGGCCGCGAGCGAGCTGATTCTGGTGGAAACCAGATCCGATCTGATTCAGCCGACAGCCGATGTCAGTTCGGCAGAAGCCACACCGGCACGGCCGCCACGCCCGAGACCACCGCGCCCGTTCTCCCCCCAACCGGTTGAAACTGGCCCACTGGAACAAGTCGAGACCCGGCATCAGGGATAAGCAGGCAACAGGAATGACGAGGGCCTTGTGGTTTTCCAGCAAGACCCTCGCCTGAAGGAGAACCTCAAGTTAGTCTCCACCGCAACCTGGCTCTGCTATAGCAGATTTTTCGGTTGTGGTTCCGACCTAACTTGCTGCGCAAGTTAGTCTCCACCGCAACCTGGCTCTGCTATAGCAGATTTTTCGGTTGTGGTTCCGACCTAACTTGCTGCGCAAGTTAGTCTCCACCGCAACCTGGCTCTGCTATAGCAGAACCAGGTTGTCCCGATGGATCAGCTCAGGTTCGTCGATGTAGCCCAGGAGGGTTTCGATTTCATGGCTTGGGTGGCGCAGGATCTTCTGCGTCTCGGCAGCGCCGTAGTTGATCAGCCCGCGGGCGATTTCGTTGCCTTGGGGGTCGATGCAGGCCACCACTTCGCCCCGTTCGAATTCTCCGGACAGTTCGCAGACGCCGATCGGCAGCAGGCTTTTGCCTTCCTCGCGCACGGCCCGCGCTGCGCCCGCATCCAGCACCAGTCTGCCGCGCACCTGCAAGTGATCCGCAAGCCATTGTTTGCGCGCCGCAAGCGGCGCCGTTGCCGCGACCAGCTGGGTGCCGACCGCCTCTCCCCTGGCCAGGCGTACCAGCACCTCCGGCTCGCGTCCGGAAGCGATGACGGTGTGCGCGCCGCTACGGGCGGCGCGCTTGGCGGCAAGAATCTTGGTCAGCATGCCGCCGCGGCCGATGTGGGTGCCTGCCCCGCCCGCCATCCTTTCCAGCTCCGGATCGCCGGCACGGGCGTCCGCCACCAGCGTCGCCTGCGGATCCCTGCGCGGGTCGGCGGTGTAGAGCCCGGCCTGGTCGGTGAGAATGACCAGGGCATCGGCTTCGATCAGGCTGGTCACCAGCGCGCCCAGCGTGTCGTTGTCGCCGAACCGGATTTCGTCGGTCACCACCGTATCGTTTTCGTTGATGATGGGGATAACGTCGAGCGCAAGCAAGGTGCGCAGGGTGCTGCGGGCGTTGAGGTAGCGGAGGCGCGAAGCCAGGTCGTCGTGGGTGAGCAGTATCTGCGCGGTGTGCAGCGCGTGCTTGCGGAAGCAGCTTTCATACACCTGTACCAGCCCCATCTGCCCCACGGCGGCTGCGGCCTGGAGTTCGTGAACGGCATGGGGACGTTTATTCCAGCCGAGCCGCTGCATGCCCTCGGCGATCGCGCCGCTCGAAACCAGCACGACCTCTCGCCCCATCGCCTTGAGCTCCGCGATCTGGGCGGCCCAGTTGGCGATAGCGGCATGGTCCAGGCCGGTGCCATCGGCCGTGACCAGGCTGCTGCCGACTTTCACGACCAGGCGTTTGGCGTTTGCGAGAATGGATTTCATAGCTTGATCTTGCTGCGGAATTGCGGAATTTCTGTGGCCATTTGTCTCACGTCGCAGCCGAATTACCCTCTTCCTCCGCGTCCACGGCGGGGGGCCGGTTCTGCTCCAGGTATTCCATGATGGAGAAGGTCAGTTCCTTGCAGCCTTCGCCGGTAAGCGCGGAGATTATAAAACTTTTACCCTCCCAGCCGAAGTCGCGCAGGAATTCTGCCATCCGGCGCTCGCGCTCCCCGGCGGGAATCATGTCCATCTTGTTCAGCACCAGCCAGCGCGGCTTTTGGTATAGCGATTCGTCGTACTTGCGCAATTCCTCGACGATGGCGCGCGCTTCCTTCACCGGGTCCGCCGCCTCATCGAAGGGCGCAATGTCCACGATGTGCAGCAGCAAGCGGGTGCGCGCCAGGTGGCGCAAGAACTGGTGGCCAAGGCCGGCCCCTTCCGCAGCCCCCTCGATCAGCCCCGGAATGTCGGCGATCACGAAGCTCCGGTCGTAATCCACGCGCACCATGCCGAGGTTGGGGTGCAGGGTGGTGAACGGGTAATCCGCCACTTTGGGGCGGGCGGCGGAAACGGCCCGGATAAAGGTGGATTTGCCGGCATTGGGCATCCCCAGCAGGCCAACGTCCGCCAGCACCTTGAGTTCGAGCTGAAGCTCCCGGCTCTCCCCCTCCTCGCCCGGCGTGCACTGGCGGGGGGCGCGGTTAGTGCTGGATTTGAAGTGCAGATTGCCCAGGCCGCCGATGCCGCCCTTCGCCAGCAAGGCTTTCTGGCCGTCCCGCCGGAGATCGGCGACCATCTCCCCGGTTACCTTGTCCGTAATCACCGTTCCGACCGGCATGCGCAGCACCAGATCTTCCCCGCTCTTGCCGTAGCAGTCCGAACCGCGGCCGTTCTCGCCGCGCTGGGCGCGATGGATGCGGGCGTAGCGATAGTCGAGCAGAGTATTGATGTTGCGGTCGGCGACGACGTAAATGCTCCCGCCCCGCCCGCCGTCCCCGCCGTCCGGTCCGCCCTTGGGGATGTACTTCTCCCGCCGGAAGCTGGCCGCGCCGTTGCCGCCGTCACCGGCATGGACCTGGATGGTTGCTTCGTCAATGAATTTCATGTGTGTGAGCGTTCGGCAAGATTGCGACCGCTTAAATAAAAAAGCCCTATCATGCGATAGGGCCGTGTTGCTCTGGTTAACGCCGGTTGTCAGGCCGGGATGATGCTGACCGTCGTGCGCTTATTTTCGCCCTTGACCGCAAAAGACACCTTACCGTCCACCTTGGCGAACAGGGTATGGTCCTTGCCCATGCCGACGTTTTCTCCGGCGTGCATCTGCGTGCCACGCTGGCGTACGATGATGCTGCCTGCGGAAATCAGCTCGCCGCCGAAACGCTTGACGCCGAGGCGCTTGGAATGCGAATCGCGGCCGTTGCGTGAACTGCCGCCTGCCTTTTTGTGTGCCATGACTTAACTCTCCTCGCTCCGCAGCTTATTTGGCCGCGATACTGTCGATACGGATCTCGGTGAAATTCTGCCGATGCCCCTGGGTCTTGCGATAGTGCTTGCGGCGGCGCATCTTGAAGATGCGGATCTTCTCGCCGCGGCCGTGCCCCACCACCGTCGCCTTGACCGATGCGCCCGCCACCAGGGGAGCGCCAATCGAAACCGCGTCACCATCCGCCACCATCAGTACCTGATCCAGTACGATTTCGCTTCCGATGTCTGCCGGTATCTGTTCTATTTTGAGTTTTTCGCCGGAAACAACGCGATACTGCTTGCCCCCGGTTTTTATGACCGCATACATGTTTAAGCTCCGTTCAGCTTGGGTTTAGAAAAGCTTGTGGATTATACACAACACTGCGGCAACCGTCAAAGCGCAATTACGATTGGCACACCTGACCACGCCTTTCTGCCGAACAAGGCTCTTGACACGGCGGCGCTGTCATTCCTACCATAGCGCCTTTTCGCGAGCATTTTCGTGCCACTGGAAGCCATACGCAGCTGCATCGAGTCGGACATGCGCGCCACGGATGAAGTCATCCGCAAGCGGCTGCATTCCGACGTTGCCCTGATCAGCCAGATCAGCGAATACATCATCAATAGCGGCGGCAAGCGCTTGCGTCCCGCTCTCGTGCTTCTTTCGGCCGGCGCATTCGGCTATGACGGCCGCCACCACCATGAGCTGGCGGCCGTAGTGGAATTCATCCATACCGCCACCCTGCTGCACGACGATGTCGTGGACGAATCCTCCCTGCGGCGCGGGCGCGCCACCGCCAACGCCATGTTCGGCAACGCCGCCAGCGTCCTGTCCGGGGATTTCCTGTATTCGCGCGCCTTCCAGATCATGGCGGGCGTCAACAGCATGCGCATTGTCACCGTGCTGTCCGACGCCACCAACGTCATCGCCGAAGGCGAGGTGCTGCAACTGCTCAACTGCCGCGACGCCGAGATCGACGAAGCGCGCTACATACGGGTCATCCACTGCAAGACCGCCAAACTGTTCGAAGCCGCCACCCGCCTCGGCGCAATTCTTGGGGGCGCCTCGCCGGAAGACGAGGATGCCATGGCGAAGTATGGCATGCACTTGGGCACGGCCTTCCAGCTGATCGACGACGTGCTCGACTACTCCGGCAACCACGAAGAAACCGGCAAAAACGTAGGCGACGACCTGGCCGAAGGCAAGCCCACGCTCCCGCTGATCTACGCCATGCGCAACGGCAACGCCGAGCAGGCAGCGGTCATTCGCAAGGCCATCGAGCAGGGTGGATTGGACGAGCTCGATCTGGTGCTCACCACCATCCGGGAAACCGGCGCGCTCGACTACGTCCGGGAACAAGCCGGGAAGGAAGCGCAGCTGGCGCGCACCGCAATTTCCTCCCTGCCGCATTCAATCCACAAGGAATCTCTGCTACAATTAGCGGAATTTGCGGTGACGCGGAATTATTAAGCGCACCGCATTTCAATTTTCGGGGTGTAGCTTAGCCTGGTAGAGCGCTACGTTCGGGACGTAGAGGCCGGTGGTTCGAATCCACTCACCCCGACCAATCCAAGGGCTTGCCGTGAAAAGGCAAGCCTTTTTCTTTTTCGCCGCCGCCAACGGCGGCATCCGCCGGGCTCTGATTTTTGCCGGAAAAACGGCTATAATTCCGGCCTTTTGGCTTTACCGATGTTGTTCGATCAGCCCACCCCCTCCCCCGGCTCCCGCATGCGCCACGCCTGTCCTCACGGCGCGGCCGATGCCCTGGCGCTGGCGGAGCTGGCGGGCCGCGCCCGGCCGGTGGTGGTGCTGACCGAATCCGCGCTGGACGCGCAACGGCTGCGCGACGAAATCCCCTGGTTCGAACCCGGACTCTCGGTGCATCTGCTGCCAGACTGGGAGACCCTCCCCTACGACCAATTTTCGCCGCACCAGGACCTCATCTCGGAGCGCCTTGCCACCCTTTACCAGATCTCGCGCAATGCCTGCGACGTCGTGATCGCACCGGTTGCCACCGCACTTTACCGGCTGCCGCCGCGCGAATTTCTTGCCGCCCACACCTTTTTCCTCAAGCAGGGCGAACGCCTCGACCTGGATGCATTGCGCCGCCAGTTCGCGCTCGCCGGCTACACCCATGTGAGCCAGGTGCTGAGCCCTGGCGAATACTGCATCCGCGGCGGCCTCATCGATCTCTTCCCGATGGGTAGTGCGGTGCCGTACCGGCTCGACCTGTTCGGCGAAGAAATCGAGACCATCCGCACCTTCGACGTCGACACCCAGCGCTCGATCTATCCGGTCAAGGACGTGCGCCTCCTGCCGGCGCGGGAGTTTCCGCTCGACGAGGCCGGCATCGCCCGCTTCCGCCGGAACTTCCGGGAAAAGTTCGAAGGCGATCCCTCCAAAAGCCGGCTCTACAAGGATGTAAGCGCGGGCTTGGCGCCCCACGGCGTGGAGTACTATCTGCCGCTGTTTTTCGACCAGACTGCAACCCTGTTCGATTACCTGCCGCAGGATTCGCTGGTGTGCCTGCACCGCGGGGTAGAAGGCGCAGCGCAGGCCTTCTGGCAGGACACCCGCTCGCGCTACCACTTGCTGCGGGGCGACCGCGACCGCCCGCTGCTGCCACCCGAAGAGCTGTTCCTGCCAGTGGATGCCTTCTTCGGCGCGCTCAAACCCTACGCACGCATCGACTTTTTCGTCGGCGAAGCCGACACCCCTTCGGCGCCTGGCACCCGCCCCCTCCCCCCGGTGCAGGTCGACCGCCGCGCCAACAACCCGCTGGAAAAACTTCACGCCTTCGTCGCCGGCTTCGATGGCCGCGTGCTGATCGCCGCGGAAAGCGCCGGCCGGCGCGAGACCATGGCGCAGTATTTCGCCGAGCACGGCCTGAAGCCCGCCCCGGTGGACAGTTTCGACGCATTCCTGACCGGCGAGGCGCGCCTGATGCTGGGCGTGGCGCCGCTCTCTGCCGGCTTCATCCTTCCTCACGCCTCACTCGCCATCATCACCGAAGCCGAGCTGTACGCCACCCAGGTTCGCCAGGCCCGCCTGCGCGAAGGACGCAAGAGCAGCGTCGAGAACATGCTGCGCGATCTCTCGGAGGTGCGCATCAATGATCCGGTCGTCCATGAGCAGCACGGCATCGGCCGCTATCTCGGACTGATCAGCCTCGACCTGGGCGAAGGCGAAACCGAATTCCTGCAGCTCGAATACGCCGGCGGCGACAAGCTGTACGTGCCGGTGTCGCACCTGCACCTGATCAGCCGCTACAGCGGCGCTTCGCCGGAAGCAGCCCCCTTGCACAAGCTGGGCAGCGGCCAGTGGGAGAAGGCCAGGGCGCGCGCGCTCAAGCAGGTGCGCGACACCGCCGCTGAACTCCTCAATCTCTATGCTCAGCGCGCCGCGCGCCAGGGTCATGTGTTCCAGGTCAAGCCGCACGACTATGACGCCTTCGCCGCCAGCTTCGAATTCGAGGAAACTCCCGACCAAGCCGCGGCAATCCAGGCAGTGATCGCGGACATGACCTCGGGCAAGCCGATGGACCGGCTGGTATGTGGCGACGTCGGCTTCGGCAAGACCGAAGTGGCGCTGCGCGCCGCCTTCATCGCGGTGGCGGACGGCAGGCAGGTGGCGATCCTGGTGCCCACCACCCTGCTCGCCGAGCAGCATTTCCAGAACTTTTCCGACCGCTTCGCCGACTGGCCGGTGAAGATCGCCGAACTGTCGCGCTTCCGTTCCGCCAGGGAACAGGCGGAAGCTTTGAAAGGACTGGCGGAGGGAAAAATCGACATCGTCATCGGCACCCACAAGCTGATCCAAAAGGACATCAAGTTCAAGAGTCTCGGCCTGGTCATCATCGACGAGGAACACCGCTTCGGCGTGCGCCAGAAGGAACAGCTGAAGGCGCTGCGCGCCGAGGTGGACGTGCTGACGCTGACCGCCACGCCGATCCCGCGCACGCTGTCGATGTCGCTGGAAGGATTGCGCGATTTCTCGGTCATCGCCACGGCGCCGCAGAAGCGGCTGTCCATCAAGACCTTCGTCAATCCTTATTCCGACGGCATCATCCGCGAGGCGGTGCTGCGCGAGCTGAAGCGCGGCGGTCAGGTCTATTTCCTGCACAACGAGGTGGAAACCATTTCCAACATGCAGGAAAAGCTGGCGCGGCTCCTGCCCGAGGCGCGCATCGCCGTCGCCCACGGCCAGCTGCGCGAACGCGAGCTGGAGCACGTGATGCGCGACTTCTACCAGCAGCGCTTCAACCTGCTGCTGTGCTCGACCATCATCGAGACCGGCATCGACATCCCGACCGCCAACACCATCATCATCAACCGCGCCGACCGCTTCGGCCTGGCCCAGCTGCACCAGCTGCGCGGCCGCGTCGGGCGCTCGCACCACCAGGCCTACGCCTACCTGCTCACCCCCGGCGAAGAAGCATTGACGCCGCAGGCCAAGAAGCGGCTGGAAGCGATCCAGATGCTGGAAGACCTGGGCGCCGGCTTCTATCTTTCCATGCACGACCTGGAAATCCGCGGCGCAGGCGAGATTCTGGGCGAATCACAGAGCGGCGAAATGCAGGAAATCGGCTTCAGTCTGTATGCGGAGATGCTCAAACATGCGGTGACCGCACTTAAGCAGGGCAAGGAGCCCGACATATCGGCGCCGCTCGGCGTCACCACCGAAATCAACCTGCACGCCCCGGCGTTGCTGCCCAACTACTACTGCGGCGACATCAACGAGCGCCTGACGCTGTACAAGCGCATGGCAAACTGCGCCGCGCTGGACGAGCTGGAGGCGCTGCAGGAAGAACTGGTGGACCGCTTCGGCCTGCCGCCCGATCCCGCCGGAACCCTGCTCGACAGCCACCGCCTGCGCATCCTCGCCAAGCCACTGGGCATCGTCAAGATCGATGCCGGCAACGACAGTGCGCTGGTGCAGTTCGTTCCCAATCCGCCGATCGATCCGATGAAGATCATCACCCTCATCCAGACCCGCCGCGATTACAAGCTCTCCGGCCCGGACCGGCTCAAGATCTCGGTGCAGACACGCGACGCACGCGAACGGACGGAAATGCTCAAATCATTGTTCAAGGAATTGTCATGAATCTGATTATCCAAGGCCTCAAAGTTGACCGGAACGATCTGCGCGAGCTCGCCGGAATGAGCGGCGCGCGCGACATCGAACCCATCGCCCCCGCCGCCTTCCGCCTTCCGGGCGCTGCACCGGCCGACGGCATCGCTGAATACTGCGAATTCGCCCGCCTGGATTTCGCTTTCGTCCCTGAAAACAGAAAACTGGATGACTTCGGCCTGGTGGTGATGGACATGGACTCCACCCTGATCACCATCGAATGCATCGACGAAATCGCCGACATGCAGGGACTCAAGCCGCAGGTGGCCGCCATCACCGAATCCGCCATGCGCGGCGAGATCGAATTCGCCGAAAGCCTGACCCGCCGCGTCGCCCTGCTGGAAGGACTGGACCAGAGCGCGCTGCAGCGGGTCTATGACGAGCGGCTGCAATTGAGCCCCGGCGCCGAACCCTTCATCGCCGCGCTGAGGCAGCGTGGCATCAAGACCCTGCTGGTTTCAGGCGGGTTCACCTACTTCACCGACCGCGTCAAAGACCGCCTCGGCCTTGACTACGCCGCCTCCAACACCCTCGACATCGTCGACGGCAAGCTCACCGGCAAGGTGCTGGGAAATATCGTCGACGCTCAAGGCAAGGCCGACTGGCTCAACCGCATCCGCACCGAATTGGGGTTGAAGAAAGAACAGGTCATCGCCATCGGCGACGGCGCCAACGACCTCAAAATGATGGCGGAAGCCGGCGTCAGCATTGCTTATCACGCCAAGCCGGTGGTACGGGAAAAAGCGCGCTATGCGCTGAACTACGTAGGGCTGGATGGAGTACTGAACCTGTTTGCGGGTTAAAGAAAGCTCTGAAAAAGTGACTGCGCTACTCGTCAGATCAAGTTGAACAGCGACAGTCCCTGCGTCTTGAGATAAGACTTCTGCGCCGCCTCCAGGTTGGCCTGCTGCCGGCTAAGGTCGCTGATGGATTTGGCGAAATCGAGATCCTGCAATTGCGAGATGGTTTGCTGGTATTGCAAGGTAAGATCCTCCCCCGTGCTTTTCACGGAATCGATTTCCTTCAGGCGCGTGCCCACCGAGGCGCGGACGGTGAGAATATTGTCCAGGGCCAGATCGAGGTTGGAGAGGGCCGCATTCAGTCCGTTGAAGAGTTTGGCACTGTCAGCCGCACTGTTGACCGACGTTTGCAGCGTCGTTATCAGATTGTTGATGGTGGCAAACAGGTCCTGATTGGTGCTCGCCGTAACGGAAAAAGTGTCGATACTCGGCGCCGGTACATACGGGCCAACCGCCTGGCTGCTTGCCGGTGCGCCACTGATGCTGACCTCGATCCCGAGATCCCATGGGGCAGCAACGGCAAACCCAACCGGCTGGTTCGCCGGGTATTGTGGCTGGCCGGGATCGGTAGGTAACTGCTTGAAACTGATGGTGTTGTCAGTGGTGAAAATTCGCGGGAAGCGCGGCCCCCCCGTTCCACTGGCGAGCGTTTGCGAAGCCGCGCCGGTTATCAGCGAATTGTTGGCCGAATCGACGATGTCATACGTCGTCACCGACGTCAGACCGGTATTGTCCACGGCAAACACGACCTGATAATTCTGCGCGCTGGCAGCCCACTTGGCCGCATCCAGCACCACCCCCGGACTGACGACGCCAGTGCCCGTATTGGTGCTGCTGGCCGCCGCGACAAAAGTGCCGTTGCCGTTTTTTATGCGCTGAAAAACGTCCGTCCCCGAATCGCCGATCGCAATCTGCCGTGACGAGCTGATGGTAAGCGCCCGCCGCCCCTGGTCGCCGTTATAGGTTACGGTTCCCGGCGATGCTTCCGAGAACGGCAAGGTGGTCCCTTTGTAGCCGGAAAAAATGTATTCCCCCGTGCCATCGGTGCTGTTAGCCAAGCCGAGCAGTTCTTCGAACCTGCTGCGCAGTTCCGTGGCCAGGCTGCTACGGTCCACGTTGGAGAGCGCCGAATCACCGGCGTTGACCGCCAATACCTTGACGTCCTGAATCAGCGAGGTGATGGCACCCAGAACGCTTTCCTCGGTTTCCAGCCTGTTCTTGGCGGCGGTGCCGTTGGCATCGTACTGCTTGTTCAGTTCCTTGAGCTGGGTGACGTCCAGCACTTGTGCGGAGGCCACAGGATCATCCGAAGGTGCAAGAATGCGGCGCCCGGTCGAAACCTGCTGCTGGATTTTCAGCAGATCCGTCTGCTGCTGCTGAACCGAGCCTATGCCTAACTCATAGATCGTGCTGGTACTGATCCGCATGATATTTTCCCCTATTTCTGACCCAGGCTGAGCAGCGTTTCGAACAGCGTTGACGCAATTTGAATCATCTTGCCGGAAGCCTGGTAAGCCTGTTGATAGCGCAATAGGTTGGCCGCCTCTTCGTCCAGATTGACGCCCGACAGGGACTGTTGCGTTTTCCGGCTTTCGGTGACCAGATTGGCTTGCGCCTTGGCGGTCACCTCGGTCTCGCGGCTCTTGTTTCCCACCTGGCTCACCACCTGGCTGTAAGCTTCCTGATAAGAGGCGGTATTTCCGGCAAGCGTACTCCTGGTTTGCAAGGCCGACAACAATTGGGCATTGCGGTTGTCCGCCACGCCGCCGGTATTGGGGCCGACGGTAAAGGTATCGCCGGCGGCGGCGGTTCCCGCGATCTGCACCGTCCAGCCGTTGAAGCTGATATTGCCGCCCGGGGTATACACCTGGTTGATCGCCGGCAATCCGGCCCCCACCCCAGTCACATCGAACTGCCCGTCGTAAGGCGTGTGGAAAGTGATCGTCACGGGCTGCTGCAAGTTAAGATCGGTGGTTGGATGCAACGGATCAGGGGTTACCGGCGTGCCGGTATTTACCGTGCCGGCGCTGATGGTGGCAGACCCCGCATTGGTCAGCGCCGCACTGGTGCGGATCGGCGCTGCCGCCGCAATTTTTGCGGAGTCAGTGATCGCCACGCCGATATCCCTCGCGCCATTGCGGGTTGGCTGGATCAGCCAGCTCTCCCCGGCCAGCGCGCCCGCAACGGTTTCGCTGATAGTCAGGCCGTCCACGGTCTGAGGAAGAGCCGCCGCAGAAAACAGCGTGGTATTGTCCGAAAGGCGGATCAAGGTGTAATTGCCGCCACCGTCGGCTTGCAACCGGTAATCGCTAGTGGTGATCAGACCGACATCGGAGAAGCTCGCCGCGATCGCGCCGGCGCTGGTATTGTTGGCGTTGGGAATGGTGTTGGGGCTGGCCACGGTAAAAAAATCCCCCCCCAAGGCGCCGTTCGCATCCTGACCAAGCTGGTGCTGGTCGTTGAAAGTCTTTGCCAGACCGATCGCCACCCTTCCCAAGCCGTTTTGGGCGCTGTCCAGCGTTTCGCTGCGAAACGCCAGCAGCCCCCCCAGATTCCCCCCCTGCAAGCTTTCCGCCGACAAGATGATAGTGGCAGTCCCCGTCTTCACGGCGACATCCACCCCGGAGGGATCGTCCGGCGCAGGCACCGCCGCCAGGGTAAACGCCTGTTGCCCCACCACCAGGGACTGGCCGTTGCCGATGAACACGTTGTAGTCGCCGTTGCTCTGTATCACCACCGATACCTTGATTTCCTTGTTGAGATCGGCAACCAGCTGATCGCGCTGATCCAGCAAATCGCTGGACGGCAGGTTGTTGGCGCCCTTGGCGAGCATGATCTGCTTGTTGAGATTGGCGATTTGCTGAGCGTAGGAACTGATCACATTCACGCTGGAAGTAATCTGGCCATTGACGCCGTCGCGGATTTGCTGGAAGCGGTCGTTCAGAAGCTGGAACCGCGCCACCATTCCCTGGGCGCCGCTCAGGAGCGACTGGCGGGAAGGAACCGAAGCGGGGGCGGAGGAAACGCCGTTGACCGAAGTAAAAAAGTCCTGCAGCGCAGGCGAAAGGCCGGCGTTGGCATCGGCCAGCATATTGTCGATCTGCTTGATCTGGGTCCAGTAAGTTTCGAGGCTGCTGCTCTGGGTTTGCGCCTGGGATACCTGGTTGTCGAGGAATTGGCTATAGACGCGCTTGACCGTATCGACATTGACGCCTTGACCCAAAAAGTAGCCACCGAACATTTGCGGAGTCGCAGCGCTTTGCAACATCTCCTGCCGGTGAAAACCCGGAGTGTTGGCGTTGCTGATGTTGTGACCAGTGGTAACCATGCCGGTCTGGGCGGCATTAAGGCCGCGCAAGCCAATTTCGAAGATGCTGTTGCCCATTTATCCCGCTCCTGTATCGCGCGCCACAGTGCCATCGGACTGAAGCGCATTTGCGTTTAATATCGGCATCGCCGCAGTCAACTTTAGCCAGCCAGCGCCTGTCGCAGAGTGGGGCCGGTCAATATCCGCGTCAACTTGTCGGCGTACAAGGGGTCGGTAGCGTATCCCGCCCTCTGCAGTGCCTGGGCGAAACCCGCAGCATCCGACGTCTGGCCGAACAGCCCGGCATAGCGCGGATTGCCGCGCAGCAAGGCGGCGTAATCCTGAAAGCTCTCGGCATAGGAAGCATAGGCACGAAACTTCTCCAGCTTTTGCCGCGGTGTGCCGTTGACATATTCGGTGGTCGGCGCCTCCACCACCGCTCCGCTCCAATCCTTGCCGGCCTTGATGCCGAACAGGTTGTGGCTGGCGCTACCGTCGGCGGCGCGGATCTCGCGCTGCCCCCAGCCGCTCTCAAGCGCCGCTTGTCCGATCAGAAAATGCGGCGGGATGCCCAGCGCGCGCCCTGCTTCCGCCGCGTGCGGCCACAATTTGTCGACGAAGCTCCGCATGCCAAGGTTCGGCGACACCGGCCTGCCAGAATCCGCCGGCACGGCTACGGGTTTCCCCTCTGGCTTTCCAGCCGCCGGCGCAGCCTCCGGCAGGGCGGCCGAGGGCGCCGCGCCCTGCTGCCGGGCGAGCTGCCTGACCATCATATCCGCCAGCCCGATGCCCTTGCCGGCGCTGAATTTCTGCGCCATCTGCTGGTCCAGCATTTCCAGGTACAGGCGGCTGTGTTCGTTGTCCAGCAAGCCATCTCCGGGCGTGGCTTCGCGCATGCTCTTCAGCATCATCTGCATGAAGAGCGCCTCGAACTGCTGCGCCACGCCCCTCAACGCCTGCTCCGGGTTGGATTTCGCCTGCAGGCGCAGCTTGCCGACGCTTTGCACGTCCAGCGCCAACCTTGCCGACAGATCAGTCGAATCGATCATCGCTGCCTCCAGGCTGCATTTTCATGGAGACAGGATTAACAGGTAAGGCAATAATCCTGTAAATCCTGCAACAATCCTGTGAATCCTGTCTATTCCGCCCTTTCAGATAACCTCCAGCTCGGCCTTCATTGCCCCCGCTGCTTTCATCGCCTGCAGGATCGCCAGCAGGTCCTGCGGGGTTGCGCCGACGGCATTGAGCGCCTTGAGCACTTCTCCCAGCGACGCGCTTGCCGGCAGCATCACCAGCCCGCCTTTCTCCGATTTGATCTCGATCTGGGAAGTCTGGGCCACCACCGTCTGCCCTTGGGAGAATGGCGCCGGCTGGCTCACCACTGGCTCGGCGCTGATGGTGACGGACAGGTTGCCGTGCGCCACCGCACAGGTTTCGACCTGCACCGACTGGTTCATCACCACCGACCCGGTGCGGGCGTTCAGGATCACCCTGGCCGCACCTTCGCCCGGCTGCACCATCAGATTTTCCATCTGCGAGAGAAAAGCCACGCGCTGGTTGCTGTCGCGCGGCGCCCTGACTTGAACCAGCCGTCCGTCCATGGCGTTGGCCGTGCCATCGCCGAATTTGCGATTCACTGCCTGCACCACCCGGTTGGCGGTGGTGAAATCCGCCTGGTTGAGTTCGAGATTGATGAAATCGCCCTGCCCCAGCCGCGTCGCCACTTCCCGTTCGACCGTGGCGCCGGCGGGCACGCGCCCGACGGAAAGATGGTTGACCTGCACGCTGCTGCCGCCGGCGGCGGCGCCCGCCCCGCCCACCATCACGCTGCCCTGGGCCATGGCGTAAATCTGGCCATCCGCGCCTTTCAGCGGGGTCATCAGGAGCGTGCCGCCGCGCAGGCTCTTGGCATTGCCCATGGAGGAAACCGTGATGTCGATCGTCTGCCCCGGTTTGGCGAACGGCGGCAACGTGGCGCTCACCATCACCGCCGCCACGTTTTTCAGTTGCAGGCTGGTTCCCGGTGGCAAATTGATGCCCATCTGCCCTAGCATGCTGACGATGCTCTGCACCGTGAAAGGCGTCTGGGTAGTCTGGTCGCCGCTGCCGTCCAGCCCCACCACCAGCCCGTAGCCGGCAAGCTGGTTGCCGCGCACGCCCTGGATCGAAGCCAGGTCCTTGATGCGTTCGGCATGGGCGGCGTTCGCGTACAGCGCGGCAGCCAGGCACAGCACTGCCATCATTTTTTCAAGTATGTTCATGATTCACCCGCGTCCTAGAAGGGCAGCACCGACAGGAAAACGCGCGACATCCAGCCCATCGCCTGGGCCAGATCCACCTCGCCCCGCCCCTTGAACTCCATCCGCGCGTCCGCCACCTGGGTAGAAGACACCGCGTTCGAGGCATTGATATTGACCGGGTTGACGATACCGGAGAAACGGACGTATTCCGTTCCGTCGTTGATCGCCATCTGCTTCTCGCCGCTCACCAGGAGGTTGCCGTTGGGCAGCACCTCGATCACGGTGGCGGTGAGGGTGCCGCTGAAATCGTTCTTCTGCGCGCTGTCGCCCTTGCCTTCGAATTTCTGGTTCCCCGTGCCGGTAACGGTGGTGTCGAAGTTCGCCCCCTGTGTGATGCCCGATACTCCAAGACCGGATGGGGTCGGAGTGTAGCCCAGGACGGTGGGAGTGGGCACGGAGACATCCGCGCTGCTCTTGCGCGAAGCGGTGGAGCTCACGTTCTTGCTGGTGCTGATCTTCTCCACAATATTGATGGTGAGCGTATCGCCGATGCTACGCGCCCGGCGATCCTCGAACAGCGGGCGGTTGGTGTAGCCCGCCTGAAAGATTGCGCCGTTGCCCGACGGCGCCTCTGCGGCAGCCGCTGGTTTCACCGTCATCGGTTGGTGGACGATGGGTGTCGGCGCCGTACTGCAACCGGCCAGCGCTACCAGCAGACATGCCGTCGCGATTTTCAGAAGCGGATCGTAAATATTCATGGCTCGCTCACTCGCTTAGAGCTGCGTCACGCGCTGCAGCATCTGGTCGGAAGTCTGGATGGACTTGGAGTTGATTTCGTAGGCGCGCTGGGTCTGGATCATGTTCACCAGCTCTTCCACCACGTTGACGTTGGAAGTTTCGACATACGCTTGATTCAGCACCCCCAGTCCGTTGGTGCCCGGAACGTTGGCGGCAGGTGAACCGGAGGCTGCCGTCTCCTGGTACAAATTCTCGCCCAGGGACTGGAGGCCGGCCGGATTGATGAAGTTCGCCAGCTGGATGCTGCCGATCTGGGTCGGGTTGACGGAGGTCGGCTGCGTCACGGACACCGTTCCATCCCTCCCTACCGTGATGGTCAATGCGTCGCTCGGGATAGTGATCGCCGGCTGCAGGGGATAGCCGCTCGCCGTGACCATCTGCCCCTGGTTGTCAAGCTGAAACGATCCGTCGCGCGTGTAAGCCGTGGTGCCGTCCGGCATCAATATCTGGAAAAACCCCTTGCCGTTGATGGCGATATCCAGCGCATTGCCGGTCTGCATCAAATTGCCCTGGGTATGGATTTTTTCCGTCGCCACTGGACGCACGCCGGTTCCGAGCTGCAAGCCGGAAGGTAGCTGTGTCTGCTGTGACGACTGCGCGCCGGGCTGGCGCAGGGTTTGATACAGCAGATCTTCGAACACCGCGCGGCTCCGCTTGAAGCCGTTGGTGCTGACGTTCGCTAGGTTATTGGAAATCACGTCCATCTGCATCTGCTGGGCGTCGAGCCCGGTCTTGGATATCCACAGCGAGCGTATCATCTTGTCGTTCCTTTCCGATGAAACAGGTTATGCGTTCAGATTGAGCAACTGGCTTGCCTTGGCTTCGTTGTTCTCGGCCCGCTGCAGCAGCTTCATCTGCATCTCGAACTGGCGGCCGTGATTGATCATGGCGACCAGCGAATCCACCATGTTGACGTTGCTGCTTTCAAGGGATTTCGGCGCCAGCGCGACACCTGCCGAGGCCGGGGCGGGCACGCCGCTTCTCAGCCGGAACAGGCCGTCGTCGCCTCGCACCAGATCGGTTTCCGGCGGATTGACAAGCTTGATGCGCCCGACCGAAGTCACGGCAGTCAGCGTCTGGCCGGTTGGCAATGCGGAAATTGTGCCGTCCTTGGCAACGGTAATGTCGTTGTCGGGCGGAATCGACAGCGGCCCTCCCTCCCCGAGCACATTCAGGCCGCCGCGTGTCTGCAACAGGCCGTTAGGGCCGACCTGCAGGCTGCCGTTGCGGGTATAGGCTTCGGTACCATCCGGCGCCTGCACCGCGATCCAGCCTTTGCCCTGCACCGCCACGTCGAGGTCGCGGCCGGTGGACTGGATCACCCCAGGCGCCATATCCGCGCCGATGGAGGAATCCACCACGAAAGCGCGCGTCGGCGTGCCTTCGCCGATTACCGGCAGGGCTCGAAATGCGTTGGTTTCCGCACGGTATCCCGTGGTCGTCAGGTTGGCCAGATTGTGCGCGGTCGAAGCCTGCTGCCACATCGTATGCTTGGCGCCGGTCATCGCGATGTAGATCAAACGGTCCATCTCTTCTCCTCACCCCTCACGCCTTGCCCTCACTACCTCAGGTTCACCAGGGTCTGGAGCACGGCATCCTGCGTCTTGATGGTCTGGGCATTGGCCTGGTATATCCGCTGCGCGGTAATCATGGCGACCAGTTCGGCGGTCAGGTCGATATTCGCATCTTCCACCGCCGCCGATTGCATCACCCCCATCTTGCCGGTGCCGGGCGCCCCCACCAGCGGCTGTCCTGATTCCGGCGTCTGCGCCCATTGATTGTTGCCCAGGGGCTGCAAACCCTGGGGGTTGGCGAAATCGGTCAGCACCACCTGCCCCAAATTCTTCGATTGTCCATTGGTATAGCGCCCCTCGATCACGCCGTCAGAGCCGACATTGAAACCGGCAAGGGTGCCGGCAGCGAAACCGTCCTGGGTCAGGGTGTTAACGCCGAAGTTTGAGCCGAACTGGGTGGAGCCGGTGAAATCGAGGCTGAAAACCAGGGGCGTATTCGCGCCGTTGGTCAACGCTACACTTATCGCCGGAGCAAGCGGCATCGCGGTAGTAAGTGCGCCCGAACCGTTAAAAGTCAGTGTCCCGGGAGCGGGAGCAACAACGGTGCCGTCAAACGTGGCCTCCACGTTCCAGGTATTGACCGGAGCCGCCTGCTTCACGAAATAGACAGCGAATACATGGCTATTCCCCAAGCTGTCATAAACCGACGTCGAAGTAGAGCTGTTGTAGCTTAAGGGGTTGTTGGGGTTGAAGATACCAACGGTCGGCACCGCGGACCTGGCATCGAGGTTCAAGCCCAGGCTGATCAGCCCGGTTGGATTGGAAGGCAGACTTTGCTTGCTCGCCGTAAATTGCAGCTCCACCGGAGTGGTGGCGATAATGGCGCCGGTGGCATCCACGTCGTAGCCGGTCAGGTGCAGGCCATTGTTGTTCACGATGAAGCCATTCTTGTCCAACTGAAACTGACCATTCCGGGTATAGGTAACCGCGCCGTTCTGGCTCATGCGGAAGAAGCCGTTGCCGTTGATCGCGATATCCAGCGGGTTGGCAGTCGTGGTAATGTTGCCTTGGGTAAACTGCTGCGCCACCGACGCCAATTTGGTGCCGATGCCGATCTGGCTGGCGCCGCCCCCGCCCAGCGCGGCGGAGAACACATCGGCAAATTGCGCCTGCGATCCCTTGAACCCCACCGTCCCGGCATTGGCAACGTTGTTGCCGATCACGTCGAGGCTTTTGGAAGCCGCGTTCAATCCGCTCAATCCTTGCTGGAAACTCATGATTTCCTCCCAATCTAAAAGATCTGTTTAACCTTGGCCAACTCGACCGCACCCAGCCCGTCGGTGTTGAGCTTCATCGCTCCCCCGCTGCCGATGGAAACACTCTCCACTTGGCCAAGCGCAAGCCTGTCGGCGGTCACCTTCTGACCATTCTGGGTGGCATTTACCTCGAAAGTGTAAGTGCCGCTTGGCGCGGGCGCACCGTCATCCTTGACGCCATCCCACTGGAACGTCACGATCCCGGAAGGTTGCGCCCCCATATTCACGCGGTGCAGAACGTTGCCCGCCGCATCCTTGATCGTGACCACCGCCTTGTCCACCGGCTGCTTCAACTCGAAACCGCCTGCGGCCATGCCGTTTTGCAGAACAAGGGATGAGCCGGAGGCCAGCACCCCGCGCCCGATCATGCCGGCCGCCTGCAGCGCCTGGCTTGAGGCAAACGAACCGGACATCGCCTCGAGCGTGGTATTCAGCTTGTCGATTCCGCTCACGGTGCTAAGTTGCGCCATCTGGGTGGTGACCTGCGCGTTGTCCATGGGATTGAGCGGGTCCTGATTTTTCATCTGGGTGACCAGCAGCTTCAGGAACCGATCCTGCGTTTCCTGCACCGAGGATTTACTTCCCGTGCTGCCTTTCGAGCCCGACAGCGTGCTGGTTGCATTGGCCGTACCTTGAACCGTGCTCATAAACACCTCCTCACTTCAAACTTTCCGGTTACTGACCTAACGTCAGCGTCTTCAGCAGCAGCGTCTTCGCCGTGTTCATCACGTCCACGCTGCTCTGGTACGAGCGCGACGCCGAAATCATGTTCACCATCTCTTCCACCGCATTGACGTTTGGCATGGCGATATACCCCTTCGAATCGGCCAGCGGATGCTTTGGGTCGTATATCAGCTTCATCGGCGCGGGGTCCTCGATCACTTTCGCCACCCTGACGCCGGCAGCGTCCCCACCATTCAGCGGCACCGCGCTGAACACCACCTGTTTGGCGCGGTAGGGCTGACCGGTGGAACTGGTGGCGCTATCGGCGTTGGCAATGTTGCTCGCCACCACGTTGAGGCGCTGGGATTGCGCCGTCATGGCGGAACCAGCGATATCGAACAAGTTAAATAAAGACATGATCGTCAGCCCCGAATGGCGTCAAGCATTTCTTTGAATCTGCCATTGAGGCGATCCACGACGAACTGGTAGTGGATCGCATTGTCGGCAAACTGCGCCCGTTCCACGTCCATGTCCACGGTATTGCCGTCGATGCTGGGCTGCACGGCGGCGCGATACAGGGTCTGCGCACCCAGCGGGTTGCCCTGCGCCCCCTGCAGATGGCGCGGCGAAGTGATGTTGAGCGCGACCGCCTGCGCTTTCTCCGCATTGCGCAGCGCCGCGGCAAAATCAATGTCCACCGCCTTGTAATTCGGGGTGTCCGCGTTGGCGATGTTCCCCGCCAGAACCTGCTGGCGGTATTCGCGCAGCTTCAGCGCATCGCGCATAAACCCGATCTCTGCATCCATTCCGCTAACCATCGCTTGCTCCATGACGAAGAATCTCCGAACGGAGTCAAGCAGGAAACGTGCCAGAGGCGGAAGGCGGAAGGCGGAAGGCGGAAGGCGGAAGGCGGAAGGCGGAAGGCGGAAGGCGGAAGGCGCGGCCGGAGCTCGGCATCCAGGACTGAAGCCATGCGGCAAATTTTTGCCGCTTGCGGCAAAAGCCGCCTAGCCGGCGGCAATGACCCGGTTTCGGCCGGCCTCTTTTGCCTGGTACAGCGCAGCGTCGGCGCGGGAAATCACCGCGTCCGCCGACTCGCCGGAGGCGCGCAGCGCCACGCCCGCGCTGAAGGTAATGAGCAGGCGCTGATTGTCGTGTAGGAAAAACTTTTTTGTCAGGCTGCGCTGGACGCGGATCATGACCTTGACGGCCTCGTCGATCGCCGTCTCCGGCAGCAGGATGACGAATTCCTCGCCGCCAAAGCGCGCAATGACGTCCGACGGCCGCAGGGCTTCCTTGACGATCCGCACCAGGTGGACGAGCGCCTCGTCGCCGGCATCGTGGCCATAAGTGTCGTTGAGACGCTTGAAGTGATCGATGTCCAGCAGCGCCACGGACAGCGGCAATTTGCTACGCTCGGCGCGGGCCAGTTCGCGCTCGAAGGCATCGTCCAGGCCGCGCCGGTTGAGCGTGCCGGTCAGATGATCTTCCCGCACCAGTTCAGTCACCTGATCCAGCTCCGCCTCCAGTTGCCGGATCTTGTTCTCCGCCGCCTCCACCTGCCTGCGCGCTTCCAGCAGCTCGTCGCGCGAGCGCATCATGTCCAGCTGCATTCCCCGGGTATCCCGCATCAGCTCGCCCAGGATATGGTTCAACTGGTTGATGTCCTCCGTCTGGCTGATCTTTTCCGAATATAGCTCGATCTTCTTGTGGTAATCGCTGGTGCTCTCCGACATTTCGCTCATGCGGTCGATGAAGGCCGTCACCATGCTCTTGAGGGTGGTCTTGGCTTCGTTCAGTCCCTGTTTCAGGGCGCTCTGCTTGAAGATCACTTCCTTGAAGCTGCGCTCGGCGTCATACAGCACGCGGGTATCAAGCGGATGGGAAATGATGTTTTGTACCACGGCGATCTGTCCGCGCAACCACTGGTCGTCCAGCACCAGCTCGCTGATGTTGTCCACCAGCAGGCGCAGCAGTTTCAGCAGGCCGTCGAGAACCTGCGCATCGGATTCGTTGCGCAGTTCGAGTTTGACCCAAAACCGCTTCAGCTCCTTGGCCAGATTTTGCAGCGCCCCCGCATCGGCAGCGTCGCGCGCCTGCTGCGCCAGCTTGCTGGCTTCTCCGTGGAGATCCGGAAACTGTGTCAGTCGCGGCGCCACTCCGGTTTCGATGGTCAGTGCCAACATCTCCTGCAGCATACGTCTCGGATCCCCTACCTGAATCTCGAAGCTGCTTGCGGGCGCCGCCACCCTGATCTGGTTTTCGCCGGCGGCACCTTCTTCCGCCGCGTCATCAACCGGAATACCGGGCTGGGTCGCCGGATTCTCGGCCCAGGATCCCACCAGCGCCTGCAGCTTGGTGAATAGCACGGCGGGGTCCTTGGCGAAATTGATCAGCACCCGTTCCAGGGTTTCCTTCTTGCGGGCGGCAGTCTGGCCGCTTTGCTTCAAATCCCACTGGCGGATCAATTCCCGGATCAGCTCGGCCCAGTGCGCCGAAGCTTCCGCGGCCGGGGGAACGCCGGCGATTTCCTGGTAAATTCTCAGGTAATTCTCGGGAGTGGGAGCGACCCGGCGCGCCGCCAGCAGCTTCAGGGTTTCGCGCGCAATATCGGTAGGATTGGTCAGTTCCGGCATGGGAAATTTGTGGGGAGGGGAATACCCAGCGGAAAAAGTATATCACTGGCTAACGCCGCAGGAGGAAAAAATTCACGCCGGCGCAGGGCCGGCGGTCGTGCTAATATTCAACAGCTGGCTGCCTGTGCCGCCATTCGCAAAACCGTATGCTTACGCCGATGCTACTGCGCCTGCTTTTCCTCTGCCTGACCCTGATACCACCCAGTGCCGCAATGGCGGAGATTGCCTGGCACGAGGCGGAAGGACTGCGCTCCGTAGCGGAAAACTTTGCCTTGCGGCAAGCGGCGGAGCTGCCCGGCCAGACGTCCGTAACCGTTGGGGCCATCGACCCGCGCTTGCGCCTGCCGGCCTGCCCCCAGCCGGAAGCTTTCCTTCCCGCCGGCAGTCGCCTGTGGGGCAGCACCACGATCGGCGTCCGCTGCCAAGCGCCATCCGCATGGACGGTCTATATCCCGGTCACGGTAAAAGTTACTGCCCAAGTCGTCATTGCCGCCAAACCCCTGTCGCACGGCCAGACCGTCGGCCAAGCCGACATCCTGATGAAAACGGAAGACATCACCCAGTTGCCCGCCGGAATCCTGACCGACCCCGCCCAGGCCATCGGCAAAACCGTCGTCGGCAGCGTGCCCTCCGGCTACCCGCTGCGTACCGAGGCGCTGCGCCCACCGCTGGTCGTCACCCAGGGGCAGACTGTGAAGCTTGTCGTCCGGGGGCGCGGTTTCAGCGTAAGCTCGGAAGGCAAGGCGCTGGCCAATGCAGCGGAAGGGCAGGCGGTTGCCGTACGCACCCCGTCTGGCCAGGTGGTAAGCGGCACGGCGAGAGCAGGCGGTATCGTGGAAATTTCTTTCTAACCGACCGACAGCGGCGTTTCCCGCCCCTCGGAAATATTGTTATACTTCAAGGCCAGAAGCCGGTTGGCAAAGTTTTTTGTTTGGTGGCTAAAGTTTGATCATCTGGCGCCGCTATATTAGTCATCGAAGAACGGGTAAACCGGAATACATTTGAGGACTACATCTTGAAAATCGACAACTCAGCGAGCAAACCCCTCGCAGGCGCAAGCACCGGCCCGGCAAAACCGGCTCCTACCGGCAGCGGCAAAGTGGCAAGCGTTCCCCAGGCCGCACCGCAAGATGACGTCAAGCTCACCCCGCTGTCCTCGCAGCTGCAGGCACTGGAAAGCAGCCTAGCCAATGTGCAGGTCGTAGATACCGCACGGGTGGAAGCGATCAAGCAGGCGATCAGCGAAGGGCGCTTCAAGATCAACCCGGATGCGGTTGCGGAACGGCTACTCACCTCAGTCAAAGAACTGGTCCTGAAACAGAACGGCTGAGTCGGCGGCAGCTTTGGCTCACAGCGCATCCGATATTTTCGCCGAAAACTTGCGGGCGGAGCTGGCGGTTTTCCGGCTGTTCCTCGGAATCCTGCAGGACGAGCAGGATGCCCTTGTCAAGGGCAATACCGACCATCTGACAGAACTCGCCAAGCGGAAAACGGAGCAAGTCAGCGCGCTATCCCGGCTTGCCGAAAACCGCAGCCGGCTTCTCGCCGACGCCGGCTTTGGAGCCGACCGGCAAGGCTTGGAAGCATGGCTGGAACGGCACGACTCCCCCTCAAACGAACTCCGGATTCTGTGGAACGATCTGCTGCAGGCGGCCGACGCCGCTCGTCAAGCCAACGAAACCAACGGCAGCATGATCGAAAACCGGCTGCGCCACAATCAGCAAGCGCTGGCAGTGCTGCAGTCTGCAGCTAACCAGGCTAGCCTCTACGGCCCGGACGGGCAGACTTATGGCTTTGGAAGCGGACGTCCGCTGGGTAAAGTCTAATTTCCATTCCGGCGCCTTGCCACCCTCCTCTCCCTTCCGCTGCAGGATACGCTGAAAAAGCAAAGACTGGCCTTTACCGCGCCGGAGAAGCGCTCCCACCCAACGGAATAAGGGTGACTGCTTCCTGCGCATCGGGCTGGATCATGACGGTCACGCGCCGGTTCCGGGCGCGGCCGTCCGCCGCATCGTTCGACTCAACCGGGCGATTCTCCGCATAGCCGAGCGCTGTCAGGCGCGAAGGGGCTACCCCGTTTTCGATGAACAGGCGCACCACGCTGCTGGCGCGCGCAGTGGAAAGCTCCCAGTTGGAAGGATAGGCGAGCGTGCCGATCGGCACATTGTCGGTATGCCCTTCCACCTGCACCGCGTTCTCCACCCCTGCCAACACCTGCGCCACCGCTTTCAGCACCCGGACCGAATCCTTCTCGAGCACCGCCTGCCCCGGCGCGAACAGAACACTGGCATTGATCTCGATCATCACCCCGCGAACGCTTTGCGACACTCTCACCTGCCCTTCCTTGACGAGCGGCTCCAGCACCTTGAGGATATCCTTGGCGATCCCTTTCATCTTCTCTTCCTGCCGCTTGCGGCGGGATTCCTGCGCCGGATCGCCTTTCTTGATCGCCGTCGGCTGTTTGAGCATGTTCTGGGCGGCCGAGGAGCGGTTTGCCGTATTCGGGCTGATCCGGCTCGATTCGGCGCTATGGGGGACGTTCTGGAAGGCGTTGACGAGCGATTCGCTCAATACGCGGTATTTGCCCTCGTTGATCGAGGAAATGGCATACATCACGACAAAGAAGGCGAACAACAAGGTAATGAAATCGGCGTAGGAAACCAGCCAGCGCTCGTGGTTGTCGTGGTCCTCGTGCTTTTTCTTGCGCGCCATGTTCAGTCCGGCATTGGTCGGGTTTCGGGGAAGGCGAAACAGGGCCTGTTCTTCCAAGCCTAAACCGCAATTACAGCATGTAACCCTGCAATTTTGTCTCGATTGCGCGGGGGTTCTCGCCGTTCGCGATCGAGCAGAGCCCCTCGATCAGCATCTCCCGCCCCACCACCTCCTGCGCAATGATGGCCTTGAGCTTGTTGGAGACCGGCAAGAAAATCAGGTTGGCGGAACCTACGCCGTAGATCGTGGCGACAAATGCGACCGCGATACCCCCGCCCAGCTTGGCCGGATCGGATAGATTTTCCATGACGTGGATGAGCCCCATCACCGCGCCGATGATGCCGATAGTCGGAGCATAGCCCCCCGCGCCTTCCCACACCTTGGCGGCCTGGCGCTGGTGCTCCTCATAAGTGCCGATTTCCACTTCCAGCGCCTCGCGGATTTTTTCCGGCTCAGCGCCATCCACCAGCATCTGCAGGCCCTTTTGCATGAAGGGATCGGTCAGTCCTTCGATCGCCGGCTCCAGCGCCAGCAACCCACCTTTGCGGGCAGTCTGGCTCCAGGCGAGCACCTGCTCGATCAGGTGCTGCGCCTCGGCCTTGGGCGGAAAAACCACCCACTTGGCCAATTTCATCGCTTGCAGGAACACTCGCGGCGAGCTTTGCAGCATGACGGCGCCGACGGTGCCGCCCATGACGATGACGAATGCCGTCACCTGGAGCAGTGAGCCGACGTGCCCGCCTTCCAGCACCTGGCCGCCAAGAATGGCCGCCAGCGCCATCACCAAGCCGATTATGCTGATAAAATCCATGCCGATCCCGTTCCGTGGCGCGGTCAGCCGCCCGACGCCAGCCAGTCCTTGAGGCGGTTGCGCAGCCGTACGATGGCCTGGCTATGCAGCTGGCACACCCTGGATTCGCTCACCCCCAGCACGGCGCCGATTTCCTTCAAATTCAGCTCCTCTTCGTAATACAGGCTCATCATCAGCTTTTCCCGCTCAGGCAGCGACTGGATCGCTTCCACCAGCACGGCCCGGAATCCCTCATCCTGAATGATCTCCAGCGGCCCGGGCTGGGTGGTCGCGACATGCCGTTCCAGAAACTCCTCGTCGTCGCTACCCTGAAAATCCTCATAGTGCAGCAACTGGCAACCACGCGCGTCCAGCAGCATCTGCTGGAATTCGGCCAGCGGCACCTTGAGTTCGTCGGCCAATTCCTGCTCGCCCGGGGGGCGCCCCAGACGCTGCTCCAATACCGCGTTCGCCGCTTCGATACGGCGCATATTTTTCCTCGCCGAGCGCGGCAGCCAGTCGCCCTGCCGCAATTCGTCCAGCATTGCGCCACGGATGCGTTGACTGGCATAGGTTTCGAACTGCGCCCCCAACTGTTCGTCATAGTGGTCGAGGGCGTCGAGCAGGCCGATCAGGCCAGCCTGGATGAGATCGTCCACCTGCACGCTGGACGGCAGCCGCGCTGCCAGATGATGCGCAATGCGCTTCACCAGCGGCGCGTACTGGACGATGAACTGTTCTTTCTTGTCACGGGATTTGGTCGCTTGGCGCATCGTCGCTTCAGGTGCCGTTTAGCCGTCAGGAGCCAAAGCTCCCCGCCGCCACGCGGCTGCTCTGGATCAGGCGCTGCATGAACACTTCGAGACGGCCGTGATCGCCGTTGGGACTGGGCCATTGCTCCACGGTTTCGGCCAGGCGGCGCAAGGCCGCCGTAGATGAGGCTTGCGGAAACGCCTCCACCACCGGCCGACCGAGTTTGGCGGCCTGCCGCAGCTTTTCATCCGCCGGGACAAAACCCATGAAATCGAGGGTAACGCCAAGAAAGCGGCCGGCGGCCTGCGACAGGTTGTCATATATCCGCATCGCCTCCTCCTCGCTGCCCACCCGATTCACCAGGATATGGAAACGCTGCTTGGCGAAATCCCGGGAAAGCACCTTGATCAGCGCATAGGAATCCGTGATCGACGCCGCATGCTGCGACACCACCACCACCAGATCCTGGGCTGCCAGGCTGGGCGGCAGGACGTTGCTCGCAATCCCGGCAGCGGCATCCACCAGCACCACATCGACGGGATTGGGCAGCTGCCCGAACGACCGCACCAGCCACTCCTGGTCGGCTGCGGAAAGCCCGGCCAGCGCTTGCATTCCCTTGCCGGCCGGCACGATGGCAATTCCTTCCGGCCCGGAGAGCATCACTTCTTCCAGACTCTTCTCGCGCCTGACAACATGCATCAGGTCGAAGCGGGGAACCAGCCCAAGCCGCCCCACTACGCTGTTCTGCCCTTGCTGTTCGTCCAGCACCATGACATTCTTGCCGCGCCTGGCCAAAGTGACGGCAAGATTGACGACAAGGCTGGTCTTGCCGACGCCCGCTTTGCCGCCGGTAAGGGTGATGATCCGCACGAAATCCCCGCCCAGCAGGCGGCGCAGGCCTTCCGCCTGATCCTGCATGATTTCAGCCACCATACCCCCCCGCCTCGACGCCGCCGGCAGCCAGGGAATAAGCTCCGGCATCGCCACCGCTCATCGCTCCCATCGCCAGCGGAAGATCGCCTTCTTGCAGAGAAAAAGAAGAAAGGGCGTCCGGAACGGCCTTGAAGGCACGGTCAACCAGATAAAGCGCGTTGGCGAGATGCAAGTCTTCCGGTACCCGCTGGCCGTTGGTGATGTAATGCAGCGACAGCTTGTGCCGGATGATCACGTCCAGCGCGCCGCCGATACCGATCGCCTCGTCGATCTTGGTGAGGATGCAGCCATCCATGCCCGCGCCCTTGTAGGCACGCACCACGTCGTCGAGCGTGCTGCCCTGGGCATTGGCGCTGATCAGCAGCAGGCGCTTGACGTTCCTGCCGTCGCCGCACAAAAGCGCCACCTGCTCCGCCAGCCGGCGGTCGCGCTGGCTCATGCCGACCGTGTCGATCAGGATCAGATGCCGGCTCTGCAGGTCGGAAAGGGTAAGCTGCAGATCGGCTTCGTCCTTTATCGCATACACCGGCACGCCGAGAATCTTGCCGTAGATGCGCAACTGCTCGTGCGCACCGATCCGGTAGCTGTCGGTGGTCAGGAGCGCCAGCTTGTCGGGGCCGTGTTTGAGCCGGCAGCGCGCCGCGAGCTTGGCGACAGTAGTGGTCTTGCCCACTCCGGTCGGTCCGACCAGCGCATAGATGCCGCCGCGCTCGACGAGGTCGGCTCCGGCGGGGACCGCATGCAGATTGTGCGTAAGCGCCGCCTTGACCCACTTCATGCCCTTGGCCACGTCGCAGTCGGCCGGCAGCCGCTCCAACAGCTGGCGCGCCAGCAGGGGGCTGAAACCGGCGGCCAGCATGCTGCGCATGATTTCTGCCCTGACCGGCTGATTGCGCTGCATCTCGCCCCAGGCGAGGCCCGCCAGCTGTCCTTCCAGCATGCCGCGCAATGATTTGATTTCCTGGACGATATCCTGCACCACGCCGTCCGGCGCAGCGACCGGCGCCGGTCGGCTTCCGGTTTGCGAGGACTGCGCCGGTGGCACCACAGTCTGCGCCGGCAGGGGGGATTTTTCCTGGAACAGGTCGGGCGTGGGGTCGGGTGCAGACTGCGGCATGGGTTGGGATACCGGCTGCGGACGCGGATGGCCAATCGCCGGCGCGGCGGCGAAGCCGGCAAGGGAAGCCACGTCCATATTGGCAACCGCCATGATTTCTATGCCGGCGCCCACCTGCCGGTTGGACAGGATGATGGCGTCCGCCCCCAGGGCATCCCTTACCTGCCGCAGCGCCTCGCGGGTGGTACCGGCATAGAATTTCCTGACGTTCATCCCCTGGCTCCCAGCGTAGCCGTCACTCGGATATTTTTGGAATCAGGAATCTCGGCGTGTGAAATGACTTTGAGCTGGGGCACGGCACGGCGCAGGAAGCGCGACAACACCGGCCGCAGCGGAGCCGGCACCATCAGCACCGGCGGCAGCCCCTGCTGCTCCTGCCGCTCCGCCACGGCAGCCGTCTGACGCAGCAGATTTTCCGCCAACCCCGGCTCCAGTCCCATCCCTTCAACCCCGCCGGTCTGGGCGGCATGCAGCATGATCTGCTCGAGTTCGGGTTCTAGCGCAATCACCTGCAATTCGGCCGCTCCTGGGTAAATTTGCTGAATGATAGCACGCCCGAGCGCCGCGCGTACCGCCGCCGTCAACTCGGTCGCCTCCTGGATGCGCAGAGCATGATCGGCCAGGGTGGCGAGAATGGTGCGCATGTCGCGGATATGCACGCCTTCGTCCAGCAAGTTCTGCAATACTTTCTGCACGGTGCCGAGCGGCAGGAGCTTGGGCACCAGATCCTCCACCAGCTTGGGCGACTCCTTGCCGATGTGATCCAGGAGCTGCTGCACCTCCTCCCGCCCTAGAAGCTCGGCGGCATGGCTCTGGATGATGTTGGACAGGTGCGTGGCCACCACCGTGCTGGCGTCCACCACCGTATAGCCGAAGGTCTGCGCCTGCTCGCGCAGCTCCGCCTCGATCCACACCGCCGGCAGGCCGAAGGCGGGATCGGTGGTGGGAGTGCCGGGCAGGCTGCCCAGCACCCGGCCCGGATTGATGGCGAGATAGAGGCCGGGATAGGCTTCGCCCTGGCCGATTTCCACTCCTTTCAGGGTGATGCGGTAGCCGTTTGGCCGCAGCTCCAGATTGTCGCGGATGTGCACGGCGGGCACCAGAAACCCCATGTCCTGCGCAAATTTCTTGCGGATGCCGCGGATACGGCGCAGCAGCTCGCCTTCCTGCGCCCGATCCACCAGCGGAATGAGGCGGTAGCCCACTTCCAGCCCCAGCGCATCCACCGGCGCCACATCGCTCCAGCCCACTTCCTGCACTTCCGGCGGCGCGGCCTCCACCGGCGCCGGCTCCTCCCGCGGCGCGGCGGCGCGCTGCTGCAGGAAGTAGGCCAACCCGCCCAGCATCGCCGCCAGCAACAGAAAAGCCACATGCGGCATGCCGGGAATCATCCCCATCACCCCCAGAATCGCGGCGGTGATGACCAGCACCTGCGGGCGGCTGAAAAGCTGCCCCAGCAACTGCTGGCCGACATCCTCGTCGGTCGTGACCCGGCTGACCACGACGCCGGCGGCGGTAGAAATGATGAGCGCCGGAATCTGCGCCACCAGACCGTCGCCGATGGTGAGCAGGGTGTAATTGTTGACGGCGGTGGCAATATCGAGATTGTGCTGCAACACCCCCACCGCCAGTCCGCCGATGATGTTGATCAGCATGATGATGATGCCGGCGATCGCATCGCCGCGCACGAACTTGCTGGCACCGTCCATCGAGCCGAAAAAATCCGCTTCCTGGGCGATCACGGCACGGCGCTTCCTCGCCTCGTCCTCGCCGATCAGGCCGGCATTGAGGTCGGCGTCGATCGCCATCTGCTTGCCGGGCATCGCATCCAGGGTGAAGCGTGCGCTGACCTCGGCGATCCGGCCGGCACCCTTGGTAATCACGGTGAAATTGATCACCACCAGGATGATGAACACCACCAGCCCGACGGTATAGTTGCCGCCCACCAGGAAATGCCCGAACGCCTCGATCACCTTGCCCGCCGCATCCGGCCCGGTGTGCCCCTCCAGCAACACGATACGGGTCGAGGCGACGTTCAGCGACAAACGCAGCAGCGTGGTTACCAACAGCACCGTCGGGAACACCGCGAACTCCAGCGGCTTGTTGGTATAAAGGCTGACCAGCATCACGATCATGGCCAGCGCAATATTGAACGTAAACAGCAGATCCAGCAGGAAAGGCGGCAACGGCAGAATCATCATCGCCAGAATGAGGATGATGAGAATCGGCGCGACCAACCCTCTGAGGTTGAAGCGGTTCAGCACCGACGTGGCGTTGGCGTTCATTCAGAATGGCTCTCTGGATCCAGCTCGGGCGGTACCGGCAGATGTTGCGGCGCTTGCGGCATCGGCCCGCCGACGGTGCGGAAATGGCGCAGCTGGTAGACGTAGGCCAGCACCTCCGCCACTGCGGTGTAAAGTTTTGCGGGGATTTCCTCGCCCAGTTCGGCGTGGTGATACAAGGCACGCGCCAGAGGCGGCGCCTCCAGGATGGGCACGCGATGCTCTTCGCCCAGTTCGCGAATTCTCGCCGCCAGCAGCGCGGCGCCTTTGGCAACGACTTTCGGCGCACGCATGCCTTTGTCCTGGTAGCGCAATGCCACGGCGTAATGCGTCGGGTTGGTAACGATCACGTCGGCCTTGGGCACTTCCGCCATCATCCGCTTGCGCGCAGCCTCGCGCTGCAGGGCGCGGATGCGCGCCTTGACCTGAGGATCGCCCTCGGTTTCCTTGGCTTCCTGGCGCAACTCCTCCTTCGTCATGCGCAGCTGCCGGCTATGGCTCCAAAGCTGGAACGGCACGTCGATCGCCACGACCAGCACCATAGAGCCCGCGATCGTCATGAAAGTCCAGCCCACCAGGCGCGCCAGGTGGGCGGCCGCCTGATCCAGCGATTCCGTCGCGAGGGAAAAAATGGCATCGGCGTTGTGCCAGATCACCCACACCGCCACGCCGCCGATCAGCGCGGATTTGGCCACGGCCTTGAGCATTTCGATCAGGCTGTGCGCGGAAAAAATCCGGCCGATCCCCTTGAGCGGGTCGAGCCGGGAAAAATCCGGCGCCAGCGCCTGAAAGGTGAACAGCCAGCCGCTCAGCAGCATCGAGGAAGCAATGGCGGCCACGACCACCACGCCAAGGAAGGGAAGGAACGCAATCAGCGTATCCAGAGACTGCTGGTGCAGCCGCTCCAGCATGCGGGGTGGGTCGAACACCGCCGCCTTGTCGAACATCAGGCCGCCGCGCATGAGCGCGCTCATGTGCTCCATCAGGCCGCCGCCCATCAGCAGCAGGCCGCCCCCGGCGGCGAGCAGGACAGCGAAGGTGGTGAGCTCGCGCGAACGCGCCACCTGTCCCTTTTCCCGCGCCTGCTCAATTCGTCTGGGCGACGCAGGTTCTGTTCGTTCTAAATCGCTGTCTTCAGCCATTCAACATCCACTCGGGGAAGCCAGGGTCTGTTCTGGGAAAGCCTGGACGGCCAGCCGGAAAAATGGGGCTAGTTTAGCATGCCGGGCAAGGGGAAAAAAGTTACCGGGAGGAAATTGGAAACCGCGGACTCAAGCGGCAAAGGGCTTATTCGGCCTCTTCGATCCAGGCCATCTGGATGGCTTCGAGGATTTTTTCGTTGGAACGGTTGGGGTCGTCGGCGAAACCTTCGAGCTCGGTGATCCAACGATGGAGGTCGGTGAAGCGGACATATTGCGGATCCACGTCCGGATGCCTTTCGCAAAGCGCGATGGCGATGTCCAAAGTATCCGTCCAGCGCACGTCAATTCCCCTCCTTGGCCATGTTGATGGTGTACTTGGGAATTTCGACCACCAGATCCTCGCCGTCGACGATCGCCTGGCAGGAGAGGCGCGAGGTCGGCTCCAGCCCCCACGCCTTGTCCAGCAGATCTTCCTCAATCTCCTCGGCGGGGGGCAGCGAGTCGAATCCCTCGCGCACGATCACGTGGCAGGTGGTGCAAGCGCAGGATTTCTCGCAGGCGTGCTCGATCTCGATGCCGTGATCGAGCAGGGCATCGCAGATGGAAACCCCGGGCTCGGCTTCGATCACCGCGCCTTCGGGACAGAGTTCTTCGTGGGGCAATACGATCAGTTGGGGCATGGTTCAGCAATCAGCGAAAAAACGAAATGGACAGGATTTTTCAGGATTTACAGGATTGTTGGACTGGTAATAGCCGGTAGTAAAAATCCGGTAGCAACAAGGAGCGGGCTTCAACCCTGATACTGCATGGCTCATCGGCTTGCCAGCCTAAAGCCTGTAAATCCTGAAAAATCCTGTTAATCCTGTCCAACCCGCAAGGTGCGCCTTGCGTGCCGGCGTTTTCATGTTTCCAGCTCTTCCAGCTTGTGGCCCGCCAGCGCCTGGCGCACGCTCCGATCCATGCGGCGTGCGGCGAAGGGCTCGGTGGCGCGGTTGAGTTTCTCCTGGGCGGCGGCGATGGCATGGCGATCCCCGCTTTCGATCGCGCGGCGCAGGGCTTCCATTCCGCTCTCGATCTCGTCCAGTTCCTGGGGCGCCAGCAGCGCTTTGCCGTCCTCCCTGAGCGCCGATTCGACGGCTTCCAGCAGGCGCTGGGCTTCCACCCTGGCTTCGCGCAAGGCGCGCGCAGCCATGTCCTCGTGAGCGTGATCGTGGGACGACTGCAGCATCTGCGTGATCTGCGCGTCGGTCAGGCCATAGGAAGGCTTCACCACCACCGACGCCTCCACGCCGCTGCTCTGCTCCCGTGCGGACACGGAAAGCAACCCGTCGGCATCCACCTGGAAAGTGACGCGGATGCGCGCCGCCCCCGCCGCCATCGGCGGGATACCCCGGAGTTCGAATTTGGCGAGCGAGCGGCAGTCGGCCACCAGCTCCCGTTCGCCCTGCACCACATGGAAACTCATAGCGGTCTGGCCGTCCTTGTAGGTGGTGAATTCCTGGGCGCGCGCCACGGGGATGGTGGAGTTGCGCGGAATGACCTTTTCCACCAGGCCGCCCATGGTTTCCAGCCCGAGCGAGAGGGGGATCACATCGAGCAGCAGCCAGTCGTCCTTGCTGCGGTTGCCGGCGAGCACGTTGGCCTGGATCGCCGCACCCAGAGCGACCACTTTGTCCGGGTCGAGGTTGTTGAGCGGCTCCTGCCGGAAGAAATCGCCCACCGCGCGCTGGATATGCGGCATGCGGGTGGCGCCGCCAACCATCACCACGCCCTTGATCTCGTCGGACGTGAGCCCCGCGTCGCGCAGCGCCTTTTTGGTCGGCGCCAGGGTCTTGTTGACCAGCCCCTGCGTCATGGCGGCGAACTCGGCGGAAGTCAGCACCAGGTCCACCATCTCGCCGGTGCTCAACACCACGGTGATGTGCGCCTCGGGGTGGTCGGTCAGCAGCTCCTTGGCTTCCCGCGCGCGCGTCAGCAGCAGCCGGGTGTCCCTCGGGCTGAGGGCGGACAGCTTGGCCCGCTCCAGCATCCAGCAGTAGATGCGCTGATCGAAATCGTCGCCGCCGAGCGCCGAATCGCCATTGGTGGCGAGCACTTCGAACACGCCGCAGGAAAGCTTGAGAATGGAGATGTCGAAGGTGCCGCCCCCCAGATCGTACACGGCATAAACGCCCTCGGCACCGTTGTCCAGCCCGTAGGCGACGGCGGCGGCAGTGGGCTCGTTCAGCAGGCGCAGCACGTTCAGCCCGGCGAGCCGCGCGGCGTCCTTGGTGGCCTGGCGCTGGGAATCGTCGAAATAGGCGGGAACGGTGATCACCGCGCCCGTTAGCTCGCCCCCGAGCGCCTTTTCGGCGCGCAGCCGCAGCACCTTGAGGATTTCCGCGGAAACTTCCACCGGACTTTTGACGCCGGCGACGGTCTTGATCTGCACCATGCCCGGCGCATCCACGAACTGGTAGGGCAGCCGGCTGGCGTCCGGAATGTCGGAAAGCCCGCGGCCCATGAAGCGCTTTACCGACACGATGGTATTGTGGGGATCGTTGTTCTGCATGGCGCAGGCCGGATATCCCACCTCGACGCCGCCCGGCAAATAGCGCACGGCGGAGGGCAGGAGAGCGTGGCCGTTTTCATCGTTGAGCACCACGCTGATGCCGCTTCTCACGGTCGCCACGAGCGAATTGGTGGTGCCCAGGTCGATGCCCACCGCCAGCCGGTGCTGGTGCGGGGCCTGGCTCATGCCCGGTTCGGCGATTTGGAGTAGTGCCATTGTTCTTAGCAGTCTATTTAAACAGGTAGGCGGGTTAGCGAAACAATCGGCCCATGGCCGCGAGCCGTTTGGAAGGAACCCATAGGGCGGGCCGCGCCCGCCACAGCGGCCATGGGCCGCCCTATGCGGCTGCTTCAGCCGATTTTCTCATTCTTCCAGAATCTCCAGCGCGCGGTCCACTTCCTCCGCCAGCTTCTCCATGAAGCGCAGCTCACGCACCAGCGCCGCCGCTTCCGGGTAGTTTTTCTCGGCATCCAGCAGGTGCCCCAGTCGCGCCTGCTGTTCGCGCATTTCCACCGTCAGCCGGTGGTGGAGGTGCTCCAGCCCGGCCGCATCCTGCGATTCCCGCGCCTCCCCGATCGCCTCGCGCCATTCCATCTGGCGCATCAGGAACTCGGGCGGCATCGCGGTGTTGGTGTCCTCCTGGGTATCCACACCGTGCAGATGCAGCAGATACCGCGCCCGGCTGAGCGGCTTCTTCAGCGTCTGGTAGGCCTCGTTGGCATGAGTCGCCCACTGCATGGAGAGCCTGCGTTCCTGCTCGCCGAGGTGGGCAAACTTGTCGGGGTGAACGCGCAACTGGATTTCGCGGTAGCTGTGCTCCAGGCGTTCCGGATCGAGCTGAAACGCGGGCGGCAGGCCGAACAGCTCGAAATGGCTTTGGCTGAAATCGTAATTCGTCATCGACGGACCGGCTGCCCGCTGCCCCTTTCGGTCAGACGCTGAAGCTTTCGCCGCAGCCACAGCTGGCCTTGACGTTGGGGTTGTTGAACTTGAATCCCTCGTTCAACCCCTCGCGGGTGTAGTCCAGCTCGGTGCCGTCAAGATACGTCAGGCTTTTCGGGTCGATCAGCACTTTTACGCCGTGGCTTTCGAACACCTGATCCCCTTCCGCCAGCTCGTCGGCAAATTCCAGGGTGTAGGCCATCCCCGAGCAGCCGGAGGTGCGCACCCCGACCCGCAGGCCGACGCCCTTGCCGCGCTTGGTGATGAAATTCTGTACGTGTTTCGCCGCGTTTTCCGTCAATGTGATTGCCATGTTTCTCTCCTTGAGATGAGCCTAAAAACGTTAGTCAGCCACGAATGACACGAATAAAAACAATTCGATGTCGCGGATTTTCAGCCCATCGCCGGTGAGCACAGATGCATGGGGACATCCTGAATGATTCGTGAACATTCGTGTAAATTCGTGGCTAAAAAATGAGTTATCCGTTGCCGGCCGCTTTTTCTTCGGCCGCTTGTCCATGCTTGCTGCGGTAATCCGCCACCGCCGCCTTGATCGCGTCTTCCGCCAGGATCGAGCAGTGGATCTTCACCGGCGGCAAGGCCAGCTCCTCGGCGATCTGGGTGTTCTTGATCTCCAGCGCCTGATCCAGCGTCTTGCCTTTGACCCACTCCGTCACCAGCGAAGACGAAGCGATCGCCGAGCCGCAGCCGTAGGTCTTGAACTTGGCGTCTTCGATGACGCCCTCTTCGTTCACCTTGATCTGCAGCTTCATCACGTCGCCGCACGCCGGCGCGCCCACCATGCCCGTGGCCACGCCCTCCTCGTCCTTGCCGAACGAGCCGACGTTGCGCGGATGCTCATAGTGATCCAGTACTTTTTCGCTGTATGCCATAGCCTTTTTTCTCCGAAAAAAAGTCAAGGATGAAGGCGGAAGGCGGAAGGATGAAGCGGCTCGTGCGCCCACAAGCGCTCCCATTCATCCTTCAGCCCTCATCCTTCAGCCTTCGAATCTAGTGCGCCGCCCACTGCACCGTATCGAGGTCGATGCCGTCCTGATACATCTCCCATAACGGGGATAATTCGCGCAATTTGGCGATTTTTTTCTTCAATAGTTCGACCGCATAGTCGATTTCCTCCTCGGTGGTGAAGCGGCCGATGGAGAACCGGATCGAGCTGTGCGCCAGCTCGTCGCTGCGGCCCAGGGCCTTGAGCACGTAGGACGGCTCAAGGCTGGCGGAGGTGCAGGCGGAACCGGAGGACACTGCAAGGTCCTTGACCGCCATCATCAGCGATTCGCCCTCGACGAAATTGAAGCTGATGTTGAGGTTGTGGGGAACGCGCTGCGCCAGATCGCCGTTGAGGTAGATTTCCTCGATATCTTCCAGCCCGGTGAGCAGCTTGTCGCGCAGGAAGCGGATGCGCTCGTTTTCGGCGCCCATCTCCTCGCGGGCGATGCGGAAGGCTTCGCCCATGCCGACGATCTGGTGGGTGGCCAGCGTGCCGGAACGGAAGCCGCGCTCGTGGCCGCCGCCGTGCATCTGCGCTTCCAGCCGGATGCGCGGCTTGCGGCGCACGAACAGCGCGCCGATGCCCTTGGGGCCGTAGGTTTTGTGGGCGGAAAAGGACATCAGATCGACCTTGAGATTCTGCAGATCGATCGCCACCTTGCCGGTGGCCTGGGCGGCGTCCACATGAAAGATGACTCCCTTGCCGCGGCAGATTTCGCCGATCGCAGCCACGTCCTGGATCACGCCGATCTCGTTGTTGACCAGCATCACCGAGGCGAGAAGGGTGTCCGGCCGGACCGCCGCCTTGAATTTCTCCAGGTCCAGCAGGCCGTTTTCCTCTGGAGCGAGATAGGTGACTTCGAACCCCTGCCGCTCCAGCTCGCGCATGGTGTCGATCACCGCCTTGTGCTCGGTCTTGACGGTAATGAGGTGCTTGCCCTTGCTCTGGTAAAAATGGGCGGCACCCTTGATGGCGAGGTTGTTCGATTCGGTCGCGCCTGAAGTCCAGATGATTTCCTTGGGATCGCAATTGACCAGCTTCGCCACTTCCTCGCGCGCGTTCTCCACCGCCTGCTCGGCTTCCCAGCCGAACGCATGGGAACGGCTGGCGGGGTTGCCGAACTTCTCCGTCAGATACGGAATCATCGCTTCGGCAACCCGCGGATCAACCGGCGTGGTCGCCGAGTAATCCAGATAAATAGGCAGCTTCACCATAACCTTGAATTTCTCCATCTCAACTGTTTGGAAACCGTCAAACCCGGCTTCTCATATTGCGATTGCCGACAAGCTCTTCAAGCGCTGCAGCTCGCGTTGCAACGCCGCAATAAATTCGTCCACCTGCCCCAAGGTGTCATTCCGCCCCAGGCTGACGCGGACCGCGCCTTTTGCCAGGGCAGGCTCCACGCCCATCGCCAGCAGCACCGGGCTCGGTTCCGCGCTGCCGCTGGAACAGGCGGAACCGCTTGCCACCTCGAAACCCGCGCGGTCCAGCGCCATCAGGAGGGTTTCGCCCTCGATGCCAGGGAAGGCGAAAAAACTCGTATTGGGCAAACGCGGCGCGCCCTTGCCGAAGAGCACCGCGCCCGCCGCGTTCAAACCGTCCTCCAGCCGCTGGCGCAGTCCGGCAAGCCGAGCCGAATCTTCCTGCAACCGCTTCACCGCCAGTTCGCACGCCAGGCCGAAACCGACGATCGCCGGCACGTTCTCGGTGCCGGCACGCAGCCCTTTTTCGTGGCCGCCGCCGGTGATCAGCGGCGCCACTTCCAGCCGCTTGTCCACCACCAGCGCGCCGACGCCCTTGGGGCCGTAAATCTTGTGCCCGGAAAGGCTCATCGCGTGCACGCCCAGCGCCGCGAAATCCACCGACATCTTGCCCAGCGCCTGCACCGCGTCGGTATGCACCCATGCCCCTTCGGCGCGCGCGCACTCCACAACCGCCGCCAAGTCCTGCACCACGCCGGTCTCGTTGTTGGCCAGCATCACCGAGACCAGGCCGTTGGGCTCGCGCACTGCCTGCTCGAGGTCCGCCATGTCCAGCCGGCCGTCGCCGGCCGTCACCAGCCGCCGCAGCTTCCAGCCGCGGCTCTGCAATTCCTGTGCCGGCTTTGCGACGGACGGATGCTCGATGCCGCTCACCGCAACCTGCGATGAAGGCAGGCCAGCGGCGATGCCCTTGATGGCAAGGTTGTTCGCCTCCGTGCCGCCACTGGTAAAAACCACCTGTGAGGGATGCGCGCCGACGGCCGCCGCCACCCGCTCGCGCGCCTCGTCCACCGCCTTGCGGGCGGCGCGCCCAAGCTCATGCCGGCTCGAGGGATTGCCGAAATGCTGCCGGAAATAAGGCTGCATCGCCGCCAGCACCGCCTCATCCAGCGGTGTGGTGGCATTATGGTCCAGATAGACGGGCTCCATGGTCAAACCAGCCGGGCGTCACTCCCTATACCGGAACCGCGTTCTCGTCCCGGTTTTTCCGGCCGCGGCGGTCGAACAGCGGCTGGACGGCTCCCCCCCGCTGAGCGGCGACCAGCTGCGCCAGCTTCACCGACGCCAGGTAGTCGAGAATCCGCCTGTTCAGGTTGATCCACAGGTCGTGCGTCATGCATTCATGGTCGTCGTGGCAGTTGCCCATCCCGCCGCATTTGGTCGCATCGAGCGGCTCGTCCACCGCCTGGATGATGTCGGCCACCGATATCTCGCCCAAGCCCTTGGCCAAGCAATAACCGCCGCCGGGCCCGCGCACGCTTTCCACGATTCCGTGCCGGCGCAGCTTGCCAAACAGCTGCTCGAGATAAGAGAGGGAAATCTTCTGGCGCTCGCTGATCCCCGCCAGCGTCACCGGCCCGTCGCCGTGGCGCAGCGCCAGGTCGATCATCGCAGTAACCGCAAAACGTCCTTTGGTCGTCAAACGCATGATGGCCTCATTTCGACAGTGAATTGCAAAAATTATGAGGCGCCACTATATAAAACCCGACATTTTCAGTCAACTATTTTATTCAAATAACCGGCGTCGAACTTGTCGGTTGCCGCGGCCTCGTCGGCCACCTCGCCCCCGAGCTTCTTCAACTGCGCCAGGATCAGTTCGATACGGTGGTCGATGAAGACGGTGTGGTCCAGCAGGCCGTGTATCGCCTTGGCCACCGGATCGTTCATGTCCTCGCTGATGGCATAGGCGGAAAAGCCGATCTTCTTCGCGTGCTGCTCGCGTCTGGCCGCCTCGTCGTCGAGGATGCGTGCCGGGATACCGACTGCCGTGGCGCCCGCCGGAACGTCCTTCACCACCACAGCGTTGGAGCCGATCTTGGCGCCGTCGCCGACGCTGATCGGCCCAAGAATCTTGGCGCCTGCGCCTATCACCACGCCCTTGCCCAATGTCGGGTGGCGCTTTCCTTTCTTCCACGAAGTTCCGCCCAGCGTCACACCGTGGTAGAGCGTGGAGTCGTCGCCGATTTCCGCCGTCTCCCCGATCACCACGCCCATGCCGTGGTCAATGAAAACCCGCCGGCCGATCACGGCCCCCGGATGGATTTCGATGCCGGTCAGCCACCGCGCCAGATGTGCAGTGAACCGGCCCAGCCAGTAGAACCGCCAGCGCCACAGGCGATGGGTCAGGCGGTGAATCAGGATGGCGTGCATGCCGGGGTAGGTGGTCAATATCTCCCACCACGACCGGGCAGCCGGGTCGCGTTCGAACACGACCGCGATGTCTTCGCGCAAACGTTTGAACATCAGGATTTTTCCAAGCCGGAAATTATGCCATACCTTAGCGATTTGGTCAGTTATTGTTCCTGGCGGCCAGAATGCCCCGGAGGATATTGACTTCCTCCTTTTCCAGCCGTGCCCGCGCAAACAGCCGGCGCAGCCTCTGCATCAGGCGTCCGGGCTGCTTGGGGTTGAGGAAGCCGGTGGCGAGCAGCGTCTGCTCCAGATGCCGGTAGAAATGCTCGATCTCCTCGAAGCTGGCAAGCTCGCGCGGGGTTTCGGCCGGCAGCGGCAGCTCCGGCAGCGCCTGGCGCAGTTCGTAGGCCACGATCTGCACCGCGGCAGCCAGATTGAGCGAGCTGTAGTCCGGATTGGCAGGGATGGTGGCCAGCAACTGGCACCTGTCCAGCTCCGAGTTGGTCAACCCGGACATTTCCGTGCCCAGCACCACCGCCACCGGAGCCTGCGCCGCCGCCTCCATGATCTGCGGCGCCGCTTCGCGCACCGTCAGCATGGAATGGGACAGATCGCGCCGCCTGGCCGTCAGTCCGACCGCCAGCACCGTCCCCGCCAGCGCCTCGTCCAGGGTGGCGCACACGGCCGCCTCCTCCAGCACGTCGACGGCGCCGCTGGCCATCGCCTCCGCCTGGGGGTCGGGGAAACACTTGGGGCTGACCAGCGCCAGCCGGCTCAATCCCATCGTCTTCATGGCGCGCGCGGCGCCGCCGATATTGCCGGGATGGGTGGTGTGGCTCAGCACGATGCGGATGTTGTCCAGGAAAACAGGTTTATTCATTGGCCGAATCACATTAAAATAGCGTGTTTTTTTCGTTCCTTAAAACTCCCACGGATTCCCATGCACCCCATGCTCACCATCGCGGTAAAGGCCGCGCGCCGCGCCGGCGGCATCATCAACCGCGCCTCTTTCGACCTCGACGCGCTGACGGTCAAGCACAAAAGCCGCAACGACTTCGTAAGCGAAGTGGACCGCGCCGCCGAAGCCGCGATCATCGAAACCCTGCTCGCCGCCTACCCGGAGCACGCGATTCTAGCAGAAGAGAGCGGCGCTCAGGGCGACTCCGAATACCAGTGGATCATCGATCCGCTCGACGGCACCACCAATTTCCTGCACGGCTTCCCGCAATACGCCGTGTCCATCGCGCTGCTGCACAAGGGCACGCTATCGCAGGCGGTGATCTACGACCCGGCCCGCAACGACCTGTTCACCGCCTCGCGCGGGCGCGGCGCTTTTCTCAACGACCGCCGCATCCGCGTCGGCAAGCGCACCCAGCTCGCCGACGCCCTGATCGGCACCGGCTTCCCTTTTCGCGACTTCACCCATCTCGATGCCTACCTGGGAATGTTCCGCGACATGGTGCAGAAAACCGCCGGCGTGCGGCGTCCCGGCTCCGCCGCGCTGGACCTTGCCTACACCGCCGCTGGCCGCTTCGACGGCTTCTGGGAAATCGGCCTCTCCCCGTGGGACATCGCCGCGGGCTGCCTGCTGGTCCAGGAGGCGGGCGGCCTGGTCGGCGATTTCCACGGCAATGAAGGCTATCTGCAAAGCGGCAACATCGTTGCCGGCAACCCGAAGATCTTTGCGCAACTGCTGCAGACCATCGCGCCACACCTGACCGACAAGCTCAAATAGTTTTGCCCCGATGAACTCGCCGCATGCCGGAAACGCCGAACTGGCACACCACACCCCGATTGTGTTGGGACACTAACTCGGTGCGCTGCCAGAGATCGACTTTTTTCTTTTGCAGCAACGAGTTATACGGATGACGGCGATCGCCTCACAGAGGTCGAATTGGCATAGATGGGCATGGTTTGGCGCTCAAATTGCCCCAAATTTGCCCCACGAAATCGGATCGCATACTGGGGCATAGCTAGTCGTGTGCGAGCGTAGTTTTCAAGGGGCTGCGCCACACTGCGTTGGACTGCAACGATATGCGAAGGACGCGCGATTGCCTGATCACAGGCCCAACGCCTATTCGTCTGGCCAGCTTTCCGGAACAAGTGCTGGCGGTTTGGTCCAGGGTTGCTCAACGAGTGCATCCTGAAACCATTGGTCCCGAAGGTTCGCGTGCTCCGTCACGATGAGCTGGAAGCCAGGCACATCCTCCCGCGTGAACTTCAACAACAACTCGAACATTCGGCGAACCGCAGCAAGATCCGCATCTGCTTCCGTTTTCTGCACTGATCCATCTGCTTCCTGATAGACCTTTTCCGAGGGGAAGTAGACCTGCGTTGGCTGATCGATCAAAAGAAACTGAGGAATCGGGCGGCTATTCTTCGCAGCGAAGAGATGTAGCGCCAACAAAGCTGAAAGGTGATAGGCCAGATGATTTTCACCACCGCCGGTTCGACTCATCGGCACTGGCCGATCCGGGCGGTCGAAGATGATGGTGAGATGGTTGAGGTCGAATCGAGCAGGAAATGCGCTGAACTCGGCTTCAAAGGTGCGGATGTACTGTGAAACCTGCGATGAGATGTTGTTCAGAATCGACGTCAATCGCTCGTTGCTGTCATCGGCACCGATTTTCTTTTCCATCTCGTCGACTTTGAACTTTAGGCGGCGATGTTCAGCCTCACGCGCAGCCAGCTCCTCGTTGGGCACCAGATTCTCGAGGAACAAGCTAACGCGGCCAACAACACGCGCCGCCGCAGTGTTGCGCGTGCCCATTTGCGCGAGAACTTCGTTCGCCGTGATGGCCGCAGAAAGTTCAACTTCCTTGTTCTTGATCGCATCAACTATCTCCTGGACCTTACCCTCCTGCTCGGTCAGGTACGCCTCCAGCATTGGCCGCTGACCGGCAACGATGCTCATTTCCGCATCCAGCGTCGCCAGTTCATTGAGCAACATCTTGGCGACGGGTGATTCCAAGGCTAGGTTCTCCTCACAGAACGGCCATTGCCATTCACCCGTCTGCGGGTTCTTGGGAAGTGCCTTGATCGAAGCCAGCCGATCCTTCTGTTCTGCGGCCTCACTCTCAAAGCCACCAGCCTTCTTCGAGAACTGGCGCGCGGCGTCTATCTTCGATTGAATTTCCCGCCGATCCTTGCGCAGCTGGCTTAGGTCGTCTTCAAGTCGGGAGATTCTGTGGCCATCATCTTCTGGGGCTGATTCCGGCTTCCATCGGAGTGTTGTACGCAGGGCATCAAGTACGCCATCCGCGCCCGCCTGCTGGTTCGCCGAATCCATGATGCCGACTGCCTTGGCCTCCGAGAACAGACTGATCCCTTTTTGTTGGGACGTATCGATGGCATCTCGGGCCTGATCAAGAAGCTTCGCGTTGATTTTCATTTCACGCTGGGCGGCACGGAGCTTGGCTTCTAGTTCGTATCGCTCGTGAGAGGAGACCCCAAGCAGTATCGGTAGCGTGTCTCGGATAGCTTGCGGCTGGAATGCTTCGTTCTGGCGATAGAAGAGTTGATCCTTGTTGGCTACGATTCCTTGCTTCTGGAAGAGATAGTAGTAGGTGTGCTTGACGTTGGCGTCGTAGCTGTCACGACTGTGCTCGATGGCGACTTCGGTCCGGTTCTCGGGGATACCCAGCAATCGCGACAATAGAGCAACGATTGCGTCATCGTCTGTATTGACCACAAGTTCTTCGAAGGTAGGAGCGGCCAGCTGGGCTCCCCGTCGCTGCATGACCGTACTACAGCTCGTCCCACCTGCGGGCGGTGTTGGCTTGGCGATCAGCACCTGCTCGTGGGGAAACTGATAGATCACGGCGAACCATGCCACCTTGTCGCGGATAACGCCTTCGGGCACGTTGAACGTCGATCGCCCCATGCAGTATTCGATGATTTCAGAGAGCGCTGACTTGCCGGTCGATGATCGACCAGTAATCACGTTGATGCCGTCCACATTGAATTGGAGGTCCCTGCGCTGACCATCGTGGCTGTAGATATGAATCGATTTGATTTTCATGGGCGTATTCCAAAAGTCGTGTACACCGTTACGCGGTCCGCAATGCGGGCGAATTCTTTTCCGATGATGCGTGCGACGCGTTGGCAGGAGACGGATTCGCTTGTGCCGGTCACGGACTTGCGAACTCGGTCTGGTACGGTCTTCAACCGGCCATCCTGCGACACGACAAAACATCCCCTCTCCATCAACAGGCCGAATGCTTCAAGTGCAAATGGCATCAAATCTGTTACGCGGTCGGCGAAGCCGACCAGCAACTGTGGATTCTTTTCGACCGTCTTCAAGAGATAACTGCGAGGACTGTCCGCGATCACTTGGCGGGAGTCCTTTTGCAGGCACAAGGGCAACACCAGTAATGCGAGGGAGAACGGTATGCCGTCGGGGTTCTCTTCCTCGTATCCTTGCATGGCTCTGAACAAGATCAGGCCGCAGAAGGCGGGGTTGAAGAGATTGCGTACTTCAAATGGTCGCTCGTCCCATCGTTTCATTTGCTCGCCCCCAACAACTCACCGATGCGGTTTAGGAAACGGGGATGCCAGTACACCCTTGGCAGGGGTCGGGAGTTCGCGAGAATGTGGAAGCCACCGCGCAGGACGTACGGTTCGGTCACGCGTTCCCGAATGCGAAGCGTCGCGATGTTTCCGCTTTCCAAGTCGGCCCATTTGTACAGAGCTTTCCCGGCTTCCAGAAGAACCTCCTCGGCGCTTTCCTCATCGAGGTCTTCAAAGACCGCGTCCTTGTAGCGGCCCCATTCATCGACGAGGCGATCTTCGTACTCTTCCATTTCGCCCGAGACCAGAAGGTTCTCGCGCGCCCAGACTGACCTTTGTTCGAAGGCTCTGTAGTAGTCCAGGATAGCGTTACGGATTCTGTTGGAGGCAATACCAATCTCTCGTAGCTGCACAACAAAGAGCCGTGGATCGTTCTCTGCATCAATCTCACCTGCGGGCGCCTTTCCACGAAATGTGATGGGCAGGTTGTCGGATTTGTACTCATCAGCAAAAGCGGAGAGCTTGTCAGAGACCTCATAGCCGTAGATCGCCTCAGTGCGCTTGCCGGACATCAGATTGACGACTGCGTCATGCCACCAACCTTCCAGGCGCTCGAAAACGGCATCTCTGAATTCTCGTCGGATACTGCGCATGTGCTGATCCTTAATGATCAAAGGCACATCGACGATTCTGGGTCCGCCGTCGAATATGACGATGCGTGAAAAGAAATCATCTTTTTCCTCATCGCTGAGTTCGTGTAACTCCTTGGCAATCGTGCCGATCAAATCCGATTTAGTTTTTGTGAGCACGGCGTTGGCAAGTTGCGACAGCGAAGTCGATCCACCGTCTTCGGGGAGTTGATCCGGAAGGAAGTGCCGGAGGAACGATTTTTCCGACACGGTTCCCGTCGTGAACAGAAAGAAGCGGAGATCGGCCTGGCTACCCCCGTCGCGGCTGTAGCGTGCCAACCAAATTCGGACGGACTTCCAAAAGTCGATGGACAGGTCGGCCAAGCGATCTCCGACCGCCTTGTGCTTGAGGGAAGCGAGCGTCTTGACGCCGTCTTTGTCGAGGAAGTCAAGGTCGTCGTCCTTCTCAATCAGGACCGATGTGCTCTCCGGAAGTTGCAAGAGCCTAAGCAAAGCGAAGCGCGGCTGGTAGATGTACCCTAGGCCCTGCTCGCCAGCAGAGTACTGATCGGTAGATGGATCTGCCATGCTTAAGTCCCTGTGTGGATTTTCTGAAGGAAGCGCTCCATAAAAAGAGCGTCGCAGGCTGCACTTGTTCTTGGTTGATTCCCGCCGCAGTGATATACATGAATATTCATGCCATCCCTTTTTTTCTCAGTATCAACTGAATCATCGCGAACAGTCGGTGGAACAGGTAGTCGACCTGATCCACGTCGATCACCGGCACTTGGCTGAGCTCTGAGTGCCGAAAAAGGTGGCTGTTTCCAATGGAGTTCAACTCTGTCGCTTCCGCCTCCAGTCTCGCCCGTAGCGACGGCTCCGAGGTGACGGCGTCGAGAATGATCTTGATCGACCTCTTCTTGTCTCCGGGGTCAGCAAAAGACTTGAGCCGCTCCCATGCATCCCACAAGCGCTCCAGCGCTTCGCGGCGCACCAGCGGATTGCGGTCCGAGAATTTCGTTCGGCATTCTTCCAGCATGTTGTCGAGAGTGCGATCACCGGTTCGAAACAGCGTTCGGTTCAAGTCCTCGCCCAGCACTGGTGGAATAACTCGCACGATGCGACCCGCCGACAGCATCTCGAACGCCACGCCGTTACGCGCAAAGATGCGGTTAACGGTCGCGCGGAAATCTTCTTGCCCGGCCTCCTGATCGAACGTCAGGTGGTGGTGACTGAAAAAATCGTGATACTTCCCGGGAATTGGCTTTGCCACCGCAGTGTGGATGAACTCAATGAAGTCCAGGATCAGCGGCGTATCCGGCGCGAACGGCTGACGCTGCGACAAAAACCCTTCTTCCTTCACGCAGGTGGTTTCAAGCGGCCAAACCAAGCCGGGCATCTCCGCAATCACGGAGGCTGCGAAGGCATCCGAATCGCATCCACAAATAGCTTGCCCGTCTGCGCAGCGCTCGGGAAACCGCAGGCCGAAGGCGCCGCTGTTGATCAGCGCCTGCACTGTTCCAACCAGGCCCGCCCAGACAGTGGGCGAGATCACTTGCTCGGTACGGGCGCGAGGGCCATTCTCTCGGTCGCTGAAGTAGCCGGTCATTCACGCCGCTCCTCGTGCGAGAGCGACGCGGCTATTGTGGCGCCGTTGACGATCTGCTCGAACCTCTCCGCGCTGGCGAGCACGGCATCGAGTGCCGGGATCTCGCCGAAGATCATCCCGGACATGGCCGCATAGTCCCTGGCGAGTGCATCCCGCATCGCCGCGCTGGGTGTCAGTGTGAATGTGCCGGGTATTGCGGTATCGAGCCCCAGGTCCGCGCTGCCGAAGAACAGCCGCGCATGCTGTGCGCAGTCGATCGCGAGCGCACGATCGGCCTGCCATTCGTGTGCTGATGCGGCCTGCATCAGTTGATGCACGTCATAGTAATGGCGCGAGATGCGCTGTCCACCGTGCCGCAGTTCGCCACGGCGGTCATGCCACTGACGCAGGCCGTGCAGGATAATGACCTTGTCCCAGAAGGTGCGCTCGGGCTTAACGGTGGTGACGTTGGTGACGGTCAGGTCCAGATCGGGCAAATCCTGAGCTACATAGGGCGTGACCATGGCCACAACGTGCGGGTCCAGCGCCGATTTCGCACCAGACTCGATCTTGACTGCGGAGCGCACGTAGTCGCCGCCGGTGGCGGTGACGGCGGGATACCAGAACAGCAGTGTCTGACCATCCTTATCCTCTGGGTCAGGCTCCAGCCGGAAGCGGGCTTCTGGAATGACGGATGCAGCGAGCTGCGTGAACTGCGCCGTCAGCGGTCCCGCGATGTAGGCCTGACAAGCGATGCGAATGGCGTCGAGACGCGCGCGGCGCTGCTTGCCGCTCAGGGCAGTCAGCTCCGCCACATCGGCCGCCTGTCCCAGATCGTCACGGAAGACCGTGATGTCGATGTCTTCGGAGAACCGGGAGATCAGACTGAAGGCCTTGGAAAGCGAGGTGCCACCCTTGAACAGCAGACGGGGGCCGCCAACCGCAAGGCCGTTGAACAGCGCATCGAGCGTCCAGCAGACCCAGAAGTCTTTTTCGACATTCTGGACTGCGGTGCCCAGTCGGGCGGCAGTTCCGAGGAACAGGTCGCGCCGCTCAGCGTCACTGGCGGCAATGACATCGTGGAACGACGGGTTCAACCGGTGACCTCCAGGTGTTTGGCCGAGCGGCGGCGGGTCGCTGGCTGCTTCGTGCCGTTATGCAGCTGCGGTATCTTGGCCGCTGCAAGCTGCGGATCGCAGCCGGGCAGTTCACGAACCAGGCTTTGCATCCACGCGGGCATCGCGCCAAAGCCATCAATCAGGTCCTGTCGGATCGCGGCACCGTGGGTTGGGTCTGCCAACACTTGAGCCAATCGGCGCAGGATACGGTCGCGATCAGAAACTAAGGTGTCTTTCAGCCAATGCAGCGCCTGCACGACGCGCATGGCGGGACGCCCTGCCCAGTAGAGACGGCTGGGTGCGGTTTGCTTGAAGTCGATGGTCAGCTTGTCGAGCTGGATAGCGCGGCGGCGGGCATCGGTATGGATGGTGACACGGGCCGGCACGGCATCGGTCAGGCCGAGATCGTTGGCGGCGGTCATGCCATCCACCAACAAACGCAACTGATCGCGGCGGGCGATGGCCTCGACCACGGCACGATAGTCCGGAGTAGTGGGTCGCTTCGTCAGCCGGTTGAGCGTCGGCTTGTCATAGAGGCCCCGGTCGATGCGGCGCAGATCACCGGCCTGAACCATGCGTTGCAGGGTTTTGTCGATGGCGTCGCGGTTGCCGAGTTGAGCGAAGTCGGTCGGCACCCAGACATGGCCTGGGCCGGCAGTATTGATTTGCGCAGTGATGATGGACTTGAGATCAGACATGATTTTATCCTGTCCGATATTTGTACATGTTTTCCGGACTGATGACAAGCCCATTTGTCCGAGAAGTGTAGTTTTATTTCGGACACCAGCACCCAAGGCGGTCTGGCGTCCCGGCACATGGTGCCGTCGGGCTCGCTGGCGTTGCCCCACGCCTCGTGCCGAGTCGTGGCCATGCGGCTTTGATCCCTGACGCCTCCGGCCCTTTGGGCCTGCGCGCGCCGCTTGCCGTTGAGGCAGTGGAGTGTGCGGAGGGGCGGCCTTGCTGTTCCCTTCAACGTACCACGTCGTTCTCGCCGTCAAGGGCTGCGCGCTTAGGCGCTTGCGTCCTGGCGGCCGTCTGCGACCCCTGACTGCTGCGCTGCGCCGTGTTCCTCCGGTCCCGGGCAATTCCGCCCGATTCGGACAGGAGCACGATCATGTCACAACTTTCTCATTCTCTCGATTCTTCCCTTCTCGTTCGCGATGTCGCGGGCGACTACCGTCCTGCCAATGCCGACGAGGTGCTACAGGCTGCGCGGCGTGTGCTCGCCGAGCAGATGCGCAGCTGCGAAGCACTGACCTCGCCGCAGGTGGTGCGCGACTTCCTGCGGGTCAAGCTGGGGACACTGGAGCACGAGGTGTTCGGCGTCATCCACCTGGATGCGCAGAACCGTGTCATCGAATACGTCGAGATGTTTCGCGGCACGGTGAGCCAGACATCGGTGTATCCGCGCGAAGTGGTCAAGGAGGCGTTGGCCAGGAACAGCGCTGCGCTGCTGCTGGTGCATAACCACCCGTCGGGCGCGGCGGAACCCTCGCGCGCCGACGAGATGCTGACGCAGACGCTGAAGTCGGCGCTGGCGCTGGTGGACGTTCGGGTGCTGGATCACCTGATCGTCGCCGGTAGCGCCATCCTGTCGTTTGCCGAACGCGGGCTGTTGTAGCCCGAGGGGGCTTTGCCCCCTTTTTTGCTGTGTCCTTGGTTTGGCGAAAAAAGCTGCGCGCTGCGCTTGCCTCCAGGGGTCGGCTGACGCCCACCCCGCCGCGCAGGCTTGGCGCCCCGCAAGACCGCCGAACAGGCGGCGCCTGATCGGCCTGCGCACATTGCCGTTTTCGCGCTGCGCGCTTCGGTCACTTCCATCAAGGTGTGCCTACGGCACGCCGCAGCGCTCGCCGCGCGGCGTGGGTCCGTCGATCATCTGGCCGTAGGCCGGTCATCCGTCTTTCCCTCTCCTTCATCACCAATCCCGCGACCGTAGCCAGCGGTGCCTGTCCGTTAAGGCGCGCAGGGCCGTGT